>CALVHL010000005.1 GCA_944327625.1 uncultured Clostridia bacterium
CGCCTATGGTCGTTTGCTTTTTGCTCTTTCCTGCATTCTGTCTTATAACAATTCTTTTCGGATATGTCTGGGCAGGGGTTATTGTAATGGAAGTGATATCAGGCGCGATAATTGCGCCGTGTTTTATTGCGCGCACGCTGTTTTTGGCGAGACATAGTCAGTATGCAACAAAAAAACGCCTGCTCTTTGAGACGATAGCCTATATTGCCTGCATTGCGTTTGCAATCGGCACGGCGACGATCGATCTCGGCGGCGCAAAGTGGGACTATTCGGCGGCGTTCACCTATAACGCAAGCGCACACACCGTCGCTCTTACGGGGCTTCCCGCAGGCGTTACGGCAAGCTATACGGGCAACTCGGCTACTAATGCGGGCAAGTACAGCGCAGAGGCAACTTTCAGCTATGACAGCGCAAACTATGAGCTCACCAACGCTCCCGCCGCGCTCAGCTGGGAGATTGCTAAGGCAAAGGTCGTTGCTCCTACGGCAGGCGGCGAGGAATATACCTTCGTGCTCGAAGGCGTTGACGAAGAACTTATGAGCGTTTCGGGCAACAAGCAGACGGGTGCGGGCAATTATACCGTCACCGTAAACATTCTTGACACGGTCAACTATGAATGGACGGAGGGCGGCGCAGAGGCGGTTACGTTCACGTTCGTCATCGCAAGCGCAGGGCTTTCGGGCGGCGCAATTGCGGGCATTACTATCGGCTGCCTCGTCGGTCTCATTGCAATCGCTTACGCGGTAGGCGCTCTGCTCTTTAAGAAGGGTATTTTAAGCGGCGCGTTCTTCGCTAAGATCTGCCCGTTCATCAAGTAATTGAATTTTAAAGTTTTTGCGGGGCGTCTCGCCTTCGCAAGGATAGAAAAATTTATGGGGATGCGCCCCGAAAGCCTCGCGCTTTCGGGGCGCATTTTCCGTCAGGAAAATTTCTCCCGACGACGGGCGGTGCGGGCGCGGGCTTGCGAGAGAGGGCGGCTTGCGGCGCGGGCTTGCTGTGGGTGGGCGCGGGCTTACTGTGGGTGGGCGCGGGCTTACTGTGGGTGGGCGCGGGCTTGCGAAAAAGGCGGGAATAAATTAACAGTATCTTAACAAAAGTGTGATATAATGGGTTAAAGAGGTGGAAAATGGTAAACATTCTGGTCGTCGAGGACGACGAAAAACTCAATTTTGCGGTCTGCAAGCATTTAAGTTATCACGGCTATAACGCAAAGGGCGCGGCTAACGGGCGCGAGGCGCTCGATATGCTCTATGCCGACAAGTTCGATCTCGTTATCTCCGACATTATGATGCCCGAAATGGACGGGTTTGAATTTGCCGCCGCCATTCGCGCGCACGACAAGAATATTCCCCTGCTGTTCATGACCGCCCGCGAGGACTTCGCCGCCAAGGAACGCGGCTTCCGCACGGGCATTGACGACTATATGACCAAGCCCGTCGACCTCGACGAGCTGCTTTTGAGAATTTCCGCGCTTTTGAGGCGCTCGCAGATTGCGGCGGATAAGCGGCTGGTGACGGGCAATCTCACCCTCGACGAGGACGCAATGATAGCCACCGTCGACGGCAGACAGACCGAACTGACGCTCAGGGAGTTCAAAATAATCTTCAAGCTCCTGTCCTATCCCAACAAGATATTCACGCGCGGGCAGCTACTGGACGAGTTCTCGGGCTATGAATCGGAGAGCGGGTTGCGCTCGGTCGACGTGCATATCACCAGTCTCAGGCAAAAACTTGCCGCCTGCACGGGGTTTCGGATAGATACCGTCAGGGGGCTGGGCTATAAGGCGGTGCTGCTATGAAGATAGTCAACAGTCTCGACAAATACAAGGACAAGCGGGTGAACGATTACTCAATGAGGATAGTGCTCTGGATAGCGCTGCTCCTCGTGTATGACGCGCTGTTCGTCGGCTTTTCAATGATTGTCGATAAGGTATGGGATTTGCCCTATTCAAAGGTGATCATTTACTGCATTATCGGCGCTTATGTCGTGGCGGCAAGCGGCGTTTCGGTGCTGGCGGTCTGGGCGCTGTCAGACCATTTCATACTCCGACACATTAACAGCGTCAAAAAAGCCGCGCAGACGGTTGCCGCGGGCGACTATTCCGTGCGCATACCCCCGCACAAAAAGGGCGATAAAAAGGACGATTTTCAGGTGCTGTTCGACGACTTCAACACTATGGCGGAGGCGTTGGAGAGCACGGAAATGCTCAAAAAAGATTTCATCTCCAATATCTCGCACGAGCTCAAAACACCGCTTGCGGCAATACAGAATTTTTCGACGATGTTGCAGAGCGACGGCGTTCCCGAAGAAGACAGAAAGGAGTTTGCCCGCAATATCTCCGAGGCGACGGAGCGGCTGACGACGCTCGTTTCGGATATTCTAAGTCTCAGCCGCCTCGAAAACCGGAGGACGGTCATAAATAAGGGCGAATATAACCTCAGCGAACAGCTGACGAGGGCGATAATCGCCTTCGAGCACGTCTGGGAGAAGAAGAATATCGAAATTCAGACCGACTTCGACGAGAGCATAAAGGTCGTAAGCGACGAAAATCTTTTGGATATAGTGTGGAATAACCTGCTTTCAAACGCCTTCAAGTTCACCGAGGAGGGCGGCGCAGTGCGCATTACCGCGCACAGGGCGGAGGGCGGCGTACTCGTCAGCATAGGCGACAGCGGGTGCGGCATAACCGAACAGCAGATGAAGCACATTTTCGAGAAGTTCTATCAGGCCGACCTCTCTCATTCGACTAAGGGCAACGGGCTGGGGCTGGCGCTGGTCAAGGAGATACTCTCGCTCGTCGGGGCGGATATAACCGTCGAAAGCACCGTCGGGCAGGGCTCGGTATTCTCCGTGCTCTTGAAATGAGCGCAGAGCCCGATAATACGCGACAACTTAAATAATCGGTAAAATTTGCGCGCCTTTGCGCATTTAATAAACCTCGTCTCTTTCCGCGCCGCGGGAAGGGGCGTTTTTTTATTCTTAAACAAACGAAAATACCTGCTTAACAATTGCTTAATAAAACTTCTGTATATTTAAGGCGTAAAGACGGAGGAGAGATATGTTGAATTTCATCTATACTGTGACGGCAATATTCGCGGCGTGCGTGATATTCGCCGCAATACTATACATACCCAAGTTCAGGCAGATTTTCGGCGCGCGCAGAAAGCCCAAGCGCGTCGAGGCGACGGAAAAGCGCAGGATTGCGCTCGTCATTCCCGCCCGCAACGAGAGCCGCACGATAGGCGCGCTATTGAACAGCATACTGCGGCAGGACTATCCCGCCGACAAGTTCAGCGTCAACATAATCGTCAAGGACAAGGACGATCCGACGGTGAAGATGGCGGAGGCGGTGGGCGCAAAGGTGTTCGTCGTGCCCGAACAGAGCTGCAAGGGCGAGGCGCTCGACGGCTATTTCAGGGCGCTGTCCGACGGGGAGCGCAGGCAGTATGCGGCATTCGTCATAGTCGACGCCGACGCGGTGCTTGCCGATGACTACGTGACCGAACTCAACAACGCGCTCGAATACGGCAAGCAGATATATGTAACGAATAAGCGGGTTAAGAACTTCCTCGCGGGCGGCAAGTGCCACAGCTGGGTTACCGACTGTTCGGCGCTCGTATATCCCATACTCGACGAGCTCGGCAATATCTACCGCAGCGAAAAGGGCGTGCCGCTCAATCTGTGCGGGCAGGGAATGATGGTTACCCGCGACGTCATAGAAACGCTCGGCGGCTGGCCGTACAGAAGCCTTACGGAAGATTACGAGCTTAAACTCGACGGCTTCCTGCACGACTTCACGATGATGTATTACCCCTACGCGGTCATCTATACCGAGGAGGTTTTAAGGCACAAGGACAGCTATGCAAGGCGGCTGAGGTGGATTAAGGGCTATGCGCAGTGCGACGAGAAGTACCGCGCCCGCGTGGTCGGAAAGATAAAGGGTGGCAACTGCTCGTCGGACGTAAAGTTCGACCTGCTGCACTATAAGGACGCCGTCGCCGTCTATCTGGCTGCGGCAATAACGACCGTGATAATCGGCTCCGTGACGGCTACGTGCAGTTCGGTAATGGGGCTGGGCTGTACGGTTGAGGCGCTCTGGCTGCTCGTCGTCCTGCCCGTCGCGCTTACCTATGCGATAGTATTCGTCTACTGCGCAATGGCAATGTTCTGCGCAAGGAAGGGTTTGAAGGGCTTTAATGCGTACAGGGTTGTGCGCACGCTCGCAATAGCCCCGCTCTTTATAATGGAGTTCATACCCATGTATATAACCTGCACGGCATACCGCGGCGAGGAGGTTACCTGGCAGGAGACGGCGAGGGTTAACTATTCTGACGAAGTAAGCCCCGCCGAGCAGGCGTGAATAAACTGATACAGAGGATAAAAGGAGGCGGAATATGGACGGTCGCGTAAATACCGACGAAACAGTTGAAGCGAGCGGGCTTGCGGCAATCGGGCAGGAAAAGGTCGAAAAGAAGCGCCTTAAAATTTTCGGCGTGGAGGCGGTCTATCTCGGCATACTCGGAATAGGCACGGCAATGATAGGCTGGATAGCCGAAAACATCGTCAAGGCGATCTGCGACGGCGTCATCGACAGCCGTTTCCACACCCTGCCGTTCATATCGCCCTACGCGCTAATACCCTTCGCGTTTGCGCTCGTGTTCGGCAAGGCGGACGACCTGACGGTATTCGGCAGGCAAATTTTTAAGAAAAAGACAGCGGCGACAAGGTTTATGTCGAACGTGATAATCTTCCTCATAATCTGCGGGGCGGTGTTCGTCGGCGAATTTGTCGTCGGAAACGCGTGGGATCTAATGTTCGGCGTACAGCTATGGAATTACAGCAATCTTCCCCTGCAAGTGACGCAGTATGCCGGGCTCATTCCCTCGCTCGGGTACGGTACGGGCGCGTTCCTCCTTTTCAAGTTTGCCTATGCGCCCCTTTTAAATCTGCTGAGAAGAAAGGCGAATTTCAGGGCGGCTAAGATAATTGCAATCGTCCTCGGCTCGCTCATCGTCCTCGATACGCTCGTAATGGGGCTGCATATCGCCATCGACGGCTATGCGCCCATGCTCTGGCAGATACGCCTGCGCTGAGCAGAAAATAAGTTATTTACGACAAATAATCTCCCTTTCGGAAGAAATTTTTTATAAAATCCGCAAAAAAATTTAAAAAAGAGGGTTGACAAAGGGCAATTCTGCGGTTATAATGGCGATAATTTAATAGACTAAATCGTTGAAGTAAAAAGTAATCTGCGTATAGTTGCCTTTCAAGAGAGCGGCGGACGGTGGAAGCGTCGCGGCAGTTGCAGGTGAATGGGTTACTGAGAGCGGGTGTGAAGGGCTTTTGCCTGCGTAGCGTCCGACGGGGCTTTCCCGTTACAGAAAGAGGGCATTGTCAGATGCCTGTAATGAAGGCGGCTTCAAAAGGCCGTAAAATTGGGTGGCAACACGGATAAATTCGTCCCAAACGGATTTACCCGTGTTTTGTTTTTCTTCAGGTTTAAGCTATTAAAAATTCATTGACAGACTGACGGAGGTAATAATTATGTCTGCAAGAAAAATCCCTTACAAAATGTATCTCACCGAGGAGGAGATGCCCAAAAAATGGCTCAACCTGAAGGCTTTTATGAAGGAGCAGCACGATCCCTTCCTCAACCCCGCCACGGGCAAGCCCTGCACGGCGGAAGAACTTGAAGCCGTATTCTGCAAGGAGTGCGTAGAGCAGGAACTCAACTGCACTGATAAATATATCGACATACCCGAGGGCATTTCTAATTTCTATACCAATTTCAGACCGTCGCCCCTAATAAGAGCGTACTTCCTCGAAAAGGTTTTAGATACGCCCGCCGAGATATACTATAAGTTCGAGGGCAACAATACCTCGGGTTCGCACAAGCTCAATTCGGCGGCGGCTCAGGCGTACTACGCAAAACAGCAGGGGCTCAAAAGCATAACCACCGAAACGGGCGCGGGGCAGTGGGGCACGGCGCTCGCCATGGCGGCGGCGTTTTACGGGCTCAATCTCAAAGTCTATATGGTCAAGACCTCTTACGAGCAGAAGCCCTACCGCAAGGAAGTCATACGCACTTACGGCGCGGACATAATCGCTTCCCCCTCGGACACCACCGAAGCGGGCAGAAAGATCTTAAAGGAATTCCCCGGCACGGGCGGCTCGCTCGGCTGTGCGATAGCCGAGGCGGTCGAAACGGCAATAAAAACCCCCGACTGCCGCTATGTATTGGGTTCGGTGCTCGACCACGTGCTCATGCACCAGTCGATTATAGGTCTCGAAAGCAAGGTCGCGCTCGACAAATACGGCGTTACGCCCGATATGATTATCGGCTGTATGGGCGGCGGCTCTAACTACGGCGGACTTATCGCGCCGTACATGGCGGAAAAATTGCAGGGCAAGAACGACATAGAATTTATCGGCGTCGAACCCGCAAGTTGCCCCTCGATGTCGCGCGGCAAGTATGCCTACGACTTCTGCGACAGCGCAAAGATAACTCCGCTTGCCAAAATGTACACCTTAGGGTGCGAGTTCATGCCCTCGCCCGACCACGCGGGAGGCCTGCGCTATCACGGCATGAGCCCCGTGCTCTCCAAGCTCTATCACGACGGATATATGAAGGTCAGGGCGGTCAAGCAGAGCGACGTATTCAGGGCTGCCGAGCAGTTCGCACGCTGCGAAGGCATACTTCCCGCACCCGAATCCAGCCACGCCATAAAGGTCGCCATGGACGAGGCGATAAAGTGCAGGGAGACGGGCGAAAAGAAGGTCATTCTGTTCGGACTTACCGGCACGGGCTATTTCGATATGGCGGCATACAAGTCGTTCAACGAGGGCACGATGAAGGACTATATCCCCACCGATAAGGATCTCGAAAGGGGCTTTGCCAGCCTGCCCACTGTCGGCAATGAATAAGCCGCAGAGCGCGGCAGAGCGGCGCGAAAGCGACTGAAAATGACGGCCGTAAAAGCGCGAAACAGCGCCCTAAAGGACGCTTGAAAAGAGCCGCAAAGTCAGCCCGAACGGGCAGTCATAAAATATATCAGAAAAGCAATTCGTCGGCATATATGTGCCGACGAATTATAATTTTACTTAGTTTTTATGACCGAAAATGCGGGAGGAAATATATTAAAATTGAGGCGGCGTCTGCCCCTCGGCGTTTGCTTCGGCGACGGTCGATTTCAAAACCAGCAGAAATTTCTGCGCCGCCGCCGAAAATACCTGACTTTTCTTCCACGCAAATACCAGCGAGGTTTCAAGTTTAGGGCGGAGAGGGCGGAAGGTCAGTTCGTCGTCACCCGAAGTATTTATTATTTTGTCCAGCCCTATCGCATACCCGACGCCCTGCCTGACGAGTAGGGAGGCGTTGTATAGAAGGTTATATGTGGCGACGATATTCAGCGCGGGCGCGTCCTTGCCGAACCAATCGTCTATAAGGCTGTTTGACAGCGTGTGCCGCGAGCGGATGAGCGGCGCGTCGTACAGATCTTGCGGCGTAATTTCCCGTTTCGAGGCGAGCGGGCTGTCCCTTCTCATGAGAACCCCCCAGACGTCTCTGTCGGGCAGCTCTATTGAGGAGAATTTAGAGACATCTGCGGGGAGTACGAGAACGCCGAAGTCGATAAGCCCCTTTTCAAGCCGCTCTGAAACGTCGGCGGTATCTGCGCTGAAAAAGTGGAAGCGTATGCGCGGCGCGGTTTCGACAAGACTTTTTGCCGCCTTGGCGACTATGCCGAGGGCGCGGCTCTCGCCGCAACCGATATGTATTTCGCCGCTTATGCCGCCCGTCGGGGAGGTAATTTCGCCCACGGTCTTGTCGTAAAGCGCAATAAGCTCCTCGGCGCGCTTTTTCAGCAGTTGCCCCGCCTCTGTCAGCGTTATCTTCTTGCTGCCCCGAATGAACAGCTGTTTGCCCGTCTGCCTTTCAAGGCTCTGCATCTGTCGCGAAAGGCTGGGCTGGGTGATGTACAGCGATTTTGCCGCGCCCGAAATGCTCTCCGCCTCGGCTACGGCTAAAAAATATTTAAGCTCTCTAAGTTCCATACAGTCATTATATAGTCGTAATGTATGCCTGTCAAGCATAGCTTTCAATACAATATAGGTATTTGACATATTAAGCCGCGGCAAATTATAATACAGATGAAAAGGAGGCTGTTATGATGGCGGAAGAACTCAGCGAATATATGCTTGCGGGCAATGCGGTTGCGGGGCGCTCGCCCGAACACGCGCTCATGCACGAGATATCCGAAAGTGCCAGAAAGATTACGGCAGAACTCAATTCGGGCTATCGCACGCAGGGGCAGATACGGGCGCTTATGTGCCGACTTACGGGGAAGGACGTCGACGCGTCGTTCGGAATGTTTCCGCCCTTTTATGCGGACTACGGCAGGAACATAAAACTCGGCAAGGGCGTGTTTATAAATTCGGGCTGTTGTTTTCAGGACCAGGGCGGCATTGAGATAGGCGACGGCGCGCTTATCGGGCAACAAGTGGTAATCGCAACGCTCAATCATCCGCTCGAAGCGGCCGACAGGCAGAGTATGCTGCCTCAAAAGGTTGTCATCGGCAAAAATGTCTGGGTGGGCGCACACGCGACCATATTGCCCGGGGTGACGATCGGCGATAACAGCGTAATAGGCGCGGGCGCGGTGGTTAACAGGGATATTCCTGCGGACTGCGTTGCCGTCGGCGTTCCCGCAAAGGTCGTAAAGAGGTTGGAAAAAAAGTGAAAAAATTTGCGTTCATAATTGCGGCAATGCTTGCAGCGCTGTTGCTCGGCGGCTGTGCGGGCGGTAACGGCAGTGGCTCTGCGCGCCCGTCGGAGGACGGTGCGGGCATCGTCGATGAAGAACGGGAGATTGATATGATAAAGATAACTTGCGGAGCAAGGGTTCTTGAAATTGAGCTTGCCGATACCCTTTCGGCGCGGGCGCTGGCGGATAAACTCGCGGAGGGCGATCTGACCGTTTCCATGCGCGGGTACGGCGGGTTCGAGATGGTCGGCGCATTGGGGTTTTCTCTTGAAAGCCGCGACGAGCGAATGACTACCGAGGTCGGCGACGTCGTGCTTTACAGCGGAAATCAGATAGTCATTTTTTATGACAGTAACAGCTGGGAATATACGAGGATAGGGCATATTGCGGGGGCAAACCGCGATATGTTGGAAGAATTTTTTGCCACGACGGGGCAGACGGAGGTAACTTTTTCCGCATCGGACGGAGGAAACTGAAATGAACAGGGTTGAATTGACAAGACAGAAATTCTATGAACTTTTCGGCGGGCAACCGACCGAAGACGAGGGGACGGACGCGCAATTCATGCGCATTTTGCAGCGCTTTATCTTCGGCGAGGTGTGTCAGGTCGGCACGCTCGACAATCGCATGAGGGAGCTGATAACCATAACCGTGCTTGCGGTAAATCAGACGCTGCCGCAGCTTGAAGCGCACGTCGGGGCGTGTCTCAACGTCGGTCTTACGCCCGTAAGCATACGCGAGGCGATCTATCAGTGCGCACCCTTTATAGGCTTTCCAAAGACGCTCAACGCAATCGCTTCCATGAACAGCGTTTTTGAGGCGCGGGGGATAAGTCTGCCGCTTGAAAGCACGCAGACGGTAGACGAGGGCAACCGACATGAAAGGGGGAAGGAAATTCAGACGAAGATTTACGGCGACGAAATTCAAGACCGCTACCGCTTTTTGCCCGAAGAATTTGCAAAGAGCATTCCCGCTTGGCTGACGGGGCTGTGCTTCGGCGATTTTGCCACGCGCGGCGGGCTGGACGAAAAGACGCGGGAGCTTCTCAGCGTCGTCATGCTTGCCGCTCTCGGCGGGGCGGAAATGCAGGTTAAATCGCATATACTCGGCGCTATAAAGGTCGGCAACACCAAGGAGGAGGTCATCTGCGCACTCTGTCACGCAATGCCGTATATGGGTTTTCCCCGCCTTTTCAACGCGCTCAATTCGGCAAAGGATATTCTTGAATTTTAAGGAGGGGAAATATATGAATTATGACGACTTTGATAATGACAATATTTTCGGCAAGGGCGAAGAAAATGCGGCTTATGCAAGATACTTTGTCGGGAAAGCTTATCTCAGTCAACTGACTTCGGCAGGGGCAAAGCCATTTGTCGCCAACGTAACTTTTGAACCGAGGTGTCGCAATAACTGGCACATACACAAGGCTAAATCGGGCGGAGGACAGTTATTGCTGTGCGTGGCGGGCAGCGGCTGGTATCAGGAATGGGGCAAGCCCGCAAGGTCGCTCAATGCCGGCGACGTGGTGGAAATTCCCGCCGGAACAAAACACTGGCACGGCGCGAAAAAGAACAGCTGGTTTTCGCATATCGCGCTTTCGCTTGTCGGAGAGGATACTTCGGACGAATGGGCTGAACCCGTCTTTGACGAGGAATATGACAGACTGGACGACTGAATTTAAACAATCGGCGCGTAAAGCCGTATTATTTAGCGGCGGTCAATACGTAAAGGGCGAAAGCGGGCGGGGTGCAATTGTGTAACACAGCACGAAAGAGATGTACTGAAAAAAGCAATTCGTCGGCATATATGTGCCGACGAATTATAATTTTACTTAATTTTAATCGTGCTCTCCCGACCGAAAAATGCGGGAAAATACCGACTGAACGATAAAATGTCTGAAAATGTCAGTTAGGGGCGGCTTCGCCGAGCGAAAGCTTGGTAATTCCGCCGAGTTCGGAGATGATTTTTTCACATTCCCCCCTGAATATGCTGCGTTTATCGACGAGCACGGGTATAAGTTTTCTTATAAGTGCGGCGTTTGCCTCGACGATAAGCCTTGCCTTTTTGAGGCAGTCGTCAAGTATTCTGTCGAACTCGTCGTTTATCCTCTGTATGCGCTCGTCGGAATAGCGGAGTTCGTCGTGGCGCGCGTCGTTGTACCTGAGATTCAAACCCAGCAGCCCCGCGTGCGAAATGCCCATAAGCACCATGTCAGCGGTGGTAAGGGGAAACTGTACGTTGTCGTAGATCTTATTGAGCACGACTTCCTCGGCGGCATATCCGCCCATGAGGGCGCAGAGCGCCTGCAAATACTCGGTCTTGGTATAGTACATATAGGGCTGGTCGTCCTCGTCGTCGTCAAACCCGTCGTCCTCGTCGCTGTCGCGGAAGCCTATCGCCGCGCCGCCCTCGTCGGCGGTAAATTCCTCGCCGAAATCGATGCCGTCCTCGTCGTCGAAGTCGTCGTCAAAGTCGCTGATGACGCCGTTGAAATACAGGTTGCACACCGTATTGTCGCCCAGCCGCAGCAGATATTCGCCGTCGTTGAAGTTCTTTGCGACGACGAAACTGCCGATATTCCGACAGGCCTGTATGTAGTCCGCCTGAGAGGACGAGGGGCGGGGAATGTCCTGCGAGCGGCTTTCGAGTATGCGCTCCTTTATCAGCTTCTCGGATATGAAGCCGTCCGCGTCCGATTGCAGAATACACTCGTTTATGAGCGTTTCGAGCGCGGCGCAGGAGAAGTCGGGACAGAGCCTGGCAAGCTCCTCCATACTCATTTCAAAGCTGCAGCTCGTCCTGCGTGCGTACATTTCAAGTATGGCTACGCGCGAGGGGTAGTCGGGCTCGGCAATGTGTATTTTCTTGTCAATTCTCCCCGGCCGCACGAGCGTCTGCGGCAGGCTGTTATAGCCGTTGCAGGTAGCGACGAATATGAAGTTATTGCCGCTCTCCATGCCGTCTATGAGCGTCAGAAGCTGCGCGAGTATCGACTTGGCGCGGTCGGTAACGTATTCTTCGCGCTCGTTTGGCAGCACTTTGTCGAGCTCGTCGAAGAATATCATTGCGGGCTTTGCCGACTTTTCCGCCTCGGCAAATACCTTCCTTATGCGCCGCGCAATCGCCCGCTCGTCGCTCAGTCCGCCGAGGTCTATGCTGAGAATTTTGAGGTCGCAGACCGAAGCGAGCACCTTTGCGAACAGCGTCTTGCCCGTGCCCGTGTCGCCGTAGAATATTATGCCCTTGGGAAGGCTTGCACCCATCTTTTCGTAGGCCTTACGGTTGGCGATTATCTCGCACAGTTTTTTAAGTTCCGCCTTTTCCTGTTCATAGCCTGCAATGTCGTCGAATGTGTATTTCATTGTTTTTCACCTCCGCAAAATTTATTCATACTTACATTTTATACCATTCGCGTGTATTTGTAATACCGCAGTATTGAAGAATTTTTTGCCCCCTTTTTAAGTAGGACGTATGCAAAAAAGTACTTGATTTATGCCCCCTTAAAGGGTACAATATATGTGCGGAGGTGACAATATGGATGAAAAGATAAAGGTGAGCGCGCCCAAAGCCGTATACGAGCTATTGAAGAAGGACTGTGAAGATTTCAAGGTGTTGAAGGCGGACGGAACGCCCAATATGAACGCATTTATCAACCTCGTCGTCGCCAACTTTTTCGAGGAGTTCGCGGGCGCGGAGGAGAAGCTGAGCGACGAGCTGAGAAAGGCCGTCGAGGTCGTGCCCGAACGCTGCCGCGAGAGCGTGTTTTTAAATACCCTCAAAATATTCGTCAGGCGGCAGACCGAGGACGAGGGCGGGGAGAGCAGGATATTCTCGTTCAAGCCGACGCGCGTTTCGGAAAGGGCGGTCGTATACATTGAGAGCACCCTGCCCGCGGACGAGTCGCTCTCCTCATTTTACCGCAGGCTGTTTACGGCGTATTCCCGCAAGGTCAGGACGGAGCGGGAGAGGATAGTCTTTGCGGAAAACTTCGCGCTGTTTTTGAAAGCCATAAAGAAGGGCGTCAAGGTCTGCCTGTCCTTTGCGGGCGGCAATACCGTGAAGGGTGCGTCGGTCTATTCGGTCAGCGCGTCCAAGGACGAACTTTTCAACTATGTGCTCTTTTATAACGGCAGGCAGAACGTCACGGCGCGGCTCGCCACGGTTAAGACCGTCTCCCTGCTCGCCGAAAAGAGCGACATTCCGCAGACCAACGCCGAACTCTTTAAGCGGCAGGAGGAGTGCGCGCCGCAATATCCCATGTACAGTTCCGACCGAGAGCCGATAAGGGTGCGGCTGACCGAAAAGGGCAGGGAACTTTTTAAAAAGATCTATCTCTACCGCCCGACGCCGATTGCCGTCGAGGGGGATATCTACACCTTTAACTGCTCGGCAAATCAGCTTCTGTACTATTTCGAGCGGTTCGGCGACAGCGCGGTCATTCTCTCGCCCAAAAAGCTGGGCATTTTCATGCGCAACTATTACTACTTCGCATATAAAAAATATAAGGAGCTCTACGGCAAGGACTGATATTTTTGTGTGTTGGCAAAGCTCGCGGCGCGGCGGGCGGCTGGAATATTCAGGGCGCGGGAAAGTTAAGAGCGCGGGTGGCTGAAATAATCCGGGCGCGGGAATATTCAGGACGGTGAAATTTCGGGAATGTGCGGCGACTTTCGTCTGCGTCGGAAAAAATTTGCCCGAAAAGAGTTGACAAATGCCGCCGCAGGTGGTATATTGCGTAACAGGTTACATAATTCGGAGGTCGACAATGTCGGTAAAAATGCCGTTCGGCTTAAAGATAGCCATAATAAACCGCGCTTTCCGCAAGCTTCTGGACGAGAAAGCCGAAAAGATGGGGCTCACCTCGGTGCAGCTTCGGGTGCTGGGCTCTGTCAGCCGCCTCGAAGAACGGGGCGTGGAGGAAATTCACCAGAACGATCTTGAAAAAATCGAGCGCGTCACCCACCCCGCGATGACTAAGATAGTGCGCAAGCTCGAAGCCAAGGGCTATCTCCGCTGCGAGGAGGGCGTAAGGGACAAGCGGTGCAAGCTCATCTCGACGACCGAGAAGTCGAAGAACATTCACGAGCTCATACTCCGTCAGGATGATGAAGCCTATGCCGAACTGTGCGGCAACCTCACGGAGGACGAACGCGCCGCGCTCGACGGCATTATAGCCAAAATACTCGGCAATATAGATTTTGAGTGAACTCGTTTAGCTCATAAATAAATGCCATTACAGACAGACGCTCTGCCCTGCGGCATCGCGCTGTCTTAATTTTCGGCAAAATAAGTAACAAGTTACCTAAATATAAGGAGATATAACTGCATGGAACAGATAAAAGAAGAAGGCAAAAGCCCCTTCGCCACCCAGCCGGTGGGCAAGCTCATCATAAAGTTTGCCATACCGTGCGTCATCGCGCTGGTCGTCAATTCGCTCTACAACATCGTCGACCAGATATTCATCGGCTGGGGAGTGGGGTATCTGGGCAACGGCGCGACCAACGTCGTCTTTCCCATAACCATAATAGCGCTTGCGTTCGCCGTGCTCATTGGCGACGGCGGCGCGGCGTTCATGAGCCTTAAAATGGGCGAGGGCGACAGGGACAGCATAATGAAGGGGGCGGGCAACTGCGTCTTCATGGTGACGGTTGCGGGCATACTGCTCACGGCGATATTCCTCATATTCTTAAAGCCCATACTGACGCTGATCGGCGCAACGCCGACGACCGATCCGCAGCTGAGGGAATACGCCATACAGTACGGCTACATAATCGGCATAGGTCTGCCGTTCACGATGATTTCTACGGCGCTCAACGCGCTCATACGCGCTGACGGAAGTTCGGGGTTTGCAATGTTGTCCATGCTCGTCGGCGCGATAATAAATACCGTGTTCGATCCCATATTCATCTTCGCCTGCGATATGGGCGTAAAGGGCGCGGCAATCGCCACAATTATGGGGCAGATCGCCTCCTTCATAATCTCCGTCGCGTACATACCGCGCTTTAAGAATTTCCGCTTTGCTTTCAGGCTGCTCCGCCCCGCGGCGCGCACCTGCGGCAAGGTATTAAGCCTCAGCATAAGCAGTTTCATAACGCAGATCGCCATAACCGTCGTCATGGTGCTTTTCAACAACCTGCTCACGTCCTACGGCGAGATGTCGGTATACGGTTCGGACATACCAATGACGGCTATGGGAATAGTCATGAAGGTTAACCAGATAATGCTCTCCGTGCTCGTCGGCATTGCCGTCGGCGCACAGCCGATCATCGGCTATAACTACGGCAGCAGGAATTTCGCGCGCGTCAGGCGGGCGTTTGAAATAGCCATAGCCGCGGCGGAAGCGGTGGCGATAATCTGCTTCTTCATATTCCGGTTCGCGCCAATGGCGGTGGTGTCGCTGTTCGGCAGCGAGGAGGGGCTGTATAACGAATTTGCCGTAAAGAGCTTCCGCATATTCCTGATGCTCTGCCCGCTGAACGGCTTTCAGACGGTTGCGGCGATATTCTTGCAGGCGATAGGCAGACCTGTAAAGAGCGCGGTCGTCACGCTCGCAAGGCAGATAGTCTTTCTCATTCCTGCGGCGATAGTGCTGCCCATATTCATCGGCGTCGACGGCGTGCTGTGGTCTGGCCCCATTGCCGACGGGCTGGCGTTCATAATATATGAGATAAGAAAGCTAAAAAGGCTGCACGCCGAGGCGGTCGGGCAGGCAGAAAAATCAAATTCGACGGGGGATATGCCGCAATGAATAACAGAATTATAACCATCAGCCGCGAATTCGGAAGCGGCGGCAGGACGATAGGAAAGGAAGTAGCAAAGGAGCTGGGTATTCCCTGCTACGACAGTCAGATAATCGCCGAAATTGCCGAAAAGAGCGGGTTTGCGCCCGACTACGTCGAAAAGACGGGCGAAAATTCTTCGGGCGGATTTTTGTCGCTCCTTTCGGGCAGGGCGTTCGGGCCGAATAACGGCGATTACCTCTGGCAGGTGCAGTGCAAAATAATCGTAAAGCTTGCCGAGGAGGGCCCCTGCGTGATAGTCGGCAGATGCGCGGACTATGTCCTGCGCGGCAAAGCCGACTGTCTCAAAGTGTTCATCCACGCCGACCTCGCCTACCGCGCCGACAGAATAGTCAAGGTCTACGGCGAAAAGGACGAATCGCCCGAACAGCGCATAAAGGACAAGGACAGACGGCGCGCCGCATATCACCGTTTCTATACCGATATGAAGTGGGGACGTGCCGAAAACTATGACGTAACGCTCAACAGCGGCACGCTCGGCATAGACAAGTGCGTGCGCATAATAAAGGAACTGTATTAAGCCGCCGCACAAATGCGCGGGCGGAAAGCTTGCGGACGGGAAAATTCAGGGCGCGGGAAATTTAAAGGCGCGGACGGGAATAATCCGGGCGTAAGCGCGGGAAAGGTAAGGGCATTTTTACCGCACAGCCGTTTGACCGACGGGCGGGAATGTGGTATAATCAGACTATGACAAAGAAAAAAGATCGGAAAAAAACTGCGATAATAGACGTGGGCGGCGGCATGCGCGGAATTTACGCCGCAGGCGTGTTTGACAGATGTCTCGAAAACGACACTAAATTCGACCTGTGCATAGGCATTTCGGCGGGCAGCGCAAACCTGTCGTCCTTCCTCGCGGGGCAGAAGGGGCGCAACTATGTCTTTTATACCCAATACGCCATGCGCAAGGACTATATGAGCTTCCGCAACTTTCTTAGAAACCGCAACTTCATCAATCTCGACTATGTGTGCGACTATCTCTGCAATTCGGACGGCGAATACCCGCTCGACTATGCCGCGCTCGTGTCCAATCCCGCTGAATTTACGGTAATTGCCACCAATGCCGAGACGGGCGAACCCAAATATTTCACCAAGGACGATATGTCGCAGGATAACTACGGCATACTAAAAGCGTCGTGCTCGCTGCCCGTCGTCAATCAGCCCTTCGTCATCGACGGAGTGCCCTATTTCGACGGCGCGCTGTCCGATCCCGTACCCGTCGAGAGGGCGTTTGCCGAGGGGTGCGATAAGGTAGTGCTCGTCCTCACCAAGCCGCGCGACTTTCTGCGCCGCTCGGTCGTAGAGCTCAAAGCCGCCGACAGAATAGAGAAGAAGTATCCGCTCGCGGCGGCGGGGCTGAGAAAGAGAATAGACAAGTTCAATTCCTCGTTGGAGCTCGCCATAGAGTACGAGAGCGAGGGCAGGCTGATGATAGTTGCGCCCGACGATATCTGCGGGGTGAGCATACTCGGCAAGGACAAGGCTAACCTCGACAGACTGTACGCAAAGGGGCTCGCCGACGGAGACGCCGTTGCGGAATTTATAAGGAACTGACGGGGCATTGCCCCCGCAATATGTCGCTGATAACGGGGTTAAGGGGAGAAAATTCAATATAGAGAAGCGCGGGCGCGTCCTCTTTGCGGGACGCGCCCGCGCTTCTCTGCGCTTAATCGGGGCATATATGCGGGCGAATTATCTCAATTTTTCCGTCATATAATATTTCGCAGGCGCATATATGCGGGGCAATTGCGTTCAGCCCGTTTTAATATCGACGTTAACTGCGGCATATATGCGGGGCAATTGCCTTTTTTTGAAGTTGCGCAAAGAAAATTGCCCTTCGGCTATTGAATAATCGCGCATAATGTGTTAAAATTAAGGGGAATACGGCGTTCGCCCTACGGGCGACGGCAAAAAGAAACCTGCGGGAAGTTGAGCGATGTATACTTGGTTGTCGATAGCCGCGCTGATTGCGGAGGCGATATTGTTGGCGTATGTCATAATTCAGGGCGTGCGCCGAGGGGAGGTAATCTCCAAAAGGGCGTTCTGGTACGCCATACCCGTATTTATCTTAGTGTATGCGCTGTACGTGATAGGTTACAGCTATACGGGCGAGGAGATGTACGTAACCGTCTTTCTCAAATTCGCGTCCGCCGCCCTGCAGACCTTCGTGTTCGACATAGAACTGGGCTTCGTCAAGGACCTCGCGCTCGATAACGGCGTATATCTCGCGGCGATGACGATAGGCTTTCTGTTTGCGGGTGCGACGCTCGTCGCCTCGTTAATTTCTCTTTTCGGAGCGTCTATAATGAATGTTTTTCGCGTTAAAAAGGCAATAAAGGGCAATGCGGAATTCGTGCTCGGCGACAGCGAGGACGCGCTTAGCTATGCCCGCCGCAACGGCGCGGTCGTCGTTGCGCTTACCTCGGGCGACAGGGCAAGGCAGATAATGTCGGGGCATATCGGGCTGATACGCACGTGGTTTTCGCCCCGCCCCAACCGCGGGCTGTCGGCGTGGCTCTCCCGCCGCCTCGTAAAGGGCAGAATGTACCACTTCATCGCGTTCAGGGACAACAGGTTTGTCTATTCCGACCTCATCTCCGACTTCATTGCCGAATTCAGGGATTTGAAAGACGTCGGCTTCACGCTGCACATTCAGGCGACGCTCACCGAAATGGACGTCATCAACAGGCGGTTCATCGACGCGAACAAGTGCGAAAATATCTGCATAAAGTCGTTCAGCCGCTACGAACTCGGCGCGCGCAAGTTCATAATAGACTATCCGATAAGCCGCTTCCTCCCCGAGAGCTTCTACGGCAAATACCGCACGATATTGCCCGAAAAGAAGATAAACGTCATCTTCCTCGGCTTCGGCAAGGTCAACTATAAGCTGATGAGCATGATGATAATGCAGAACCAGTTTGTCGGGCTGGGCGACGGCAAATTCGTTAATCACCCCGTCGACTATTATGTCTACGACTCTGACGAGGGCAGACTGCACACCGACCTGCTCATGAATATCGACTTCGATTGCAGCGAAATATCCTCGCCCGACCTGCCCCCGCCCGAACCTCTCTGTCGGGTGGTCGAGACCGAATGCGTCAATATTCACACCCCGTCGTTCATCGACAAACTCAAAAAATTAGTGCGCGACGAAAATGCGTTCAGCTACGTCATAGTCTCCGTCGGCAGCGACTTTGAAAACGTGTCCTACGCCGAGCGGCTTTTTGACCTTAGGAAGAAGACGGATAACGTCATGATCTTCGCGCGGACGAGGGAAAATAAGTTCGCCTCCGCCGAAAAGAACGGCGTATATATGTTCGGCAACGACAACGAAATACTCTCCAAAGAGGTAATCGTCAACGAGGCGCTCGACGGCGTTTCGCGGCGGCTCAATGCCATATACAACGACAGCTCGCGCAGCGAAATAATCGCCTATAACGCCCGCCCTGCCATAGAGATGTATTCCAACATATACCACAGCATAAGCGTATTCTTCAAGATCAACCTGCTCGGCATGGACTTTGTCAGGGCAGCCGCCGCAGACGGGCGGGAGAGGGTGAGTAAAGACGAACTGTTTGCCTCTTTCGGCGGCTTCCCGACCGAGAGGAAGTACGAGGACTATTTCTCGCTCAGCGTCTGGAATATGCTCGGCTTTTCCGAACATTCGCGCTGGGTGGCGCAGTACGTGTTAAAGGGGTTCAGGCCTATGCCGTTCGACGAGATAGTCGCGGAAAAATATGTCGAAAACGGCAAGGAGAAGTTCAAAGTGGTCAGCAAGAACGTCGGAGCGCGGCGGCACTGCTGCATAACCGACTTCTACGGGCTGGATAAATATCACCGCCACATACTTAAAATCTGGCAGGATAACGGCTATATAAAAACTACTATCGACGACGTAGAGACATACCAATACGACTTTATGTTCCTTTCCGAGGCGTATGACCGCATGGCTGAAAACGGCTATGTGCTCGTCAGGCGGAGCGGGGAATAATACTTTAAGGGGAGAATATGAAAGATCTGTCAATACTTGCGGCTGAATTTTTTGACGCCTTTGACGGCGCGGAATTGCCCGAGGGTTTCCCCGCGGGCGACCTCCCGAGCTTTAAAAAGAGCCTGAAAGACTTTCTTTCGAGCGGCAGCAAGGAGGACGCGTTCTGCGTCTACTACTGTTTCAGCGAGATATTCAGTCTGTTCGGCAAGGGGTATGATAATACCCGCAAACTGTTGGAGACGCTCTCCGACCACGAATACCACAGCGGCGAACTGCTCGCCAAGCACAGAGACCACTATTCGCACTCTGCCTACGTCTTTGCGATAGGGCTGGCGATATATGCCTGCGTCGGCAGATACCGCAGCAACTTCCTCGCCTTTTACGGGCTGGACGACGACGCGGCTTCGGCGGTTAAATTCCTTAAACTCTGGGGCATAACCTCGCTGTTCCACGACATAGGTTATCCCTTCCAGCTCGCGCACGAGCAGATCAAGACCTACACCCGCGAGCTGTGGGGGGAGGCGGAAAATAACCCCTTCGTGTCGTTCGGAAATATTATGCCATTCATTGCGATAGACGGCGACAGGGCGGAGGCGATTGCCGCGCAACTCGGCACGGACAGGCGCTTTGCGGACATCAACGAGCTGCTCGCCTACGGGGTGTCGCTCCGCTTGGGCTATGACGAAAAGGTGCTGAGGGATATGCTCTATAAGCGCGTAATAAGCCAGCCGAAGTTCATGGACCACGGCTATTTCAGCAGCGTCATACTCCTCAGACAGCTGTTCGCGATGCCGCAATTCGTGCTCGACGGCGAGCACCTCGACGTGATTACCGCCATACTTCTGCATAACAGCCTCAATAAATTTGAATACCGAGGGGAGGACGCTCACCCCGTGGCGGTTTCGGAGCACCCGCTCGCCTGCCTTCTCATGCTCTGCGACGAGTTGCAGAATTGGGACAGGCTCGCCTACGGCAAGGTCAGCAAGCGCGATCCCGTGGCGTGGAACGTCGCCTTTTCCATGGACGACGGCGGGATAGAGGCGGAATACTATTTTGACAGCCCCATGATTACGGGCGCGGACGACATAGTCAGGTTGAACGGCAGTTTCGACGAGATACAGCGCGGAATATTCGTCGGAAATATCAGAAAATATATAGATTTCGACATAAACATAGAGGCGCGCGCCGTGCAGAGGAACAAGAAGCGCCGCACGAGGCTGTTCGCGTCGGATAACTGCTTCATAAATCTCTGCGACTTCGCCGTGGCGATAAATGCGGGCTATAACCGCCTGTGCCGCAGCAGGTCGAAATATGACCTCATAAACGAGTTCGGCGACCTCTCGCTCGAATTCAAGATGAGCAACATAAATCAGGCGAAGTCCTACGCAGAAAAGCTCGAACTCGTCAACTGCTTTTACAGCGGCAAGGACCTCGACTATCCCGTCGTCAATAATCTCAGGGATAACAACTACGGCGTCGAGGGCTCTGACAACTTCGGCTTCCTCTGCAGGGAGGAGCACGTCCGCTGGGTTAAGGAAAAGCTGGAAATGGGCTGGCGCTACGGCAACGACTATAAGACGAATGCAGAGCGCAACAGCCGCAAGGTGCACAGATGCCTCGTGCCGTACGAAGAACTTGACGACGAGGACAGGGATAAGGACGCGGTGATGATAGAGAATATCATTCCGCTTCTCAGAAAGTTCGGCAATAATACGCGCATTTATAGCTACCGTTCGGGCAGAAAACCCGACCTGCTCATCGCCGGCTTCGGGCACAGATACTATAAGGACAACGAAGGGACGCTCAAAGAGCAGATAAAGAAAGTGCTGCTCGGCTACAACGAATATTACAGGGTAGTGGTCAGGACGGGCTTTGCCTACGGCGCCGACCAGCTCATCATCGAGAGCGCGCTCGAACTCGGGCTGTCCGTCAAGGCGGCGCTCCCGCAGAAGTATGAAGATTTCGTAAAGAGCGTGAGGGAGGACGCCGTAAGGCATCACCGTAAATATACGGATGAGGACGAATACCGCCTCAGACACCTGCTCGCGCAGACCGTCGTCTGCAAGAGCTTTACCGAGCACGACGATACGCGCTATTCGGCGACCGATTACAACCTTGCGGGCTGTAACGCCGTAATCGCGCTGTACGACGCCGACAACGGGGTGATGAGCGACGACGATCCCTCCGCGTTCAGCGGCACTTACGAATGTCTTAAAATGGCGAAGGAGCGCCTCGCCGATTCGCTCATTCACATTATTCATTGTCATAAGAAATGATATTGTTCCGCCGCCCTTGCGTTCGTTCGGCAAGGTCGAAAATGTTGCGGGCGGGCATTGCCCCCGCAATATGCCGCGGATAACGGCGTTTACAACTCAAATGATGAGAACGGGCGGCTGCTTTTGCAGCCGCCCGCTCCTTTTAATGGGGTTTTATGAATGGGAAAGAATATGCTGATTGGTTTTTTTTGCGAAGGGTGAATGTCATTGCCCCGCGGATATGCCGCGTTTAACGCGCTTTTCAGTCGGCGCGTGCCATTATCTCCGCGGCGGAGGCGGTCTGGACATAGTCCATGAACGCGAGGGTGAGTGCGTCGTCGTTTATGGCGGCGACGCGGCGGTCGGTCTGACCGTATACGTCGACGGGCACCATGTCAACGGCGGCTATTGTCGCCTGGTTGGCGTTGAAGTTGTCGGCGCAGGGCAGCACTATGTCGGGGTTGCCGTCGGCATAGACCTTTGCCGTGAAGTTGGCTATGTAATAATAGGGCTGGCTTGTCGTCGCGCCGTCGTAATAGGTTGCGACAATTTCCTTATAGGTTATGCCCTCCTGCGCGCAGTAGAGCTTGAAATCTTCGACAAGTTCTTCAAACTTTGCCTCTTTCATAAATCTGCCCCAGCAGGCTATTTTTAGTATTTCCTTCTGTTCGTCGTCCTGTTCGCCCGAGGAAGGGGCGTCGTCCGCCTCGAAGCGGTCGTCCGTCAGTTCGGCAAATACCGCGTTGTATGCGGCCGTTCTGAGCGCGGTGAGCGTCGCCTCGTCGAGTTCGGGCGCATTATACTGCGCTTCGCCGACGAAAGTCGTCTTCCGCACGTCCGCGCCGAGCATGCTTGCCGCGTGGACGCAGGCGCTGAGGTATGCGCCCGTATAGCCCTGATGGCGGTTGTCGGTGTCATAGAGGTAAATTGACGGCTCGTGGAGATATATGTCCGTGAACGCCGCGCCGATATACGATACCGACAGCCCGAACTCGTCCGCCGCTCTGTTGTACGCGTCGAAAAGCAGTTTTTCCATTTCGGGCACGGTTATATTGCGCTCGTTTGCCGAGAAGGGAGAGCCCCACGTCTCGTAGAGGTATATCTTCGCGTCGGTCTGGGTTGCCTCGATTTTCTCTTTGAGCGCGGCAATTCCGCCCGAAAACCTCTCATAGTTCTCGAATGCGACCGTGCTCTGGTCCTGCAACACTATATAGTCGAAGTCGTCGCAGGCGTTGAGCAGTTTGTCCACCTGTCTGCCGCAGGTGTCTGTCGCCTTGGCGTGGTTTTCGAGGTACCAGCCGGGGCCGGTTATCGAGTATGTCTCGACGGCATAGCCGAGGTCCTCGGCAATATTGTCGAATATGCCGGGCACGCCGCTGCTGAATTCCACCCTGCCGTTGCGGTAGGTGAAGCTGTTTCCTATGAACAGCACCTTAATCTTCTCGTAGACGGCGGGGGTATCTTCGACGTAGTGCCAGTATTTGCCGTCGTCGCCCGTCAGATCTTCTCCGTCGGCAACAATGTCGCCCTTGCTCTTGTCCGACTGCCAGAAGCGGTCGTTGGTCTCTATAGTCTTTTCGGTATAGGTATATATGTTGTCGTAAGTTCCGTCGTATTCCAACTGCTCGTCGAAGGCGAAAATTTTTACTTCTTCGTCGGTGACGTTTTGGCCGATATGCGTAACGCTGGAGGGGAACACTATATATTCGACGTAAGTAATGCCTGCGAATGCGTTAGAGCCTATGCCTTCGACGCCGTATGATACCGTGACGGCGTTTATTTCGCCCGCGTGCTTGCTCCACGGCGCGTCGGAAGCCGACGAGAAGTCCGCCATGCTGCCGTTTCCGCGAATGGTGAGCTGATAGCCGCCGTCGGACTTTTCAAGCGTTGCCTTTACCGACGAGGAGGAGTCTGCCGATACGTCCCACGTTTTTGAACCGCCGCAGCCCGCAAGCCCCGCCGCCGCGAAGGCGATCATGCACAGTCCGAGCGCTATGCCTGCGATAGGTTTCTTTCTGTTTTTAACCATGATTATTCTCCGTTATGCGTCTGTGTCTGTCTTTATGATAATTTCTTTCTGCCGACATTGCAAGAAACTCATTTTTTGCGTCGTATTATTTTAGAACATTAGTGCAAACAGTCTATTGCATACTCCGCACAGTTATGGTATACTTCTGACAATGCAAGATGTCTGTGTATATATTGCAATATTTATCAATTATTTTCCCGCGCATACTTTATAATCTCCTTATTCATCATATTTTTCTATCCTGAACTGCGTCGCGGCAACAAAGAGCTGCGGCGCAGTATCCCTTTTTGGTGTCAATTAACCATTCAGGTTTTTTGCAGCGTTTAAAATTATACTGTTTTAAAAAAATGTATATTGAAAAAATATTTTTTGTATTGTAAAATCTGTTTGAACGGCGGCAATGCCGCATACAAAATTTAAGGAAGGAGAATTTTATGACAAAACGTAAAGCATGGATTACCATACTTATGTTTGCCCTCGCGCTCGTCATCGGCGTGTTCACGCTCAGCGCTTGCGGCGGCACTAAGTATGCAGTAACCTGGGATGTCGAAGATGGCGCAACCGTCAAGGTTGAAGGCTATACCGAACTTCCCACGGAAGTAAAGGAAGGAGACTCCCTCGTCATTACGGTAGAGACAGAGACGGGCTGGGAAGTTTCCGCTGTCCGCGTAAACGACAGGGCTGTTACGGCAAAGGAAGGCAAATACACGGTTGCCGTCAAGGCGGATACCAAGATCTCTGTCGAGACCGAAGAAGTCGTCAGCTCCGTATCCGTTACGAACAAGCCCTCCAAGCTTGTCTATATTGCAGGCGAAACGCTTGATACGACGGGGATGGTTGTCGAGGTCGAGTACGGCACGGGCAGAACGGCAAACGAAATCAACTATACCATCGTATATGAAAACGGCTCGACGTTCTCGCTCGGCGATACGGGCTTCAAGGTAAAGTTCAAGGGCGTTGAATCTGATACCGTCGCTCTTACCTCGTCGGTAGAAGTCAAGATCGAAATAGATCCCGCAGGCGGCACTGTCTCCGAGGGATATATCGCAACTCTCAGGGAAAACGCCGACCTTCATAACCTCAACGTAGACGCAAACGGCGTAATTACCTTCACCTACGCAGAGCTTGCAACCAGCGTGCTTCTTCCCACCGAAGATCAGTGGTCGAGGGGCGAGGACGGCGACTATGTATTCACCTCCTGGACGGGCGGTGCAACCGAAATAGCCGTTGACAACGCTGCAAGCAACAAGTATACCGCAGCATATAAGGCAGTTCTTCTCGCGCTTGAAGGCATCAAATACGAAAATGTGACCGAGGGGGACGAAGTTGTGCCTTACCTCATCATCGAAGGTACTTTCAAGGCTGCAAAGACGGCTTACCTCTATCTCTATGAGGGCAACGACAAGGTTGAACTTGTCGGCGATTCCGTCGGCGACGAGAACACCCAGAGAGGCGACGAATTCGAGCTCAAGTTCGATATGAGAAAGCTCGTCGAAAAGAACTATGTCGGCAAGTGGATGGACATCAAGTTCGTCGCAGAGGAAGGCGAGAACAAGGAAGTTCAGGAAATACTGCTCTCCGACTATCCCGAAGATTTCGTAGATCTCGATCAGATCATAGTAAACGGCGATTATTCTTACAGCTTCGCAACCTACAACGGGCTGCTCAAAGCGCTCTACTCTAACTACTTCAAGAACGAATACACGATGGTCGCTTCCACCGACAAGGACGGCAACGCAGTTCTCACCATCAACGGCGTGGTCGACACCAAGTGGGCAGGCAAGACGGTAGTCATCGACTTCACGGCAATCAGCAAGGACGGCGACGACGTCAAGTATGCCGTTGTCAATGCAGACGGCTCTTACACCATCGAGTTCAACTTCAAGAATTACAACCTCAACACCGACGGTTATGCTCATTTCAGAATTGTCGAGTCCGAAGCTGACAGCAGCAACGTACTCTACAAGGACGGCGACGGCAACCTTCTCAACGCAGGCTGCCAGAACACCGACCTCGAAATAATGAACTTCGGCCTCATAGAAAATAACGGCGCTCTCCGCGTTTCCAATGCAGACGGCACGGCTGTTTACTATGTAGGTAAGGGCAAGTGGAACGGCATAGTCATCCGCGGCGTCAACGAGTCGATGCAGATGACGGGCGTAACCCTCGCTACCAAGAACGACAAGCCCTGCCTCGTAATCGAAGGTACTTACGGCGCGGCTTATAACGATACGATAATCGAAGCGCTGACGGGCAATCTCTTTGCCGAACTTCTCAACAACGGCGACAGCTCTTCGGGTTCGATAAGTGGCGACTGGACGGGTACGACGCTCGTATATCAATCGGACAACCCCGATACTCCCGCAACTATATTCGTCGAGGCGGCTGACGGCGCATGGAAGATTTATCTCGACCTCTCCGCAAGAAACAACACGATAGGTGAAGTTCTCTTTGTGCATTTCAGCTTTGAGGGCAATACCGGGACTAACCTCGAAAGCACGAATATCGACGCTGAGACGAAGATTACATTCACCGAAACCGACGGCGACAAGATAGAATTCAGCCTCGGCGAGTTTACCACCTGGGGCGGCCACGTAGTTTCCGTCTACGTTAAGGCAGCAGAGTAATAGTGTCCGCGTTTTACGGCACTTTACAAATCGAATAAAGTGATGTATAATACGGTCGCGGCGGTTCGTCGCGACCGTATTCTCGTTGAGGGTACAAAAAATGAAAAAATTTATTGGCATCATACTCTGCGCGGCGGCAGCGGCTTTCGCGGTCGCGGGCTTTGCCGCCTGCGGCGACGGGCGTTTAGAGGGGCTGACGGGCAGTTTTTCCGACGGTCAGCTGACGCTCGAATGGTCGGGCGGCGGGCTGTGCGAAGTGCTTAAAGCCGACGAAGCCGACGGGCATTATACTTCTGTCTGCCAGACGCGCGACGGCAGCTATTCGACGGCGGACTATTCGGCATACTACATGATCAGAAGCGTCGACGGCGGGGAGCAGACGCAGCCCTACTGCTATCTCGCGATGTTCGGCGACAACGTGCATATCTATACCGCGGACGCAAGTCAGGAAGAAATACAGTCGGACATAGACAGGATATATAAGCGGCTTATCTGGGAGGAATTCAGCCTGCAACGCCACGCGTTCATGTTCCTCCCCGGGGAGTATGACGAAGTGACGGCGAAGGCGGGCTATTATACGACCTTTTCGGGGCTGGGCTATTCGCCCGAGGACGTAACTTTGAAAGGGCTCGACACACGCGAAAGCCCGCTCACCGACAACAGTCTCGTCAATTTCTGGCGCGGCGCGGAGAACTTTACCGTGACTGACGACGCGACGTGGTGTGTATCTCAGGCGACCAGCCTAAGAAGAATGAATTTCCTCGGCGATCTCGCTCTCGACGACGACGGATATTCGTCGGGCGGCTTCCTCGCGGACAGCGCGGTGGCGGGCAGCATAGTTAACAACAATCAGCAGCAGTGGTTTACCCGCAACTCCTCGTTTGCCGAGTGGAGGGGTACGGATATAAATATGGTATTTTCGGGCGTCGAGGGCGACATAGTCGGCAGCTGGCCGAGCAAGCGCAACACTGTGCTCGAAACTACGGAAATAATGCGCGAAAAACCCTTTGTCGTGTTCGACGAGCAGCAGGGTTTCGGCGTGTTTCTGCCCGATTTAAGGACGGAAAGTAAGGGCGTGAGCTGGAGCGGCGGCAGCGCCGCGGGGGAGTTCATTCCCATCGACTCGTTCTATATCGCCGACGCGGAAAGGGACGACGCGGAGAGCCTGAACGCCGCGCTCGCCGAGGGCAAGCATCTGCTGTTTACCCCCGGGATATATGCCGTCGAACAGCCTCTTTACATAACTTACGGGCGGACGGTGGTACTCGGGCTGGGGCTTGCAACCTTGCAGACGACCGAGGACAATGCCGACTGTTGCGTGAGGATTGCCGACGTGCCGGGCGTGTGCGTTGCGGGGCTGCTCATCGACGCGGGCGGCGTTTCGGACAAGCTCATGCAGGTGGGCGAGGGAAATTACGACTTCGACGGCGAAGATCCTGTCTGCCTTTCCGACCTTTTCTTCCGCCTCGGCGGGGGCAGGTTCGACGACGGACAGGGCAATCTGATCGAGCGCACGGTCGGGGCGGACATTGCGCTTGAAATAAATTCCGACGGAGTGGTCGGGGACAACTTCTGGCTGTGGCGCGCTGACCACGGACTGAGCGCTGACGAGCTTCTTCCTTACACCGACGAGGACGGCGGTCTGCTGCCCGACGCGGTCGAAAATTCGGGCTGGGCGTTCTGGCGCAATTTCTCCGTCGGGTGGAAGGGCGAAAGGTATTCCAACTACGGCAGGAACGGTCTGGTCGTCAACGGCGACGGAGTGACCATATACGGACTTATGGTCGAGCACTTCGGCGAATATCAGACGCTGTGGCAGGGCGAGGACGGGTTCGTCTGCTTCTATCAGTCGGAAACGCCCTACGATGCGCCCGACCAGAGCGCGTGGACGCACGACGGGGTGAACGGCTATGCAAGCTATAAGGTGGCGGACGGCGTTACAACCCACAGGGCGAGCGGTTTGGGCGTGTACTATGTGTGCAACGGTACGGGCATTTCGATGGATAACGCCGTAGAAGCGCCCGCCGCGGCAGGTATCGCGATGTATCATCTCGCCGTCGCCAATTTCAGGACTAACGACGGCAACGGAATAAACAGCATAATAAACGGACAGGGCAGGGGAGTGTACGCGGCAGGCGCAAAGACTGCGTTCACTTCGTTCGTCGGCGGCGTATATACGCCCTGATCTGTCCCGTTCTGAGGAGATAAGATGGTCGCAAAACGCATATTATTTGTCTGCATGGCTCTCGTCGCCGCATTTTCGGCGACGGCTGTCGGCTGCAATTCGTCGGGCGAGGGCTGTATACTCGAAGCCGAGAATGCCGTCATAGAGCCGGAATACGACGACGGCAGCGCGGAGGTCATGCGCGCCAACAGCAGAAGCGAAAACGTGACGAGCGGCGGCAAATATGCGGGCAAGCTCGGCGAGGGCGACACCGTGACATGGTTTTTCACGGCGGAACAGCGCACGCAGTGCAGGATAGTGCTGTCGATTGCCAATGCAGACGCTTCTTCAGCCTCGTTCGTAGCCGACAATACTGTGTTCGAGCTGTATCTGAACGACAGGCTGATTACCCTGCCTGACATAGTCATATACGAGGGCTCGACCTACTGCGACGACTGGCAGATCTTTGACATAGGCTCGCTGACGGTGGACGCGGGTATCAATAAGCTCGTCTATCGCGCGATGAGCGACCAATTCAGTCTGAATGTCGACTATGTTGCGCTGTCGGCGGGAAGGACGGAGATTGCCGAACACAGCCATTTCTGGAAAAATTCTTCCGTGGCGGCGACCTGTCTCGAAAACGGCTATTCCGTCAAGACCTGCGAGGACTGCGGTTACAGCTATGTCAGCGACCTCATAACCGCGACGGGGCATCAGTACGGCAACTATCACTATGACGACGCGCTCAACAAGATGGTCGCGGTGTGCGAGAAGTGCGGCGATACCCTGACGGCGAATACGCCCGATTTCCGCTATTTCGGCGAGGTGTTCTATTCCGAGGACGACTTCGTCACCCGCCCCGACGAACTCGTGTTCGAGGCGGAGGACGCCTACGTCTGCACGGACGGCGGACTGAATAACGGCGTAACCTATCTCAAAGAGGACGACGGCAACTGCAATCAGCCGAGCGGCGGCAAGCTCGTCGAGAATATCTCCAACCTCGGCAACTATATCCGCTTTATCGTAAAGGCAGAGCAGCCGTGCGTCGCCGACCTCGTGTTCAGAATGTCCAATACGCTCTATTCCGCCGAGGGCATAGCCGAACTTTCGCCCATGAGCGATTACGTCTACTGCACGGTCGACGGCGTGGAGGTGGATTTCACTTTCGTGTCCTTCCCCGGCTTTGCGGAGCACAGCTATTTCGAGTGGAGGTACGTCGTCATCAAGAACGTCGACCTCGCCGAGACGAGCCTCATAGAGATAGGTCCGAAAGATAACGACAGGCACAGCATAACCATGCCGAATACCGACGTGCTCAAAATATACACCGACGGGGTGAAGCTGAGGGCGATAAAAAATTACGGCATAGACGACGTGGTGTGCGGCGAATACGACGGGAGATATGCAAACGCGCTCGACTTTGCGGACGGCGATGAACTGACGCTCTATGCGGGCAGCGCGGCAGAGCAAGCCGACATAGTCGTAAAACTTTCTTCCCCCGCGGTCGCCAACGCCGCGTCGGTTGCCGAGCTTGCGTTCAACGGCTCGCTCGTCAGGCTCGAGGGGATATCGCTCAGAGAGGGCGAAAATACGCTCGTATTGCGCGGCGTGTCGCTCGCATTATTGAAAAATACCTTGAATTGCGTCTCGGACAGCGTAGAGCTTATTTCCGCGACGGTCTACACCGACGAAAAGATTGAAAGGGCATATACCGCTTCAATATTGCCGCAGTACGACTACCTCAAAAACAAGGGGCAGGAGGGCGCGGCGGTGCCCGCGCTCATCTTCGAGGCGGAAGCCGCCGACCTTGGCGACAGTCAGTCCTCCCGCGAAGGGGTGGAGCTCATAGAGACGGACATCTACGAAAATACCAGCCAGCCCGCAAGCGGAAACAGCGCGGTAGGCAACTTCGGCGCGGTCGGAAATACCATAGAATGGCGGTTCGACAGTTCCGAAAGCGTGCAGGCGGACATAACGCTCATGCTGGCAAGCGCATACTTCGACTCGTCCGTGGACGGAAACGTCATGACCGACGACCTCGACAAGCGCATAATCCTGCGCGTCAACGGCGTTGCCGTAAGGCTGGACGAGATAGTGCTGGACGTCGACTCGGTGGCGAACTATTACGACTGGAAGGCGGTTACGGTCTGCGGGGTAGACCTCAGAGAGGGGCTGAATACCGTCAGGATAGAGGTGCTCGCATACGGTGCGCCGAATATGGATGTAATGTACGTCTACGCGGACGGCGCAACTTTTACGGCGCAGTCGAATTAGCTGAAAGGCATGACGCACGAAATAAAAAAACAGACCGAAATGCAAATCGGTCTGTTTTTTTGATGACTGCGGAAATAAGGATAAAAATGCTATCAGTCCGCGATAAAGTGCGGTAAAACTGCTTTAATGGTTGAAAAGTATGCAGTCATTGCCTTTGTCCGTGGACAAAATAAATAATGTTGTGATAAAATGCAGTCAAGATAAATTCAAACGAAAACTGTTTGTTTATAACAGGTGCGGGAGGGATGACTATGAACATGAAAAAGTATTTTGAACAGGGCATTCTCACTCTTTTGGAGCGCAAAAATATAGACAGCATAACCGTGGGCGAGATAATCGACGAGGTTGGTTCGTGCAAGGGCACTTTCTATAAGCACTACCTCGACAAGTATTGCCTCTGCTGCGATTGTCTTCAAAACCGCATTTACAGCGACATTTCCGCCGACGCCGAAACCTGGGAAGAATTCATAATGCAGTGTCTCACCGCGTTCGAGAAGAACGATAAGGTCGTCTATCACGCATTCGATTCGGCGGACGTCAATTCGGCGCGCAGGTATCACGAGAACTTTACCGCAGAATATCTCATCGGCAAGTACGCGAGGAGCGGCGGCGATATGTCGGTTGCGCTCAATATTCTCGTGCTCAGGCTTTACAGCGCCGCCGTCACCGACCTCATCGTCAAGTGGCTTGCGGGCGGCTGTAAGGAGAGCAAGGATGACATATTCAGCCTTATCTGCGCCGTCACGCCCAGAACGGTCAGCAAGGAGATATGCGCTCTGTCTGCATAATATAGCTTTGTCGTCTGCGGACGCGGAATGTCATTCCGCGTCCTTTTTACTGCAAGAAAATTATTAAAATATTGCGCGCGGGCATTGAAATGTCGCCGCTTTTTGTATATAATTGTAATATACGCGGGTACGCGCGAGGGGATTTACATGGCAGAAAAATACAGGTTGATAATCGTCGACGACGAGTATCTCGTCAGGAAAGGCATAATCAAGACCGTCGACTGGGCGTCGCTCGGCGTCGAGGTCATTGCCGAATGCGATAACGGCAGACAGGCGCTCGAAGCGGTCAGGAAATATTCTCCCGACCTCATCATCTCCGACGTCAGAATGCCCGTCATGGACGGGTTGGAGCTGGCGGAAAAGCTCAACGAGGACGACTTCGACGGCGCAATTATATTTTACAGCGGTTACAGCGATTTCGAGTACGTGCGCAAGGCGCTGGAATACGGCGTGTCGGGCTATGTGCTCAAACCCGAGGAGAACGAGCAACTCACCAAAAAGGTCGTCGAGACCATTGCCGCCCTCGAAGAACGCCGCAAAAACCGCACCGCGCTCGCCAGTCTCGTCTCGGGCGTTTCCTACGTCAGGGAGATGTATTTTTCGCGGCTCGAAGAAGGCGTGGACGACAAGTCGCTGCGCGATCAGCTGTCGGTTGCAGACATAGTCATACCCCCGTCGGGCACGGTTGTATACGGCAGGGCGCTGCGCGTTCAGGACGCGGCGTTCGGCAGACTGTACGAACAGCTCATGCGGGCGCTCGAAAACTTTTCGGCGGTCGGCTGCTACGGCGACGAGCGGTTCATAATAATAACCAAACTCGCCGACGCGGACGCGCTGTGCGAGTGTGCGGAACGGCTGCTCGACGAGTGCGGCAGGGACGCGGCGGTCGCCGCGGTCGGCATAAGTTCGGCGTTCGGCAGGGATATATCGCTCGCTTCCGCCGTCGTTCAGGCGGGCAAGGCTGCCCACCCCGTGCTCGAAGTCGGGGGAGTGTACCTCGGCGACGAGGGCGCATACCGCGGCAATAAGAAGACCAAGGGCATAGTCGAGGCGGCGCTTGCGATAATCTACGAGAGCTATGCCGAAAAACTTACCGTCAAATCGGTTGCGGACAAGCTGTTCGTCTCGGAGAGCCACCTCATGCACGAGATAAAGGTCGTGACGGGCAAGACGTTCAACGACTGTCTCAAACATTACAGAATAGCCAAGGCAAAGGAACTTTTAAAGCAGGGCGAAATGCGCGTCAACGAGATTGCCGCCGCCGTCGGGTTTTCGGACGGGCGGTATTTCGGGCAGGTGTTCAAGGACGTGGTGGGCATAACGCCGAGCGAATATCTCGAAAAGTTAAATGAAGAAAATTAAGTTAAGCACAAAGTTCATACTGCTCTTTACCGCCGTGCTGACGGCAATATTTGCCGTAATGCTCGTCGTCGTGCAGTTTGCCGTGTCGTCCTCCATGCAGAACAGGATAAGCGAGAGCATATATTCCTTTCACGAGGACGTCGATAAGAGCGTCGGCGCCGTCGTCGACGAAGTGGCTTATGCCTACGCCCGCATGGTGAGGGAGGACAATGCCGACACGCTCGACGGGCTGAGAAGCGATAACAGTTACGGCGCGAGAATGCAGTCGCTCCAGAAGCTCGCCGCGCTCGGTCAGTCGGATACCTTTGCGGACATCGGCTGGCGCGATTCGGGCGGGTATATCTCGGTCAACGGCTATGCCGCGCCCTCGGACGAGGTGTTTGCGGAGGCGGAAAAGAATAAAAACCGCGTCGTGGCGGGCGATTATAAGAACGGCTGTCATTCGTTTGCGGTGTACCTCGACAACAGCGTCACCGAGGCGAAGGGCTGCTTTGTTTTTTTTATGCCCGAAACGGCGTTCTCCTACTGTCTGACGGGCTTCGGCACCGAGTCGGGCTATTCCTACGTCATACGCGAGGACGGGTATATCTTTTCCCACGTCGACAAGGACTATGTCGGCAAGCTCTACTACTATGAAAATCTGTACGAGCTCGACGGCGAAAATCAGATGAAATTCATGGATATGGGCGGCGAACGCAAGATAGTCATCGTCAGCCCGATGAGCGAGACGGAGGAGAGGTACGGCTTCGGCTTCTTCCTCGTCAGCATACTTGACTATAATTACTATTTCGGCGCGTTCGAGGTGTTGAAATGGGTGCTTGCGGGCATAACCGTTTCGGTCTTCCTCGTCGGTATAATAGTGGCGGTGTTCCGTGCGAAAAAACTGTCAAAGCCCGTCGCGGAATTACATTCGGACATAGAACAGACCATATCGACGGGCAAAAAGGGGCATCTGAGGTTCAGCGAGAACGACGAACTGTATATGCTCGAACGCAAGTACGACGAGATGATAACGCACATCTTCGACCTCATGCAAAAGAGCCGCGAGGACGCGGAGACGCAGCGCAAGTTAGAGCTCGACACCCTTCAAATGCAGATTAACCCGCATTTTCTCTACAACACGCTCGACGCGGTATCGTGGATGGCTAAATTGAAGGACGAGCCGGAGATAGAAAAACTTGCCGTCAACCTCGCAAAATTCTTCCGTCTGTCGCTGCACAGGGGGGATAAGTTCATAACCGTCGGAGAGGAGCTCGAACTGACGGCGCACTACCTCGAAATAGATAAAATCCGCTTCCCCGACAAGGTGAAGGTCACCTTCGAGACGGACGAAAGCCTCGTCAACTATAAGGTGCTCAAACTCATTTTGCAGCCGCTCGTCGAAAACTCGCTCAAATACGCCTTCGTCGAAAAGAAGGGCAATCTGTTCATAAGGACGCGGCTGGAAGACGGCGACATAGTGTTCGAGGTCGAGGACGACGGCGCAGGTTTCGACGTTGCCGAAGTCGGCGAAAAACGCAAAAAAAAGTCCGACCTCGGCGGGTTCGGACTTAAAAACGTAGACGACAGAATTAAACTTGAATACGGCGAGGGCTACGGACTGGAAGTCCATTCCCGCCCCGGCGAGGGTACGCGCGCGATAATACGCATACAGCGCCGCATTTAAGGCTGTCTGCCCGTCAGTCGTTCGGAGGACAGCGTCATCTTGTTGAGCAGTCTGTCAAGCCTGCCCGTGACGTAGCGCGAAGTCGCCGCCGCGACGAAGTGCGTCGCGATCATCATCGCTGCGCCCGCCAGCAGTATCGCCCCGCATACGGCGAGCGAGTTGAGTATCATCTGTCTGAGCGGCACGACCATTCTGACCGTCGCGCCGTAGAAATTGCGCATATTGGATATGACCATAAAATTGCCGACTATGCTGCCGTTGTGCGCCGCGATATACTTATCCGTCGACGCCAGCCCTGCAGAGGCGAAACTCCCGCCGTCGAAGCTGAGTATCGCCACGCTGCCGCTGAGCAGTTTATCGCCCGTAAAGCTGAAATATTCAAACAGGCTCTCGGGGAATACGTCGGCGAAAATATATCCGACAACGCCGTCGCCCGAATATACCTTGCGGCAACAGCTGATTATTCCCGACCGCTCGTCGTAGGGCGTGCCGTCGTAAGCCTTGATTATACCGGAGGTGCGCAGGGAGATATATTCTTCCGCGTCGCCGTCGGCAATGAAATCGCCTATATCCTCGCGCGCGGCGAGCGCGTCGAGCGAGGGCGGGTTGGTTACGCCCGACGAGGTGTAATAAGCGCCGTCCGCGGCATAGACGGTTATTGCGTTTATATACAGCGAATACGTCCGCGCGGAATCGAGCACGGAAGTGAGCGAGCCGGTGCGCGTCCCGTCGAGCGTCTGCACAATTACGGAGTTTCCCGCAAGGTTTTCGGTCGTCGACATTATGGAATCGATGTAAATTCTTCCCGCCGAAATGCTCCTGTCCAGCTTGTTTCGGGCTATCGACTGGCTGGTATTGAAGGACATTCCGAGGAAAATCGAAATGCTGGGAATGATTATTAAGATTATAAGTATGGCGGCTATCGTCATCAGATTGCGATAGATGCGCTTTCCCGTTTCGTTGAACATATCCGAATACATTATACCACAACTTATGGAGCGAATTCAACAGAATGACCTTTAAAAAATTTATTAAAGCGGCGGGCGCGCTTGCGTCGGCCGCCGCGCTGGGCTTATGCCCGCTGCTCTCCGCCTGCCAGTCGGGCGAGGGCAGAATAAAGCTGACGATAGGCATGGTCAAGGGCAGCACGGAGGAGGAAAAGCAGTTCTTCGACGAGTGCGAACGCGCCTTCGAGGAACTCTATCCCGAATACGACGTGGTGTCAGAGCCGTACGTCTACGACAGCAATACGGTCGTCGCCAAGTTCGCGTCGGGCAAGCTCCCCGCCGTGTTCGAGGCGGACGCTTCGCTCGTGCGCGAGGCATATCTCAACGGCTATATCAAGGACGTGAGGGAATATCTCGACGAGTACGGCTGGCTGGAAAAGACGGACAGTCGGTTTCTTACCGAAATTTCCGTCGGCACGGCGGTATGCGGCGTCCCCGCGAAACAGTACGCCGCGGGAATGGTGCTCAACCTTCCGCTCTTGTGCGAGGCGGGCGTCATTGAAACCGACGGCGACGGCAACTATGTGTTGTATTCCGACGGCGAGGCGCTCTATCCCGACACGTTCGACGAGGTGGCGGACGCCGCCAGACGCGTCGCGGCGGCGGGCGACAGCACGGGCGCGATATTCCTCTCGTCGGGCGACGAATCCTGCGGCAAGATATTCCTCGAAATGGTCTACAACTTTGGCAGCGGCGGGCTGGAATATACCGACGCAGAGGGCAACTGGCAGCTCTCGCTGACGCACGACGAGTTCGGCGACGCAATGCGCTGGGTGCGCCAGATGGCGCAGGAGCGGCTGATTGCCGACGCATACGCAGGCGGCACGGAGGGCTGGGCGAGCGAGATGGCAGCGGGGCGCGTGGCGATAGCCTTCTGCCAGAACGACCAGCTCATGGCGGCACTCGCGGCAGAGCCCACCCTCAGCGACAGCATAGCCTTCGTACCCATGCCCGCGGCGGAGGATAAGGCGACCTTCTCGTCGTGGAACGGCACGGTGTACGCCATAAGTTCGCTCGCCTCCGACGAGCAGACCGAGGGAATATTCAGATTTCTGCAATTTATGGGCAAGGGCGCGCAGGCGGACGAACATTCTGAATATATCTCCGAGATGAGGATGAAGATACGCTACGACGGCGGCATACCCGTCCTGCCTGAAATTTCCGCGTGGAACGACGAGGGATACGTTGACATGATGAACAGGCTGTACAATAAATACGTCAACGTCAACGAGCAGTATTTCGAGGAGTTCTACATCCGGTTCGGCTCGGTCGAGCTCATTGCCGAACCCTATGCCCGCAGTCATCTGTATTCGCTCATGGATGAGCTTTTCAGCAAGATGCTCTACGAGGCGACGACGAGCAACATAGTCACGCTCACCGAGGAGGGCGAGCGGGCGTTTTCGGAAAAATATCTCGCCGGGATTGCCGCCGACTGACGGCGCTTACGCATTGCCGCATTGTGCGATAGGGCGGCACATATCCCGCGATTAACTCACTTTTAAGGCTTAATGTAATATATGAAAATTAACCCGCCGCGGATTTTTCCGCGGCGGGTTTTCCCGTATTGCCTCAGTAGGCGCAGACAAGGCGCATAAAAACGCATTGGGCGGCACATATCCCGCGTCTAACTATATTTTTGCCGCGATAAGGCAAAGAGAAAAGCGCACCTTTCGGTGCGCTTTTTCGTTGTGTCGCGGAAGATTATTCAGCCGCAGGCGCCTTCTTCTTTCTGAAAGTGAAGAACAGCCATACGCCGCAGCCGCCGAGAGCCACTACGTCAATCGCGATGAGTACGGGTATGTACCAGCGGAAGTTGAGTTCGGGGCTGCCGGGGATGACGATTTCATCGACTATCTCGCCGGAAGCTATCTTGTCGTTATATTCGGCGTTGGTCGCAAGCGCGTTGAGCCACATATATACGACGTCCTTGGTCGCGCTTCTCAATGCGTTGTTGAATGCGTTGGAAGTGGTCTCATAGTCGAACGAGCCGCCGCCCAATCTCATAAAGAGGTCGCCGCCTGCCCTTATCATAGCGTCAGGATCCATGAAGTTGGTGTGGTCGGAATAGTCGGTTATGAATGCGCCGCGGAAGCCCCATTCATCGGTGACTACTTCGTTGAGGAGCGCATTGCTGCCGCCCGTCCATACGGCGCCTATTCTGCCGTAGGAGGTCATTATAGCCGTCGAACCGCCTTCCTTTACGGTGATTTCGAAAGGTCTGAGATAGAGTTCGCGGAGCGCCTGCTCTGTAAGCCAGGTGTACATACCGTCACGGCCGCTCTCGGTCTCGTACAGGCAGATGTGTTTGAGATAGCAGAACACGCCTTTGTTCTTGGCGGCTTTTACAAAGTTGGCGCACATCGAGCCGGAGATGAGTGCGTCCTCGGAGTAATACTCATAATTTCTGCCGCCGAAGGGGGAACGGTGAATGTTGACGCCGGGGCCGTAGATGCCCTGTATGCCGTAGGTTGCGCACTCGGAAGCGAATGCCGAACCCATGCTGTATGCAAGTTCGTCGTTCCAGGTCATTGCAAGCACTATCGAGCTGAAACCGGTTGCCTGCTTGATGGTGTCTGCGAAGCTGCTGGGCTGGTTGGGGCCGTCGAGGTCGAGCGTTGCGGGCTTGCCGATGGAAGCGATAGCCGTCGTCTGGGTGTATGCGTTGAGCACGAGCGACAGCATTTCGTTCTTGGTGATGCGGTTGAGCAGCGCTTCCCATTCGGGATCGTCATAGTCCATGCCAAGCTGCCTGCCATAGTCGTTTATCTGTCCGTTCTCGTAGACGACGCCGCCCTGCGAGCTGTCGCCGAAGGTTACCGGCATAGCGTCCAAGTTTTCGTCCGCCCAGGCGTTTGCCTGATCGGCGGTGTAGAGGTTGTACTGCTTTATTACGTCAGCCATTGCGCGGTCGGGCGCCTGTTCCTCGGGGAAGGTGCCTTCAAAGTCCGCTCTGGAAAGGTAAACTATCTCTGCCGTGCCGTCGCTGTTGCCGTCGATTGCAACGCCGTCGGAAGCGTTTTCACCCGTAAAGCGGTTCATTACGCTGTCGGAAAGATAGGTCTGGTCGTTACCTGCGTTGTAGGTGATCGTGGGGGAAGCATGGACGCTGCCGCTGCCTCTTACCACCTTGTCGGTTGCAAGGGTGTGCGCGTCGGTTCTGAGGGTGAGGGTGTAGGTGCCTCCTTCAAGCACGTAACCGCCCTCGGGGATCTTTACCTCGGAATAGTCGTAGCTCGTCATGTCGGAGACGTTCATCGTCAGTTCTACATATTCGCTTTCGCCGGGTTCGAGAATGCGCTGAGTCTTGCCGTAAGCGCCGAGGCTGACGGAGGACTTTTCAATCTCGTAGTAGGGTGCGGAGTAGTAGAGTTCGACAACGTCCTGTCCGGGCATATCGCCCGTATTGGTTACGGTTACGCCGACCTTGATGACGTCGTTGACGGAAATATTGCTCTTGTCGGGAATTTCGAGATAGGTAATCGTCCACTCGAATTCGGTATAGGAGAGGCCGTAGCCGAAGGGGTACTGAACGACGTCTTCATAGCCGTTGGTAATGCCCCAGTGTTCTTCTGCGTAAGCGCTGTCCCAGAAGCCCATTTCGTCAGCCGTTTCATACCACTTGTAGCCGAGATATACGCTCTCGCGGTAGTCTGTGTAGGCAACGCCTTCGTAAGGCACGTTGGAGCTGCCGTTGGTGTGCTGTTCGCCCATGGGGTAGAGACCTGAGCTGTTGGTGTAGAAGTTGGTCGTGTCGTTGCCCGAACCGGTATCGACGTAAGTCGACGAGGTGGACAGGTCGTAAGCGTAGGTGTCTGCAAGCTTGCCCGAAGGGGTGGTCTCGCCGTAAAGTATCTTGGGAATGGCCTTTGCGCCCGCGCTGCCCGTCGTGGCTACAACGAGGCAGGAATCAAGCCCGGGAATGGTCTCCATGAAGCCGAGTTCCATTACGTTGGTAGAGTTGATGAGCACTACTACCTTGTCATAGTTCTCGCCGACATATTCGAGGAGTTCTTCTTCCTCGGTGGAGATTTCGAGGTAGGTTCTCGTCTCGTCTATGTACTGTGAGGAGGGCATACCCTTGCCTGAGCAGTTCTTATACTGTACCTTGGGTGAGTCGTTGCTCTCGCCCGAAACTCTGCCGATTACGACGATTGCCGTATCGGAGAAGTTCTTTGCGTCGTCGAGCAGGTTTTCCGAATAGTACGAAGTGTCGTTGATGCTCGGCTCGTACAGACGGCTGAATTCATAATTGAAGCTGTGCAGCGAACCGCTCGAGGTGGGGTTGCCCGCAGTTTCTTCGCCCGCGTGGCTGCCCGCAATGCTGAATTCGCGGTTGGCACGGAACGACTCGTACATATTGATGAGGTCGGTGTTGTATTCGATGCCGTATTCGTCGAGCGCGGTCAGAAAATCGGTCGAGCCTGCGCGCTTAACCTGTCCGGAGCCGGAACCGCTTATTACCCAGTCGGTCGCCGCCCAGCCGAACACGTTGACTTTGGCAGAATCGGTCTTGCTGAGGGGCAGCACGTCGTCGTTGTTCTGAACGAGTACAGTACCCTCCGACTGTATCTGTTCGGACAGTGCCGCGCCTTCCGCACGCGCTGCGCTGGAACCTTCGCCGTCTTTATAACCGATGACGAACTTGTCCAGCATGCCGGCAAATACGCCGACCACTACATTGAGTGCGATGACTATCGCAACAATGACGGCGGAAACGGCAATTGCCACAATCCTGGTTTGTTTTCCTTTCATTTTTTACCTCCATTTTTTTCAGAAAAAAATACTTTTCTCCTTTTACCATTTATATAGTAGTCAAAAAGACATACTCTTTCAAGATACGGTTTTTTTAAATAGGATATTTACATTCAAAGTATATAATCGGTTTAAAAATGAACAGATTTTATATTTTGTATAGTTTACCTCGCGCAGAAAATCAATTACAATATGATTGACGGGGTGAATGCGGTGGAAAGAAAATTTATCAGGGCGGCGGTGCTTGCCGTCGCGTGCGTGTTGGCAATGCCCTGGCTGTGTTCGTGCGGGGGCGGAAATAATAATGACGACGAACTGCTCGCGCTGACCGCCGAAAACGGCAAGGTCTATGACGAGGCGGGGTTTGAAGTGTCGCTCCGCGGCGTGAATGCCGGCGGACTGTTCGTCACCGAACACTGGATGACGGGCTTTGTCTACGGCAGCTCGCCCTCAAACGATTTCAGGTCTCTTTCGCAGACTTTCATCGAGCGGTTCGGCAAGGAACGGACGATAGAGCTCTGGGAGATTTACCGTCAGAACTGGTGGTCGGACGTCGACTTCCGCAACTGCGCGGAGATGGGCATAAACGTCATAAGGTTGCCCTTTACCTATATGAATATTGACTTCGACGCCGTTGAAAACTTCGACAACGCGGGTAAAAATTACGATTTTTCCGCCATTGAAAGTTTTGTCGACGAGGCGGCGGAGTACGGAATATACACCATACTCGACATGCACGGCGCTTACGGCTCGCAGAACGGTCAGGACCACAGCGGGCAGATATTCGACAGCGTCGAGGACGTAACTTTCTATTCCGACGAGAAGCTCACGGGGCTGACGGTCGACCTCTGGCAGGCTATTGCCGAGCATTTCAAGGACAATCCCGCAGTGGCGGGGTATGACATTCTCAACGAGCCCGGCGAAAAGGCGGGGCAGACGGGAGAGAAGCACTGGGCGTTCTACGACAGGGTGTACGACGCCATCCGCTCGACGGGCGACGAACATATCGTCATATTCGAGTCCTGCTGGGACGGCAGAAATCTGCCTTCGACGGATAAATACGGTTGGGAAAACTGTATGTATTCCTTCCATCACTATGCGGGCGACAAGCTCTCGCACGAAGATTACTGCGCAAGCTGGGATAATAAGATTGCCGACGTCGAATCCTTTAATTTCGGCGTGCCCCTGCAGATGGGCGAATTTACCAACTATACCTCGCTTGAAAACTGGCGCTATACCTTAAATCTCATGAACGATAAGGGCTGGCACTGGACAAGCTGGACCTATAAAGTCTGGGGTAAAATGGCCTGGGGCGTGTATAACGTCATGGGGGCAAACGAGGACAAGGTAAACGCCTCGACCGACAGCTATGACGAGATAATCGCAAAGTTCTCCAAGCTCAAAACGCAGGATGCGGAAAAGTATGCGTTCTCCGACGGCACGACGCTCGAAAGCGTCATAAAGCAGTACGCCGCGAAGAAGTGACCTTTTCCGTGAGATGTCGCATAAGTAAAACCGATTATTGGCAAAAACTTTTTAGTTCTTTATTCATTTCTCCTCCTAAAACGCGCCAGAAAGCCGCAAGGCTTAATTCGGCGCGTTTTACCCTGTAAAGGGGGTAAAGAGGCGATCGGGCGGCATATATGTGCCGACGAACGGCATTTTTACTGCTTTTCTCCAACGCCCGCAAGGGTCGTAGGCGTTTTTGCGGGGATATGCGTTGGTCGGGGCATATATGCGGGGTAATTTATCTGCTGACCTCTGCGATATTGTCGTTCGCGGAGGGATATATGCGGGGCAATTGCGTTTTCGGCTTAAAATTGCTTTTGCTTGGCTTGCGGGCATATCGGTCATGCCTTGCAAGACAATGATATAACAGAGCGGGAGGTTTGTCAATAGGCGACGGGAATATTAGCAGATATGAATATGCGCGGAGCGCAAAAAAAGAGCGGGGGCGTCTGCCCCCGCTCTGTCGCGCGTTGTCGGCCGTTCAATCCTGCCCGTATTTATGGTAAGCATTGCCGTTTTCAGTCATTCGTATCCTGTTCGTATTCGTAGTAGGTGTTGCCGTTTTCGTCGGTCATCCGGCGGACGATGTAGCACTTTTCGTTCCTGCCCGTACCCGTTTTGAGGCGTATGACTTCCTGCCCTCTGCGCTGTACCCGCTCGAACTTCATCTCTCTCGTCTGTCCGTCGCAGTAGCAGGTCATTTTAAGTTCGGTCTCGCCGCGTTCTTCCTCATACTCGAAAGTGCTGCGCTCGACCAGCTTGCCGTTCTCGTACAGGCTGTAGCTGAATTCCTGCTCGGTCTCGCCGTGTTCGGTCTCCTCGCCGTGCTCGACCAGCATATATCTGTTCTCGCCGAGGAATACCGTGAACTCGGTTTCGGTCTCGCTCTCGCCGCGTTCGGTCTCGGTTTCGGTTTCGCCCTTTACGGGGTACTCGACGCCCTCGATTATGACTATGCCGTCGATGTTGAAGGTTTCCTCATACTCGTCCTCGTCCTGCTCGACCTCGGCAAGCACGCGGTTATAGTACATTACGTACTGCATCGCGTTGCCGTCGATGTCCTTATAGCTGACGACCGTCTTCTGCTCGTATTCCGTCCTGTCGGAAGCCTCGTCAACTATTCCGAAGCCGCCCTCGCTAAGAAGGCTCTCCACGAGCTCCATATATCCGTCGAGTTCAACGTCGACGGGATTAGTCGTCGTTCCCTGTTCGGGAGTGGTCTCGGGAGTGGTCTCGGGAGTGGTCTCGGGAGTAGTTTCGGGAGTAGTTTCGGGAGTTGCCGCGGGCGTTTCGTCCATGGAGGAGATAATCATTCCCGCGGATGCCGCGCTGAATCCGTAGACCGAGCGGGCGTCGCCGAGCGCCTCGAACTTGTTTTCGGGCGAAGTGTTCTTTGCGCATGCCGCAAGGCTCATCGTCCCCGCGAGCGCTATTGCCGTCGAAAGAGCTATAAATAATTTTTTCATGGTGTTACCTCCGTTTGTTTTGTGTGCTTTTATTTGCTTTTGCACCTATATAACAATCGGGCGGCGCGAATTGTTGGAAAATATTGAAAAATTTTTTAAAATATTTTGCGCAATTTTACGAAGATATTGACTGTCGGGAAAAATACTGATAATATTTTTTCGGAAAATCTTTTTTTTCGCCAACAAAACGGCTTTTAATATTGTTAGTAATATGGAAGAAAGAATATGAAAGGTGATAAACTTGAAAAAAAGGTAGCCGAACTTAAAGGCGGCGACAGGCGCGCCTTCGACTACATATACGAGCATACCAACCGCAGCGTCTATTTTTCCGTGCTGTACATAGTGCGCGACAAGATGTATGCCGAGGACATATTGCAGGATACCTTCGTCAGGGCGATAAACAATCTCTCGCAGTACCGCGAGGGCACGAACTTCGTCGGCTGGCTGATAAGCATCGGCAAATCGCTCGCGCTCAACCATATTAAGCGGCAGGCGCGGGAAGTCCCGACCGATTTCGACGCCGAGGCGTACAGGTACGGCACAACCCACACCGAGCTGCCGTTCATCTTCGACGCGGCGGCAAAGATACTCGCCGAGGACGAATATGAGATAATAATGCTCTGTCAGGTGGCGGGCTATAAGCGCAGGGAGGTTGCCGAAATGCTGGGCATTCCGCTCGGCACGGTAACGTGGAAGAATAACGAGGCGCTAAAAAAACTTAAAGCATACCTTATTAAGGAGGGCGGATATGAAGGATAAGGACGTAAAGAAACTTCTGTCGAAGGACGCGCGGAGCGTGTTGCCCGACGACGGAGTAAAGGAGGAGATAAAAGAGCGGCTGGGCTACGGCGGCGAAGTCGCCGAAAAGCGGCTTCAATACGCGGGCGGCGGCGAAGCGGCGGCGCCGAAGCGCAATATGATAGTCGCGGCGACCTGCGCACTGGCGGTGGTAATCGCGCTGTGCATAGCGCTGACCTTTATTTTCAGACCGCAGACGACCTTCCCCGGCACGATAGGGGGCGGCAATAAATTTGAGGAGATAACCGACGCGGACAGCTTCTACGCCTACGGCGCGGCGTCGGTCGGCAGCATACTCGCGTCCGAAGTCGGCGGCGCGGAGGCTGCGCTGAACGCCGCAACTTTCTCGGCTTCGACCTACGGCAACGGCAGCGGCGGCAGGGAACGGCAGATACAGGCGGTCAACAGATATATGCCGCTCGTCGAGAGTCTTTTAAGCGACAGCGCGATAGTCGGCGCGGCGGTGCAGCCTGCGGAGGGCTATGACTTCGGAATGACCGTAAGCTATAAGGACCTGCTCGGCAACACCGTCGGCTATACAATGTACTATAACAAGCAGTTCGTCGGTTCGGAGACCGACGAGGACGAGTACGAGGAGAACTATTCGATAGTCGGCGTGCTGATAGTCGACGGCGTGAGCTACCCCGTCGAGGGCGAATACGAGACCGAAACCTCCTCCGACGAGAGCGGCGACGAGCTGAGGTTCAGGGCGTACACCTCCGCCGACAGGCGTTCGTATATCGAGGTCGAGCAGGAGTACGAGACCGAGAGCGAGGACGGCGAGACGGAGACCGAAAAGGAATACGTCTATTCGGTATATATCGACGGCGAGATGACCGAGCGCACGGAAGTCGAGTACGAGCGCGAGGGCGACGAGCTCGAGGTCAAGCTGACCTACGAGAGCGGAGGGTTTAAGGACGAACTCGTGTTCGAGAGTATCGGCGAGGCGCTGCTCGAAGTGCGCGGCAAGATAGACGACGAGGACGTAAGGTTCAGAATCCGCGTCGAGCAGGGGCAGTACCGCTACGAGTTCGAGGACGGAACTTCCTCCGACTTCGACCGCTTCGGAAAGAACGGCGCTTACGGCGGGCAGGCTGCGGCGTTTGCGCTCTGAAAGGACGATATGGTTACGGGGGCGGGCGCGTTGCGCCCGCCCTTTCAATAAATTTTAAAAATCTGAAAAAATGCGGGATATTCTTCCGCATTTTTTGTCGCTTTGCGCAATCTGTCGGTTGCAATCGGGCGCGGTATATGTTAGAATATTCGCATAATATTCCCGCCGCGTCCAGCTTCCGCCCGACGCGCGGCGGCGCGGTCTCAGGGCGGATATATTCTGACAGCGAGGGTATTCTATGAAATGGGTAACAGTCTGGGGCAACGCGACTTCGGTTGCCGAACACAGACCTGAAACTTACGCAAAGGACATAACGCTGCGCTATCCCGTCACCTGCGCTTTCGGCGGCGAGCGGGTAAGGCTGCACTTTTCCAATTTCTGCGGCACCGAACCCGTGACGCTCAGCCACGTCACCGTCGCCACGGCGGTCGGCGACAGAGAGATAAATCTGCAGGGCGCGAGGCTGATAACTTTCGGCGGCAACGAGAGCGTGACGATAGCCCCGGGCGAGGAAATATTTTCGGACGAGTCCGACTTCCGCATCAAGCGCGGCGGCGTCATGTCCGTCAGTTTTTACATAAAGGACTTTACGCTCATGCGCTCCGCCGTGGTCATCACGGGGCCGCTTTCCAAGGGCTTTTTCTCGGTGGGCAACCACACCCTTTCACCCGTATTGCCCCTCGACTATACGCGATCTACTTCAACTTTTTACTTCCTAACGGGCATAGATCTGTACACGGGCGACGACAGCGGCTGCGTCATAACCTACGGCGACAGCATAACCGCGCAGAGCTTCCCCGACTATATGACGATAGAGTGCCTCAAAGACGCATACAACAGGACGGCGGTCATCCGCCGCGCGGCGAGCGGAACGCGCGTTCTGCGCGAATATACCTGCATAACCTACGAGAGCTACGGGCTGAGCGGCGAACACCGCTTCCGCCGCGAAATCTCGACGGTCAGCGGCGCCAAAGCCGTGCTCATTCAGCAGGGAATAAACGACATAATCCACCCCGTCGGCACGGAAGTCAACCCCTTCCGCCCGATGAGCGATCTGCCCTCGGTGGAGGAGCTGACGGCGGGGCTTCAACAGTATATCGACATCGCGAGGGAGTACAATCTCAAAGTCTATCTCGGCACTCTCCTGCCCATAAAGGGTTGGCGCACTTTCGCGCCGTTCAGGGAGGAGATGAGGCAGGCGGTAAACGACTGGATGCGCCGCGCGCCCGTCGACGGAGTGGTCGACTTCGACAAGGCGGTGCGCTCGCAGGCGGACAATATGAAGTTCGGCGACGGCGAGGACAGCGGCGACCATCTGCACCCCTCGGAGAGGGCTTACGAGGAGATGGGAAAACTTGCATTCGGGGAGATGATCAAATGAGGGCGGCTATATACGGCGCGGGCGCAATGGGCAGCGCGATGGGCGCATACATTACCCGCGCGGGCGGCAAAATAGAGGTAATAAGCCGAAACGCGAGGCACGTCGAAAAGATGCGCGGCGAGGGGCTTAAAATTTCGGGTACGGACGATTTTTCTGCCGTGCTCGACGCGCGCCTGCCGTCCGAGATGACGGGCGTGTACGACATAATATATCTGACCACCAAGCAGTGCGAGAACGCCGAAACGGCGCAATTTCTCAAAGACTATCTGGCGGAGGACGGCGTGCTCGTCACCATTCAGAACGGACTGCCCGAATATAAACTCAGCGAAACGCTCGGCGAAAAGCGGGTGCTGGGCTGCGTGTGCAGCTGGGGCGCAAGCCTCGTCGCGCCCGGCGAGGTAGTGATGACTTCTTCGCCCGAAAAGATAGAATTTCAGCTCGGCTCGCCCTTTAATGGCGGCGCGGACGGGGCGGAGGCGGCAAAACTACTCTCGCTCATGGGCAACGTTGTCAGGGAGAGTAACTTTCTCGGCGCGCGCTGGACTAAACTGATAATAAACAACGCCTTTTCCCCGCTGTCGGGGCTGACGGGGCTGACCTTCGGCGAAATAGCCAAGAGAAAGGATACCCGTCGGCTGGCTCAGGCGATATTCAACGAGACGGCGAAAGTCGCCCGCGCAAACGGCGTGAAGTGCGAAAAGATACAGGGGCACGACGCGATAGGACTTTTAAGCTATGACAACCCCGCAAAGAAGCTCTTTTCGTGGCTGCTCTTTCCCTACGCGATGAAAAATCACAGCCACATTCTCTCGGGAATGTACTACGACCTCAGCCGCGGCAGGAAGTGCGAGGTAGAGTATTTCTGCGGCATAGTTTCGGCGTTTGCGCGCAAGGCGGGGATAAGTTCGCCGCTCACGGACAGAATGACCGAGCTCATAATGGAGATTGAACGCGGCGAAAGGCAGATTTGCGCCGAAAATATACGCGAATTTTGTCTTTAAATGCTCTTTCGCGCGCCGTTTGGTATTGCAATGCGCGTTCAGAAGTGCTATAATCTTTATGATAAAAGGTTGAAAGGTTGCGCCCCGCACTGCCCGACGCGCCATACCTTACGGAGATTTTATGCAAGTCGGCAAATATACTTTTTCGGAGGTCTATTACCCGTCGTCAGACGGCAAGACCAACATACACGCCTGTATATGGCAACCCGTAGGCGAAGTTCGGGCGGTTTTGCAGATAGTTCACGGCATGGCGGAATATGCAGAGCGGTATAAGGAGCTTGCGATGAACCTTGCCGTCCGCGGCATACTCGTCTGCGCGGAAGACCATCTCGGTCACGGGCGTTCGGTGTGCTGTCCCGAAAACGTCGGATATTTTTCCGACGAAAAGGGCTGTATGCCCGTTCTGCGCGATATTCGCACATTGACCGAGATAGTCAGACAGAAAGGTCCGAAAGTGCCCTATTTTATGTTCGGGCATTCGATGGGCTCGTTTTTCTGCCGTAAGTATATTTCGCTTTACGGGGAAGAGCTTGCGGGCGCGATACTAATGGGCACGGGCCGTAAGGGCAAGGGCGCGATTTTCGCGGGAAAGGCGCTCTGCGCCTGCACGGGCATATTCCGCGGCTGTCACAGCCGTCCGCCGCTCATCGAAAAGTTGGCGTTCCTCGGCTATAACAAGCGGTTCGAGGGCAGGACGACCTTCGACTGGCTGTCCTCCGTCCCTCAGAACGTCGACGCATATATCGCCGATGATTTGTGCGGAATAGCCTTCACCTGCAACGGCTTTTTCGGGCTTTTTGACATAATTTCCAAGGCTTGCAGCAGGAAAACCGCGGCGGCTACGCCCGACAAATTACCCATACTTATGGTCAGCGGCACGGATGATCCCGTAGGCGACTATGGCAAGGGCGTAATAAAATCTTATAACATCTACAAAAAATACGGCAAGAACGTCACCCTAAAAATGTTTGACGGTTGTCGGCACGAGCTACTGTTCGATACCTGTTCCGAGGAGGTTCAGGCGGACATAGCGCGTTTCATAGACGAAAATATCGGGGCATGAGATGCTTTTAAAGGAATACATTACTATACCCGACCTGACGGGAGACAGAGAGAGGAGAGTATATTATTATCTCCCCGAGGGTTACGACGGCGACGGGGAACGCTATCCCGTGCTGTATATGTTTGACGGACACAATCTCTTTCTCGACGGCGACGCCACTTTCGGCAAGAGCTGGGGGTTGAAGGAATACCTCGACGCGACTAATACGCGCATAATCGTCGCCGCACCCGAATGTAATCACGAGGGCGATATGCGGCTTTCGGAATATTCGCCCGTCGGCTTCGACTTTCACGGCAGACACATAGTCGGCAGGGGCAAAAAATATATGGACTGGCTGACCAAGGTCTTTAAGCCCATGGTCGACGGGCGGTTCAGAACGCTGCCAGACAGACAGCACACCTTTATCGCGGGCAGTTCGATGGGCGGACTTATGACGCTGTATGCGCTGGCTAAGTATAACGAGGTATTTTCGCGCGGCGCGGCGCTTTCGCCAAGTCTTTGGGTGGGCAAAGGTGAAGTGCCCTCGTTCATTCTGCGCGGCAGATACGCCGCAGGCACGGTAATATTCACCGACTACGGCACAAAGGAATTCAAAAACCATTCCCCGCAGCTGCGCATTTTCGGTCAGACGTTTGCCGTTCTTTCGGCAAAGGGCGTGACGGTCACGGCGCGCACCGTCGAGGGCGGAACGCACTGCGAGGCGGCGTGGGAGAGGGAAATTCCCCACTTCATGCGCGCGCTCGGCTTCTGATTGCCCCCGCAATATGCCGCAACCAATTCGTTTTACTGCATAAATGCCGCAATCTGCGCCCGTTCGGGCGAGGCGGTTCAAAATTACAAAAGTTCTATAAAGGATGTACCTGTATGAAAAATTTTGTGTTCATTTCACCTAACTTTCCCGAGACCTACTGGCGCTTCTGCCGCGGGTTGAAGGACAACGGTTTCAATGTTTTAGGCATAGGCGACGCGCCCTATTACGAGCTGTCGGAGCCGCTCAAAAAGAGCCTTACGGAATACTATAAGGTCACCTCGCTCGAAAATTATGACGAGGTATTCCGCGCGGTGGCGTTCTTCACCTTCCGCTACGGCAAGATAGACTGGCTGGAAAGCAATAACGAATACTGGCTGGAAAGGGACGCAATGCTGCGTACCGAGTTCAACATTCAGACGGGCTTCCAGAATAAGGATATGCCCAAGGTCAAGTTCAAGTCCAAGATGAAGACATACTATAAGAAGGCGGGCATAAAGGTTGCCAAGCACTGCATGGCAAAGAGCCTTGCAACCTGCAAACGCCTCATCTCGCAGGTCGGCTATCCCGTAATCGTCAAGCCCGACAACGGCGTGGGCGCGAACGCGACCTACAAGATACACAACGAGGACGAGCTTAAAGCTTTCCTTAAAACCAAGCCGCCCGTCGACTATATCATGGAAGAATATATAGAGGGTGAAGTCAACTCTTACGACGCGATAGTCAACAGCAAGGGCGAGCCCATATTCGAGACGGGCAACGTCACCCCCAATTCGCTGATGGACGTCGTCAATACGGGCGACAATTCGATATTCTATATTGTCAACCAGCCCTTCGAGGATGTGAGAAAGGCGGGCAGAAAGGCGCTTAAAGCCTTCGGCGTAAAGAGCCGTTTCGTCCACTTCGAGTTCTTCCGCCTGACGCGCGACCAGCGCATAGGCAAGAAGGGCGAAGTCGTCGCGCTCGAGGTCAATATGCGTCCCTCCGGCGGCATTTCGCCCGACATGATGAACTTTGCCAACTCTACCGACGTGTACAAGATCTGGGCGGACATGATCGCCTACGACAGCACGCTCAAAGACTGCGGCGACAGGTATTACTGCGTATTCGTCGGCCGCAGGGACGGCAAGGAATACAAGTACTGCGAACAGGACATTATATATAAATACGGCACGAACATCAAGCTTTTGGGGCGCGTCGCCAAGGCGCTCTCGGGCGCAATGGGCGACATAATGTTCATCGCCAACTTCGTCGAAAAGTCCGACATGGACAAGTTCATCGCGGACGTCGTCGCCCCCGCCGAATAATAACAGAGCATATTTATTTTCCCGCCGCTCAACCGCGGCGGGTATTTTTTTGGCATAATCGCCGCCCCGCCGCCATATCTTATTAAACGTAGCACGAAAAAATTATTTTCAAAACCAAGCGGAGGCGGTACAATGCAGGAAAACATATACGAGGATATTGCAAAGAGAAGCGGCGGGGATATCTATATCGGCGTCGTCGGGCCCGTGCGCACGGGTAAATCTACGCTTATTAAGAAGTTCATGACCGAATTAGTCCTGCCCGACCACAGCGGCGCGGAACTTGACAGAATGATCGACGAGCTGCCCCAGTCGGCCGCCGGCAAGACGGTGATGACCACCGAGCCGAAGTTCATACCCGCCAAGGCGGCGACCGTGAAGGTGGGCGACGCGGAGGCTTCGGTAAGGCTCATAGACTGCGTTGGCTTCCCCGTCGAGGGCGCGTCGGGCTTCGAGGAGGACGGTTCGCCCCGCCTCGTCAACACGATGTGGAGCGACAAGCCGCTGCCATTTGCCGAGGCGGCAGAGCTGGGCACGCGCAAGGTAATACGCGAACATTCGACGATAGGCATACTCGTCACGACCGACGGCTCGGTGACGGAACTTGCCCGCGAGGCGTATCTGCCCGCCGAGGAGCGCACCGTGCGCGAGCTGAGGGAGATAGGCAAACCCTTCGTCATTGCGCTCAATTGCAGCCGCCCTCACTCCGAGGACGCGCAGGCGCTAAGGCGCAGGCTGGAAGAAAAGTACGACTGCGCCGTCGTCGCGCTCAACTGCGAAAAGGCGGGCAGGGCAGAGCTCGACAATCTGCTCCGCGCGGTATTGTTCGAGTTCCCCGTCACGGGCATAGACGTCGTAATTCCCGAATGGATGCGCGTAATGCCGCCCGAAAGCGGGGCGATAGGCGCGCTCATCGAGGGAATAAGGCAGGTCAGCGAGGGTATAACCGTCATGCGGCAGTGCTCGGCGTTCGACGATATTTTCGCCGACAGCGAGTTCTGGCAGCGCGGCGCGGAAGTTGCGCTCTCGCCCTCGACGGGCAGGGCGACGGTGACGGTAAAACTCAAAGAGGGCGTGCTGTTCAGAATGCTCTCGGAGACGGCGGGAGAGGAGATCGCCGACGAGTGCGCGCTCATGGAATACGTTGCCGCCGCGTCGCAGGCAAAGCGCGGTTACGACAAGGTCAAGGACGCGCTGGAATGTGCAAAAGTCACGGGCTACGGCATAGTCCGCCCTGACGATTCCGACCTGACGCTCGACAAGCCCAAGCTCGTAAGGCAGGGCGCAAACATCGGCATAAAGCTGAGGGCGACCGCGCCGAGCTACCACGTCGTCAAGGTCGACGTGAGCGGAGAAGTCAGCCCGATTATGGGTTTGGCTTCGCAGAGCGAGGAGATGGTCAACGGCATAATGGCGGGCTTCGAGACCGATCCTCAGGCGACGTGGAATACTTCGCTTTTCGGCAAGTCTTTGAGGAGTATGGTCAAGGAGGGGCTGGACGGCAAGGTCGGCTGTATGCAGGAGGATACGCGCAATAAAATGCGCCGCGCCATAACGCGCATAGTCAACGAGGGCAAGGGCGGCGTGATCTGCATAATTCTTTAATATATAGGAATGAAACGGGGCGGCGGAAAGGATTGTCTTTCCGCCGCCCCTTACGTTTAAGCCGTGCGCTTTAATGCCTGCCGCGCGGGCAAGTTTTTCCCGCGCGGCAGCTTCCTTTTTTGTCGTTCGCCGCGGCATATACGGCTGTCAATCGCCCTTTTTGTCGTCGGTCTTGTCGGGCGCGATTTCCTCGGGCACGAACTGCTTGCCGTCCGCCATGTACAGCGCGGCGTCGTTTCTGAGGACTGCGATATATTCGTTGTACTGTTCGTCCGTAAGCTTTCTCATCTTGCGCTTGTTTCTGGACATAATGAACAACCTCCGTAACTTTTGCTAATCTCATTATGCTCGGCGGCGCGGCTTTTTATTCGTCGGCGGGCTGTCGGCGCGGCGGGGTTGTCCGTTATTTATTGCCCCGTCTGAAAATCTTTCGCGGGCGGCGCGATTGCGGGGCGAAAGGGTAAAATAAAGTGGAGTACCCGCCTCCGCGTCCTCGCTGGGTTTTGCAGACAAAAAAAGGGGGAGTACCCGCCTCCGCATTATGCGAAGTACTGCGGGCAACTCCCCAAAAAATTTTGATTTTTACGTCAGATTATTCTCACCTTGATTACGCCCTCGATTGCGGCGATGTCTGCGGCGAGCGATGCGTCGACCGCGCTGTCCACGTCGATTATGCTGTATGCGTAATCGCCCTTGGACTTGTCGGTCATGTTGGCAATGTTTATGCCCTTGCCCGAAACGGCGGCGGTGAAGCGGGCAATCATGTTGGCCACGTTCTTGTGGTGAATACATATCCTCGCCTTGCCCTCTCTTTCGGCGCTGACTGCGGGATAGTTGACGCTGTTTACTATATTGCCGTTGTCGATATAGTCTTTAAGCTGTCTTGCCGCCATGACTGCGCAGTTGTCCTCTGCCTCGGGCGTGCTCGCGCCGAGGTGGGGCACGCATATCGCGTTGGGCGCGTCAATGAGCTCTGCGGCGGGGAAGTCGGTTATGTATCTTCCCAGCTTGCCGCTTTCAAGCGCCTTCTTTACGGCGGCGGTATCGACGAGCTCGCCCCTCGAATTGTTGATGAGCACGGCTCCGTCCTTCATCAGCGCGAGCGTCGCGTCGTTGAACAGCCCCTTGGTGTCGGCGGTCAGCGGAACGTGCACGGTTATATAGTCCGCCTTGGCGTACACTTCCTCGCGCGTTGCGACCACCTTGACGGCGGGGTTGAGAAGCAGGGCGTTGGCGGTGGAGAGGTAGGGATCTACGCCTATTACCTTCATTCCCAGCGCGTAAGCGGCGTTGGCGACGGCTATGCCTATCGCGCCTAAGCCTATTACGCCCAGCGTCTTGCCTAAAATTTCGCCGCCGACGAACTTCGACTTGCCCTTTTCGACCAGTTTGGACAGATTTTCCTCGTCTTTTACGCTTTTTACCCATTCTACGGCGTCTATAATCTTTCTGCCGCCGAGGAACAGCTCGCACAGTACGAGCTCCTTAACGGCGTTGGCGTTTGCGCCGGGGGTGTTGAATACAACTATGCCCTTTTCGGCGTAGTCTGCGACGGGTATGTTGTTAGTACCCGCGCCCGCCCTTGCGACGGCAAGCAGGTTCTTGCCCGTCTGATAGTCGGCCATTGCCGCCGAACGCACCATTATTCCGTCGGGATCTTTGACGGCGTCGCTGTATTCGCAGCCCTCGAATATGCCGTCGGCGAGGGGGCTTATCGCATTGAGTTTAAGTATCTTGGTCATATTATTTGTTCTCCGTTTCAAATTTCTTCATGAACGCTATCAGCGCTTCGACGCCCTCGACGGGCATTGCGTTGTAGATGGACGCCCTCATGCCGCCCACCAGCCTGTGACCTTTGAGCGAGACGAGCCCCGCCTTCTTTGCTTCGGCGATGAACTTCGCGTCGAGTTCGTCGCTGCCCGTGACGAAGGGCACGTTCATTATCGAGCGGCAGGACTTCTCCACGTAGTTCTTATACAGCGCCGAGCCGTCGATGAAGTCGTAGAGGAGCTTTGCCTTGTATTCGTTTACCTTGTTCATCTCCTTTATGCCGCCCTTCTTTTTGAGGTTGCGGAGGACGAGACACGCCATATATATGGAGAATGCGGGGGGAGTATTGTAGAGCGAGCCGTTCTCGTCCTGCACCTTCCATTTGAGGAGGGTGGGGCAGTATTTGAGCGGTTCCTGAATGAGCGAGCGCTTGGCGATTACTATCGTAACGCCCGCGGGTGCGAGGTTCTTCTGCGCGCCCGCATATATCACGCCGAAATCGGCGACGTTTATCTCCCTCGAAAAGATGTCCGACGACATATCCGCGACGAGCGGCGCCTTGCACTTGGGGAACTTGACGTAGCGCGTGCCGAATATCGTATTGTTGGAAGTTATGTGGACGTAGTCCGCGCCCTCGGTATAGCTGAGCTTGTCGACGTCGGGTATATATGTATAGGTCTTGTCGGAGCTGTCGCCTATCTTGTTGGCGGTGCCGAAAATCTGACCTTCCTGCCATGCCTTCTTGGCGAAATTGCCCGTCACTATATAGTCGGCAACGCCGTTGTGCATAAGGTTCAGGGGAACGGCTGCAAACTGCTGGCTTGCGCCGCCCTGCACGAATATCACGCAGTAGTCGTCGGGAACGCCGAGAAGTTCCCTTACCAGCGCTTCGGCCTCTTTTACGACCGCTTCGTAAGATTTATCTCTGTGCGAAATTTCCGTCACGGACATGCCCGTGCCCGCAAAGTCGAGGAAATCGCGCTGCGCTTCTTCAAGCACTTCGAGAGGCAGGGTGGAAGGTCCTGCCGAAAAATTGTAGACTCTCATTTTGTTACCTCACTGCTGAAAAAAATATTTGCCGTCCGCCGCGCGGACGAAAGGTTTTTGAATAAACATTGCATATACGCGCCGATTTTACCTCGTCACGGTGCAATTTAGAATAATTATACACGCTATGTCTGAAATATTCAAGTATTTTGCATAAATTTATTCGAAATATATGGGAAATTTTACTGCCCTCTGCGGGGAGGAAAGTTTTAAATTGACGATTAAATAATATGGTTCGTGCGCGTAATTAAAAAAAATTGGCACTTTTAAGAAAAAATTTTTCACAATTATATTTACATTTGAACGAAATTGTTGTAAACTAATTATCGGGTATATCTAATATATGAACGCAATGACGCGCATATATACCGCGATGAACGGGTTATTTTAAGGTTGTTACCCGAAAAAGTACTCAGAGGTGCAAGATGAGCGATTATAACATGGGCGCTGGCATGACGAAAGCCGATCTTATTCTTTTCAAGCTGGAAAAGATGGCTCAGCAGAATACTTCGCTGGAAGCGAGGCTCAATGCCTTGATCAAGAACGTACCCGCGGGGCAGTCCGCGGACATCGGCAAGCTTTCCGCGGAGAACGCTGCTCTCAAACAGGAAATAAGGTATCTTTCCTTGCAGGTGGAGAGCATCTATGACGCGCTCGAACGGTCGTTGAAACAGATCGCCGACGAGGTGGCTGCGCTCAAAGGCGGCGTTCCCGTTGCCGAAGGCGCACCCGCAGCGGCTCCCGACTTCAACGTCGACGACCTCGCTTCGAGGGTTGCCGCCAAGATCGTCATTCCCGAGGTCGCCCCTCAGGAAATCGACACGGACGCCATTGCGCAGAAGGTCGTCGAAAAACTGCCTTCCGAAGAAGTCGCGCTGTCGGACGAGACGACCATGCCTTCTGACTTCGACTATGACGCGATCGGCATAGCCGTGGCGAAGAACATCCACATTCCTCAGGCAATTGCCGAGGACATCGACTATGAGGAGCTCGCGCAGCGCCTTTCCGAAAAACTCAACCTCGCTCCCGCTGCGGCGGAGGGGGTTGCGCCCGCGATGGACTACGACGCCATCGGGCTTTCGGTTGCCAAGAATATTTACATTCCCCAGGCTATCGCCGAGGATATAGACTATGAGGAGCTTTCGGCTAAGGTTGCCGAAAAACTCGACCTCGATACCGTCACCGTCGTGCCCGCTTCGGCAGAGACGGCGGTCGCCGACAAGCTCGACTATGACGTGCTTGCCGAAAAGGTCGCGGCAAAACTCAACGTGCCTGCGGGCGAAATCGACGCGGACGCAATCGCCGAAAAGGTTGCTTCCGCCGTTGCCGCCGTGCAGGAGCCCGTATCGGCGGACTATATCGCCTCCAAGGTTGCAGAGCAGATCGTCATACCTGCACCCGATATGAAGGACGCCATATCCGAACTCGACGTCGAGACGCTGTCGAGGAAGGTTGCCGACAAGATCGCCCTTCCCGCCTCGCCCGAGGTCGACGCGGACAGAATTGCCTATACCGTCGTTCAGCGCATCAATGAGGAAAAGGGCGAGGCTCAGCCCGCCGAGGTCAATGCGGCTATCGACGAGGACGCGCTCGCCGAGAATATCGCCGCCAAGCTCAATATTTCGCTCTCCGACGAACTCATCGCCGATGCGGTCGTCAAGAACCTTGCAGGGGTTATAGACTCTGACGAGGTTGCCGACTGCGTAGCCAAGAAGGTCGGCTCCGTATCTCCCGAGGAATTCGACATCAACGTCGACGACGACGGCTGCGATTCGCTTGCTTCGGCTATCGAGGGCAAGCTCGACTATGACCGCATTGCTGCGGTACTGACAGAAAAGCTGACGCCCGTCGTGGCTTCCGCAGGCGAACGCGAGATAGACGCGGAGGAACTTGCAAAGAACGTCGCCGAAAAGCTCAACGTCGGCGCGATAAACGAGGACGCGCTCGCAGACAAGGCTGCGGCAGTGCTCTCCAACTACCTGCCCGAGATAGACGCCGTAGACATTGCGGATAAGGTAATAGCAGGCATAATTCCCGCCATACCCGCCGCGCCTCAGGTCGACAGCGACGCGATAGCTACCGCAGTATCCGAAAAACTTGCAGAAAAGCAGGAAGACACCGACTATGACATAGTGCTCGACGAGGAGGGCATCGCCCGTCTCACCGAGAGCGTCGCAGAGGGGCTCAAGGGCGAGTATGCCGCCCGCTTCGACAAGCTCGACGGCGACATCGACGGCGTAAGACAGCAGACCGCCGAGGTCGGCGAAAAGCTCGACGGCACGGCAAACGAAATAAGACAGGAATATAACGAGCGTTTCGACAGGCTCGAAAACCGCGAGGTTGAGGACTATGGCGAGCGCTTCGACAAGCTCGAGGGGGACGCTCAGGCTGCCAAGGACGAGAGCAACGCGCGCTTCGACCTCGTAGATGAAGAATTGTCCGACATCAAGGCAATGCTCGCAAGCGGCGCGGCGGTAGTCGCGGCAAGCGAACTCGCGGCGGCGGACAGCGCGGTCGTCGAGGAGGCAGAGACGGTCTACGAAGAACCTCAGGCTGCCGAGGAGGAAGCTCCCGCCGAGGAGGAAGCCCCCGAAGAAGCTCCCGCAGAGGAAGAAGAACTCGTGACGGTCAGCGACCTCGTCGATGAGAACGGCGAGGCACAGCCCGAGGAGCAAGCTCCCGCAGAGGAGGAAGAACAGCTCGTGACGGTCAGCGACCTCGTCGACGAGAGCGGCGAGGCACAGCCCGAAGAAGCCGCCGAGGACGAGGAGGGCGAAGAAGCCGAGGCGGCGGACGTCATGGACGAAATAGTCGACGACATCGACGAAAGCCCCGTCGACGACGAGGTCATGCCCGACGGAATGCCCGAGGACATGGCGGGCGGCGTGGACTTCGCCAATATGATGAAGTATAACCGTTCGTTCATAGCCAGAATAATTCAGGGCTCGGACGAACAGAAGAACTATTACGGCAAGGTCAAGACGGCGCTTCTCTCCTATAAGAAGGTCAACTCTAACATAGCCTGGGGCGCAGAGCGCTTCAATAAGGGCAGGGAGACGATAGCCCGCTTCAAGATAAGGGGTAAGACGCTCTGTCTGTACCTCGCGCTCGATCCTGCCGAGTTCGCAACTTCGGTATATCATCACGTCGACGTTTCGGACAACAAGTCGATGCACGGTACCCCGATGATGGTCAAGATCAAGAGCCCGCTCGGCGTCAAGAAGGCGATAAGGCTCATTGACGAAATGCTGGCGAGAAGGGACGGCGTCAAGCGCGAGATTGCAGAGCGCGATTACGCGGCTATGTATCCCTACGAGACGATGGAAGAACTCATCGAGGACGGACTTGTCAAGGACGTAAGCAAGAAATAACCAAAGTTTAAAAAATTTGCGCCCCCGAAAGGGGCAGTACAAAGGGGGTTGAAGCATAAACCCCCTTTCGTATGTAAAAATGTAAGGCGTATTGCATGCCGTCTGTCGGGCAATAATGACACTGCATGGTGCTGCGGTGTTGCGAACACGGCGGGGTATTGGTTGGACTGATAGTCCGTGCTGCCGCTCATTGCAGGTGCTGCGGTGCTGCGAGCACGGCGGGGTATCGGTTGGCTGATAGTCCGAGGTATAGCTCATTGGAGGGTGTTGCGAGCACTGCGGGTGCCGCGGGCACGGCGGGGTATTGGCTTGGCTGATATTCGTGGTGCTGCTCATTGCAGGCACACGCGGTACATAATCTCCCGCCCGGCGGGAATATAATTCAAAGGTTGCGCCAAAAAAGGCGCGTATAGGTATTCAGGATAAATGGAAAATAACGCAAAGACAATGACTGACGGCAAGGCCAAGGTCAGAAAGCCGCGCGCGGCTAAGGGCGGCGATCCCAGAAGGGCGCCCGTAAGGACGGCGGAGGAGGGCAATCTCCCTGCCCGCCTCAGGCTCAAAAAGGGCGGAGAGGGCGAAAAGTCGCTCTCCCGCAGGCGGGGCGGCAAGAAGGAAGCCGCCGCCGAAGCGCAGAAAAAGGAGAAAAAGGTCAGGCCCGTCAAGAACGCCGTCAAAATTATCTTCCTCGGCGGAGTGGGCGAAATAGGCAAGAATATGACGGCGATAGAGTGCGGCGACGACATAATAGTCATCGACGCGGGCATCATATTCCCCACCGAGGAGACGCCGGGCATAGACCTCGTCGTGCCCGACATAAGCTACTTCACCGAACGCAGGAAGAAGGTCAGGGGGCTCATTCTGACGCACGGACACGAGGACCATATAGGCGGCGTGCCCTATCTTCTCAAAGAGGTATCCACGCCCGTCGTCGGCACTAAGCTGACGCTGGCGCTCGTCGACAACAAGCTCAGGGAGCACAGGCTTAACAACGTCGTTCAGCGCGTCGTCGAGCCCGGCACGAGTATGCAGTTCGGCTGTTTCAAGGTGGATTTCATCAACGTCAACCACTCGATAGCAGGCGCGGTCGCGCTCGCCGTGCACACGCCGCAGGGCGTGATATTCCACAGCGGCGACTTCAAAATAGACCTCACGCCCGTCGCGGGCAGCCCCATAGACTTAAAGACCATTGCCGACATAGGCAGTAAGGGCGTGCTTCTCTACCTCGGCGAGAGCACCAATATCGAGCGCCCGGGCTACACCATGAGCGAGACGGTCGTCGGCACTACGCTCGACAGGCTGTTTGACGAGAACTCGTCGCGGCGCATAATAATCGCCACTTTCGCGTCCAACGTGCACAGACTTCAACAGATTATAGACCTCGCCGTCAAATACAGGCGCAGGGTGGCGCTCAACGGCAGAAGTATGCTCAACGTCGTCGAGGCGGCGGAAAAGATAGGCGAAATCAACATTCCCGAGGGCGCGGTCGTCGACATAACCAAGATAAAGAACTACCGCGACGACCAGCTGGTAATCGTCTGTACGGGCAGCCAGGGCGAACCGATGAGCGCGCTCACCCGCATGGCAAATCAGGAAAACCCCGCGCTTTCGGTCGGCTCTAACGACACCATAATCATCTCTGCGTCGCCCATTCCCGGCAACGAGCGCGGCATTTACGGCGTAATAAACAAGCTCTATCATCTCGGCGCGGACGTCGTCTACGAGAGCCTCGAAAACATACACGTTTCGGGACACGCCTGCCGCGAGGAGCACAAGATAATGCACTCGCTCCTCAAACCGAAATTCTTTATCCCCATTCACGGCGAATACAGACATCTCAAAAAGCACTCGCAGCTGGCGCAGAGCCTCGGAATGAAGGAGAGCAACATTCTCCTGCCCGATATCGGCAACTGCATAGAGGTGACGTCAAAGAGCATAAGGCGGCTGGACGACGTGCCCTCGGGCTCGCTGCTCGTCGACGGCGAGGGCATAGAGGACGAGAAGGCCTCGCAGGTATTGCAGGACAGGCGGCAGATGTCCGAGGAGGGCATGTTCATAGTCGCCGTCGCGGTATCGGGCGGCGAAGTCATCGGCGAACCCGCCATAAACTCGCGCGGCTTCGTGTTCGACTTCCACAGGGATTATAACAAGGAAATGCGCGAGGTCATCGACAGGGCAATTCAGGGCTACGACCTCTCGCTCGGCTCGGTGGACGAGCTCAAAAGGGTGATAAAAAAGGCGCTCAGAAACTATCTGCTCAAAAAGACCAAACAGTCGCCCATGGTCGTTCCCGTAGTCGTAGAACTTTAAAAAATTTTTGCTCAGTGCCGCGCGGCAGCAGGTCTGCCGCGCGGCAAAATACCCGAAGGGGGGAGGCTGTGCCGCCACGTATGCGCCGCGGCGCAAGTGCCTTGAAATTCACGTAAAAAGTGCGTTCGTCGGCATATATGTGCGGGGCAATTCATATTTGTCCGCATACAGGTGCGCGCGGGCGCAGGTGTGGGCGCAGACATATCTCGGACACCGCATATTTAAGGCATATATGCGGGGCAATTCTCATGAATGGAGGTGCAGAAGTGGCGGACGAAGACAAATTCGGCTATGCGCACAACGATACGTCCGTACCCGAACGCGCAAGCCGCACGGCAAACGTCAATAAGGCGGTCTTTCCGCGCGGCGTGGACGAGTTGCGCCGCGGCGCATTCGTGCGCGGCATACCCGTATCCTCCGACGAAACGCTTGCATTTTTAATGATATGCGTCGCAATGGCGCAGCCGCGGCGCATACTTGAAATAGGCACAGCTATCGGCGTGTCGGGTATATGTATGCTCGCGCAGGTGACTTCCGCAACCCTCGTCACGATAGAGAAAAACCCGTCGTTTGCCGTCGAAGCGGCGCGAAATTTTGAAAAATTCGGGCTTTCTCTGCGCGTTGAGCTTTCTGAGGGCGACGCGGCGGAAATACTCCCCTCGCTTTCGGGGCAGTTCGACTTCATATTTCTCGACGGCCCCAAAGTGCAGTACGTAAAGTATCTGCCCCGCCTCAAAGAGCTGCTGTCGGTCGGAGGTGTTATCTTTGCCGACGACGTACTGCTCTACGGCTGGGTGAACGGCGAAAACCCCGTTCCGCCCAAGCGCAGAATGTTGGTGAGCCATATCCGCGAATACCTCGACGCGGTCAATGCCGACGAGGAGCTGCTTACTACCGTCGTCGACGTGGGCGACGGCGTTGCGCTGTCGGTTAAAAAACGCTGAAAGACAGACGGCGGCGCGGCTTTATGGCGGAATATGCCGCAATCAAAGGCATTTTGGCACAATCTGAACATAACGCGCGGTATGCGCGCAACGAGGAAAATATTATGGTTAAGGACGTCGAACTGCTCGCGCCTGCGGGCAATCTCAACAAACTGCGCACCGCCTTCCGCTTCGGCGCGGATGCGGCATATATAGGGGGCAAACTCTTTTCCCTGCGCTCTTTCGCCGACAATTTCGACGCGGAGGAGATGCGTGGCGCGGTCAATCTCGCGCATTCGCTCGGCAAAAAGGTGTACGTCACCGTCAACATATTCGCCCGCAACGCCGACATGGCACAGCTTGAAGACTATTTTTCATTCTTGCAGGAGGTCGGCGCGGACGCGGCGATAATCTCGGACAGCGGCGTAGTCTATGCGGCTAAAAAGGCCGCTCCCGCGCTTAAAATACATATCTCGACGCAGGCAAACCTGACTAATAAATACGCCGTTAAATTCTGGGCGGAGCAGGGCGCGACGAGGGCTATACTCGCCCGCGAACTGTCGGTCGACGAAATAGCCGAAATACACGCTTTCGTGCCCGAAATCGAGCTTGAAACCTTCGTCCACGGCGCAATGTGCATAAGCTATTCGGGCAGGTGCCTGCTCTCCGACTACCTCGCGGGCAGACCGTCCAACCGCGGCGAGTGCGTGCAGGCGTGCCGCTGGAACTATGCCGTCAAGAAGAAGGACGTCGGCGCAGAGAGCGGCTATCTCGACGTCGAGGAGGACGGCAGGGGCACTTATATCTTCAATTCCAAGGACCTCAACATGAGCGCGCACCTCGACAAGCTCGCCGACGCGGGCGTGTGCGCGTTCAAGATAGAGGGCAGAATGAAGAGCGAATATTACCTCGCGACGGTCATTAACGCATACAGGCGGTGCATGGACGGCGGCTTTGACGAGGTCGTCGAGCGGGAGCTGATGACGGCGGCGCACCGCGACTATACCACGGCATATACGCTCGGCAAGAACGACAAGACGGTCAACTATTCGGACAACCAGACCAAGGGCGATTGCGACTTCATCGCCAACGTCGTCTCCTGCAAGGACGGCAGCGCGGTCGTCGAAATGCGCGGCAGGTTCAGGGTGGGCGACAGGCTGGAAGTGCTCTCCCCGACCGACGATTTCGGCAAGAGCTTTATCGTCGAATACGCCCGCACGAGCGACGGAACGCCCGTCGACGATTGTAAGCTCGTGCAGGAAAAATACACCATAAATAGCCCGTTCGCGCTCTCGGAGGGCGACATTCTCAGAAGGAGAAAGTGATATGGACTATATTGTCAGCAACATATACGGCAGAATTAAACACCCCCGACAGATCGTCGAAGTTCCGGGCTCTAAGAGCATTACCGCCCGCGCCCTGCTAATTGCGGCGCTCGCCGACGGACAGTCTCAGCTGTACGGCGGGCAGATGTCGGACGACTGCGCGACCTTCGTCGAGGCGGTCAGGGCGTTGGGAATACCCGTCAGCGTAAGCGCGGACTGCATAAAGGTCGAGGGCTGCGGCGGGGTTCTGCCCGAGGAAGAAGGGCGGATCTACGTCGGCAGCGCGGGCACGGCGGCAAGGTTTCTCACCGCGCTCTGCGCTCTGCAGGGCGGTAAATATACGCTCACTTCGTCCGCGCAGATGATGCGCCGCCCCCAGCGGCCGCTCATCGAGGCGCTCGCCTCGCTCGGCGCAAGGTTCGAGTTCGGGGGCGAGGAATATTGCTTCCCCTTCACGGTTTACGGCACGCGCTCGCCCGCGGCAAGCGTCACGGTCAATATCGAAAAGAGCAGCCAGTTTCTCTCCGCCCTGCTTATGGCGGCGGTGTGCGCGGATAAGCCCGTGACTATCCGCACGGTCGGCAGCCACGGAATGGACTATGTCAGAATGACGCTCGACATGATGTGGTCGTTCGGCGTGACCGTCGACGAGGGCGAGGACGGCTATACGGTATTCGGCGAGTACGAGGCGAAAAAGTACGAGATAGAGCCCGATATTTCCGCCGCCTGCTACTTTGCGGCGATGAATAAAGTGCTCGGCACGGATATTGCGGTCAAGGGCGTGATGAAACACACCATGCAGGGCGACGCGCGGTTCATTGAGGCGCTTGAAAGTTTCGACGGCGGCACGATAGATATGTCGTCGTTCTCCGACCAGGCGCTGACTATGGCGGCAATCGCGCCCTACCTCCCGCGGCCGACGACCATAACGGGCGTAAAGCACATAAGGGGGCAGGAATGCGACAGAATAAAGGCGATAGTTTGCAACCTCTCAGCGCTGGGCGTTAAGTGCGACGAGCACGAGGACGGGGTGATCGTTTATCCCTCACAGCCGCACGGCGGCAGGATAGACACCTTCGGCGACCACAGGGTGGCGATGAGTTTCGCCGTCACGGGGCTGAGGTGCGGCGGCGTGACCATTGCCGACGCGGAGGTCTGCTCCAAGACCTTCAAGGAATATTTTACCGTGCTCGATGACCTCGTTTCGCGCCTTACTTCCGATTGATTTTTTAAAGCCTCATTTCCGAATAAATTTTAAAAGCGATATAGCGGGCGCGGTCTGTCGTTTGCAGACCGCGCCCGCATTTTTTTGCCGATTTAAAATATCGCCGCAAAGCAATGACAGCGGGTGACCGCGTTTTTTATAAATTATGCCGCGTATACTTATATGCGCATATATGCACCCGACCAACTGAATTGCCGCGGCTTCTGATAATCGAGAGCCCTAATCGTCAAATTTGTTTTCGACACCAGAAAACAAATTTACGAAAGTAAAATATCGTGGTATAATAATGGTATGGAGCGTATAGTCATACATTCCGATCTGAATAATTTTTATGCGTCGGTGGAGCGCAAACTGCACCCCGAACTTTCGGGAATACCCATCGCCGTCTGCGGAAATAAAGAGGAGCGCAGGGGCATAGTGCTCGCCAAGAGCGAGGAGGCAAAGAAGTTCGGCGTGAAGACGGGCGAGGCGGTCTGGCAGGCTCAGCGCAAGTGCAAGGGGCTGGTCATCGTCAAGCCGCATTTCGACGAATATATGCGCTATTCCCGCCTCGTCAAGGGCATTTATGCCCGCTATACCGACAGGATAGAGAGCTACGGCATTGACGAATGTTGGCTGGACGTCAGCAAGTCCACGCGCGTATTCCCTCAGTTTTCGGGCGAAAAATTCGTCGGAGAGGGGGAGGACAGGCACTATTCCGACGAGTTCCTGCGGCATATCGGCGATACAATACGCAATACCGTCAGAGAGGAGCTCAACCTGACCGTCTCGTGCGGGGTGTCGTTCAACAAGGTATTCGCCAAGCTCGGCTCCGACCTCAAAAAGCCTGACGGCACGACGGTCATCTCGGTCAATAATTTCAAGGACGTCGTCTACGGATTGCCCGTGACCGACCTTCTCATGGTCGGCGGCGCGACGGGCAGAAAGCTTGCCGATTTGGGCTACACGACGATAGGCAGGCTTGCCGCGGCGGACGACAAGCGCATATTTGCAAAGTTCGGCAAGGTCGGGCAGACGCTGCTCTCCTACGCCCGCGGGCAGGACAGTTCGCCCGTCGCCGCGCTCGGCGAGGAGCGGGAGCTTAAATCGATAGGCAACTCTATGACGCTGCCCAAGGACCTTACGGGCTACGGCGAGGTAGAGCGCACGCTGTACGTCATCGCCGAGAGCGTGGCGGCGCGGCTGCGCGCTTCGGAGGCGGGGCTGGCGGATACCGTGCATCTTTGGGTGCGCGACGCAAATCTCAACGGGTTCACCGTGCAGAAAAAGGTGCGGCACACCGCGCTCTGCGGCGAAATAGCAGCCTGCGCCGTCGCGCTGTTCAGGGAGAAGTTCCGCCCGCCGTTCAGGATACGCGCGCTCGGCATAACCGTTTCGGGCTTCGACGGCGGCGCGTCGCAGATGACCTTCGACGAGACCTCGGGCGACTATCTCAAACGCGAAAAGGTCGAGCGGTGCATAGACGACATAAGAAAAAAGCACGGCTATGCCTCCGTTCAGCGCGGCATAGTCGCCGAAGATCCCACCGAAATGCACAACGACATTAAGAGCACGCATTTAATCAAGCCCGCCCGCTTCGACGACGGGGGCGGCTTCCCCTCGGACGGCGAGGAGGAATTTCTGTTCCCTCCCGACGATTTTTCCGATGACTGACTTTCTCAGCGAAAGACGGGGCGTAAGATGCGAAATGTCCGCATCTTACGCCTTTTTAAAATGTCTTATATGCTCTGTCATAAACTAAAAAATTGCCCTGCGGCAGCATAACTTGCAGCCGCAGGGCAATTGCGTTCAGGCGTTAAGCCTTTTCTGTCCACTGAACTTAATTTGCCAAAGATGACTTTACAGACAATAATATAGTAAATATTAACACTAATAAAGGATATAATAAACCACTGCGCGTTTTACGTGCAATTTTTTGCGCACTCGGGCTTACAGGTATTGCCTCAGATTGCGAGAAAGCGGGGTTTAATAAAAATTTCTTGAGCGTCCTGTTCAGCCGTCCAGCCCGACGAGACAGTCAAGCGACACTTCGAAATATTTTGCAAGCGCAATAAGGCTGCCCAGGGTCGGTTCTCTCAATCCGTTTTCCCAAAGGCTTATTATTCCCTTACTTACGCCTATCTCTTTCGCCAGTTCTGCCTGACCTATCTTCTTATCCTGCCTAAGCTCTTTAAGCCGCTCGCAGAATGATGCAACCATTATATATTCATTGTTACAAGTTTAGTAAAAAAAGACTTGACTTCTTACTATTGTAAGATTATACTATAAATCAGTCAATATGTCATATCGGCGGGAAATGCCGCTTCGCTAAGGCGTCGCTCTGCCGATATGCAAAATTTAAAAAGGGGATATAGAATTATGACAAAGAAAAAAACAGCAAAGGTCATCAAAAAGACCATGCGCATAGTGTTCGGCATTGTTGCCGCAGTGCTTTTGATTATAGCCGCCGTCTGCATCGGTTACGGGATCAGCTGGATAGCTAACGGCACCAATACGACAGCAGGCGTAATTGTGATACTTATTATCGGCATACTTGCGTTGGTCGTTGTGGTTAAAATCGTACAGAAAATCCGCGATAGCATAGCATACGAAAGGGACAAATCAAGGTCGGGCGGCAGTTCGTCGCGCACCCCGCGCGAGCCGTTGGCAAACCGTTCGCTCGGCTCTGAGGGTGAGCTTAAACGTGCCGTTCTCTCCGCACTTCCTTCTTCGGGCGCTTCTTTGGGTTCGTGGGGACACGGTAGTGCATGTTTAAGGTCGATAGGCGTGGATATATGGGTATCGCCTCGAAGAATAAGCATAAATGCCACAATAGAATATAAAGTGGAGTATGTCGATTATTACGATAAGTCAGCCATTCAGAGCGCGGCGCAGGATCACCTCAATTCGGAGGCTTCCGACTTTACTGACAGGGTAAAGGATGCGGTCGAGGACTATATATATAAATATTCAGGGTTTGACGGAAATTGGAGTATTTCTGCCAATAACATAACTGCTAAGTTTACCTCCTGACGGATATTGCCAGAGGCGGCGCAGCTGAGCATTTTATAAATCTGTACGTGGATTATTCTTTCTCCCTTCCCGATTTTATGCGGCGAAGGGGGATTTTTTATTTTTTCAGTTGCCGCCATCGCTTTTGAAGGGGAGCGTACGAGGGTGCGCGGAAGGCGCAAAGCTTGCTGGGCTGCGACCGTCGCATATAGCTGTAACGGCTGCGACCGAATGAACGGCGGTCATGGCGGTGTGTGGCGCGACAGGGTGCGCCGATTGCAAAATTTGCGGGAAAGATGGGGGCATTGTGAAGGAAAGACGGCAGGGGGATATTTTGTCCGCATAATTTTCTGCCGCGTTTGAGACGAGGTACTTATTGCAGACAATTCAATCTATTATTTATATAGTGTAATGCAAATTGTGAAAATATATAAGTTGTGCTTATATCTAATATTCAACTTTCCAAACCTTGAAAAGCTGCATAAAAGTTGACAATCACCGCCGATTTAACTATAATTTCACTTGTAAATCTTAAGTGCGCTGTGAGAGAGCCGCTAAGTCAGAAAAATAAGGAGACAACAAGAAATGAATCTTCCTCAGATGTTCGGTGAAAACGTATTCAACGACGCGGTGCAGAAGGAGACCTTGCCCAGCGAAGTGTACAAGCTTCTGCGGGCGACGATAGAGTCGGGCAAGCCGCTCGACGTGTCTATCGCGGGCACGGTCGCTTCGGCAATGAAGAAATGGGCGGTGTCCAAGGGCGCGACGCACTACACGCACTGGTTCCAGCCGCTGACGGGGCTGACCGCCGAAAAGCACGACAGCTTCATAGAGCCCGAGGGCGACAAGGTAATAATGCGCCTGACGGGCAAGAGCCTTATCGTCGGCGAATCGGATGCGTCTTCTTTCCCTTCGGGCGGCTCGCGCGCGACGTATATGGCGAGGGGATATACCGCATGGGATCCCACGTCGCCCGCCTTCGTCAAGGAAGGCACGCTCTACATTCCCACCGTATTCGTCTCCTATACGGGCGAAACGCTGGATAAGAAATCGCCCCTTCTTCGCTCGATGACGGCTATCGACAAGCAGGCTAAGCGGCTTTTAAAGCTGTTCGGCAAGACCTGCAAAAAGGTGTCGACGACCGTCGGACCCGAGCAGGAATATTTCCTCATCGACGGCGAAGTCTATAAACAGAGAAAGGATCTCCGCCTCTGCGGCAGGACGCTGTTCGGCGCACCCGCACCGAGGGGGCAGGAGCTCGAAGATCACTATTTCGGCATGCTCAAACCCCGCATAGTCGACTATATGCACGACCTCGACGAGGAGCTGTGGAGCTACGGCATACTCTCCAAGACCAAGCACAACGAGGTTGCGCCCGCCCAGCACGAGATGGCGCCCGTGTTCGGCACTACCAACGTCGCGGTCGATCACAATATGCTTACAATGGAGATAATGAAGAAGGTCGCAAGAAAGCACGGCCTCGCCTGCCTGCTGCACGAAAAGCCGTTCAGGGGCATCAACGGTTCGGGCAAGCACAATAACTGGTCGATGTCGACCGACGACGGCTTCAATCTTTTAAATCCCGGCGACGCGCCCGAAAAAAATACCTTCTTCAAGCTCATGCTTGCGGCGGTCATAAAAGCGGTCGACGACTATCAGGGCATTTTAAGGGCGTCGGTGGCTTCGGCGGGCAACGATCACCGTCTGGGCGCAAACGAAGCGCCCCCCGCAATCATTTCGGTATATCTCGGCGATCAGCTCGGCAAGCTCGTCGATACCATAGTAAAGGGCGTCGACTATATCCCCGTCAAGGCGGAAAAGGGCTCGATAGGCGTGCCCGAATCGCCCATATTCCCCAAGGACGCGACCGACAGAAACAGGACTTCGCCGTTCGCGTTCACGGGCAATAAGTTCGAGTTCAGAATGCTCGGCTCGCAGGCGAACGTCGCCGATGCGAACATCGTGCTCAATACCATAGTCGCCGACGCATTCGAGCAGTTTGCAGACGAGCTTGAAGGCAAAGACAACTTAGAAAAGGCAGCCAATGCCATAGTCGCGCGGGAGCTCAAAGCCCACCGCCGCATAATCTTCAACGAGGACGGCTACGGCCCCGAATGGGAGCCCGAGGCAATGAGGAGGGGACTTCTCAACAACAAGAACACCGCCGACGCCGTGCCCGTATGCTTCGAGGAAAAGAATATCGACGTATTCGTCCGTCAGGGCGTCTACACGCGCGAGGAGGCAATCGCCCGCGCCGACATTCAGCTTGAAAACTATACCAAGATAATCAACATAGAGGCGCTCACCATGCTCGAAATGGTCAGGAGGGACATCATTCCCGCCGTATCCGACTACGTCGCCGAACTGTGCGCGAACGTCGCGGCAAAGCAGGCGGTCTGCGAGGAAATACCCTGCTCGGGCGAAAAGGAAGTCATCATGCAGCTCGCCTCGCTCAACGACCAGACGACGGCGCTCGCCAACAAGCTCGAAGGGCTGCTCGGCGAAGTGGACATGAGCAAGGTCAGGGAGGCATCCCAGGCAATGGCGCACAAGATAATTCCCGTAATGGAGGAGATGAGAAGCAAGGTCGACAAGATGGAGACGCTTACTTCCTCCGATTACTGGCCCTATCCCTCGTACTACGAACTCCTTTACAGCGTCAACTGACGGAGGGGGGGATATTCCCCCGAAAGCCCTCGCCCCGTTCTCGTCGTTCGGGCGGCAGGGGCGGCAAAATTGAATACACTGCTCTCTCACAGATACTTCGGAAGGGCGCCTGCCTTGCGGCGGGCGTTCTTTCTGCGTTTTTTCGCAAGTTTTTGCCCGTCGTTCGGCTATCCGCGCCTCAATGAATTGACGATTGGCTTGCGATGAGCTATAATAATGCGGTTATGAAGACTAACGGTTTTGTTGCGCGTACCGTAAGGCGTCTGCGCTCCTACGGGTTCAATTTAATTCTTTTAAGCGTGCTCACGGGTTTATTCGCCGGCGTGGTCGTGACCTTCTACAATATCTGCACCTCCTACGGCGAGAGTGCGGCGCAGGAGGTCTATGCGCTGCTCCTCGAACACCCCGCGTTCATTCCGCTGCTGTTCGTCGTGCTGGCGATTGCGGCAATACTCATCGGCACGCTGACCAAGTTCGTGCCCATGGTCAAGGGCAGCGGCATACCCCAGACGGAGGGCGCGGCGCGCGGACTGTTCCGCATAAAGTGGTATGCGGTGATGTGCTCCATGTTCGCCGGCTCGCTCGCCTGCGTGTTCCTCGGACTTTCGGCGGGCTCGGAAGGTCCGTCCGTACAGCTCGGCGGCTGCGCGGGCGACGCGGTGGCGGTGACGCTCAGGCGTTCTTATATGATCCGCCGCCTTCAGATCTCCGCCGGCGCGAGCGCGGGCTTCGCCGTGGCGTTCAACGCGCCCATAACGGGCATGATTTTTTCGGTGGAGGAGGCGTTCAAATCGCTCTCGCCGTCGGCTTTCATCTGCTCGGCGATATCCGTCATAACCGCGCTGTTCGTGCGCAATTCGGTGCGCAGCGCGCTGGGCTTTTCGGTCGGATATTCGTTTGAAAACTTTGTATTCGTCGAGGCGGGCGTGGCGGACATCGCGCTCGTCGCGCTCGGTTCGGTAATCGTCGCGCTGCTCGCCGTCGCGTTCTACTACGCCATGTTCGCCGTCAAAAAGGCGTTCACCAAGGTGACTTTCCTCGGCGGCAGGGGCAAATATCTCTTTCCCTTCCTCATCGCGGGCGTGTTCGGCCTCGTTACCTCCTACTGCATAGGCGGCGGTCACGGCTTCATCGACGCGCTGTCGACGGGCGGCACGGGCAAAATAGACGGCATATCGGTAATGGGGCTGTCGGTCGGTATAAGCATTGCGATAATCGTCGTATTCCGCTTCATCTCCATGATTTCTGTAATGGCGACGGGCGTGCCCTGCGGCGTATTCGTTCCCATGCTCGCCGTCGGCGCGGGCGCGGGCGCGCTGCTCTCGGTGGGCTTCTCAAATATCGGAATGTCGCCCGAGTTCTCCGATTACTTCGTCATAATCTGCATGGCGGTGTTCTTCACGACCTTCGTGCGCGCACCCATTACGGGCATCTGCATGGTGTTCGAGCTGACGGGGCAGTTCAAGAACTTCCTGCCCGCCCTGCTCGGGATAACGATCGGGTATATGATAAGCGAAATATGCCACCTGCACCCCGGCTACGAGAGGATGCTCGCGCAGTTCATCAAGAGCGAGGGGCTGGATAAGAACGTCAGGAAGATGAGCGTCACCGTCACGGTAATGCCCTCGTCGCAGGCTGACGGCAACAGGCTGAGAAAGATTATCTGGCCTGCAAACGGCCTCGTCACCGAGGTCATTCACGCCGACGGCGCGAGCGAAGTGCCCGACGGCGCGACTACGCTCGTCGCGGGCGACAAAATCGTGTTCGAGTGCGAGACCGACGACGAAAAAGTGCTTAAAGAATACCTCTTTGAAATTGTCGGCAAAGAGGTCTGACAGAGGCAACGCTTCGTCCGCCCCGCAGTCAAGTCTGCGGCGCGGACGAATTTTTTGCCCGCCCCGCGCCCGCACGGGAAGTGCATATTTATGTATTTTGCCGCAGTGATAAGTAATAATTATACATACTATCACAATTAACTATCGCAAATTTGCGCATTGCCCCGCAAGCGGCAAATATTTACGCTTGACTAAGCCCCGCGTTTACACTATAATATATAGCGTACTCACGGAGGGGATATGTATTCTAACGAACTGACGCTCAAAAGCGCACCTCTCGAAGGAGAGGTGAGAATACCGTCGGGCTGCGCGGTCAGCGCGATAATCGACCGAGGCGGCAGGCGCATGACGGGCGCGGACATCATCGCGAGCATCGCCACCATGCATGACCGTTCCAACGGTCTGGGCGGCGGATTTGCGGGATACGGCATATACCCCGACTATAAGGAATGTTACGCCTTTCATCTCTTTTACGGCGACTTTCAGAGCAAGAAGGCGACGGAGGACTTTCTCATCACGCACTTCGAGATAGTCTATTCGTCGGAGATGAAGACGAGGAAGATAAAGAAGGTCGCGAACGAACCGATAATATATCGCTATTTTCTCTCGCCCCTTTCAAAGCGGCTTGAAAATTCGCTGCTCGACGAGGAGCAGTACGTCGTCAGGTGCGTCAACAAGATAAACGCCGAAATAGACGGCGCGTTCGTCTTTTCGAGCGGCAAGAATATGGGCATATTCAAGGGCGTAGGCTTCCCCGAGGACATAGGCAGGTACTATCTCCTCGACGAGGAATATGCGGGCTATTCGTGGACGGCGCACGGCAGATACCCGACCAATACCCCCGGCTGGTGGGGCGGCGCGCACCCCTTCGGGCTTCTGGATTATTCGGTCGTCCACAACGGCGAAATATCCTCCTACGACGCAAACAGAAGGTATATCGAGATGTTCGGCTACAAGTGCACCCTGCAGACCGACACCGAGGTGATAACCTACGTTATAGACTATCTTTTAAGGGTAAAAAAGCTCACTCTCGGGGAGGTCGCAAAGGTAATATCCGCCTCCTTCTGGTCGACGATAGGCGAAAAGAGCGACGAGGAGAGGGCGCAGGAGGAATATCTCCGCAAGGCGTTCCCGTCGCTGCTCATAACCGGTCCGTTCTCGATTATTTTCGGCTTTACGGGCGGGCTGATGGCGCTCAACGACAGGCTCAAACTGCGCTCTATGGTGTGCGCGGAAAGGGGCGACAGGGCGTATATATCCAGCGAGGAATGCGGAATAAGGGCGGTTGCCCCCGACCTCGACAGAATTTTCTCGCCCGCGGGCGGGCAGCCCGTCGTCTATACCCTCAGGGAAGGAGCGGATATTTAAGATGAACACGTATATACCCGCCGAATTCGAGGTCGTCAGAAACGCCGGACTGTGTACGGTATGCAGAGCGTGCGAAAGGCAATGCTCCAACGGCGTACACTCTTACGACAAGGAGCGCGGCACAATGGTTGCCGACGCAACTAAGTGCGTCAACTGTCACCGCTGCGTCTGTATATGTCCGACGCACGCGCTGAAAATTGTCAGAAGCGGCGACGTTTACAGGACTAATTCCAACTGGTCGGCGCAGACCATGAACGAAATATTCCGCCAGGCAAATTCGGGCGGAGTGCTGCTGTCCTCGATGGGCAATCCCAACGATCTGCCCGTCTATTTCGACAGAATACTCGTCAACGCCTCGCAGGTCACCAACCCGCCCATCGATCCGCTCCGAGAGCCGATGGAGACGGTCGTCTATCTCGGCAAGAAGGATGTCGTGATAGAGAGGGACGAGCACGGCAGGCTTATCGACAACCTGCCCCCGCAGCTCAGGCTGAATACGCCGATAATGTTCTCGGCGATGAGCTACGGTTCTATCTCCTACAACGCGCACGAGGCGCTTGCCCGCGCGGCGGAGGAGCTGGGGATACTTTACAACACGGGCGAGGGCGGGCTGCACAAGGACTTCTACAAGTACGGCAAGAATACCATAGTGCAGGTCGCTTCGGGGCGTTTCGGCGTTCACGAGGACTATCTCCGCGCTGCCGCCGCCATCGAGATCAAGATGGGGCAGGGCGCAAAGCCGGGCATAGGCGGACACCTGCCGGGCGCAAAGATTTCGGAGGACGTGTCGCGCACGCGAATGATACCGCAGGGCGTCGACGCAATCTCCCCCGCGCCCCATCACGACATCTACTCGATAGAAGATTTAAGACAGCTCATCTACTCCGTCAAGGAGGCTACGGACTATAAAAAGCCCGTAATAGTCAAGGTTGCCGCCGTGCACAACGTCGCGGCTGTCGCCTCGGGCATAGCGCGTTCGGGCGCGGACATAATCGCAATCGACGGCTTCCGCGGCGGCACGGGCGCGGCGCCCACCCGCATAAGGGACAACGTCGGCATACCCGTCGAACTCGCGCTCGCCCAGGTCGACGAACGGCTGAGGCGGGAGGGCATAAGGGACGCCGTTTCGATAGTCGTCGGCGGCTCCGTCCGCTCGTCTGCGGACGTCGTCAAGGCAGTCGCGCTGGGCGCGGACGCCTGCTATATCGGCACCGCCGCGCTGCTCGCGCTCGGCTGTCACCTGTGCAGAAGCTGTTATACGGGCAAGTGCAACTGGGGCATAGCTACCCAGCGCCCCGACCTCGTAAAGCGGCTCAACCCCGACATCGGCTATAAGCGGCTTGTCAATCTCGTCACGGCGTGGAACCATGAAATTCAGGAGATGATGGGCGGAATGGGCATAAACTCCATTGAGGCGCTGAGGGGCAACAGACTTATGCTCCGCGGCGTGGGGCTCAACGAGACAGAGCTTCGCATACTCGGCATACATCACGCCGGCGAAAGTATGTGAGGGTAAACGGATAATATTTAAAAAAAATCGGACGCGCAGAAGCGGCGGGGGACGCCCCGTCCGCGCGCGGGGAGGACGCTCCCTTAAATTATGTTAATGTATCGCGCTTAGAGAGCGGCGCGTTAATTAAAATAACCTTATAAGGAAAAAAATTATGCTTACAAGTATCTGTGGAATCAACTGGGGCGACGAAGGCAAGGGCAGAATGGTCGACTTGCTTTCTCAGGACTTCGACATAGTCTGCCGTTATCAGGGCGGCAACAATGCAGGCCACACCGTAATCAACGAAAAGGGCAAATTCATACTCAATCTGCTCCCTTCGGGCATTCTCAGAGAGGACGTCGTCAACGTGCTCGGCTGCGGCATGGTCATCGACATAAAGCACCTCTGCGGCGAAATGGCAAGGCTGAGGGAGGCGGGCATAAAGATCACGCCGGAAAACCTCAAAATAAGCGACAAGGCGATAATAACCATGCCCTACAACGTCTTGCAGGACATAATGGAGGAGGACCGCCTTTCCAAGGCTACGGGCAAGCCCTACGGCTCTACGCGGCGCGGTATTTCGCCCATATATGCGGACAAATACATGAAAAAGGCGTTCCGCATGGGCGAGCTTCTCAACACCGACATTATGTACGAGCGTCTGCCCGACATAGTCGCGTGGAAGAACCTCACCATTAAGGCTTACGGCTACGATCCCATCAAGGTCGAGGACATGATAGACTACCTCGAAACCTATGGCAAGCCGCTGAGGGAGTACATCGTAGATACGGGAATATTCCTCAACGACGCGCACAAGGCGGGCAAGAAGATAATGTTCGAGGCGCAGCTCGGCGCACTCCGCGACATTGACTACGGCATAGTGCCCTACACCTCGTCATCGTCGACGATAGCCGCTTATGCGCCCATCGGCGCGGGCGTGCCCAACCTCAAAATAGATAAATCGATAGGCATAATGAAGGCATATTCGAGCTGCGTCGGCGCGGGCCCCTTCACCTGCGAATACTTCGGCAAGGACGCCGAAAGGCTGAGAGAGCTCGGCGGCGAGTACGGCGCGGCGACGGGCAGACCGAGAAGGGTTGGTCCTTTCGACGTCGTAGCTTCCCGCTACGGTATAATGTGCCAGGGCGCGGACGAAATAGCGCTCACGAAACTCGACATACTCGACGACTATGAGGAAATCGAGATCTGCACTCATTACGAGCTCGACGGAAAAATTCTCGACGATTTCCCCTTCACGGACGTCCTCGACAAGTGCAAGCCCGTATTCGAGAAGGTCAAGGGCTGGCATTGCAGCACCGCCGATTGCAGAAAGGCGGAGGACCTGCCCAAGGAGGCGCTGGACTATATCCATCTCCTCGAAAAACTCTGCAACTGTAAGATTAAATACGTCTCCGTCGGCGCGGAGAGAAACGCCTGCATAGTAATGCCGTAAACCGTGCTCGCCTTCTGCACCTTTCGGGGCGGGGCGTTCGGGAATTTGCGGAACGATTGCCCTGCAATGGCCGTACGACGCGCGCGGCGCACGGCGACAGAGGGTGATTATCATGATTATTGACGCGGACAGAGATATGCACTTCTCGCGGCTCAACGCCGAGGTGAGAAACACGGCTGACGAACGGGTGACGATAAACGGCTGCTTGGGGCAGAGGTATATCGCCACGGGCTCGTCGGGCAAGACGATAACCGTAAACGGCACGCCGGGCAACGCGCTGGGCGCGTACCTCAACGGCAGCACGGTCATAGTCAACGGCAACGCGCAGGACGCGACGGGCGACACCATGAACGGCGGCACTATCGTCATTCACGGCAATTCGGGCGACGCGACGGGCTATGCAATGCGCGGCGGAAAGATATACATTTCGGGCAATACCGGCTACCGCGCGGGCATTCACATCAAGGCGTATAAGGAGCTGCACCCCGTAATTGTCGTCGGCGGCAGGGCGGGTTCTTTCCTCGGCGAATATCAGGCGGGCGGCATAATAGTGGTGTTAGGTCAGAATGATGACGGGCTGCCCATAATCAACAATTTCTGCGGCACTGGTATGCACGGCGGGGTAATTTATTTGCGCTGCGACAAGCTCCCCCACGCCATTCCCGATCAGGTGCGGGCGGAGGACGTGCGCGGCGACGAATGTGAAGAACTTTGCTCTATTATCGACGATTTCTGCGGGTTTTTCCCCGAATTTGACAGAGATAAGCTCGTTTCAGCCAACTTCAAGAAGCTTACGCCCGATACGGATAACCCCTACAAGCAGCTATATACCGACAACTGAATTAAGCGAGAAGAGGACGCGGCGCACATAACCGCGTCCTCTTTTAAAGTTTGTCGGCGGAATGCGGTTAATTACTTGCAAAAGCGGCGGCGTTGTGATAATATAGATGAGAATATATAATCGGAGAATATTGGTGTAAAGATGCTCAGAAAGTTTTACAAGATGCACGGCATAGGCAACGATTACGTCTATTTCGACTGTATGAAAGAGCCGCTCGAAAATCCCGAAAAGCTCGCCGTCAGATTATCCGACAGGCACTTTTCGATAGGCGGCGACGGAATAATCTTATTATGTCCTTCGGACAAAGCCGACTGCCGCATGAGAATGTTCAACGCCGACGGTTCGGAGGGCAAAATGTGCGGCAACGGCATACGCTGCGTCGGGAAGCTTGCCCGCGACCTCGGCTATGTCAGCGGCGACAGCTGCGATATTGAGACGCTTTCGGGCATTAAAAAACTGACTTTTTCCTTCGGCGCGGACGGCAAGGTTGCCTCCGCAAAGGTCGACATGGGCGCGGCAATCCTCGGCGGCAGTGATATTCCCTCGACGCTCGACGGCGACAGGATAGTCGCTCACCCTCTCCAGGTCGGCGGAAAGAAGTATGAGATAACGCTCGTCTCTATGGGCAACCCTCACTGCGTGACGTTTTCGGAAGATCCCGACGAACTCGACATAGAGAAGGTCGGTCCGCTGTTTGAGAACAACGCGCTCTTCCCCGACAGAATAAATACCGAATTCGTCAAGGTCATCGCGAAAAACGAGCTTAAAATGCGCGTATGGGAGCGGGGCAGCGGCGAAACGTGGGCTTGCGGCACGGGCGCTTGCGCCGTAGCTGTGGCGGCTGTGCTCAACGGCTATGCCGACAAGGACGTGCCGATAACCGTGCACCTGCGCGGCGGCGATCTCATCATAACTTACACCGACGGGGGCGTGTTCATGGAGGGCGGCGCAACGCTTGCCTTCACGGGCGAAGTTGAAATTTAACGGCAATACCAAGATAAAATAATTCCTCAGGAGCAGAATATGACAAAGTATATCTTCGTTACGGGCGGCGTAGTATCAGGTTTAGGCAAGGGCATAACGGCGGCATCCCTCGGCAGACTTTTGAAGTGCAGGGGATATAAGGTCGCGTCCCAGAAACTCGATCCGTATATCAATATCGATCCGGGCACGATGAGCCCCTATCAGCACGGCGAAGTGTTCGTCACCGATGACGGCGCGGAAACCGACCTCGACCTCGGTCACTATGAGAGGTTCATCGACGAAAACCTCAACAAATACTCTAACCTCACGACGGGCAAGGTGTACTGGAACGTACTCAACAAGGAGAGAAACGGCGAATATCTCGGTCAGACCGTGCAGATCATTCCGCATATCACCAACGAGATAAAGTCGTTCATATACAACGTCGGCAAGACGACGGGCGCGGACGTCGTAATCACCGAAATAGGCGGCACGATAGGCGACATAGAGAGCCAGCCCTTCATCGAGGCGATAAGACAGGTTGCGCGCGAAGTCGGCAGGGAGAACTGTTGTTTCATTCACGTCACGCTCGTTCCTTATATTTCAGGCTCGGAGGAGTTCAAGTCCAAGCCCACGCAGCACTCCGTCAAGGAGTTGCAGGGAATGGGCATCAACCCCGACATAATAATTCCCAGAGTGGACGCCCCCATGCCCAAGGACGTCAGGGATAAGATTGCAATGTTCTGCAATGTAGAGCCCGAGTGCTGCATAGAAAATATGACCATGCCCGTGCTCTACCAGTGCCCCATAATGCTGGAGGAGAGCAACTTCTCCGAGATAGTCTGCAAGCGCCTCAATCTCGATCCGGGCAAGATTGACCTGACCGAGTGGAACAGAATGATCGACAGGATAAACGGCAGGGACAAGACGGTAAAGATCGCTCTCTGCGGCAAGTACGTGCAGCTGCACGACGCATATCTGTCGGTTGCCGAAGCGCTCGCACACGCGGGATATGAAAATTCTGCCAAGGTCGACATCAAGTGGGTGGATACCGAGCTTCTGACCGACGCTACCGCCGAAGAATATCTCGGCGACGTCGACGGTATAATAGTACCCGGCGGCTTCGGCGCGCGCGGCGTAGAGGGTATGATCGTCGCCGCAAAGTACGCGAGGGAGAAGAACGTGCCCTATTTCGGCATCTGCCTCGGCATGCAGACGGCGGTAATAGAGTATGCGAGGAACGTGCTCGGCTATAAGGACGCACACTCCTCCGAGTTCGACCGCGACAGCAAGCACCCCGTCATCGACCTCATGCCCGACCAGTACGGCGTAAAGATGGGCGGCACTATGCGTCTCGGCGCATACCCCTGCAAGGTCATCGGCGACATAATGAAGAAGTCCTACAAGGCGGACGAGGTATCCGAACGTCACCGCCACAGATACGAATTCAACAACGACTATCGCGCGGAAATCGAAAAGGCGGGCATGGTAATCGCCGGCACGTCGCCCAACGGTCTACTCGTCGAGGCGGTCGAAATACCCGCCAACGACTTCTATATCGGCGTACAGTTCCACCCCGAATTCAAGTCGCGCCCCAACAACGCACACCCCATATTCAGGGAATTTATCGGACACGCCGTAAAGTACAGCGCAAAAAAGGTAAAGTAATATGAAGCTCAATACAAATTTCAAAAACATAGCCGAAAGCTATCTCTTTTCGGATATAGCTCATAAGGTCAACGCATACACCGCGGCGCACCCCGACAAGAAGGTTCTGCGCCTCGGCATAGGCGACGTAACGCTGCCCCTCGCGCCCGCGGTAATCGCGGCGCTCCATTCCGCCGTAGACGAAATGGCGGTAAAGGAGACCTTCAAGGGCTACGGCCCCGAACAGGGCTACGCCTTCCTCAAAGACAGCATCAACGGCTATTATGCGCGCAAGGGCGTACAGCTCGACAGCGACGAGATATTCATCTCCGACGGCGCAAAGAGCGACCTCGGCAACATTCTCGACCTCTTTGACAGGCATAACACCGTGCTCGTGCCCGATCCCGTCTATCCCGTGTACGTCGACACCAACACGATGGCGGGCAGAAAAATAATCTATATGAACGCCACGGCGGAAAACGGCTTTTTGCCCATGCCCGACTATTCGGTCGACGCGGATATAATCTATCTCTGTTCGCCCAATAACCCCACGGGCGCGGCTTACGGAAAGGAACAGCTCAAAGAGTGGGTGAAGTACGCCAACAATAAGGGCGCGATAATTCTCTACGACGCGGCTTACGAATGTTTCATAACCGACGACAGCCTCGCCCGCTCGATATTTGAGGTGGAGGGCGCAAAGACTTGCGCCGTCGAGTTCTGCTCGTTTTCCAAGACGGCGGGCTTCACGGGTACGAGGTGCGGCTATACCGTCGTTCCCAAGGCGATAAACGCCGACGGGCTCAACCTCAATAAGATGTGGCTGAGGCGACAGACCACCAAGTTCAACGGCGTACCCTACATCGTCCAGAAGGGCGCGGCGGCGGTATTCACCGAGGAAGGTCAGCGCCAGATAAAGCAAAATATCGCAGTATATCAGCAGAATGCCGCAATAATAGCAAAGTGCATGGACGAACTCGGCATCTGGTACACGGGCGGCAAAAATTCGCCCTATATATGGCTCAGATGCCCCAAGTGCATGACCAGCTGGCAGTTCTTCGACTATCTGCTCGAAAACGCGCAGGTCGTCGGCACGCCCGGCGCGGGCTTCGGCAAGAACGGCGAAGGCTTCTTCCGCCTGACTGCGTTCGGCAGCAGGGAAGTCACCGAGGAGGCCGTGGCAAGAATTAAAAAACTTCTCACGGAATAAGAAATTATGAAAACAACGGAGAGAACAAGGGGCGCGGGAATACTCTGTCATATCTCCTCGCTGCCCGGCGAATACGGCATAGGCACGCTCGGAAAAGAGGCGTATAAGTTCGTCGATTTATTGAAGAAGTGCGGCGCGAAGTACTGGCAGATTTTGCCCTTACAGCAGACGGGTTACGGCGATTCGCCCTATCAGTCGGTCTGCTGTCTGTCGGGCAACCCGTACTTTATCGACCTCGAAGACCTCAGGGCTCAGCGCCTTATCGACGACGAGGAGTTGCAGTCGGCTAAACGCCCTGCCGCGCCCGTCGACTTCGGCGAACTGTACGAGAGCAGGTATGCGCTCCTCAGGCGGGCTTACGCGCGCTTCAACATAAGGGATAAGGACTTCGTCGCGTTCATAGAGAGCGGCGAGTTCGAGGACTATGCCCTCTTTATGTCGCTCAAATCGCGCTACGGCGGGGTTTTCACCAACTTCCCCGACGCATTCAAGTACAAAGAGCCGCTCGCCATGTACGAGTTCAGGAATGCCGTCTATCGCTCCGAATACTGCTTCTGGCTGTTCCTGCAATACGAGTTCAAGCGGCAGTGGAAGAAGCTCAAAGACCATGCCAACGCCAACGGCATAAAGATTATCGGCGATATTCCGCTGTACGTCGCGGCAGATTCTTCGGATATCTGGGCGCGTCCGGAGCTTTTCCAGCTCGACGAGGACCTCAAACCCACCAAGGTTGCGGGCGTTCCCCCCGACTATTTCTCCAAAAACGGTCAGCTGTGGGGCAATCCGCTCTATAACTGGAACGTAATGCGCGCCGAAAACTTCGACTGGTGGATAAACCGCATTGCCAAGGCGGGCGAAATGTACGACGTGGTCAGGATTGACCACTTCCGCGGGCTCGACCGCTATTTCGCCATTCCCGCCGACGCCTATACCGCCGTCAACGGCGAGTGGGAGAAGGGACCCGGAATGGAGCTGTTCGACGAAATCGAAAAGCGGCTTCCCGACATTGACATAATCGCCGAAGATCTCGGAATTTTAGACGAGGGCGTGCTTGCCCTGCGCGAAAAATCGGGGTTGCCCGGCATGAAGATACTCATGTTCGCCTTCGACGGCGACGAGGAAAACGAGTACCTGCCCGAAAACATACCCGAAAATTCGGTTACTTATACGGGTACGCACGACAACGACACCGCGCTCGGCTTCCTCTACAAGATGACCGAGGAACAGTTTAAATCGTTCAAGAAACAGCTCCGCAAGGTCATAAAGGGACAGGGCGTGTATACCCCCATAGTCACGCGCGAGGACGCTGTAAAGGCGCTCTGCCTTTCGGCGCTCAATACCAAATCGTATCTCGTCGTGCTCCCCGTGCAGGACGTAATCGGGCTGGACAATACGGCAAGGATGAACACCCCCGCCGTACCCGACGGCAACTGGCGCTTCCGCCTTGCCGCAATGCCCGACCGCAGGTCCATGGCAGAGCTCAAAAAGATGATAAAGGCAAGCAACAGATAAATTCGCTTAATAAATTAAAGTGCCGCAGACCAAAAGTCTGCGGCACTTTAATTTTGCCCTTGAAAGCCGTTATCTTAGGCATATATGCGGGGCAATTATTGCGGCGGCACATTTTCTGCCGTCGGGGGAGGGAGAATAGTTGCGGCATATATGCGGGGCAATTGCAAAATATCCTGTTTAATGCGCCCGAATTGCGCGTTTGAGGTCGGACGGGCGCGGGATATGGGCGGAAAAATCTGCGGCGAAAGTGCGTTGAACGGCATATATGTGCGGGGCAATCGCCGTTTTGCCGTCCGCGCGGCTCATTTTCAGCTTTCGGCTCGCTCGAACACGCGCACGGCGAGGACGGTCATATCGTCGGGGGTGCCGTACTGCCGCGAGCTTGCGGCGGCAAGTATGTCGTCGGCAACCGCCTGCGGGTTGAGCGGGCGGAGCGTCTGTAAATATTCATAGAGTTCCTGCGGGGTGGAAAATGCCGAAGTCACGCCGTCGCTCATGAATACCACCGTGTCGTCGCATTTAAGCTGTTCGCTGCACGTCGTGGGGTGCAGGTTGTCGAGTATGCCGAGGGGCAGCGACTTGCTTTCAAGCACCTTAATTTCGCCCTTTCTGATTATCACGCCCGCGGGCGAGCCTATTTTTATGAACGCCGCCGAGAGGGTGTTGAGGTCTATCGCGGCGACGTCTATGCAGGCGAACCGCTCCTCGCGGTTGAAGCACAGCAGTTTATTGATGGTATCCAGCACTATTTCTGCGGGCATTTCCGCGCGGTAGAACGCCTCGATGAGCGAAATGGCGGTGGAGGAGACCTTGCGGGCGTACCTGCCGCTGCCCATTCCGTCCGAAAGCGCCATGAGGAAGGAGTGCTCGTTTATGTTTATTACCGAGTGGGTGTCGCCAGAAACGCTCTCGCCCTCCTTGACGGCGAACGCCACGCCGAAAGCCGCGTCGTACCTCGGCGGGCGGACGAATACCAGCGCGTTTTTGCGCCCGTCGAAGGTCAGCTTGTCGCGCAGCATTACTTCCTCGCCCGTCACCTTTCTCAATATCGCCGCCACGTCGCCCGCCGGGGCTCTGCCCGCAAGCGTGACGTATATCGTCAGCTGTCCGCCTCCGAAAATTCTCAGCTCGGGGCAGGATATTCCCGCCGCCGCCAGCTCTTTCATAGCCGCGTCTTCAAGTGCGGAATTGTCCTCGTTCGGTCTGCCCATGTCCACGGCGTGACCTTTAAGCACTTCGGCAACGCCCTTCGCCTGCCCCGCAAGCAGGCGCCTGCCGCTCTTGATATTGTCGTTTTCAAGCGTAAGTTTGCGATATTCGGCGATATTCTTGTTTACCGTATCGAGCAACGCGCCCGCCTGACTGCAATTTGCCGACACTTCGCGCGGCAGATCGACGAGCGTCACCCTGCCCTTTGCGCAGCCCGCCTCAATCAGCGCGGCAACCCCGCTGTAAACCGTCGTCTTGGCGCAGGCGTTCTTCTTCTGACAGCCCGCGCACAGCTTTTCGCGCACTTCGGTGAGCATTCTGCGCTTCAATGCGCCCTCGTCCACGCCCTCGTCGAGCGCGGTGAACGCCAGCTCTATTTCCCTGAACACCTCGCTCATTCTGAAAAGCCTGCGCGAAACGTATTCGCGGAAGCGTTCCTCCTGCAGGGCGGGCAGATCTTTCTTTACTTCGATGAGGTTGCGCAGGGAATTAAGCCGCCTGTCGGAGGGCAGAACCGCCGCAAGCGTGCAGCTGAATAGCAGCAGGGAATAGATTATTATGAGCGCTGTGCCGCCGTCGAACGCGCCGTCGAAATACAGCCACGCGGCTGTCGCAACGAGCGAGAGCGCGGAGGGCGCGCCCCTGCCTGCGGGCAGGAATACGAGGCAGGCGACGGCGAGCAGGACGAAGGGAGTTACGAGGTTGATATCCAGCCGACATATAACCGTCGGCACGGCAAGAACTATTGCGACTATCACGGCGGCGGGGGAGCGGTACAGCCTGACGGCGAACGAAATTACGCCCGCGCACAGGCAGATATAGGCATACCCGCCCGCGAGGTTGTATATGCCCGTTCCGCATACCGCGCAGGTCACGGCTATGCACAGCAGTTCGTCGGGGCGCAGTTTGCAGCGGAAAAGGCGGTAGATCAGGGAATATACCGCCCTCAGCGCGAATACGAAAAAGACCATCGCGGCGACGGCGGCGATTGCCTTGATTATGTAGGGGTTGTCGGTTATGTAGATATTCTCCGTACCCTGCCAGCGCGAAAAGGCGATGAACGGGGCGAGCGCGACCGCCATATATGCCGCCGCTTCGGCGCGTATGCGCTTTCTCGCGCGGCGGTAGAGCAAAGTCACGAGGCAGAGGAACGCCCCGTCCGCAAGCGCGATGAGCATCGTCACCCAGTCGAGCGAAATAATCGAAGTCGCCGCGTACAGCAGGGGGACGGCTATTATGTTCGCCCCGCAGATGAGCATGGCAAAGCACAGCCCCAGCGCGAGCGGAACGCCCGGTATCGCCCCGTTTATGAACACCGCGGCAAGCGCGTATATGCAGTACAGAAGTACGCTTTTGAGATTTATCTTCATCCGCATAACCGCATTATATATCGGGGGCAACGGCAAAATTTGTCTTTGTCTGTCGCCTTTTGCGGTAATTGGTATTTTACTTAAAAATATAGCCGCCGCCCCGTCGGGGCGGCGGCAAAATGCTGCCTTTATTTCTTTTCTTTAAGGCTCAGCCAGACCATAAGCACGGCAATATCCGCGGGGTTTACGCCCGAAATGCGGCTTGCCTGACCTATCGAGCGGGGGCGCACTTTGTTGAGCTTTTCCCGCGCTTCCAGCCTCAGTCCTTCGACTTTGAGATAGTCGGCGTCTTCGGGCAGAAGCCTGTCTTCAAGCTTTCTCGCCCGCTCTATCTGCTGTCTGTTCTTTTTGAGGTAACCCTCGTACTTTATGAACACTTCCGCCGACTCCCTGACAGAGCGGGGATAGTCGACTTCGCCGAACTCGGCAACTATTTCGTCGAGGGATATGCCGCGGCGAATGAGGTCTGCGCGGCTTATTCCGCCCGCCGCCTTCTCAAACCCGTGCGAGGCGAGGATGTGCTCGCTCTCGTCTGCGGAGAGGTTGCGGCGTTCAAGCTCGGCAATGGCGCGTTCGCACTGCGCCTTTCTTTGAAGGTATGCGGCATAGCGCTCGTCCGTGACCAGCCCCGCTTGCCGCCCTTTTTCGGTCAGGCGGAAATCGGCGTTGTCCTGCCTCAGCTCTATGCGGTATTCCGCGCGGGAGGTCATCATTCTGTAAGGTTCTTCCGTGCCCTTGGTGACGAGGTCGTCGATTAGCACGCCTATATACGCTTCGTCGCGCCCGAGTATGAGCGGCGGCTTGCCGCGAAGTTTCAAGCTGGCGTTAAGTCCCGCCATAAGTCCCTGCGCCGCCGCCTCCTCATAGCCCGAAGTGCCGTTTATCTGCCCCGCGCAGTACAGCCCGCTTATCTTCTTGAATTCGAGGGTGGGGCAGAGGTCGAGGCTGTCTATGCAGTCGTATTCAATGGCATAGGCAAACCGCATGAACTGCGCGTTTTCCAGCCCCTCGATGGAGTGGTACATATCCAGCTGTACGTCGTGCGGCATGGACGAGGACATTCCCTGAACGTAAGCCTCTAAGGTATCCGCGCCCTCGGGTTCGATGAATATCTGGTGGCGCTCCTTGTCGGCAAAGCGCACTACTTTTGTCTCTATCGACGGACAATATCGCGGTCCCGTCGACTCTATGACGCCGTTATAAAGCGGCGAGCGGTCGAGGTTTTTAAGTATAATCTCGTGCGTTTTAGCGTTGGTATAGCCGAGGTAACAGGGCAGTTTATTTTCGGGCGGCGCGTCGGAGATGAACGAGAACGGCCCGACGTTGTCGTCGCCGTACTGCACGGTCAGTTTGTCGAGGTCGAGCGAGGGGAAGCTGACGCGGGCGGGCGTACCCGTCTTGAAGCGGCGCACCGAAAAGCCGAGCGCGATGAGGTTGGCGGTCAGCGCCGTCGCGGGCGAAAAGCCGTTAGGCCCGCTCTCCGCCGTAACTTCGCCGGTTATCGTCCGCGCGTTGAGGTAGACGCCCGTCGCAAGTATTGCCGCCCTGCATCTGATAATTCCGCCGTAGGTCGTCTTAACGCCGCACACCCCGCCGTTTCGGGTGAGTATTTCGGCGACTTCGCCCTGAATAATTCTCAGGTTCTTCTCGCGCTCCAACACGCCCTTCATGCGCGCGTGGTAGGCGTTCTTGTCCGACTGGCACCTCAAAGACTGCACCGCCGCGCCCTTGCCGACGTTGAGCATCTTTATCTGCAAAGCCGTCTTGTCGGCGTTAATGCCCATTTCGCCGCCGAGCGCGTCAATCTCCCTTACGAGGTGTCCCTTTGCCGTGCCGCCGATAGAGGGATTGCACGCCATGAACGCAATGCTGTCGAGGTTGAGCGTCAGAAGCGCCGTGCTCATGCCCGTTCGGGCGCAGGCGAGCGCGGCTTCGCAGCCCGCGTGTCCCGCGCCGACGACGGCTATATCGTATTCTCCCAATAAAAATTCTGTCATGGTTAAAATATTCCCCCTTTTTGTCAAAGGGGGCGAAAATGTATTATTTTTTGAGTATTATGTTCTTGATGTCGTCGATTTCCTTTGCCATCTTGTCGCTTACCGCCATCATCTCCTCGACCTTGTTGCGCGAATAGAGAATGGTGGTGTGGTTGCGGTTGCCCAGCTCCTTGCCGATAGACATGAGCGGCAGGGAAAGCAGCTCGCACATGAGATAACAGCAGACCTGTCTCGGCAGGACGAGATCTTTTTTCTTGCACTTGCCGACGAGGTCGTCGCGCGATACTCCGTAGAAGCTCGTGACGGCGTTTATTATGTTGGCGGCGGTTATTTCGCCGTTGCCGCTTTCCGAGACGGCTTCGTTGAGCGCGCTCCTCGCAAGCGATACGCTTATGGGCACTTCGTGCAGCTTGGCGGCGAATATGACCTTTGTCAGCCTGCCCTCGAGCGTCCTGACGTCGTCGCCTGAATCCTGCGCGAGGAAGGCGAGCACTTCGTCGGGTACTATGCTCTTTTTCTCGAATGCCTTTTGCTTTAAAATGGCGATCTTGGTCTCATAGTTGGGGGGAAGCACGTCGAATACTAGCCCGCCCGAAAATCTCGTCCTCAGCCTTTCTTCGAGGGCGGTAAGCTCCTTGGGCGGCTGGTCGGAAGTTATGACTATCTGCTTTCCGCGGGAGATGAGTTCGTTGAAGGTATGGAAGAACTCCTCCTGAACGGCTTTCTTGTTGGCTATGAACTGAATGTCGTCTATTATAAGAACGTCTGCCGAGCGGTAGTGCTGTCTCAGCCTGTTGCCGCGCTCCCTCGCGTCAGGCCCCTTGGCCGTGAACATGGTGTCGATAATTTCGTTGACGAACTGTTCGCAGGTGGCGTAGATGACTTTGAGGTGGGGCTTTTCGCTTATAATCTTATTGGCAATCGCCTGAATGAGGTGCGTCTTGCCGAGCCCCGTGCCTCCGTAGATGAACAGCGGGTTATACGCGCCTGCGGGATCGCTCGCCACGTCCTTTGCCGCCTCGACGACGAACTGGTTATTGCCCGCGACGAAGGTGTCGAAGGTGAAGCGCTTGTTGAGGTTGTTGGGCGGGCAGTAGGGTTGCGCCTCGGGCGCGGATACCGATTTATATTCCTTGTTGCCCTTGACTACCAGACGGAAGTCGGTAACGCCCACGTCCGCCTTGATTATCGCGTCGCGCATCTTTTCGGCGAGGGTGGTGGTTATGAACTCTGCAAAGTTCTCCGACACGGTTTCAAGCACTATGCACCGCCCGTCGAGTTCGACGGGTTTAAGCTTTTCTATGTACGTAGAGAACATGATGAAAGTAATATTCTCCTTCATCTTCTCCCTTATGGGGTTATAGATAAAGTCAAGATTGGATGAGTCCATAAATATACCCGTAATTCCTTTGAATTTTTTGCCGCAATGCGCTATAATATACCGTACAGGGAGGCGTTCTGCCGCCCGAAGTTGCCCGTCCGCCGCAGTTTTGCGGGTGCGGAGCGTATACATATTATATACCAATCGCGCGATTAAATAAAGTATTTTTTATCGGGAAATGCACATTAAAAATTTGTATTTAAAAAATTTCAGAAATTACGGGGAGGAGACGTTTGCCTTTACGCCCGCGCTCAACGTGCTGTTCGGCAAGAACGCGCAGGGCAAGACCAACTGTGCGGAGGCGGTGTTCTATCTCTGCACGGGCACTTCGATGCGCGCCCGCCGCGACAGGCAGATGATTAAAAACGGTCAAATTCAAGCGCATATCGGCTGCGTCTGTGCGGGCAGGTACGGCGACGTGACGATAGAGGCGGACATAACCGAAAACGGCAGGGAGATTAAGGTGAACGGCAACAAGATTGCGCGCAACGCCGACCTTTTGGGCAACGTCTACGCCGTATTTTTCTCCCCGCAGGAACTTCGGCTCATTCAGGACGGCCCCGACGAGCGCAGAAGATTTCTCAATATCTCCATTTCCCAGCTCTCGCGCAGCTATTATACCGCGCTCTCGCGCTACAATAAAATTCTCGAACAGCGCAACAATCTCTTGAAGAACAGGGATATCTCGCTCGTCATGGACACTCTGCCCGTATGGGACGCGCAGTTCTGCCGCTACGCCGCCGAAATTGCCCGCCGCAGGACGGAATATATCCAGAAACTTGCCCCGCTCGCCGAGCAGGCTCACGCATATCTGACCGACGGGCAGGAAAAGCTTTCAATCTCGCCCGAAAAGAAGTATAAGGGCGACGAGGAGACGCTCGCCGCGCGGCTGTTCGACGAGATGTCGAATAACTATGACAGGGATATCCGCCTCGGCTACACCGCCTGCGGACCGCACCGCGATGACCTCGACATCTCGATAAACGGGCAGGACGCGAAGAACTATGCCTCGCAGGGGCAGGCGCGTACGGCGGCGCTCGCCGTCAAGCTCGCCGAAGTCGAAATTTTCAGGGAGGAGTGCGGGGAATATCCCGTGCTCATTCTCGACGACGTCATGAGCGAACTCGACCTGCCGCGCAGAAAGAAGCTCGTCTCGCGCACGGAGGGGTTGCAGACCATAATAACCTGCACGCACGCCGAGAGGGTGCTCTACGGCAGGGAGGCCAATAAAATCATGATAGAAGGGGGTGCGATCAAGCGATGATCCGTGCCGATATGCACATTCATACTTACTATTCGGACGGCGGACAGTCGCCCGAAACGGTCGTGCTCGCCGCAAAGGGCAGGGGCGTGGGGCTTATCTCCGTCACCGACCACGACAATGCGCTTGCAAGCGACGAGGTGGCTGCCATCGCCGCGAGGGAGGGCGTGCTCTCGGTCGTCGGCGAGGAGATCTCGGCTTACGACGGCGACGTCAAGGTGCATATTCTCGGCTACGGAATGGACAGAACGTGCGCGCCCTACGTCGAATTTCATAAATTCCTCGACGACGGCGCGGAGGAGCGCACCGCCGACATACTGAAAAAACTTACTGCAAAGGGCGTGAACATTAAGTATGAGGAGGTTCTGAGGGAGCGCAGGCTGCCCAATATCCCCATTCACGCCATGCACATAGCCGCGGCGGGCGCGAAAAAGGGCTACGGCGCTTCGCCCGTCGACTTCTATATGCGCTATCTCAATTTCGGCACGATCGGCTTTTCAAGCGTCAGCCGCCCCACTTCTGCGCAGACCGTCCGCGCGATAAAGGACTGCGGCGGGGTATGCTCGCTCGCTCATCCCGGTCGCATAACCATGGAAAAAGAGGAGGTCGTCGAGCTTGTCAGGCGGCTCGTCGACTGCGGAATGGACGGTATAGAAGCCGTCTATTCGGGGCATACTGCTAACGAAACGCAGTACTATAAGGAGGTTGCCGCGTGGTACGGCCTTATGATATCGGGCGGTTCGGATACGCATTATGCGGCGGGCAACCGCAGCATTGGCACGCCGCCGTTTTATCCCGATGAAAGGCTGCTTGCGGCGCTTAAATTGTCGCTTTGAAACATTTAAGACAGATTATATCCGTATTTACTGCGCTTGTCCTGTGGACGGGCGCATTTTTATTGCTCCCCGCCTTTACTGCGCGGGTGCCGCGCGGCGTAACCGTCAACGGCACGGCGGTGGGCGGGCTTAAATATGCGGTTGCTTATTCAAGACTGCTTACGCAGGCGGAGGAGGGGCTGCGCGGCAAACGCCTCGATATATGCGCAGATGAGCACGTGTACGAATTTATCTTTCCCGAAATAGAGATAGTGCAGGACTTCAGGTCCGCGCTCCGCGCCGCAAAAAAGGGCGAAAGCATAATCTCGCCCGTCTCCTACCGCCTTGCAGACGAGGAGGGCGTCATCCGCCGCATAGCCGCCGCCGAAAACAGGCAGGCGGAAGAAAATTCGGTGAAGTTCAACCCGTCGGGCAGCCCGTTCACGATAGTGCGCGGCCGCGCGGGCAGGGTGCTCGACGAGGGCAAGCTCCGCGCGGACATAGAGGAGGCGCTCGGCGGGCGGTTCGGCAGGGTATATGCCTCGTTCAACTACGTTCAGCCCGTCCCGACGGAGGAGGAGATTGCCCGCGACACCGCCGAACTTTGCCGCTTTTCGACGGCGTTCGACGACGGCGCGAAGGAGCGGGTGCACAACATCTCTCTCGCCGCCTCCAAGCTCAGCGGAGTGAGCATCCCCGCGGGCGGGGTGCTCTCGTTCAATGCTACCGTCGGGGCGCGGACGGCGGCAAACGGCTTCCGCATAGCCAAGATAATCGAGGGCGGCAGGTTCGTGCCGGGCTACGGCGGGGGAGTATGTCAGGTGTCTACGACGCTCTACAACGCCGCCCTGCTCGCGGGGCTGGAAGTCGTCGAATACCACCCGCACAGCCTGCTCGTCAGCTACGTGCCGCCCTCCCGCGACGCAATGGTCAGCGGCGACTATTTCGACCTCAAAATAAGGAATACCCGCCCTTCGCCCGTCTATATCCGCGCCGAAGTCTCGGGCGGAGTGCTCACCTTCACGCTCTACGGCAGGGAGGACGGGTTCGACTATTCCTTCGAGACGCAGCTCGGCGAGCCCCTGCCCTGCCCGCAGCCCGTAGTCGTCGAGGGCGACGAGGACAAGATTATAAGCCCCGCCCGCGAGGGCACGGTAAGCTGTTGCTATCTCATTAAGAAGAAGGGCGGCAGCGAGGAGCGCATGCTGCTGAGGGAGGACAAGTATCTGCCCGTCGCCGAGGTGCGGCAGGTCAGGCGCAAAGCTCTGTCGCAGAACGCCGCTTAACTTCGGCATATATGCGGGGCAATGGGAATTTCCACCCTTTTGCGGAAGGGTGAAAAATATAATTGTTTAAGGCATATTGCGGGGGCAATCGCCTTTTCAATGTCTGAAAAATACAATTTTCTTGCCTCGTTTTGCCGAAAAATGCCGTTATTTGACGCATATATACGGGGCAATTGCGCTTTTTGCCCGCATTGCACAGCCGCATTTCACAGCCGCCCCGCCGACAAGGTTCGGCGGGGCAAAACTTTTTTGCGCAAAACTATTGACATGCGCGTCAAGGCATGATAATATATGAATAGTCGTTCATAAGTTAATATGTATTGGCGGCGCGGGCAGTCCGCGCGGTCGGTCGGACGGCAAATACGGGAGATACATTATGTCAGAAAACAGGGGTTGCGACAGCCGCGAGGAGCGCTGTCTGCACGAACAGAGCGTCAGGCGCGCGCTTGAAACCATGCCCTCGGAGGAGGACATAGCCGAAATGGCGGCGCGGTTCAAGGCGATAAGCGAGCCGTCGCGCCTTAAAATACTGTTCGCGCTGTCCTGCGGGGAGCTGTGCGTCGAGCACCTCACCGCGGCGACAGGCGGCAATCAGAGCGCGGTTTCGCATCAGCTGCGCATACTCAAAGACAACCGCATAATCAAGGGCACAAGGAGCGGCAAACAGGTAATCTATTCGGTTGCCGACGAACATATTATGACCATGCTTGAAGTGGCAAAGGAGCATTTAGCCTGCAATGAAGAAGATTTTTAAGATAGAGGGATTGGACTGCGCCAATTGCGCGAGAGAGTTGGAGGAGGAGCTGTGCGCGCTCGGCGGCGTCAGCTCTGCCGCGGTCGACTTTATGGCGTCAAAGGTGACTGTCGAATGTGACGAGGGCGCGTTTTCCGCCGTCGTCGACAAGTGCAACAACTTTGAGGACGTCAAAGTCGTCGACGAACAGCCCAAAGCCGAGCACGTTCGCGACGGCAAGCGAATAAGGATAGAAAATCTCTGCTGCGCCAACTGCGGCAGGGAGCTGGAGGAGGAGCTCAACGCCATAGAGGGCGTCACCGCCACCGTCGACTTCATGAACATGACGGTAGTGCTGGGCGCGGACTCCACCGAGGCATACGACAGGGCGATATATAAAATTTCGCACTTCGAGGACGTGAAGATTGTCGACGGCAAGCCGCCAAAGCGCAGCGCGTTTGAGGAAAATAAGGTAGACATAATAACCATACTCATCTCGGCGATATTCTTCATTCCCGCAGTTATCTTCGACCTCGGCGGCTTCGGGTGGGCGAAGTGGTACGTCTATATGCCCTTCTACGCCGTGGCGTTCGCCTTTTCGGGCTACATAGTGCTGTGGAATACCGTCAGAAATATTGCCAAGGGCAAGATATTCGACGAGAACTTTCTCATGGCGCTCGCGTCGGTCGGCGCGATTATTCTGGGCATAACGACGGGCGACGGACTGTTCGAGGGCGTTGCCGTAATGCTTTTATACCGCGTGGGCGAGCTGTTGCAGTCGATAGCCGTCGGCGCGTCCCGCCGCTCGATAAGCGACCTCATGGACTTAAAGAGCGAGACGGCAACCCTGATTGACGGCGACAGACAGACGGTCGTTTCGCCCGAAAGCCTCAAAGTCGGCGATATAATACTCATAAAGGCGGGCGAAAAAGTGCCCGTCGACTGTAAAATAATCGACGGTTCCGCCTCGCTCGACGTCAAGAGCTTAAACGGCGAATCTGCCCCGCGCGACGTCAAGGCGGGCGACGAGCTGCTTTCGGGCTCTATCGACCTTACGGGCGCGATAAAGTGCGAAGTCATAAGGGAATACAGCAATTCCGCCGTGGCGAAAATACTCGAACTCGTCGAAAATTCGACCGCCAAAAAGGCCAAGCCCGAAAAGTTCATAACCAAGTTCGCCAAATACTATACGCCCGCCGTGGTAATCGCGGCGGTAGTCCTCGCAACGCTCGTTCCCACGGTAATATGTGCCGTTCAATCGGCTTTCGTGTGGGAAACCTATCTCGATTGGATATATAAAGCGCTGTCCTTCCTCGTCATTTCCTGCCCCTGCGCGCTGGTCATCTCCGTGCCGCTCACCTATTTCGGCGGTATCGGCAGGTGCGCGAAGTCGGGCATACTCGTCAAGGGCTCTACCTGCCTCGACAGCCTCGCGCAGGCTTCTGTCGCCGCCTTCGACAAGACGGGTACGCTTACCGAGGGAAGCTTTAAAATTGCCGAATATTCTTCGGAGGACGCGCTCGCGCTGGCGGCTGCGGCGGAAAAATATTCCGCTCACCCCATTGCGGCGGCGTTTGCAGAGGTAAAGACAGATATTGTCGTAACCGACGCGGAGGAAGTGCCCGGCAAGGGCATAAAGTGTCTTGCGGACGGCAAAGTTCTGCTCTGCGGCAATGCCGACCTCATGGAGGAAAACGGCATAAAATACGTACGCAAGCGCAGCCTCTCCACGCTCATCTATGTGGCATTGGACGGGGAATATGTCGGGGTTATCGACATTGACGACACCGTAAAGGAGGGCGCTAGGGAGGCGATAGACGCGCTCAGGGCGCAGGGCATAGAGCGCACCTATATGCTGACGGGCGACAGCTCCGAAAGGGCGGTGGACGTCGCGGCGAAAGTCGGGTTGGACGGCGCTTACGGCTCGCTTCTGCCCGACGAAAAGCTGGAGGAGGCCAAAAAGCTCAAAAAGCTGGGCGTTCTCGTTTACGTCGGCGACGGCATAAACGACGCGCCCGTAATGACCGTGGCGGACTGCGCCGTGTCCATGGGCAAGGTCGGCTCCGACGCGGCAATCGAGGCGAGCGACGTCGTGCTCGTCTCCGACAATCTTTCGCTCATTGCCGAGGCTAAGAAGGTCGCCAAGGGCACGAGGAGCATTGTCTATCAGAACATAATCGGCTCTCTCGTCGTCAAGTTCGTCATAATGGCTTGCAGCGTATTCATTCCCTCGTTCCCGCTGATAATCTCCATTTTCGGCGACGTGGGGGTAATGCTCATTGCCGTGGCTAACGCAATGCGCGCGGCGTTCATAAAGAAATAAGTCACGCACACACGCGCGTCTTACAGACAATTTGAATATTTTAAAGGGCAAACGTGTTAAAATCGTTTGCCTTTTTTGTGTTTTAATGTTATTCTAAAATCAGTTTTTTGTGAAAACGGCGTGAAAATTACTGTCCGCGCCGTCAGACATAAGAAAAAATCAATTCGGAGGTACTTTCCAAATGGCTGAAGAAACTCAGCAGACGGAGGAGCAGGTAGCAGCGACTGTCGAAACCCCTGTCGAAGAAAAGAAGCCCGTCAACAAGGTTGACGCCTGGTTCGGAATTACCAAGAGCGGTTCGTCTTTCAAGACCGAAACCGTCGCAGGCCTTACGACCTTTATGGCAATGGTCTACATCCTCATGGTAAACGGCGCGATGTTCAGCGAAGAGTGGGTAGGTCTGTCCTACGGCGCGGCTTACATTGCAACGGCTATCGGCGCAATCGTCGGCACGCTCCTTATGGCACTGTATGCAAGAATGCCCCTTGCGCAGGCACCCGGTATGGGACTTAATGCGTTTATCGTCTATACGCTGCTCCTTAACTATTCCGGTCTCAGCTTTGCGAACTGTATGGTATTCACCCTGCTCGACGGCGTTATCTTCGTCGCACTCACCGCAACCGGTTTAAGGCAGAAGATATTTGCGGCAATCCCCGCAGGCGTTCGTCACGCAATTCCCGTAGGTATCGGTCTTTTCATTGCATTCATCGGTATGCAGAATGCCACGGTCATCGTAAACGAAGATTCCACGCTCGTAACGTTTGCTTCCTTCAACATTCTCAACATATTTAACGGCAAGACGGCGTTCATGACTTATTCGGCAGCGGCAGGTGTCGGCGGTATGCTTCCTGCGTTCCTTGCTATTTTCGGCGTAATTGCTATTGCCATTATGTCCAAGAAGAATGTCAAGGGTGCAATACTCTGGGGTATTCTCGGTACGGCCGTTGCGTTCTACGCTCTCGCAGGCATTGCATATTGGTGCAAAGTTGAGGGCGCAGTAGATTATTTCGCAAGCATTTCCCTTTCCAATCCTTTCGATGCGTTCGGCGATTGGGGAACTCAGGCAGTAGGTACGGTATTTACCGACGGCTTTAACTTCTCCGCATATCTCGGCGGCGAAGGCCACAATGCAGGTACTCTCGTAGTACTCATCATCACCACGGCTCTTTCGTTCTGCATGATAGATATGTTCGATACCATCGGTACGCTCTACGGCGCTTGCTCTAAGGGAAACCTGCTCGATAAGGACGGCGTTCCCGTTCGCATGAACCAGATGATGCTCTCCGATGCAATTGCAACCTGCACGGGCGCAATCGCAGGTACTTCGACGGTTACGACCTTCGTCGAAAGCTCTTCGGGTGTTGCCGCAGGCGGCAGAACGGGCTTCACTTCGCTCGTTACGGCTATCTGCTTCATTCTTGCAATGCTCCTTTCGCCCATAGCTCAGCTCATTCCCGAGTGCGCTACGGCAACGGCTCTCATCTATGTCGGCGTACTTATGATGACCTCCGTAGTAAAGGTGGATTGGACTGATCCCGCAGATGCAATCGTTGCATTCCTTACCTTCATCGTAATGGCTCTCGGCTATTCGATCTCCAAGGGTATCGGTATCGGTATCATTACCTATATCATCGTCAAGCTCTTTACGGGCAAGGTAAAGGAAATCTCTATACCTACCTGGGTTATCGGCGTTATCTTCCTTGCAACGTTCGTATTGACTTAATAAGTCGCGATAAGGCTTTCCGCCCCGAAGAATTTTCTTCGGGGCAATTTTTTTTGCCCGTTGACATAAGGTTGCCGCCGTGTTAAAATTATAGACGAAATTTACTTTACGGAGGGGCGCAATGTGTTACATTCTCTCACTCGACCAGGGCACTACTTCGACGCGCGCCATAGTGTTTGACCAATACGGCAAGATAGTCGGCAAGGCCCAGCAGGAATTTGCGCAGATCTATCCCCGCGCGGGCTGGGTGGAACATTCGCCCCGCGACATAATCGGTTCGGCGATGGGCGTAATTGCCGAGGCGCTCGTCAGGGCGGACGCCGATATTTCCGACATAGCCGCGATAGGCATAACCAATCAGCGCGAAACTACGCTCGTCTGGGACAGAAAGACGGGCAGGCCCGTCGCCAACGCAATAGTCTGGCAGTGCCGCAGGACGGCTCCGCTCGCCGAAAAACTCAAAGAGGAGGGGTTCGCGCCGTTCATTTACGAAAGGACGGGGCTCGTGCCCGACGCGTACTTTTCGGCGACCAAGATAAAGTGGATACTCGACAACGTCCACGGCGCGCGGGAGAGGGCGGAGCGCGGCGACCTCATATTCGGCACGGTCGACACCTACCTCATGTGGAGGCTGTCGAAGGGCAGGATATTTGCCACCGACTATACCAACGCCTCGCGCACCATGCTTTTCAACATTCACACTCTGCACTGGGACGAGGAACTTTTAAAGCTCTTTGACATACCCGCGTGTATGTTGCCGACCGTTCAGCCGTCGTCAAGCTTTTTCGGCGTCACGGACAAGGACGTGATAGGCGCGGAAATACCCGTCTGCGGCGTTGCGGGCGACCAGCAGGCTTCGCTGTTCGGGCACCTCTGCACTAAGGTGGGCGACGTCAAGAACACCTACGGCACGGGCTGTTTCCTGCTGATGAATACGGGCGACAAGGCGGTCGTAAGCACCAACGGGCTGGTCACGACCTTGGGCGCGTCGGACGGCGAGAAGCCGCCGTTCGTGCTCGAAGGTTCGGTATTCGTCGCGGGCGCGGCAATACAGTGGCTGAGGGACGAGCTCGGGCTTATCTCCTCGGCGGCGGAGAGCGAGGCGTGGGCGCATAAGGTTGCGGATACGGCGGGGGTATATCTCGTGCCCGCATTCACGGGGCTGGGCGCACCCTATTGGGACGCGTCTGCCCGCGGAATAATCTCGGGCGTAACCCGCGGAACCAACAAGGCGCATATAATAAGGGCGGTGCTCGAAAGCATTGCCTATCAGACCGAGGACCTCGTCTCGGCAATGCAGAAAGACGCGGGGCTGAGGGTGAACGCGCTCAGGGTGGACGGCGGCGCGTCGCAGAATAATTTTCTTATGAAGTTTCAGGCGGACATCTCGGGCGTGGAGATAGAGCGCCCCGAAATAACCGAGACGACCGCGCTCGGCGCGGCATATCTCGCGGGGCTCAACGCGGGGTATTGGAAGCGGAGCGAACTCGACGGACTGCGCGGCGGCGTTACGCGCTTTTCGCCCGATATGAGCGAGCATAAACGCCGCGAAAAACTTGACGGCTGGGCGCTTGCAGTAAGCCGTGCAAGATTGCGTTGATCGGCGCATATATGCGGGGCAATTGCGGATAATAGGGGTATAATATGTACGATTGCATTATAATAGGTTCTGGCGTTGCGGGCGTTTCCGCCGCCCTCACTTTAAAGGCGCTCAAAAGGAGCTTTCTCATAATAGGCAATAAAAATCTCTCCGCCAAGGTCATGAGCGCGGAGAAGATAAAGAACTACCCGGGGCTAAACGGCGCGAGCGGGGCGGAGTTTGTCAAAATTATGCAAGCTCAGCTCTCGGAGGGCGGAATAGCGCTGACCGAAGGGCGCGTCACTGGCATATATGACGGGGAGAATGGCTTTTTCGTCGCCTGCGGGCAGGATGTGTACGAGGGCAGGACGATTATACTTGCGACGGGTGTCGAGACGGTCAGACCTATTAAGGGCGAAAAGGAATTTCTCGGCAGGGGCGTGAGCTATTGCGCGACCTGCGACGGCTTCCTCTATAAGGGCAAGACCATTGTCGTCGTCTGCGCCTCCAAAGAGGAGGAGCACGAGGTCGAACTGCTCGCAAGCTATGCGGCTAAGGTCTGCCTTTTCGCGCTGTATAAGGACTGCGCCGTGACTGCGCCCAACGTCGAGATAATGCGCGGCATGCCGTCGGAAATAGTCGGCGGAATGAAAGTCGAAGGGGTAATGGTCGGCGGCAGGAAGATAGAAGCCGACGGGGTTTTCATGCTCAAAGACGCCGCCTGCGACAGCCTGTATTCTGCGCTCGAAGTAAGCGGCGGCGCGGTGCGGACGGGCAGGGATATGTCGACGAATATTTCGGGCATTTTCGCGGCGGGCGACTGCACGGGCAGACCGTACCAGTACGCCAAGGCGGCGGGAGAGGGCAACGTGGCGGCTCACTCGGTAAACGCGCGGCTCAACGAAAAAGACAAAATTTAAAAAATAAAAAAAGAATAAATTTGGTTGAAAAATGAGTTGACATAAAATAAAGGTCTTGCTATAATATTCAAGCATTGAGTTGTGCGTAACCTGCTTCGCGAAAGAATAGTGCATACAAATGCGGGTGTAGTTCAATGGTAGAACACTAGCCTTCCAAGCTGGTTGCGTGGGTCCGATTCCCATCACCCGCTCCAATCTCTTTGTTGTGCCAAGCTGCTCTTAACCGCGGCTAATGCAAATTATTTTGCGCCTGTAGCTCAGTCGGATAGAGCAACGGCCTTCTAAGCCGTGTGTCGGGGGTTCGAATCTCTCCAGGCGCACCACAAAATTTATGGCGGGCGTAGCTCAATCGGTAGAGCGCCAGATTGTGGCTCTGGAGGTAGCAAGTTCGAAACTTGTCGCCCGCCCCACTTTTTTGAACCTGTACCGCAAGGTACTGTAAAGCGGGTCATTGGGGTGTCGCCAAGCGGTAAGGCACGGGATTTTGATTCCCGCATTCGTAGGTTCAAATCCTGCCACCCCAGCCAAAATTATTTTGGCCCATTAGCTCAGTCGGCAGAGCACTTGACTTTTAATCAAGGTGTCCCGGGTTCGAATCTCGGATGGACCACCACAAGCACACAGCGGTAGATCCGAGAAAGGAACCGAAACAAATAAATAATAGAATGCACCTTTAGCTCAGTTGGTAGAGCAACTGACTCTTAATCAGTGGGCCCAGGGTTCGAGTCCCTGAAGGTGCACCAAAAATAGCAGAATGGCTTTTGCCGTTCTGCTATTTTTATTTCTGTGCAACTTATGCAGGGGCTCGAGGGACGAGAAATGCGTTCTTGAAATATGCCTCGGTTTGGCATATTTCAGCATTTCGGTGAGACCGCGATATGCCGAGTGGTAGCGTGAGGCGTCGCGGGGACGACCAACGAGGATACGAGGCGGCGGGCGCTTTCAATATGCGCCCGCCGCATTGCCGTTTATTGGTTTATTATCCAAGTCGGTCGGGAAAATTTATCCTCAATTGTTGACTTTCCGTCAAACCGTACTCGTCGGGGATGTAATGGGTGAAGGTTGAAACGCCGTCTTCGCCCTTCTCTACGAGCGTTCTGCGAACCGCGTCGCCCTCGCCGCCTTGTGAGATTTCTTCGATGATTACATACTGACAAGCCTCCGACGTGCGATAATCTATACCGAGATAGTTATCCGTCTTTTTGACTGCATTGTTTTCTCCGTAAAACTCTATTATATTAAGCTGCGCAACGCTGTTGATTTTTACGAAATTTATTGTTATCTCAAAGTTGTAAAGTACACCCTCGGGGTTCTGGTCGTAAAGTTTAATCGTCTGGCTTTGCCCGATGCTTCCAAGGCCGTCCCAGTTGACGTTTGCGTTGGGATCGGAGGTGTAGTAAGTCCGCTGTTCTTCGTCGAAGTAAATGTTGTAAGTCAGCATTTTGTACTCTGTAAGAGCTTTCGTATAGCGCAACGAAGCGGTTATGGATACATCGTAACCTGTCAGCACATCGTCAAGTTCGTTGATTTTATAGTCAATTGCGATATCGGAAAGAACATCTCTGCCGTCAATGCTCTCCCAATAGAAATTATCCTTTTCTTCGCTGTAATAGTGCTTGCCGAAATAGATTTTGATTGCTTCGTCGTTTGTGAAATCTTCTTCGGTTATTGCCCTGTCGCCGTCATAGAATATCATGAATAGTCCGCATAGCGCGTCTTCGTGCTCTGCGGCATTATTTCCGTCGTTTCCGTCGGGCAGAACGAGCGAACAGCCGCAGACGCATACCGTCAGCAGCGACAACATAATCAGCCCGAAAGTCTTAATTGTTTTCTTCATTTTTATCCTCCTTTCCGTCAAATTGCAGAATATCGCCGGGCGCGCATTGCAGGTGATAGCATATCGCGTTGAGCGTCGTGAAGCGCACGGCCTTAGCCTTGCCGCTGCGAAGTATCGACATGTTTGCCTCGGTTATGCCGACGAGTTCGCAGAGCTCCTTTGATGTTATGCCCCTTTTTTTAATGGCTTCGTCAAGTTTTACAATTATTGCCATAATCAGATAGTTAGTTTGTTTTCTTCGTCGGCGGCTATCGCGCGTTTGAGTATCTCTATTGCTATCATCGCGAGGCAGACAGATATGAGCTCTGAGAGGGGTATGCTGACGGCAAATCTGCATATAAACAGACTTTTTACCATTGACAGTACGACAATATTGCTTATGAGAGCCAGACAAACGGTTACCGTAACCGAAGCGCAGCCTGCAATCACGGAGGTTTTAAGCAACTTAACCGCCCTTGCGGACAGACTGTCGCGTTTAAGTTCGCCAAGCAGTTGTGCGGCCATGGAGAGAAAGACTGTCGTAGCCGCAGTCGACAGGCATTTTGCCGTCGCGTGCATTGCAATGGCGAATATGTTTAGGCAATAGTCGTCTTTCGGCAGTGCGGCGTTTTTTAATAGGGATATGTCGTATGCGGCGCCCGAAATGTTGAGGTAGAAGGAATTTACTATATAGACCGCGGCAATTAAATACAAAACTATCTGACCGAGAGTGTATGCCGACGCGCGCTTATTCGTTAGCGAGTGACTGCATTCCGTGAATACGCAGATCATTGCAACGCCCAGCCAGATGAAACATAAGGCGGCAACGATCGTTGAATAATACTGCTCCGTCGAAGCGTATTCCGATGCAAAGAGCTGCCTGTTGATGCCCATATATATGGCGGCGAATGTGCATACGCTCAATGCAACCCAAATCAACGAGTGCGGGCAGAACCTTCGCCTTACGGCGCAGATTGCGGCGGGTATAACGAGGGGAAGAATGCCGATAAATATATAAAGGCACCACGCCCCGCCGACGTTGCCGCCCTCGTGTATGTCCCTTATCGCCGCACATATCGCCCCGAACGGACGGACGACGAATTCGGTGGCAGAAATGTCCTCGGCCGTGCATATCGCGGCAATCAGACACGCCACCGCAAGAATGCCGAGCAACAACATTGAAAAATATTTCGGACGTTTCAAAGTCGTAGCCTCCTGAATTATTGTTTTTCGATAATATTATATAGCATAAATTATTGTTTATCAATAATTTTTTAAAATCTTTAATGCGGCGGGGGCTTCGTGGGAAGCGCCCGCCGCTTTGCCGTTCAAAAGGGAGAAGGTTTTTTCAATCTTGCATGTCGCCCGCCGCAAGGTTGCAACTTTTGTGCCGCGTTCGCCGAGGGATATTCCGCAGGCAACGAGCTTTTTTGCTGTCAGACTGTTGACAGAGGAGAGGGAATCGAGTATTATGGATATATCCCCCCGAGGGGGATACGGAGGCGACTATGGAAGAACACGAACACACCAAGGCGGTGCTCAACAGAATATCGAGAGCCGTAGGGCATCTCAATGCCGTCGGGAAGATGATCGAGGACGGGCGTGATTGCAGCGAGGTCCTAATTCAGCTGTCGGCGGTCAGGGCGGAGATAGCGGGCGTGAGCAAAGTCATTCTCAAAGACCACCTGGACCACTGCGTCGTGCAGGCCGTCAGGCAGGGCGACGAGCAGGCGATAGAAATGCTAAAAGGAGCAATCTACCGACTGCTGTGAAATCTTCGTCTGTCGGAAAGGGAATATTCCTTGCCGTCCTCGCCGCCGCTTTCTATGCGGTCAGTTCGCCGCTCTCCAAGATTTTGCTCGACTATATGCCCCCGACGCTCATGGCGGGCTTTCTGTATATCGGTGCGGGTGCAGGAATGTGCGCGATAGCGCTCGTCCGCCGCGTTCGAAAGACCGCTAATACCGAAATGAAACTGACAAAGAGCGAGTTGCCCTACACAATCGCGATGGTGCTTCTGGATATTTCCGCCCCGATATGCCTGCTGTTCGGGCTGAAATCCACCTCGGCGGCGAACGCTTCGCTTCTCAATAACTTTGAAATAGTCGCGACGGCAATAATCGCCCTCGTAATATTCAGGGAGAAGATAAGCCTGCGCCTCTGGCTGGGCATATTGTTCGTCACGCTCGCCTGCGACTGCTTTCGTTCGAGGAAATATCGGGGTTAAAGTTCTCTTACGGCTCGATTTTCATTCTCGTCGCCTGCGTATGCTGGGGGTTTGAAAACAACTGCACCCGAAAGATATCCTCGAAAGATCCGCTTGAAATAGTGCTCATCAAGGGCATATTTTCGGGGCTGGGCTCGATTATCATCGGGCTGGCAATCGGCGAGCGGATAACCGTCTTATGGAGTATTTTTGCCGTGCTCGGCGTGGGGTTCGTCGCCTACGGACTGAGCATATTCTTCTACGTCTACGCACAGCGTCTGCTCGGTGCGGCGCGGACGAGCGCGTATTATGCTGTCTCGCCCTTTATAGGCACGCTTTTGTCGCTCATAATTTTCAGGGAGATGCCGCATTATTCCTATTTCATCGCGCTTGCTCTGATGGCGGCGGGGGCGTGGCTGTCCGCGCAGGACAAGCCGCTGTTCCGCAGACGGAATAATAAAAGTTAATTATGTAAACCTTACGATTTAAGTTTACATAAGGCAGAGAAAGTGTTAAAATAATACGGCTCTGCCTTTTGCGTTTCATCGTCTTGGCAGGGCGAAAAAATTTTTCGGAGGAAGCTATGAAATGCAGTGTGTGCGGAACGGAAAATCCTGAAAATTCTACGTTCTGCAAAAAATGCGGAAAATGGATCGGTAGCCTTAAAACCTGCGGCGGATGCGGAACGGTAAACCCCAACGGAGCGCTGTTTTGCGGTAAGTGCGGCAGAAGGCTCGACGATATGGAGAGGTGCAGAATATGCGGCAATATTACCCCGTCTGACGGCGAATATTGCGTGGTCTGCGGAGTGAACAAGGTTGCGGCAAAGTCGTTTATCGACAGCGTGAATGCAGGTTATGGCGGCGCTTATGTTCGTCCTGCGGGCGCTCCCGTGGCGGTCGGCGAACAGAGAATAGCCCCGAATAAGAGCAGGGAGGCGGGTATCGACCGTAAAAAACTGAGCGGTATTTTCAACATCATTGCGTCCGCACTGGCGTCCTGCGCCGCGCTCATCGCGCTCATAGCCGTATTCTTCATAAGAGGCGCTGCGGAAGGATTTGTCGATTTAATCCCCGGAATGCCCGCGAACGGCTACGGCATTTTCTATTTCTTCGGCGAAGCTTACGCCAAAATCGGTTCGTCGGGCGGATTTAACATATTCGGCGAACTCTGCGGCACCCTCGGCGTCGGCGCGGGGCTTGCGGGAACGGCGGCTTGCTTTATTATTACGCTCATCAGGGGCATAAAGCTGCTTCTGAAAAAGACCGACAAGACGATATATTCCCCAGCGACGGCAACGGTGGTTGCATACTTATCGACGGCAACGCTGTTCTTCGTGAACGTCGCCTATGACTTTTCGGATTATGAATGGATGGCTTCCGTAAGGCTCGCTCCGCTTACGATGGCGGGCATAGTCATCGTCAGCCTGCTGTCGCTGGGCGCGGTCGTGCTTGCCGCGCTTGCCAGGGATAACAAGTCGCCCGTCAATTCGTACATATTCAACGCTCTCATACAGGGCGGCTTTACGGTATTGTTCTTCATAGTGCTCGGAATGGTTGCGCACGGTCTGGTATTCTTCGGGGGAAGCGACGCTGCCGACAGCTCCGTCGGAATATACTCGCTTTTCGCTATGCTCAGCGGGGATACGGGTTCAAATACATATTATATATGTGTTGCGCTTGCGCTCGTATTTACGTTCGCGACGATTGTATTTGCCGCAATGGGAGTGCTCGGCGTGTCGCAATTCCTGTCGGCGTTCGGCGACGGGGCGAGGTCTGAAATATTGCCCAAGCTCGTCATAAGCAGCATCTGCGCCGTAATCATGGGCGCGGTTTCGATTGCCGCTTCGCTTGTGTTTGCCTCCTATTGTCAATCGCCGGCACACCTCGGTCTGCCGATAGGCGTCACGCTGTTTGGTGTTCTGATGCTTGCGCTGTCCGTAGCGTACGGGGTGCTGTACAGGAAGTTCGGCGGAGTGTACGAAACTGACGAGGACGAAGAAGAATAATTAAAAAATATTCAGCCTCAGTATTTGCGGGCGGGCGCGACGGACGGTCGCGCCCGCTCTTTCACGTGTTTTTTAGCCTTTATTCCCTATTATTCAGACCGTTATTTTGCCGCCCGCTTTTGAGATGCGGGCGGCTTTATCATGCCTTAGCAGAGGATAAGTTTTGCCATAGACAGGCGGACGGCATTGGCGGGGTTCGTTTGGTGGTTAAAAGTCAAATCAATGACATATATGTCCCGAGTAATTGCATTTTTTCATGAAACGGTGGCGCAATTGTGTGGTAAATATGATGTGTTTTTGCGCTTAAAAATTATTGCTTTTGTGCGTTTTTTTCATAGCTTTAAAGCAAATATTGCAATAATCACAGCACGAAAGTATATTTACATTTACAATCTTGCTTATTAGACTTTAAGGAAAGGGGGATAGCGCGCTTTCGGGCGCGTATCCAAAAATACCTCAGGAGGAAAATATATGAATGCGATGAAGAAGCGCAGCAGGCTTGCGGTGTTTGTCACCGTGCTTGCTCTGATCTTCGCCGGCTGTGCGGTAGCGCTGACGGGCTGCGGCAAGAAAGTCGA
>CALVHL010000006.1 GCA_944327625.1 uncultured Clostridia bacterium
GGCGACAACTTCATACAGCTTGAAATAGCGAGCAACGAAGTAATGTTCGTCAACCTGCTGCTCGTCGGCGAATATGAAGGCCAGCCCACGGACGACACGCTTGCCAGCGACATAGTCAAGGCAGAGTGGACGGCGGAAGACTTCGCGACCATAGACACCGAAGGCATAGACACGTGGGAAGAGCTTAAAGCGGCGCTTGCAGTCAATGCGGACATAACGCTGACGGCGAACATAGACGCACAGGGCGAAGCTTACGCTCCCACCCTCTCCAATTACAGCTCTACCTTCGACGGTCAGGGCTTTGCAATTCTCAACCTCAACATAGTTGCAACCTCCGCAGAAGCAGGTCTGTTCAAGTCGATAAGAACCCCTGCGGTCATTAAGAACATCACCTTCATCAATGCTTCCATCGACGGCGGCACTTACGATCAGGCAGGTCTTATCGCAGGTACCAACGGCGAGACGGCAAACAACGTAATAACCGTAAGCAACATCAAGGTACTCGGCCTTACCGTAAAGGGTAGCAACAGCCAGTACGGCGGTCTGTTCGGACGCATCAAGGGCGCAGATACCGACATTACCATCAGCGACTGCTACATCAAGGCAACCTTCAACCAGACGGTAATAGAGGCTGACGAAGAACTCGGCATCACCGCCGACGACAGCATCGAGCGCGTTGCAGGCGTAATCGGTTACTCCGACTATAACAGCAAGATAACCGTAACGGGCTGCACGGTTGACGTTACATTCAACTCCCTCCACGGCAACAGAGTGGCAGGCATCATAAGCCACATGACAGGCGGCACGGGCGTTCTCACTATCAACGACAACACCGTAACCGCAACCTTCAACAACTGCACCAGCGAGCGCGTAGGCGGCCTTGTAGGTTCGATTGAACAGTCTCAGGCATACCTCGACGGCAATACCGTAAGCGTTTACTTCGTAAACACCAACGGCGAATCCAACCAGGGCGGTCTCATCGGTAACGTCACCAACAACGGCAAGGCAGACATAACCAACACCAAGCTGTACGTTGAATATTCGGGCGCAATCAATGCAACCCGTCAGGGCGGCATGATCGGTCAGGTTGCTAACAGCTCCGGCATAATCGTCAACATCGACAACTGCTACGTAAGCGTCCAGTTCGTCGACATCGCTTCGCAGAGCATGGACTTCTTCGGCATCATCACCGGCGCGGCTGAGGTTCAGGCAACGATGAATATTTCGTATCTGTACGGAGAGACCAACCTCGTCAGCCCTTACGGCGGCAGCGTAGGCGCGGCAATAGGCGCAATGCAGTGCGAACAGGTCACCATGACCAACTGCATCTACGTCGCTAACGACGACTTCGCGGGTAAGGAAGGCAATGCAGGCATCTACGGCGCAAATTACAGCGGCGGCGCGGAAATGCTCGTTGCTACCGACGTTCAGGTCACCACGGCTGCCGCAGGCATCGACGCTACGATAGCCGCAAACTTCGCAAATGCAGAAGTCAACACCGAAGGCAGCGCAGACTGGACTTACGACGCAGAGGCCAACACCCTCGTGTTCGCTATCCCTCAGGCATAATCTTCCGCATAGTCACAGACTGACGACAGCGGCTGAATAAGCCCCGAAAAAAGCGGGGGCGATGAGTTTTCATCGCCCCCGCTGTTATTTTATTTAATATTATTGCCAAACCTTCCTCCCCGCCGACGAAGCCGCGACCATTTACGAGAATATCGCGCGGATATTGCCGTTGCTCCCGTCCGCCCCCTCGTCGGCTGACGTCGGAAATTTTATCGGGCTTCAATGCGGCGGTTTTGCCAACAAGCAGTCGGGCGGGGCGGATTATCAGTCGGAGAGATTGTCGGGCGGTTGCGGGGCGGCGGAGGGGCGGGCGAGGCGGTCGCCGAAATAGCGCTTGTTTGAAAGATATGCCGCGTCGTTCGGACGGAAAGAGCCTGCGAGCTCGTTATACTCGTTAGCGCGGGCATAGTCGCCCATTCTGTCGTAGATGACGGCGAGGTTTATGGCGGGGATATAGCCGAGGCAATCGGTCGAGACGAAGCCGCCGTCCTCGGCGCGTTCACGCGAGGCGAGGGCGCGTTCAAACCAATATATTGCGGGGGCAAACTGTTCTTTGCCGAGAAAATAGCCGCCGAGAGCGCAACATTCTTCCGCCCGCGGATAGGACAGCGCGAACGCCGCAAATATGCAGTTCAACGCCGAGCGTTCGTCGCCAAGCGACATATACGCCCTGTACATAGTGCGACACGCCTCCACCCTGTTTTCCACCCAACCGTCGCCGCCGAGATAGTCCGAAAGCACGGCAATGCACTCGCGCGGCATAGAGTTGAAAAAGAGCTCTCTGCCGTAATAGAATTTTTCGCGCGGGGAGAGCTTTTCGCCGCGGGCTATCTTGCCCTGATATATCCTGAGATTGCGGAGCGGCGCGTTTTCCCTGACCTTTTCGTGGAAGATGACGGCGTCCGACCAGACCAGCCTGCCCCTCGGCGTAATCGCCTCGTGCACCGCCCCTTCCCACAAGGGCGAAAGCGAGCGGAGAAAGATGCGTTCGCGAAAATAGACGAAGCTTACTTCGCCGTCGGTACGCGCGGCATATTTGAGATACGCCGCGTCAAACCCGCCTCCGTCGACGAGGGCGCGGATGGCGGCGGCATTTTCCTCGGTCACCACGTCGTCCGCGTCCAACCACATTACGTAATCCCCGCCCGCGAGCGAAAACGAATAGTTCCGCGCCGCGGAAAAGTCGTCCGTCCACTTAAAAAAATACACCTTGTCGGTGTACTTCGCCGCGATTGCAGCGGTAGTGTCGACCGAGCCCGTGTCGACGATTATAATTTCGTCGGCGATATCCTTAATTCCGTCGAGACAGCGGGCAAGCACGGCCTCCTCATCCCTGACTATCATGCAAACCGAAAGCGTCATACAGTGACATTATATGCAGGGCGGAAAACTTTGTTTAAAGGCGGCAAAAAGGGCGGCGCGAAAGCGCCGCCCGATTAAATTGCCCCGCATATATGTGCCGATCAACGCGTTATCGCGCCGAAGCGGCATCGACGATAGCAAAGGAAAAATCACCCTGAACGCACAGCTTGTCGCCGACGTACAGCTCGCCAGAAATGAAGTAGAAACACGCCTTGCTGCGCGTAAGTTTTACCTCTATGCGCACCTTATCGCCCGGGCGAACCTGACCACGGAAGCGCACGTTGTTTATGCCCGTATAGAAGGGCGTTTTGCCCTCCGCCGCGCCGTCGAACAGCACACAGGAGGACTGTGCAATCATCTCGCAGAGAATGACGCCGGGGACGACGGGATAGCCCGGGAAATGCCCGCGCAGGAAAAATTCGTCGCCGCGCACGGTGTAATAGGCGACAGCCGAGGTTTCGTCCTTTCTGTACGCCTCCTCTATTAGCAGCATATCGTCCCTGTGGGGAAGTATCTTCATTATTTCGTTCTTATCCATAACCTCTCCCCCCTCCTTACTTTACGAGCGACCGTGCGCCGACGAGCAGTTTTTCCGCCTCCGCGCACATCTCCTCGATTATCTCCCTTGCGGGCTGCTCTCTGTCGACAAGCCCCGCTATTTCGCCGCAGAGGAACGAACCCGTTTCGAGATCGCCCTCCCGCGCGGCACGGTAGAGCGCGCCCTTGCCGAGATTTTCAAGCTCCTCGTCGGTGACGGACATGTCCGCCTCCTTTGCCCTGAACTCGTTTACGAAGGCATTTTTGAGCGCCCTTACGGGGTGGCCGAGCCGCCTGCCCGTCACGACCGTCTCTCTGTCGCCCGCCTTCAATACGAGCTTTTTATAGTTTTCGTGAATGGTGCACTCGGTTGCGACGAGGAAGCGCGTACCCGACTGGACGGCGCACGCGCCGAGCATGAACGCCGCCGCCATGCCCCTGCCGTCGGCAATGCCGCCCGCCGCGATTACGGGTATCTTCACAGCCGACGCAACCTGCGGAACGAGCGCCATGGTCGACAGTTCGCCGATATGCCCGCCCGATTCGCCGCCCTCGGCGACTACGGCGTAAGCCCCGCGCTTTTCCATCATTCGGGCGAGCGCGACGCTTGCGACGACGGGAATGACCTTGATGCCCGCCGCAAGCCAATCCTTCATATATATCCCGGGATTGCCCGCGCCCGTCGTTATTACGGGTATTTTTTCCTCGGCGACGACCTTTGCCACCTCTGCGGCAAACGGGCTCATCAGCATGACGTTTACGCCGAAGGGCTTGCTCGTAATTTCGCGCGCCTTGTGTATTTCCGCCCGCAGCTGCTCGCCGTTCATGTTCATTCCTGCGATTATGCCCAGCCCGCCCGCTTCGGAGACTGCCGCGGCGAGAGAGGCGTCCGCCACCCACGCCATGCCGCCCTGAATGACGGGATATTTTATGCCGAGATCCCTGCAAATTACACTTTCAATCATCTTTATATCTGTCCTTTATTGCGCCGAGGCGACTGCCGCGGCGTTATTATTTTTGTTATTATTTTATTTGTTGCGCTCTTTGAGGGCGGCGCGCCCCTTGCGGTTGAGCACGGGATAGGTATTTCTGCACTCTAACCCGCGGCTGGTGTTCTTGACGTCGACGTGGAAGTCGAGCAGGGCGAATTTGAGGTGCAGGCGGTTGATTATCGCCGAGACCTGCTTTGTGTCGTACAGCCTGCCGCCGCGGGTAAAGCAGTATTCGGTTTCCACCCCGCCGTCCGCCGCGTCGCGGACGGGCATTACCGTGCCCATGCCTATCTTTTCGAGCAGAATATAGTCGTCGTCTGTGAGCTCGTCGCCGCCGTAGGCGTCAAGGAGATAGCCGCGCGACTGACCGCGATTACAGATCTTATTCTTCGTATCTTCCGACAGCCCGAGACCGCCGAAACAGTCGAGCATTTCCACCGCCGCCGCAAGCTTGTCAGCGGGCAGTTTTTCGAGTATTTCCAGCCACGCCGCCTCGCCGTCGCTGAGCGCCGCCCTGTCCTTTGCGCCATTCTTATCCTGCATAGTGTCACCGCCTGAACGAGTATATGAGTATTATAGCACATATTTTGCGTACAGACAAGGGGCAATCGCCCCGTTATTGACGGAGAAATTGCCCCTTTTTATTATTTTTTCCTCATTCGAGCTCGAACGCGCCCGTATAGAGGCTGTAATACATACCCTTTTTGGCTATAAGGCTTTCGTGATTGCCGCGCTCGACTATTCTTCCGTGGTCGAGCACCATTATGACGTCCGAATTGCGGATAGTCGACAGCCTATGCGCTATGACGAATGTCGTCCTGCCCGCCATAAGCTTATCCATGCCCTGCTGAACGAGCTTTTCCGTGCGGGTATCAATCAACGAAGTAGCCTCGTCGAGTATCATCGCGGGCGGATTGGCGACTGCCGCGCGGGCGATTGCGATGAGCTGGCGCTGTCCCTGCGAGAGCCCCGCGCCCGCACCCGTCAGCATAGTGTTATAGCCGTCGGGCAGCCTTCTTATGAAGTCGTCGGCGTTGGCGAGCTTTGCCGCGGCTATGCACTCCTCGTCGGTCGCGTCCGTCCTGCCGTAGCGGATATTTTCCATTACCGTACCCGTAAAGAGATAGGTGTCCTGCAATACCATGCCGAGCGAGCGGCGGAGGTCGGCTTTCTTTATCTTGTTTATGTTTATTCCGTCATAGCGTATCTTGCCGTCGGCTATGTCGTAAAACCTGTTTATGAGGTTGGTTATAGTCGTCTTGCCCGCGCCCGTCGCGCCGACGAAGGCGACTTTCTGCCCGGGTTCGGCGTACACCGAAACGCCTTTGAGCACTATCTTTTCGGGGGTGTAGCCGAAATCGACGTCGACCATCCTTATGTCGCCCGCAAGCCGCGTATACGTCAGAGTGCCGTCGCCGTGCGGGTGTTTCCACGCATATATGCCCGTGCGTTCGGAACATTCGACGAGCTTGCCCTCCTCGTCTTCCCTCGCGTTGACGAGTGTGACGTAGCCGTCGTCGGTTTCGGGCGGTTCGTCTATGAGCGCGAATATTCGCTCCGCGCCCGCAAACGCCATCGAAATCATGCTTACCTGCTGGGAAATCTGCTGGAAGGGCATGGAGAACGACTTTGAGAGCGTAAGGAACGCGACGACTACGCCTGCGGTTATGCCGCCAACCCCGCCGACCGCCAGCGCACCGCCGATGAGGGCGAGCAAGACGTACTGGATATTGCCTATCTGGTTGAGTATGGGCATGAGGATATTTGCATACCTGTTTGCCCTGCGGGAGTGATCGAAAAGCTTTTCGTTGAGCGCGTCGAAGCCCTGCTCCGCCTGCCTTTCGTGGCAGAATACCTTGACGACTTTCTGCCCGTTGAACATCTCCTCGATATAGCCGTCGACGGTGGCGAGCGCCGTCTGCTGACGGATGAAGTTGCGCGTGCTGCCGCCTGAAATCTTAGCCGTGACTATGAGTATTATTACCGTGACGACGACCACGACGACGGACAGTATGCGGCTGTAATAGAGCATTATGCAGAACGACGCCACGATCGTTATCGCGCTTGCGAATACCTGCGGCAGAGCCTGGGATATGAACTGGCGGAGCGTGTCGGTATCGTTGGTGTAATGGCTCATTATATCGCCGCGCGGATTGCTGTCGAAATACCTTATGGGCAGCGACTGCATCTTGTTGAACATATCGTCCCTTATAGATTTAAGACTGCGCTGCGAGACGAGCACCATGAGCTTGCTGTAAACGAGGGTGCAGAGCACGCCGATGAGATATATCGAAGCCATTGCCGCGATCATCTTCAAGAGCCCCGTGAATACGGGGTTCGCCTCGGTGAGCAGGGGCGCGATATAGTCGTCGACGATGAGCTGGGTGAATATCGAGCCCGCCACGTCTGCCACCGTCGAGATGAGTATGCTTATGAACGAGATGAAGAATATGCCCTTGTTGTGCAGGACTATGTAGTTCATCAGACGCTTTACCGTCTTTGCGCTGTAACGCGCCTTTTTATTGCTTGCTTTCATCTTCGTCGCCTCCCTTCTGCTGAGATTCGTAGACCTCCCTGTATATGCGGTTGGCTTTGAGAAGTTGGTCGTGCGTACCCACTCCGTCAATCTTTCCGCCGTCCATGACGACTATCATATCGGCGTCTTCGACGGAGGATATGCGCTGGGCAATTATGATTTTGGTGGTGTCGGGCAGGTACTCTCTGAACGCCTTTCTGATGAGCGCGTCCGTGCGCGTATCGACCGCCGAAGTGGAGTCGTCGAGTATGAGCACCGACGGGCTTTTGAGGAGAGCGCGCGCAATGCACAGCCTCTGCTTCTGTCCGCCCGACACGTTTGTGCCGCCCTGCTCTATATGCGTCTCGTACTTGTCGGGGAAGGAGGAGACGAACTCGTCCGCCTGCGCCAGCCTGCACGCCTCGACGAGCTGTTCGTCGGTGGCGTTGAGATTGCCCCAGCGCAGGTTTTCGGCGATAGTGCCCGAGAACAGCTCGTTCTTCTGCAACACTACCGCCACGCCGTCCCTCAAAGAGGTCAGGTCGTATTCCCTTACGTCTCTGCCGCCCACCTTTACGCTGCCGCTCGTCGCGTCGTAGAGGCGGGGAATGAGATTGACGAGCGACGTCTTGCCGCTGCCCGTGCCGCCGATTATGCCGACCGTCGCGCCCGAGGGAATGTGCAGATTTATGCCGCTGAGCGCCTTTGCGCCCTCGCTTCCGAAATAGCCGAAGTCGACGCCTTCAAAATCTATGCTGCCGTCCTTTATTGCGGTCGCGCCGTCTTCGGGGCTTGCGAGCGAGGGCCTGACGTCCGGCACCTCGACTATTCTTTCGCCCGAGCTCCTTGCAATGGTAATCATGACGAGCACCATGGAAAGCTGCATTAAGCTCGTCAGTATGCCCATTGCGTACGATATGAGCGTAGTCAGTTTGCCCGTCGTAAGCTCTGTATTGCCCGAAAGCACGATGAGCCGCGCGCCCAGCCAGAACACTATGACGAGGCAGACGTAAATGACCAGCCTCATGAGCGGTTGGTTGAACGCGACCAGCCCCTCCGCCTTGCTGAACTTCTTATAGAGGCTGTCGGACACCTTGCCGAACTTCCGCTTCTCGTCCTCCTCGCGGACGAACGACTTTACTACGCGAATACCGCTGACGTTTTCCTGAACGACGCCGTTGAGCGCGTCGTAAATGTGAAAGACCTGCTCAAATATGGGATGGGAAAAGCGTATTATCAGGTACAGCCCGCACCAGAGCACGGGCACGGCGACGAGGAATATGAGCGCGAGTTTCCAGCTTGCGACGAACGCCATTATAAGCGAGAATATGAGCGTGAGCGGCGCGCGCACCGCCATTCTTATGGTCATCATATATGCATTCTGCACGTTGGTGACGTCGGTCGTCAGCCTGGTCACGAGCCCCGCCGTCGAGAACCTGTCTATGTCCGCGAAAGAGAACTTCTGCACCGAATAATGGAGGTCTTTTCTGAGGTTTGCTGCAAAGCCGCAGGACGCGTCCGCCGAAAACCAGCCCGCCGCCGCGCCCGCAATCAGCGCGACTACCACGCAGGCAAGCATATAGATGCCGAGCGTTATAAGCCTTTGCGTATCGCCGCCGTATATGCCGTCGTCTATTATGCCGTACATCAGAAAGGGCACTATGGTTTCCATGATGACCTCGACCGCGACGGCAAAAATAGTTATGAGCGACGCGCTTTTATACTGTCGGACGCTCTTTAATAATTTTGATGTCATCTTGTATAATCTCCTTTGAAAGATATGTGACATTATACGGAAATTGCGCTTGACAGTAAAATAAATTTTTATTATTATTGATAAAGAAATTTTATATTTAAAGGTGACGGAATGGACAGTTTTCAGCTTGAATGTTTCTTAAAGGCGGCAGACCACCTCAACTTCGCGCGGGCGGCGGAGGAGATGAACATAACGCAACCCGCAATATCCTATCAGATACGCGGGCTTGAAAACGAATTCAGGACAAAGCTTTTCAACCGCTCCCGTCACGGTGTCTCTTTGACGCATGACGGCGAAGTGTTGTTGCAGGAGGCAAGTGTGCTGATGATACACCTGAAAAACCTGCGAAATAAGCTGAGCTGCTCCTCCGCGCAGGAGATGATGCCCTTCGCGATTGCCTGCACCAGCGAAATACTTATGCGGCTGCTCCCCGACTCTCTCTATGCCCTCGCCTCGGCAGAGCCCAAGGTTCACCCCATCTTAAAGCAGGTAACAACCCCGCAGATAGTAAGCGCGATGAACGAAAACAAGGCGGACGTCGTGCTGGGGCTCAAAGACAAACTGCCAAAAGGCGACATTGTCTTTACCGAACTTTTAAAAACGCCGCTTGTCTGCGTCTGCGACGGTACTCATCCGCTGAGCGAGTGCGACTTTACCGAGCTTCCGCGCCTTGCGGACTATACGCTCATACTCTATCGCCCTACCTTCTGCGATTCCGGAATGGCAGCGCTGCAATTTGAAATATCGCGCGAAAGGGCGGCAAACGAGATATTCTACTGCGACGACATAACCGGCGCTGTTACGCTGACGCTTTCGGGCTTCGGGGTGACGGTCATTCCCGAAATATTTGTGCCCGACGGCATCACGGGGCTGAAAATAATACCCGTTCGCGGGCTTTACGATCTGTCTTTCGGGGTGTACCACAGAAAGAGCTGTCCGCCCCTGCACCGACAGTTCATCTCCATTCTTAAAGAAAAATTCGGCAAAAAGGCATGATAAAAGGGGGCGCCCGAAACGGGCGCCCCCCTCGTCTTTACCGACAAAACTTCGGTTCAACATAAATTAAGTTGTGCCGCTATTGTCGATTTTGAATTCGGCGGAATAGTATGCCGAACCGTCCTGCTGCACGCAGACAACCTTATGCCCTTCAAATTCGCCCGTGTCCTTGTCGTAGACGAAATAACAGCTGTAATCGTTTTCGTCCCACACGGAGCAGACGAGCAGGTTGACATTCTGTTCGTCCGTCCTCACATAATAGGACACCTGATTGCCTGTTACTGTCGACTTGGGCAAATCAATTTCAAGCGAGTCGAGTATGAGCAATGTTACCTGATTGTTGTAAATACAGTCGAGCTGTGCGCCCGCGGAATCGGTTATGGTGTACGCGCTGTCAATGCCCGCGGTGTCTATCCTGCCCTCGATTTTATACGTTTCGGAGACGCCGTCCTTTTCGAAAACGAGCGTCGCGGAGGTATTGAACGCGCTCAAAGTTGCGTCCTCGTAGGCGTTCTCTACCGTGCCGCGCAGAACGAGTTCCTCTCCGTCAGCGTCATAGTACACGAGTACCAGTTCGCCCGAATAGTCCAGCGCAACCTCGTAAATTTCGTGTTCGAGCCAGTTGTCGGAATAGATATAATAGGGTTCGTCGCCTGTCGCCTGATCGGGCCGAACGCTCTCGTACCCGCCGCCCGCGACGGACAAAATTCCGCTAACTTCTATATCAATCCAGAATTTATAGCTTAAACTTGCGACATAGCTTACGACGGGCACGAAATCTATGCGGAAATCGTAAGAGAAATTTCCCTCGTGCGAGTAAGTAAGCCCTTCCTCGCCGTCGAGCGGATATTCTTCGTAAACATCGCCGTTTTTCAGATACAGCCGCCAGCTGCCTATCGTCTCGCCGGCAGTATTTTTGAGATCGAGACTTTCGAGGTCGAGATATTCGCACATCCTGAACTGATCGCCGACGAGTACGCTCGTTTCAAGATTCTGCCCTTTGAGCACGATTTCGCCGTTCTGCGCCGTGGCGTAATCGTCATCGTACAGCGGGTATTTTAAGACGTTGAGCGTAAGCTGGCTTTCGGGACGTTCGCCCGCGCCGGTGTCGAGGTCGGCGAAATCTTCGTCCGTCGAAGTCGCCGTGAATACGAGCTGAGTAAAACCCGAATCGGGCATCTCGTCGCCCGCCTCCATAGTCACCGTAATAACTCCCTTGCCGTCGACGACAGACCATACGTAGGTTATGTCGCCCACCAACAGCGGGTTATTGGGGTATTCGGTCTGACCGACGGCAAGATTTTCAAGCTTGTCGAGGTCGGTGACGTAGATGAGATCGCCGTCAAGCGTCTCCTGATACCATATACAGAATTTCTCTGTAATTTTTCCGTCGACGTCGAAGAAATACCAGTCGTCCTCGGGGTATTGCAGGCGCTCCGCACGGTAGACTATCTTTTCGATAGTCAGGTGCATTTCGCCCCTGTTCTGCGCGTCGAGCGACAGATAATCGTTTTCGATAAACTCTATCTGGGAGGCGTCGAGCGTCGGTTTGAGGGTGTATTCTATCGTATATTCGCCCGCCAGAAGTTCGGCATCGTCGGCGAAATATACATAGTAGTAATCGGTGAACGCATCGCCCGAATACGAGCGGAACTGCGCGCTCTCGACGACTTCGCCGCCGTACAGCACCCTTATGTCGAATATATCGTCAAAGCTTATGCCCGACTCTGACAGCCTCAACCCGAATTCTATGCCGTGATAATCTTCGTCCGCGATGTACTGTTTGTATTGGGGAACGGAATAGCACGTCCTGTCGGCGTACGTTATGGCGAATACCGAAATATCCGCTATCTCGCAGTCGTAGCTCAACGTAAGGGAATTATAGTTTTCGCTGTACGCAGGCTGATATATTGCGCCTATCTTATCCTTACCGAAGGCGACGCGCTCGGCGTCGTACCCCGTAAATGTCATGCCGAGTTCGGCGAAGGTCGTCTCCATTTCACCGTCGACGATTATCTTTAAGGCGGAGAGGTCGTAATAGTCGTCGTTCCAATAGCTGTTTGCGACGGGATAGACCTTGATGCCCGCGTTCACGTCGTCGGCGTCTTCATAGCTGAATTTTGCCGCGCCCCAGACAGTCGCCGCATCCGCCGCCGAAAGGGTGAGTTCGGACTTTTGCACGGTCACGGGCACGACCTCGGTTATGAGCTGCTGACTATAATTGTCGTCCTCGAATTGCAGCGAGAAACGGTACTCGCCCGCGGGTATGGTCATGCCTGCGCCGTAGGTGAAGAAGCTGTCGTTCATCGCGCCCTGCACTTCTTCGGTATTGGGCAGACGGGTGTCGCCGAGGGCGTTATCTGCGTCATATTCCGCCTTCAATTGCTTCCAGTCGTCTGCGGAAATATATCTTAAAGCGCAGTTCTCCACCTCTGTCTGAGCGCCGCCGTCATAGACCTTGACGCCTTCGAGCAGGTCCTCGGCAATGCTCGCGTAAGCCCATTCGTCCTCCGCAAGCGTGAATGTATATGCCGAGCCGTATTCCGCCCTGTCGATACTGATCGAGAGATTTGTCGAGAAATCGCCGTATTTTATCTCTATGTAATAGTTTCCCGCGACGTATTCGGAGGGCAGCCCGTCATGCTTGCCCGCTCCGTCGTCGCCCGTCAGCGGGCTGAACGTATAACTCATTGCAAGTTCGCCGCCCGCGAAGTCTGAAACTGCGCGGGTTGTGCTGCTGCCGTCGGTATAGGTCAGCGCAACAGAGCCCTTGCTCACGTCGACCACCTCTAAGTCGTCGGCATATACATAGCTGTAAACCGTGTTCTGCGTTCCGTCCGAAGCGATGAAAGTAATACTGCTAAGTTCGGGCTTCGGGCTCTCCTTGTTACAGGCGCCGAGCGCGACACCGCACACGGCACACGCCGCAAGAGACAGAATTGTCACTAAAAATTTCTTTTTCATGAATGCTCTCCTCAACAGATTTATTGTCTTTTTTATTATATTCCTGCCGCAACTGACGGCGTTGCGGCTTCGATGCCGAAATTCCTCCCGCTTACTTTCGCTTTCATTATACCATAAATAGTGAATAATGCAATACCCGCCCCGATAATTGTCATTTTTACGCCGTCTGTTCGACTTTTGCGCAGTTAAATAATCGCGCCCGTCGGCGGGTTAAAATGCCCGTTACGGACGGGGCAATGCCGTTTCAGGCTTTCGGTCGCACTTAATTAAAATGCCTTTAACCCTTTACTTTACGTCGATTTTAGGGTATAATACGGGCAAATATTACTCTTTATGCCGCCCCGCGCGGTGACAGGAGAAACTTTATGTTTGAAAAATTATTTACCAAATACGCAAGGGCAGTGAGCGACGAGGGCGAACGCAGACGGCTATATAATAAATATGTAGCTAAGAACATCTCGGAGATCGTATTCGTCGTACTGTTAGCCGCGCTGTTTGTCGCGCTGTATTACCTGGGCAAACAGCCCGAAAACATCGTCGCGCTTGCGGGCGTCTGCGCGCTCGCCGTGCTCTGGGTGGGCGCGGGCATTACCGCACTCTGCCTTATGATAATTTTCAGGGCGGAATTCCGCGACATACTCAACCGCCCCGTCTGCGACGGCGAAATGCCCGAAGTCGCCTCTTACAGACAGAAAATAGTGCGCGACGGAAAAGCGACGGGCAAAAAAATGCTGTGGGCGTGGATTGTATTCGGCGTGTGCATGGCAGGCTTCGTCGCGTTCTGCTCTGCCGAGTACGCCGTCAACCCCGACGGAGAGCAGATGGGCATTCTGGGCACTGTCGGCACGATTTTCCTCATCGTCGGCTTGCTTACGCTTTTATTCGCCATACTTTTCAACACGCTTTCCAAACAGCAGGCTGGCAAACTGATAGAACAGCAGACCGCGCCCGAAGCCGAAGCTATCGACAAGGCGCAGGGCAGAAAGCCGACCTACTCACCGCAGGCGGACACCAACGCGGAAATCAACATGCGGTATACATATCTGTTTCCGAATGAAAATCTGCGAGAAAGAGCCGACGACATACGCAGAAAGCGCACTAAATTTCTGACGGTCTGCATAATAATTCTGACAGTAATCAGCTTTGCCGCCGTCATCTCCCTGCTATTATTCAAGCTGTCGGGATATGCAATGCCCGCCATACTCACCCTGCTTTTAGGCGGCGTCATCGTTCTGTCATATTCTACGGGCGGCAAGCTTAAAAGCATTGAAAAACAGCAGAAAGCAGAATTTGAAAGCAAGCCCGAATACGCAAAACACCTCGAATGGTATAATTTGAATTACAATTTCACAAGACTGAACAGCAGAATTTACATTACATTTATTGCTCTTTCCATTGTGATCGGCTGGGTACTCGGCATACTGTTCCCCCGCGACGGGTGGTCGCTGCTGTCGTTAGTTCCCATTATGGCGTACGCCTTTGTCAACAATAAGATGATAAAGGAACAGCGGCAGAAATCTCTTAGGCTTGAAAACGAAATAGACAGGCAGAATTCCTTGCGATACAACAAGTTCCGCGTCGATACCCTTGCAGACGAAAGAAGCCTTGAAGTATATCAGTCGATTTACGTAAAACTTGAAAAAGACGAGATTGTCTGCCCCGACGGCGGAGGAGATTATTCGCTTTTTCTGGGCGACGGATACATTTCGCTCGATGTCGATACCGAAAGCCGACGGGCGGGCTGTCTTTCGGGAATGTTCAACCTTAATTCGGCAATTCTGAAAAGGCTGAGCCGCCCCGAAAACTATTCGGCGGGAATACTGTGCTATATCACGGAAGAACCCCTCGAACGCGGTTCGGGCTGTCGGATATACTTCCCCAAGAGCTCGGTATATGACGCCGACAACGACGTATTGCTTTTGGGCGAGGAGAACGGCGACGCACAGTGGCATAAAATATTTTACAATGTGTATGTTCAGCTGTCCGACGAGGGCGCGCTGACCTCCGTCCTCTGCACCGACATCTGCGGCAAAACCGCCGACAAAGTTCAGTCGGCTTGAATTCAGAAAGCCGCAAATTTCGCGGAGAGGCGCAATTATAATCGAGCGGCTCTGCAATGAGATAATAAAAGTTTCAAATGAATTCGTGGTAATATTCAGATATGATATTATTCAAAGAAAGACTTAAAGAGTTGAGAATTGAAAGGAAACTTTCGCAGGCGCAGCTTGCAAAGGAGCTGAACGTCAGTCAGCGAAGCATAAGCAGTTGGGAGACGGGTTTCAGAGAGCCCGATTTTGCAACGTTGGAACGCATTCATATTCTTTGATGTAACCACGGACTATCTGCTCGGATTGGGGGACTGATCAGCTAAAAAATGTCATTATGAAAAAGTTATTTATAATCGGCGGTCCTATGGGCGTGGGGAAAACAGCCGTCTGCCAGAATTTGAAAAACAAGTTGTATAACTGCGTTTTCCTTGACGGGGATTGGTGTTGGGATGCTCATCCGTTTCAGGTAACAGAAGAAACGAAAAAGATGGTAATAGATAATATCTGTTACTTGCTCAATCAGTTTATTCATTGCTCCGCCTATGAAAATATAGTGTTTTGTTGGGTTATGCACGAGCAGTCGATAATCGATACCATACTTGCCCGTTTAGATACGGCTGATTGCAAGGTCAATACAATATCCCTGATTTGCTCTCCCGATACTCTTGTATCTCGCTTGAAAAAAGACATTGCTATGGGTATTCGTTCCAAAGACGTTATTGAACGAAGCCTTAACAGATTGTCCTTTTTTAATGAGCTTAATACGGTTAAAATTCAGACCGATAAACGGAGCATAGACCAAATTGCGGATATGATTATATCCCTTTAACCCGATAAAACGACAAATATTACAAACAGATATTGCCATTGACAAAAATGCCTTGAAATGATAATCTGCAACTGTTGCGTTAAAAAAGCGCTTGCGGGGGCTGTCCGCCTCCGTTCGCGCTTTTATTCACGGGAATACTTCGCTTCGCTCCGTGCGACCGACCTGCGGTCGGGCGGGCGAACCTACTGAACCGTTACCGAGAGGGGCACAAAAAAAGAGAGCACATTTTTATGTGCTCTCTTTTTTTGGTGACCCCTACGGGAATCGAACCCATGATACCACCGTGAAAGGGTGATGTCTTAACCGCTTGACCAAGGGGCCTTATTGTGACGTCGCGTTTTGCGACGTCTATGTTATTATGGTAGCGACGGGTGGATTCGAACCGCCGACCTGCCGGGTATGAACCGGCCGCTATAGACCAACTAAGCTACGTCGCCATAAGCTTTCGCCAAAGCGGCGGTTTGGTTGCGGGGGCGGGATTCGAACCTCGCGACCTCCGGGTTATGAGCCCGACGAGCTACCTGGCTGCTCTACCCCGCGATAAGCTGTACCGCTTTCGCTAAGCTTTATCATTCTATTAGATAATAGGTTTTTTGTCAACCGTTTTTACAGCTTTTTTCAAACTTTTTTAATTTTTTTGTCACGCTTCCTCGGCCTTGACGTAGCTCTTTATCGAATTGGCGATGTTGTACATGTGGTCGCCTATTCTCTCCATATTGACGGCAAGTTGCAGGAATATCGAGCCCGATTCCGGCGAGCATCTGCCCTCGTTCGTGCGGCGGATATGCGACTGTTGCATCTTTCTGCATATCGCGTCGGTCTGATTTTCGGCGTTTTCGATATTCTGCGTATAGCTGAGGTTATGGCCCGCGAAAGCCAGTTCTACATACTTATACAGTTCTGTAAGGCTTGCGTCCATTTCCTTTATTTCGTCTATCGCGTGTTCGGAGAACTTGGCGTTGGTGTCGATGAGCGTCTGTGCGTATTCGGTAATGTTTTCGGCATAGTCGCCTATCCTCTCCATGTCCGAAGTGACGTGATAGAAAGAGGAGACCTTCTTTTCGTCCGTTTCGGAAATCTCCTGCGAGGACAGCCTGATTAGGAACTGAGTTATGTATCTGTTGAGCGCGTCTATCTCCTTTTCCGTGGCGTCAAACTCACTCTTTTCGTCCATAGAACCCGAAAGCAGCATATTGAGCGAACGCTTGTAGTTGTTGAACGCAAGCTGTCCCATTCTGACTATTTCCTGTCTCGCCTGTCCTACGGCTATCGCAGGCGTCTTTAAGATACGCTCGTCGAGTATCTGGTTAGAACTTGCAGGCTGAGCCTTTGCCTTGTCGGGCACTATTATGCAGGCAAGCCTGACGAGATAGTCGAGGAACCAGACAAGAATTATGGTAGTTACTACGTTGAAAAACAGGTGGAATATTGCTATCTGCCATTCGGTATTGGGAATGAAGCTTTCGATAAACGCCGCAATGGGTTTACCGAAGAACGCGACGGGGAAGATAAAGACTATACATCCGAATATATTGAATAACAGGTGAACGCAAGCCGTGCGCTTTGCGTTGGTGGTCGTGCCTATCGAAGAGATGACCGCCGTAACGCAGGTGCCGACGTTTGTGCCGAGAACGACGCACATCGACATCTGCAAATTCATCAGTCCCGCACTTGCGAGCGAGATGACGATTGCCGTTATCGCCGACGAGGACTGCATTATGCCCGTCAGGACGAGACCTATGAGAAAGAGCACGGGCACTTCCCAAGTAAGGTTGCCGTTGGCATTGTTGCCGAGGCTGGTAAAGAGCGCCCTTATCGCGTCGCCCACTTCGCTGCCTTCCTCGGTGAGCGCCTTGACCGAATCCGACATTACGTTGAGGCCGATGAATATCATGCCAAGCCCCGCAAGTATGCTGCCTATACGCTTATTGCGGTCGGTCTTGCATATCATCATCATGAGCAAGCCGATGAACGCGACGAGCGCGAACACGGCAGCCACTTTGAGCTCTGCCCCGCCCGTCGAAAGCGCGGTGATGAACGCCGAAATGGTAGTGCCTATATTTGCACCCATGATTACGGACGCAGCCTGCGAAAGCGTCATCAGTCCGACGTTGACGAAACCGACAAGCATGACGGTGGTCGCCGACGACGACTGAATGAGCGCGGTTATCGCGGCGCCCGTGCCGATGCCCGCGAAGCGGTTAGCCGTCGCCTTGCTCATTAGGGTACGGATATTCTTGCCCGCCGCCTTTTCGAGGTTGGCGCCCATCATTTCCATGCCTATCATGAATATGGCTATGCCGCCGAACACGAAGCACAGACTGTTTATCAGAGTCATTACTCCCTCTATACTCATAAGTTCTCCCTTAAGAAATATTTTTGCCTGCGTACTGAGTAAAATTTTACGGTTCTGAAAATGTGCCTACGTTTTTATTATAACTTTACGGGGCATATTTTGTCAATCGATTGACGCAGATTGCACCCGCCATTTATGTTGACAAGTGCGGCGCGCGGGTATACAATTTTAAAAAAACGGAGCACGCCTAATGTTCAACATAGTTCTCGTAGAGCCCGAAATTCCGCAGAATACGGGCAATATTGCCCGCACCTGCGCCGCGACGGGCTGCACGCTGCATCTCGTAAAGCCGCTGGGCTTTGAAATAAGCGACAGGTACTTAAAGCGCGCGGGGCTGGACTACTGGCAGTACGTCGACGTCAGGATATGGGAAAACATCGACGAGCTGTTCGCCGCATATCCCGACGCGAAGTTCTATTTCTTCACCACCAAGGCGCACAAGGTCTATACTCAGCCGCGCTTTTCGGGCGGAGATTTCCTCGTGTTCGGCAAGGAGACGAGGGGGCTGCCCGAGGAACTGCTTATCAAGCATCCCGACGAATGCCTGCGCATACCCATGCTGGGCGAGCTGCGCTCTTTAAACCTCTCCAACTCGGTGGCGATAGCCGTCTACGAGGGGCTGCGGCAGGCAGATTTTGCGGGCTTCAACCTCGAAGGACACCTCCACCGCCTCGATTGGGAGGATAAGTGAGAGGAAAAATTCAAGTCTGCCCTTTACTTTTGCGGCGGGATATAGTATAATATTAACGACTATGAGAAAATTACCCGAAAAGATAGTCGTTGCGAGCGGCAACGCACACAAGATAGACGAAATAAAAAAGATTTTCACCGATTGCGAGCTTATATCCATGCGCGAGGCGGGCTTCGACGGGGATATTGAGGAGACGGGCAAGACCTTCAGGGAAAACGCATACATCAAGGCGAAAGCCGTCTGCGACGCCCTCAAAACCGCCGTGCTGGCGGACGATTCGGGGCTGTGCGTCGACGCGCTGGGCGGTGCGCCGGGCGTATATTCGGCACGTTTTTCGGGCGGAAATTCCGCCGACAACAGGGCGCTTCTTTTAAAAAGGATGCAGGATATCCCCCAACGTACGGCTCAGTTCGCCTGCGCGGTGTGCCTTATGTTCCCCGACGGCGGCGCGCTTTTCGGCGAGGGATATACCAAGGGCAGAATACTGTTCGAGGAAAAGGGCGAGGGCGGCTTCGGCTATGACAGCCTGTTCTTTTCCGACGACCTGAAAAAGTCGTTCGGCGAGGCGAGCGAGGCGGAGAAGAACTCGGTCTCCCACCGCTTCCGCGCCCTCGAAGATCTGAGGAGCAAGCTGTGAAGACCTTTATAGTCATTAGCGATACCCACGGGAATAAGGCGGCTATGGACAAGATGGACGGGCTGTTTGCCGAATGCGACTATATCGTCCACCTCGGCGACACTTCGGGCGACGGCAGCGCGATTGCCCGCCGCTATCCCGACAAGACCATACTTCTGAACGGCAACTGCGACATAATGCGCTGCGGCGAGAACGAAAAAATCATCGAAGTCGAGGGCGTAAAGATATTCGCCTGCCACGGCGACAGATACGGCGTAAAACAGACATTCGACCGCATTGCCTATAAGGCGCGGGAAGAGGGCTGTCAGGCGGCTTTGTTCGGGCATACTCACCGTGCAACCGAGGAAATCGTCGGCGGCGTGATGCTGTTCAACCCCGGCACGCTGTCGCGGTATTCGCATAAGTCTTACCTCTATCTCGTCGTCAACGAGGGAAAAATTACAGGCAAAATCGTCGATGCGGACGCTTTGATACAATCTTAAACCGAGAGGTCACCTATGAAATTCAGGCACACCTTCCACGTATTCGTGGACAACTTCTCAACGACCTACAAACTCCTCCTCTATAAGCTCGTTCTGACGCTTATTACGGCGGGGCTGTGCTGCGCGATACTCATCCCTATGTTCGGCAATATCGTCGACACGCCGGAATACGTCTCGCTGCACGCGTCGCTCACCTCTATGTGGGAGGCGTTCATAAACTTCATACCCGACGAACTGCACAGGCAGGTAATAGAATTCAGAGAGGCGCTGGACGAGTTTATAAAAATGCTCGGCACGATGACCTCGACGTTTGTTCTGAGCGCCGTGCTTCTGGCGATCGTATACCTCATCAACCGCTTCCTGTCGGCGATAGGTACCTATACCGTCGGTTCGGTCGTCAACGACAAGATGGCGCTCCGCGCGCGCTCGTCCTTCCTCTATACGATGACCAAAAACCTCGGCAAGGCAAGCCTTTTCAGCGTCATATACGTGCCTATATGCTTCATATACGACGTGGTGTGCGTACTTATCTGCGCTCTCGTCGTCAGCATTTCGCCCATGCTCGTCAAGTTCTTCGCGTTCACCGCGCTGATGATAGTATTCTCCTCGCTCAAAAACACCTTCCTGTGCGACTGGCTGCCCGCCGTCGTACACGGCAAGATGAGCAACGGTGCGGCGATAGGCTATGCGCTCTCGCGGAACGGCAAGGATACGGCGTATATTTTCAGCAACCTGCTCATCATTCAGCTCATCATATTCGCCATGAACGTGGCGGCGCTCGTTCTGACGTTCGGCGCGGGGTTGCTCATAACGCTCCCCGCCTCCTACCTCATTCTGACGATATTCCAGTTCGTCAACTATTACGACGGCAACGGCATAAGATACTTCCTCGACGAGGACACGATAGTCGGTCCCGAACGCGAAAAACCTCTGACGAGGGAAGAATTCTTCAAAGGCGTCGACAACTGAGCAAAAAAATAAGCAAAATAACGGCAAAAATAAAGACAAAAATTGCCTTTCCCCCTTTACAAAGGGGGATTTTTTTTATATAATTATTTAGGACGATACGTCATAAAATATATTTGCGCAAGAATGTAATGGCTTGCAACGGTAAGGAGGATTAACGATGGACTATAAAAAGGCTTATGAAAGCTGGCTTGCCGACAAAAGGCTGAACGACGAGGCAAGACAGGAACTTAACGCCATTGCCGCCGACGAGAAGGAGATTGAATACAGCTTCGGCGCCGAACTTGAATTCGGCACGGCGGGCATGAGAGGCATAATCGGCTACGGCACGAACAAGATGAACGTATACACCGTGTCGCGCGCCACCATGGGGCTGAGCGCATTCATCAAGGGGCTCGGTCAGGAAGCTATGGACAGGGGCGTAGTTATATCCTACGATACCCGTTTGAAGAGCGAAGTGTTCGCCCGCGCCGCCGCAGACGTGCTTGCCGCCAACGGCATTAAGGCCTATGTCTTCTCCGACGTCCATCCCGTTCCCATGCTGTCGTTCGCTGTAAGAGACCTCGGCACTATCGCAGGAATTATGATAACCGCTTCGCACAACCCCAAGCAGTACAACGGCTATAAGGTATACGGCGCGGACGGCGCTCAGATGAGCCCCGAGGACACCAAGGTCGTCGTAGACAGCATCGAGAAGATTACCGACTATCTCTCCGCCCCCGTTCCCACGGCTGAACAGCGCAAGAAGTACATATCCGAAGTCCCCGCGAAAGTGGACAAGAACTATTATAAAGAGCTTAAAAAGCTCACCCTCTCCAAAAAGGCAGTCAAGGCCTGCGGCAAGGACCTCAAACTTGTATATACCCCCGTTCACGGCTCGGGATATGTTCCCGTTACGACCATTCTCAAAAAGATCGGCATCAACGCGACGGTCGTCGAGGAACAGGTTGAAAAGGATCCCGAGTTCAGCACCGTCAAAGTGCCCAACCCCGAATATAAGGAAACGCTTACCATGGGCATCAAGCTCGCCGAAAAGATAGGCGCGACCGTCGTATTCGGCACCGATCCCGACAGCGACCGTCTGGGCGTTGCCGTCAAGAACGACAAGGGCGAATTTGAAGCGCTTTCGGGCAATCAGGTGGGCATACTCCTCCTCGACTATATCCTCACCCGCCTCGAAGAAGACGGCGACCTGCCCAAGAATGCCGCCGTCGTAAAGTCGTTCGTAACGACGGGCATGGCTAAGCCCATCTGCCAGAAGTTCGGCGTAGAGCTCTTTGAAGTGCCCGTCGGCTTCAAGTTCATAGGCGAGAAGATCAAACTCTGGGAGAGAGACCACTCCCACACCTTCGTATTCGGCTTCGAGGAGAGCTGTGGCTATCTCCGCGGCACCCACGCAAGGGATAAGGACGCCGTCGTCGCTTCCATGCTCTGTGCCGAGATGGTATGCTACTATACCTACAAGGGCACGACGGTATTTGACAGACTGAACGAGATTTACAAGAAATACGGCTATGTGCTCGACTGCAACGTATCCATACAGTATCAGGGACTTAACGCGATGAAGGAGATGAACGCCGTGGTCGACGCGCTCAAAGTCGCACCCGTCAAGAACTTCGACATCTACGAAGTTTCCTCGTTCAGAGATTATTCCAAGGACGAAAAGACCGACCTCGTCACGGGTGAAAAGTCGCCCATCGGCTCGCCCAAGACAAACTGCGTATATTACGAGCTCAAAAACGGCAGCTTCGTCTGCGTCCGTCCTTCGGGCACGGAACCCAAGCTCAAAATTTACTATTCGGTCAAGGCAAACAACAAGGCCGACGCAGAAGTTTCGCTCGGCAAGTTGAAGACCGCCGTCGAGGATATGCTTGCTAAGGCAAAGAAGTAATTTAAAATAAAACTGAAATAAAGCTGTGCCGCCCCGCGCAATATTGCGCGGGGCGGCTTTTTTCTATAAAAATCGAGGGCGCGTGCCAGACGGCACGCGCCCTTAATTATTGAATATTGTCCGCCGATATGTGCAGATTGAATATAGCCCGCTAATCTGTCCAGCCCGTGCGGTTTGCCTTGAACCACTCGGTATCTTTCAATTTGAGGGTATTGTTGCTGCACCACAGTTTGAGCTGATTTTCGTCCACATAGAAGACTATGTCGCCGTTCATCGGCTCATACCCCGCCGCATTGTCGCTGACCATATTCGTCACATACACGCAGTCGGTGTACTTGCTCACCCTGTCAACAAACGCCTGCGAGGGGAATTGGTTTGCGGGGTTGTCGGTGTATTCGTCCGTGCCCGCGCAGCAGCAGACAACGACGTACTTGGGCTTTATGACGGACAGCAGACAGTCGTTGGACGACGTCGGGCTGCCGTGGTGTCCCGCCTTGAACAGCTCTACCTCGGGCAGTTCGTTGTATTCGACGAGGTATTCCTCCCCCTCCTTTTCGAGGTCGCCCGTAAAGAGATAGTTTGCGTATTCGTCCGTCGAGATCTCCTGTGTGAGCAGCATACATACCGAATAGTTATTCTCGTCCGAGGACTTGTGCTCGTAATAATAGTTGTAGAGAATATTCATCGATACGGTCTTGTCTTCGTCGAGGTAATAGGTCTTTGCCGCGCCGTCCGTTTCGTACCAGCACTGGCTTGCCGTATAGGTCGCCGCGCCGTTATCGCCGACGTATTCCACCGCGTCGAGGAATTTGCGGTACAGCGTGGGGTTGCCCGCCTCCGTCGTTTCGCTCTTGTTGGAGCGGTCGAACCTTATTACCGTGCCTATCTCGTAGCTGTAAAGCACTCCGTCATACTTACCGCCCGAGGAAGTGCCGACGAGCGCGGCTATGTGGTCCTGATCGGCGTGGGTGGCAATGACGTATTCGAGTTTGCCGTCCGTGCAGTACTTATCTATGTAGGCCTTGACCGTCTTGGAGCTCGACTGCGTCGAACCCGCGTCGATCAGCACTTCTGTATCGCCGCACTTGATGAGCGTACAGTCGCCAGCCTTGTCGTTTTCAAACCTGATGAAGTGAATGGACAGCCCCGAAGAAGTTATGTCTTCGAGCGCGCCCTCCGTAACCTCGGTATTGCCGCCCTCGGCATTGCCGTCGTCGGTCTTATCGTCGTCGGGGTTTTCGGCGGTTATAAGTCCGCCGAATACGTCGCATATTTTATCGAATGTGGCGGGGAAGAAGAAATACATTATGAGCGCGGCGATTATGATGAGCAGCACTATCGTGACGAATACCGCCGCTATCCGCGCCCTGAACTTCTTTTTCGCCGCAGATGTCCTTTTCTTTGCCATAATTATTATTTCGGTCGGCGCGGACGCGCCGACCTCTTTCCTTTATTTAAAGATTTTCAAGCTGAGAGAGTATCTTATCCCTCATCTCTATGAATTTATTGAGTTTCTCGCGCTCGGCGTCGACCAGCTTTTTGGGCGCTTTCGAGATGAAGCCGTGGTTGTTGAGTTTGCCGTCGGCGCGCTTTATTTCGCCCATTACCCTGTCGAGTTCGGCATTGAGCCTTGCCCGCTCCTTTTCCGCGTCGACAAGTTCGCCCATGGGAATATACAGCGTACCTATCGAGGTGACCTTGGTTATGAGCTTTTCGCCCGCCTCCTCCTGCGAGGAGATGACCTTGACGCACTCCGCGCCGGCAAGCTTGCATATACATTCCGCATTGCTCTGAATGAGGCGCTTGGCGTCGGTGACGAGATAGACGTTGACCTTTTTGGAGGGTGCGCAGCCCGTCTCTACCTTGACCTCCCTCACCGCCTTGATTACTTCCATAACGCCCGCAAATGCGTTGGCTTCCTTCTTGTAGGCGAGTTTGGAATTATACCTCGGGAAGGGCGCAACCATTATCGAACCCTGCGTTCCGGGCAGGCTCTGATAGATTTCCTCGGTGATGAAGGGCACGAAGGGATGAAGCAGTCTGAGCGCGTTGTCGAGCACGAAATAGAGCACGCTGACCGCGCCGTCCTTTCTCGCCTCGTCGTCCGACCAGAGCGCGGGCTTGGTGAGTTCGATATACCAGTCGCAGAAGTCCGACCACATGAAGTCGTACATTATCTGGCAGGCAATGCCGAGCTCGAACTTGTTGAGCATGAGCGTGACGTCGCGTATCGCCGATTGCAGGCGGGAGATTATCCACTTGTCCGCGGGCGTGAGCTTGACCTCGCTTACGGGCTTTATCGTCCTGCCCTGACAGTTCATTATGACGTAGCGGCTGGCGTTCCATACCTTGTTCATGAAGTTGCGGCACGCCTCTACCTTGCCGTCCGAATAGCGCGTGTCGTTGCCGGGTGCAACGCCCTGAAGGAGCGAGAACCTCAGACTGTCCGCGCCGTACTTGTCGATTACGACGAGCGGATCTACGCCGTTGCCCAGCGATTTGGACATCTTTCTGCCCTGTTCGTCCCTGACGAGACCGTGAATGAGCACGTCGCGGAAGGGCACTTTGCGCATGTGTTCGAGCCCCGAGAAGATCATTCTGGCAACCCAGAAGAATATTATGTCATAGCCCGTTACAAGCACGTCGGTGGGATAGAAATATTCGAGGTCGGAGGTGTCGTCAGGATAGCCGAGCGTCGAGAACGGCCAGAGCGCCGACGAGAACCACGTGTCGAGCACGTCTTCGTCCTGATAGATGTTCTTGCTTCCGCAGTCGGGGCAGCAGTCGGGATCGGTCTTGGAGCATATTACCTTGCCGCAGTCGGGGCAATACCATACGGGTATTCTGTGTCCCCACCAGAGCTGTCTGGATATGCACCAGTCCTTGACGTTCTCCATCCAATTATAGTATATTTTAGCAAACCTTTCGGGTACGAAGGTCGTCTTTTTGTCGTATACGGCGGCGATTGCGGGCTTTGCGAGCGGCTGCATCTTGACGAACCACTGCTTGGAAACTATCGGCTCGACCGAGGTGTGGCAGCGGTAGCAATGCCCGACGTTGTGCGCGTGCGGCTCGATTTTTACGAGATTGCCGAGCGCTTTAAGCTCCTCGACGACCGCCTTTCTGCACTCGTACCTGTCCATGCCGTTGTACTTGCCCGTAAGCTCATTCATCGTGCCGTCGTCGTTCATTACCTTTACGACGGGCAGATTGTGCCTGAGCCCTACCTCGAAGTCGTTGGGATCGTGCGCGGGGGTGATCTTGACGCAGCCCGTACCGAAAGTCATGTCGGCGTGTTCGTCGGCGACGACGGGAATGGGCTTGTTGATTATGGGCAGAATGACGTTCTTGCCGATATACGCCTTATACCTCTCGTCGGCGGGATTGACCGCGACGGCGGTATCGCCGAACATGGTCTCCGGACGGGTAGTGGCGACGACCACGCCCTCGCTGTCGGAGCCTTCGAGGAAATATTTGAGGTGCCAGAAGTTAGACGCCTCCTCAGAATATTCGACTTCCGCGTCGGAGAGCGCCGTCTTGCAGCAGGGGCACCAGTTGATTATTCTCGAACCGCGGTAGATCAGCCCCTTGTTGTAGAGGTTTACGAATACCTCCCTTACCGCCTTGGAGCACTTTTCGTCCATGGTGAACGCAAGGCGCGACCAGTCGCAGGACGAACCGAGTTTTTTGAGCTGTCCGATTATTCTGTTGCCGTACTTTTCCTTCCACGCCCACGCGTGTTCGAGGAACTGTTCGCGGGTAAGACTTTCCTTCTTTATGCCCTGCTTTGCAAGCTCTTCCACGACCTTGACTTCGGTGGCGATTGACGCATGGTCGGTGCCGGGCAGCCACAGCGCGCAATAGCCCTGCATGCGCTTGAAGCGGATAATCGTATCCTGCATGGTCTCGTCCATGGCGTGTCCCATGTGCAGCTGACCTGTTACGTTGGGGGGAGGCATCATTATGGTGAAGGGCACTTTATCGTCGTCCCTTACCGCCTTGAAATAGCCTTTTTCTTCCCAATCTCTGTAAATTCTTTCTTCAAAATCTTTGGGGTTATAGGTCTTTTCCATCAATTCTCACCTTTCTGACTTTTTCTTGCGAGTTGTTCCGTTTAGTAATACGGTATTAGTATAAAACAATTGCGCCCCGATTGTCAATCGTAAGCGGCTAAGCATAAAATGTATTATTAAATTTTTTTGAGGAGACAAAATCTTGAAAAGACATATACTCTGCTTGATTGTCGCGGCGGTGACGGCTATGTTTGTACCCTTCGCCTTTGCTTCCTGCGGCAAAAAGGACAATAAAGTGCGCATCAACGAGGTGACGCACTCGGTATTCTATGCGCCCCTGTATCTCGCCGACGCGATCGGATATTTCGAGGACGAGGGCATCGAGATAGAACTTACCAACGGCGGCGGCGCAGACTCTACCATGGCTGCCGTGCTGTCGGGCTCTGCCGATATAGGCTTCTGCGGCCCCGAGGCGGCGATTTACGTCGTAATAGGCGGCTCGTCCGACAGCCCTAAGGTATTCGGCCAGCTCACCAAGCGCGACGGAAGCTTTCTCGTCGGGCGGAATGACGAGCCCGACTTTTCGTGGAGCGACCTCGAGGGCAAGGAAATACTTGCCGGCAGAAAGGGCGGCGTGCCCGCAATGACCTTTGAATACACCCTCGACAAGCTGGGCGTAAACGCGACGCTAAACTATGACGTGGCGTTCAATATGATGACCTCGGCTTTCGAGAGCGGCATTGCCGACTACTGCACCATGTTCGAGCCCGTGGCAAGCGAATACGAGGCGGCGGGCAAGGGCTACGTCGTCGCGTCCGTCGGCGAGCAGTCGGGCGAAGTGCCCTACACCTGCTTTATGGCAAAGGAGAGCTATATCGACGCCAATCCCGACAAGATCGAGGGGCTGCTGCGCGGCATAACCAAGGCGGTCAAGTACATCAACGAGCACGACGAGACGACCTGCGCGGAGCTCATCGCGCCCTATTTCGACGGCACGAGCGTTGCCTCGCTTGCCACCTCGATAAAGAACTATAAGGCGATAGACGCGTGGGTGACGGATATGGCGATGAAGCCCGAGGCGCTTGACAACCTGCAAAACATAATGTCCAACAGCGGCGAACTCGCCCGCAAAGTAGACTTTGACGAGCTGGTCATAACCGACGTCGCACACGCCGTCTACGAGGAAGTCTACGCATGATTTTAAGGTTTGAGGACGTCGGCTATACCTACCATACTTTAAGCGGCGAAACCGAGGCCGTAAAGGGGCTTAACTTCGGCATATTGCGGGGGCAATTCGTCGCCGTGATAGGTCCGTCGGGGTGCGGGAAGTCGACTATACTCTCGCTTGCGGCGGGGCTTATCGCCCCGTCGTCGGGGCGCGTCGTGAGGGAAAATGCCGAGTTCGGCTATATGCTGCAACGCGACGCGCTGTTTCCGTGGAGGACGGTCGAGGGCAACCTCTTTCTGCCGCTCGAAGTCAAGGGCAGAAATACGCGGGCAATGCGCGAAAACGCCCTGTCGCTCGCCGAAAAGTACGGGCTTAAAGACTTCCTCAAAAAGAAGCCGAGCGAGCTTTCGGGGGGAATGCGACAGCGCGTCGCGCTGATAAGGACGCTTGCCGCACAGCCCGACATACTGCTTTTAGACGAGCCGTTCTCGGCGCTCGACTATCAGACGCGGCTGGAAGTCTGCGACGACGTTCAGGGCATAATAAAGGGCGAGCAAAAGACGGCACTGCTCGTCACGCACGACATATCCGAGGCGATTGCGCTTTCGGATAAGGTAATAGTTCTTTCCGCCCGCCCCGCGCGCGTCGTCGCCGAACACACGATTGACTTCGGCGGCAATATACCCAAGCGCCGTCGGGAATGCGGCGAGTTTGCCGCAACCTTTGAAAAACTCCGCTGCGAGCTGGGAATTTAAACTGACGGAGAACATACACGCATGAAAAACCTTAACTACTCTGCCGCGCACATAAAGTATTTAAAGAAAAACCGCAGGCGCGGAATACTCATAAACGTCGCGCGGGCGGGCATACTCGCCCTCATTCTCTTAATGTGGGAACTGTGCGCGCAGTTTGAAATAATCGATCCCTTCATAACCAGCTCGCCGTCGAGAGTAATCAAGACGATTGCAGAGCTGTACGAGGGCGGAAATCTCTTTTACCATATCGGCATAACGCTGATGGAGACGATTGCGGGGTTTGTCATAGCCGTAATCGTCGGCTACGCCGTCGCCGTACTGCTGTACATGAGCGACAGCATAAGAAAGGTGTTCGAGCCGTATATAGTCGTGCTCAACTCGCTGCCCAAGATTGCGCTCGGCCCGCTCATCATCATCTGGATAGGCACGGGCTATACGGCGATAATATTCATGACGGTCATAGTCGCCATAATCGTCTGCATAATGAACACGCTGACGGGCTTTCTGTCGGTCGACAGGACTATGCTGACCTTGATGCAGGCAATGGGCGCGAGCAAGCGGGCGACGCTGACAAAGCTGATAATACCCGCCTCCCTCCCGACGCTCATAAACACGCTCAAAGTGGCGGTCGGGCTGAGCTGGATAGGCTCTATAATGGGCGAATATATCGTCTCGCGCGCGGGGCTGGGCTATCTCATCGTCTACGGCGGTCAGGTGTTCAAGCTTGATCTAGTGATGACGGCGACGATAATACTCTGCGTGCTTGCGGGCGGAATGTACGGCATTATTGCGATGATAGAGAAAAAACTGACTAAATAAGTAAAAAACGGCGGGGCGCGTAAATATTTACGCGCCCCGCTTGAATTTTTAAGCCTTAAATACTCAATTGCCCCGCATATATACCGCGATCAACGCGGTTTTTGCCGCCAAAAACATCTCTGACGGGCGCAATTTCCCGACAATATCGAAAAGCGGCGAAATTTCGGCGCAGGACGGCAATTGCCCCGCATATATGCCGCGATCAACGCGGTTTTTGCCCTTTGCGCCGTTCAGATTACGCGCCCACGCTCTCGAAGGTGCGGCGGCGGGAATAAGCCGCGCGTTCGCGCTTGTTGAGCCCTTTGAGGCCGTCGAGCTCGGCGAGAATTTCCTCGGCGGAACGCGCGCGCCCCGACCCTGCGGCGGGCGCTTCGCACTCTGCCTGCACCACCGCTCCGCACGAGAAATAGACGAACACTTCGCCCTCGTGCCTGTCCCTTATGCTCTTTCTCTGGTTGTTTATATAGTTCAAAACGGTCATAATTTCTGCCCTCCGTCTGTTTTCAATTCAATTTTATCATTTAAACTTGACATATATTGTCATATATGATAAAATATTTTTAACTTTTTTAATATTATATTGAGGTGGCGCGGGTGAAATACCAGATAATGATAAGAATGTTGATGACCTTGTTACAGCGCAAGCGCGTGACTGCGGGCGAGATTGCCGACAAATACGAAATTTCGGTGAGGAGCGTCTACCGCTATATCGAGGAACTAAACGTGGCGGGCGTTCCCATAGACGTCGTGCGCGGCAGGTACGGCGGAATATTCGTCGCGGATACCTTCCGACTGCCCTCGGGCTATTTTACGCGCGGGGAGTATGCGGCGGCGATAAACGCGCTGACCGCAATGGCTACGCAGATGAACGACGAGGACACGCTGACCGCGCTGGAAAAGCTTAAACACCAGCAGAAGGACGACAGGCGCGACGCGAGCGTGTGCGGCAATATAATAGTCGACGGCGGCGCGTGGTGCGACGCGGGCACTTTTTCCGAGAAGATGAAGGTGTGCGAACGCGCCGTAAACGAGTGCCTGAGCCTTGAAATTGACTATATCTCCCGCGAGGGCGAGCACAGCAGAAGAATTATCGATCCGCACGTGCTCATATTCAAGCAGAATATATGGTATGTATATGCGTACTGCCACTCCCGCGCGGATTTCAGAACCTTCAAGATAGGCAGAATACGCCTTGCGAGGTACACGGGCAAGACCTTTGAGAAGCGGGAATTCAGGCGCGAGGACATACCGCTGAACTTCGGCTATTCGACCGAACAGCTCATCCCCGTCACGCTTGAAATACGCAAAGAGGCGATTGCCGACGTCGAGGAATGGCTGGGCGTCGACAATATCGAGCCCAAGGGCAACGCGCTGGTCGCCGAGGTGAGCCTCCCCGATGACGAGACCTCGGTAGAGAAAATTCTCGGTTACGGCGGCAAGGTCAGGGTTATTTCCCCCTCCGACCTCCGCGACAGAGTACGCGCCGCCGCGCTGGCAATCGCCGGGGACAACGCCTGAATTGCCCCGCATATATGCCGCAGACAACGCGGTTTTCCGTCCTTAAAAGCGGCATTTTATTGGCTTTTGATTAAATATTTTTAAGGGGCGGGCGCAAAAGCGCCCGCCCCACCCTTATTTTTAAATTGCCCTGCATATATGCCGCAGGCAACGCGGTTTTCAATACATAAAAAATGCCCCCCCGCGCACTTTTGAAAGTGCGCGGGGGGCGCGTCTTATTAAGCCGTTTATACGGGCGTTGCGGCTATCGTAATGTTCTTAATGCGGACATTGTTGTCCTGCTTCATCACATAGCTGCCCGCCGTGACATTCGTCCACGAGCAGGCGACGAAGTCCTGCCCCATTCCGCCCGTCTGCGGCGAGCCCGTCATCGTTCCGTCCGCAAGCGTGAGCGTGAGCGTCCTGACGGCGGAAGTACTGCTTGAACCGACCGTAAGCGTTATCGTATAGACATACCCGCTTGCGAACTGAATATTCATTATCGCGCCGTTGCCCGCCTTTGCCTGACAATGGTCGTTCGATTTCAGATCATAGGCGCAGGCTGCGGTGACCGTTGCTATCGTCGTAGAGCCGTCTTTAAGCGTCGCCATGGTATCGCCGACGACGTAGGCAGAATTGGCCGTGACGGTTATTTCGACCGCATTGCCCGCGGGAGGGGTTATTTCACCCTCGTTGCCGCCCTCGTCGCCGCCCGTCGAACCGCCGACATCGCTGCCAGTAGAGCCGCTGTGCTTCATTACGCCCGCGAGAAGGGGAACCTGCTCCTTTACCTCCTCCGCCGTAAGCATATTCTCTACATCGGAGCACTTATTTGCCGCGTCATAGTAGAAAAGCGTACTGTCGGTATCGAAATTCTGCCCGAACTTGGTCGTATTTTCGACCGCCTGCTCTCTTTCGGTGACGACGACGAGCTTATCCGCATACTTGCTGTCTATCGTCTTGCCGCTGAATATGCAACCCAAAATCTTTGCGTAGCCGTAGCCGTTTTTATCGTCGCCCGCGCTGACTATCGGGTTCTTGGCATTTTCGAAATAGCAGTTCTCTATGAACGCATAAGCGCTTGCACGGAGCGACATATTTTCATTCGTAGAGCCGTAATAATAGTTGTTGTAGATGTGAATGTTTGCCTGCCTTGCAAGCGGCATACGGCTCATACATTCGTTGTAGAAGTTGTGGTGATAGGTAAGGTTTGCCGTCAGGTCAGAGTTGCTTGCGCCGACCAAACCGGTCTTGTGATTGTTGTGATATTCGTTATAGCTTACGGTGACGTTTGCTATTCGCTTGAAGTCGGTCGCGCCGTCACCCTCGTGCTTGTCCTGTTCGGGGCAGACATCCCAATAGTTTATGCCCTCCTCGAAGGTGTTATGGTGTATCCATATCCTTCCGCTCCCGAAATCGGCTGCCGAGGTGATATTTTCGCCGCTGTTGCCCTCCACCGAGCAGGCATCTTCCGTATAGTCCTCAAAGGTGATATTTCTCACCTCTATCGAACTGCAATTCTTGAAAGTCAGTCCCCACTGGAATATGCGCGCGTCCTCGCCTATGCCCTCTAAGGTTATGTTGGAGCTGTCCTTGACAATGCAGTTGTTCCAAGCGCTGTCGTATTCGCCGCCCGAATAGGTCGCCTTGCTGTCCAGACCGAGAAGTTCGGAATAGACCGAGGTGTCGAGCGTATTATAGCCGCCCTCAATCAACGCCGCCTGCGTCAGCTGACTGCTGTCGGTGGGCAGCTGCTTGCCGTTTGCGCCTATTACCTCCTCCGCCGTCAGTTTGCTGCCCGCGGGGGTGTAGGCAATCTCGTTCCACGTTGCCGCGCCGACCGTGCCGATAATTCTGACGATGAGCGGAGTGCCGTCCTTTGCGGCGTTCTGCAATATGCTGACTATGCCCGTATAGGTCTTGGAACCGACCGTGAGCGTTACCGTATTCTTGGTGGCTTCGGTGACATAGACTATTCTCGCGCCCGATTTTGCCGTGCCGTCGTCGTTATATGCGCCCACGCCCGACGAATAGCCGAAATGGGCATAGCCCGAACGGTCGATTGCGGGCACGGTCACGCCCGACTTAATATAAGTCACGCCGTCGGAGATTATCTTGAAGTCGTATACGCTGCCGCCCTTGAGCCCGACTATGTCGACGCGCGCCGTATCGGAGGAAATCTGGCGGACGAGCTGTTCGTCGACCTCTGTATAGGTCGAGGCGGTCGCAAGCCTGTAAGAAACTTTGGCGTTCGATGCGGAGGTCGTCGTCCACTCGAAGACCGCCGTCTCGTTGTCGAAACAGGTATAAGTCACCAAGGTCTGTTCGGGCTCTCTTATGACGTAGTCGCAAACGTCGCACCTGCCGTCGTTATCGACGTCGATATGCTCGCCCCTGTCGCTCGTCACGTCGTGCCCGCAGGTCGAGGCATGCCAGTGCTCGGTTTCGGTCGTCGTCCACTTGTCCGAATAGGTATGTACGTGCATAACGTAGCCGCAGACGTCGCAGACGAAGTCGCCGTTGCCGTCGGTATGTGCGCCCTCGTCGTTTACGACGTCGTGCCCGCAGGTCGCCGCATGCCAATGCTTATTCTCGTCGGTCGACCACTTATCCGAATAGGTGTGAGTGTGCATTACGTAGCCGCAGATATCGCAGACGAAGTCGCCGTTGCCGTCGGTATGTGCGCCCTCGTCGCTTATGACGTCATGCCCGCAGGTCGCCGCATGCCAATGCTTATTTTCGTCTGTCGACCACTTGTCGGAATAGGTGTGCTCGTGCGCGGGCGTCTCCTCCATAATATAGCCGCACACGTCGCACTTGCCGTCGCCGTTCTCGTCGACGTGTTCGCCCTCGTCGCTTATGACGTCGTGACCGCAGGTCGCCTCATGCCAGTGCTTGTTCTCGTCGGTCGACCAATCGTCCGAATAGGTGTGTTCGTGGGCGGGCGGCTCTTTCTCCTCTTCATAGCCACACACGTCGCACTTGCCGTCGCCGTCCGCGTCGACGTGATCGCCGACGTTAGCCTTTACGTCGTGGCCGCAGGTAGCGTCCCGCCAGTGCTGCGTCTCGTTGCTCGACCACGAGGTCGAGTAGGTGTGCGAATGTCCGATATTGCAGGCGGGCGTAAATATGGCCGCAACCGCCAGCACGCAGGCAATAACCGCACTTTTAAGTCTTTTTATTGAATTCATTACCTTTTCTCCCCCGCCCCCGAAGGGGCAAAATTAAGGCGCAGAGCAGACCGCGCCCGTACAGAAATTATAACACAATTCATGCAGACTTTCAATACCGTACAGACAAAAAACAGACGGCGAAAGAGCACGAATTTGCCCGCTTGAATAATAATGACGAAAGCGGCGCACCCGCTGACGGGTGCGCCGCTTATAATATGTTAGTTATTCCTGTTCGCCGACGACGACCTGCGGACTTAAAGGCAGGTCCTCGAGCTTCTTTTTCTGATAGTAGAGAATGAGCCCTATCGCGTTAGCCATGGCGATGAGCGTTGCCATCTCGTTCTCCTGCCAGATCCTTATGGTCTTGACCGTGTCAACCCTGATGAAGCCGTAACGCTTGTCGTAGGCGGTAATCTCGCAGATGAAAGTCGACTTGATGTTCTGGTCGTCGAGCGCCTGCCTGAACTCCTGCTGCCAGTCGGCGTTGAGGGTTGCCGAGTTGGTTATGTTGGCATAGCCGACCTTGTCTATCATGCGGCTTATCGCCGAGCGGGGAATATAGGAAAATTCGCGCTGTTCGGCAAGGCCGTAGACCGCATCGAAATTTATGCGCTGTCTGTCCTGAATACAGATATGGTCGAACATGAAGTAGGAGACTATGTGCTTAAAGAGGTTGTATATGCCGACCGAAATATCCTCGCCGTACGCCGTGAGATGACCGAACGCCCGCGAGCAGAGCTGCATGCCCGAGAACTTCGCCTCCCTCGTCTCTTTGAGGTTGATGTGCGCGTGTTTTTCGGGGAGATAGATGATGAAGCAGTTTCTGCCCTTCATCTTGGCGCGGTAGAGCACTTTGTCGGCGAGCGTGACCACGCCGTTGAAGTTATACGCATTGAGCGGGAAGCGCGATATGCCCATAGAAAGGGTGAGCGTCAGCCCCTCCATTCCCCTCGGTTCGAGCATGGTAAGCCCCATATTTATCGCGTGGCCGATGTCCCATATCTCCGAATAGTCGGTAATGTTTTCGAGAATGAGCATGAATTCGTCGCCGCCGTACCTGCCAACTACGCCCTTGCCCTCTACCATCTTTTCGAGGAAGTGCGCAACGTCGGCGAGCACCACGTCGCCCGCGATATGCCCGTAAGTGTCGTTTATATTCTTGAAATTATCTACGTCTATGAAAAAGAAACTGAACGGAGTGCCGCGGGAAATGAGCCACTCCATATAGCCGACCATGGTCTGCCTGTCGTAAACCTGAGTCAGCGCATCGCGCATAATGCGGGAGCCGTCGGCAGAGAAATATTCAGTTGCTCCGTTAAGCCATTCAGCCATGCCTACTTACCTTTGCAGATTACCGTATTTTCAATTTTTATAGAAAATTCTATATTTATTTTATCATAATTATATTGAATTGTCAACAATAACCAGACAAATCGTCATTTTTCGCCATGTTGAATTTTTTTGCAACTTTGCACCCTCCCGCACAAAATTGAGACGGGAAAAGGAAAAATCGGGCGGGTGCGCAGGTTTTGCCGCGCAGCCGCCCGATTATGATTTTAGTTTTTAACCCAAAGCTTTTAGATTTTTTGCCTTTAACCCAAAGCCTTTATGGTTTTTTAGTTTTAACCCGAAGCCTTTTAGATTTTTAGTTTTAACCGAAAGGTATTATACGGTTTTCGGGGTTAGCCGAAAGCGTTTTATTTACCTGCCTTCTTTGCCTTCTTCTTGCTCTTTTCGGCAGCCATTACCTCGTCGATGTCGCCCTTGTCCTTAGGTCTTACGACTATGAGCACGACGAGCGCGATGAGGCAGACGCCGCTTATCGAAAGCAGTATGACTGCCGCGAGGTTATCCTCAACCCAGGTGTCCTCACCCTTGAGCGCGGTCGTCTCGACGGAGGCGACTACCGACGCGTAAGAGGTCGTCTTGACCTGAGTGCGGTTGTCGGTTATCGTCAGTTCGACGACGTAATATTCGCTCGTAGCCGACTGGGGCACGAAGGTGACGCTCGTGGCGTTCCACTCGTAAGCGCTCATCTCCTCGTAATAGGAATCGTTCTCGTTGAGCTCGGAAGCGGGCTTAATCGTCGTGAAATACTGGCGCGTCGTGGCGTCGCTGATGAGTTCCCTCACGCAGGCGACGAACTCGTCATAGGTGTAGGTCTTGCCGAGTTCGGCATAAATTCTGTCTCTGTCGAAGGTGTAGAGCTTATAGCTCGTCGTGTAGGTGTTAGAAACGCCGTTTATGTCGAAGGAAACGCCGCTGTAACTCGTGCCGACGTAGGCGAGCGCGAGGTCTTCGGCATCTTCGCTGGTCGCGGGCTTGTAGGAGACGTCAAACTCGAAGAAAGGCAAAAGCTCGGAATATTCCTCGTCCCAGATGTCGCCCGTCTCTATCTCCTTCCAGACGAGATTGCCCTCGTCGTCGACGTCGGGATAGCGCATTGCAGAGCCGAATTCGTCGGTGACGAAGATGGTAAATCTGTAGGTCACGTCGGGCTGGGTGAGCGCGATGGAGAGATTGTTGCTTGCGAGCGAGGTCGTCGAACCGCTCGTCTTTGCCTTATAGTAAATCGAATAGGTGAGGTCGGTGGGATAGAGATATTCGTCTACCGCATAGTCGAACGCGGGAAGATAGAAATAGTTTTCGCTGCCCGCATAGAGCTTGCCGTCTTCGAGCTTTGCGATCGCCTCGTCAATCTTTGCCTGATATTCTTCCTCTATCTCGGTTATCTTCTGCTTGTACTGTTCGAGCGTGGTGACGTTCTCGTCGGCATAGGTCACGCCGTTCTTGCCGTCGATGAGTTTGAGGAAATTCTCGTTGCCCGTAGACTCAACGCCCTTGATGTCGGCGATGTTGACGAGGGCTTCCTCGCCTGCGTACCAATCGACGAATACGTTAGCCGACTGTGCGGAAGAACCGCTGACGTCGGATATGGTGTAATAGATCTTGACAAGTCCGTAAACCCTGTTGCCGTCCTCGTCGTTGATGTACTGCGACGGAACGAAGGTGTCGTCGTCCCTTATAACCCTTATTTCGGAGCTGGAAGTGACGGTCGTATACTTGGGAAGCGTTGCCTCGTCTTCCTCGTCCTCCGCCGAATTTGTTGCGGCGTATTCAAAGTTCTCCGCCTTGTACTGGTCGCCCGAGAGCACGTAGAAATAGGAGGTCGAACGGGGCGAGGATGCGAGCACGTCTATGAGCACGAAGTCGAAGTCATAGCTCGTGCCGTATTCGACGTAGGCGGGCGTCGAGGTGAAGCACATTACGGGAGGCTGATTGTCGATAACCTGCGTATAGTTATCGCCGCCGTCCTGGTCGTAGAGCTCGAAGGACTGGCCGTTGAGTTCGTACAGCTTCATCTCCGCCACGGCGTCCTCGGCGTCGTCGGCAAACTTCGCGCTGAACGTCAGGGGGGTTGCCGCCTTGTCGCCGCTCGATACGTACTTTGCGTATGGCTTATACACGTTGACAAATTCGGCATTGCCCGAAACGCCGTCCGAAGATACCTCTACCGTATAGGTGCCCTCCGAGAAGGAGCGGAACGCAATGGTGAAGCGGGCGTTTTCGGCAAGGTTGTAGTTGCCGACGAGCGTCCTCGTCGCGTCGCTCTCGTCCGACTGTGCGACATAGACGCTTATCTTTTCGCCGTCGGGCACGAAGATGAGGAAGTTCTGGCTTACCTTATCCTCGCTTGCCACGTACTGCTGCGACTGGAAACCGATGGTATAGCTTTCAAAGTCGGTGCTTGCAAAGCCGATTACCATGGAGAAATATCTGTCCTGATATGCGCCCGTCTCGCCTTCTTCGGAAGCCGACTTCCAGAAATATGCGAGGTTCTTGCGGTAGGTGACCTTCTGGTCCTCGCCTATCCTGAACATGGTGTAGGCGTGGCTTTCGCCCTCCCCGTCTTCTTCGAGGCCGTAGGTGACTTCCGCGCCGCGCACGGAGGTGTAGAACACGTTTGCGCCGTTGACGGTCACGTAGCGGTCAGCCGCATACGCGGTCGAGGGTGCGAACATTATCGCCGCAGCGATGAGGAACATCAGCACCGCCGTCAGCAATGTAATAATCGAAATCTTATATCTTTTCATCTTATAAAAACCCTAAGATTATTTTTCGGAATAGCTTTTCAATTTTACAATAAGGAGCAGGGTTTGTCAATAAGATTGCCTTGCGCCTTAACTTTTTTCACAATATTTTGAACTTTTAATGAGGTTTCAGCCGCTCAGATCTCTATTTTAAAGCGTTTCCACACGCCTTCGTCGACGGGCGGCTCTGCCTTGAAGCACATCTTTTCGCCCGTCGTGGGGTGCGTGAACCTTAAAAGATACGCCCAGAGAGCAAGCTTGCCCTTGACCGCGCGCTCGCCGCCGTAGCGCATATCGCCGTACACGGGACAGTTGATTGCCGACATCTGCACCCTTATCTGGTGCGTCCTGCCCGTATGCAGATTTATCTCGACGAGCGACAGCCCGTCCTTCTCCTCCAAGAGGTTATAGTCGAGCGAGGCGAACTTCGCGCCCTCCTCCGACTGAGTACAGACGTAGACGGTATTGTTTACCGTGTTCTTTCTGAGATAGTTTTCGAGCGTAGCCGACGGCTTGCCGGGAACGCCGCAGAGCACGGCGAGATATTTCTTGCCGAACCCGCCCGTCTTCATCTGCTCGGTGAGCCGCGCCGCCGCCTTGCTGGTCTTGGCGTAGACCATAACGCCGCCCGTCGGCCTGTCGAGCCTGTGCACCAGCCCGACGAACGCATTGCCCTGCTTGTCGTATTTCTGCTTTATGTAGCGTTTTACGCAGTCGAGCAGGTTGTCGTCGCCGCTCTCGTCGGGACAGCAGGCAATGTTCTGCGGTTTGAGCACGACTATTATGTGATTGTCCTCGTAAATGACTGTCAGATCCTTATCTTCCATAAAAATTAACCGTTGAATGAATTTTTCAGCCGCGCGCGTCGCCGAAGGTATGCAGTCCGCTCGCCCCGCACGGAAGGGGAATACCCTCGTCGGTGGGCAGGCACACCTCGTAAGACTGCGTATTGCCGCCCCTGCCCGCAAGCCTGAGCGTCAGAATATTGTTGAGCACGGTGGGTTGAAGCCCCGTCGTGTAGCTGTTCAGAAGCACGAAAAGCGGATCGTCGGAGAGCACTTCGGAGCACAGCCCGACGAAATCGTACAGCGAGTCCTCTATCTTCCACATCTCGCCGCCCGGGCCCCTGCCGTAGCTGGGGGGATCCATGATTATCGCGTCGTAGCGGTTGCCCCGCCTTATCTCGCGCCGCACGAACTTGGCGCAGTCGTCGACTATGTAGCGTATGCCGCTGTCTATGCCCGAAAGTCTGGCGTTTTCGCCCGCCCGCTCGACCATGCCCTTGGCTGCGTCGACGTGGCAGACCTCAGCGCCCGCCTTGGCACAGGCGACGGTCGCGCCGCCCGTATAGGCAAAGAGGTTCAAGACCTTTACAGGTCTGTCGCCGCGCTTTTCCTTAGCAGAGGAAATAATCTGTCGCATTGCGTCCCAGTTTACCGCCTGCTCGGGGAAAAGCCCCGTATGCTTGAAGCCCATCGGCTTGACGAGAAAGCTTAAATCGCCGTAGTTTATCTGCCATTCGGCGGGAAAATTCTTTCTTATTTCCCAGCCCCCGCCGCCCTTTTCGCTGCGGTGGTAGACGGCGTTTATGTTCTTATCCGCATAGAGGTCGACCGAACTTTTCCAGATAACCTGGGGATCGGGGCGGAGCAGAGTGACCTCGCCCCACCTTTCGAGCTTCATTCCGTCGCCCGTCGCCAATATGCGATAATCTTTCCAGCTGCCTGCAATCTTCATAAATTCAATTATAGAAGATTATATAAAAAATGTAAAGCAAAAATCACGCCAAAAACTTGCGCGAAGGGCAGTTATTGCCGCCATTTCCGCCTTTTTGCGACCGACGAAGAAAGGGCGCGGAGAGCTTCCGCCCTCCGCGCCCCGCTCCCGCCGCAGTGCGGCACAAGGCTCAGCTTTCGTTCGCCAGCGAGGCGAAATAGTTGAACAGCGTATTGTAATAACTGCCGAGGTAGTCGAGCGCCACCTCGTCGGCGGCGAGCAGCGCAAGCCGCTCGTTGGGATCTTCTATTGTGAGGTAGTAGTCCCTGACCTGAATGTAGCGTTCGAGATAGCTCAGTTCATAGTCGACGAGATAGCCCGAATCGTCGCTGCCGCTGTCGCCCGTCTCGCCGCCCGAAGTCGGCTCGCCGAGGCTCATGTTGAACATCAGCTGTTCTTTGAGAATTTCAACCTGATAGTTGTATTCCGCCGTCAGTTCTGCCTCCACCGCCGCATACAGCGACGAGTCGAAGACGTTGTTGTTGAGCGTTATCCTGCGGTATTCGGCGAGCTCGCTTTCAAGCTTGTGTTTGAGCTCGTTCTTGTTCTGCTGCGCCGTCCTCAGAAGTTTTAGCCTGACGGTCTCCAGCTCCTCCACTTCGGCTTCGGTAATGTCGATTATGTCGAAAGTCATGCCGTCACCTCCCATTCGGCTTCGAGGCGGTCGACGTCACATTCGCCGCTGACGACGAAGGTGAACGAACTGCCGCGCATTCCCGCGCGGTGCTGTCCGAAGCCCGCAAAGGCGCGCTCCGTTCCGTCGGCGCACACCGTCACGGTGCAGTCGCCCGTGCCCGAGACGAATACGCTTTTAAGCGTCTTGATCCCGCCCGTGCCGAGGTCATAGTCCTTGGAAGTCCAGCGCTTGAGCATGTCGCCGCCGCCGAACATATCGCTCATGAAATAGGTGCTCTTGAAGCAGTGCGCGCCCTGCCCGTCGCGCCAGAAGTTGTCGACGTTTTCGCCGAACAGCGCGGTATATCCCGTGACGAGATCGTATTCGAGCACGTAGCTGTTGGTCGAAAGGCGCGTCTTGCACTCGAAATACAGATACCTGTCCTCGTACGCCGAGGGGCGAGCGAAGGAGTGCAATCCCTCCTTTCTGACGGGCGTGACGTTCCTGAGCGCCGAGCCGTCGAAGCTGAATATGCTCTCGCCAGCCGCGAAGAACAGCTTGTCGTCGCAGGCGACGGCGTAGGGGTTGGACATGGGTGCGCTGAACCCCGACGGCAGCGCATAGCCGACGGCGTAGTTGCGCGGATCGCCCAGAGCGCGGAGCACGGTTATGCCGTATTCCCTGAATACCACCACCCTGTCCTTGAAGGAATACATATTGACTATCTTGCCGAGCGAGGGATCGAGGCGGACATATCCCGCGCCGTCGGCGCTCTGCGTCCAGTCGTTGAGCGTCGTGCCCGACCACCGCACGAGGCTGTCCTCGGAATTATCGGCGACGAACAGCCGCTCGGCGTGGAAGCAGCCGCAGCGGGCGGTGAACGGCAGGTAGAGCTTTTCGAGGCTGGAAAGTCCGTTGACTATACATATCGTATTGCCGCCGACGAGGGTGAAAGTGCGCTCGCCGTCGTAGGCGGGAAAGCCCGAAAAGCGGACGTTCTTGCCGAGGTTGGCGATGAGCACGCTGAACTCGCTCATATCGTCGGTGAAGAAGGCATATACCTGCCCCGATTGCGCCGCGCCGTAGGTGTAGCCCGACGCGGTTGCGGGCACTACCCTGTCGAGGGCGGATATTCTGTACGAGGGCGAGGAACGCGCGAACGAGAAGGACGCCTCTATTCCCCCGTCGGTCTGCCTGTACCCGAAATTGGAATACGAATTGTCGTCGCCGTCGCCTATAATAGTCTTTCTGACGACGCTCGTCGCGAGAGTCGTCGGCGAACGGAGAGGGCGTATCCTCATATCCACCTCCTCGGCGGTATTCTGCCGCGCACGGGGCTGCGGGCAAGCAGCAGCTCGATCTCCGCCCTGTACCGCCCCTCCCACATCTGCGAGGAAGCGGCGTCGCCGAGGACGAGGTAATATTCCGCCGCCATACCGTAGGTCACGAGCCTTTCGCCCACGTCGAATACGGGATAGGAAAACTTGTCATCTTCGTCGAGTTTTGAGGGCGCATACTCGTACTCGACGGTTATTTCGGGCGCGTCGGCGACGAGATAGTCGGGCAATATGTGCCAGGCAACCGCCTTTTTGCCGCTTCTTACCCTGTTTATCCTGACGGGCGGCTTGGTGAACAGCGCAAAGGCGTATCTGCCGTCGTCGGATGCCATATCCTCGGAATAGCCGAGGGGGAAATACCCCCTCGCCAACTCGTCCGTGACAGCGTTGAGATAGGTCAGAAGCGCGCGTTTGAGCCTTGTCGTCTCATCGGTGAGCGTGCCCCCTTCCTCGACTGCGTCGGCGGCGTCCTCACGCCCGACCAGACGCATCGCGCTGATTATAACTTCCTTTACCGTCATAACGCCTCCTTAAACTCAGCTGAGCACGATAGCGCCCTGAGCGCAGGGGCGCTTGCACACGAGCTCGGCATACTTCACGAGCGTGGCGGAATATGCCGCCTTGCCCGCAACCTGACGAAGAATTCTGCCGCCCTCGTCCTCTATCCACGCCCAGTCGCACAGCTGATTGAGCGCGAAGTCGTCGGTGTTGACGAAGTAAATTCTGTCGTCGGGGCAGAACTTGTCAGCATAGACGGGCACGTCGTTGATGACTATGCTCGAATAGCCCGCCGCTATGTCTGCGGTGTTGACTATGCGGCGGCTGGACGACATGAGCGCGGCAATCTTCTTCCTTATCTTGTGAGAGCAGAGTATCATGTTGACCTTGCCGTCGTTGCTCTCCTCCAAGCCGTCGATGACGTCGATGAGGTCGCTTTCGGCAAGCGAGGCGAGCGCAACCGTCTTGACGTAGGGCTTGAAGTAGGGTTCGTCCGCCTTGGTATGCCCGTAGAGCGAAGTGCCGTCGAATATGCCCGCAAGTCCGATGAGCTCTTTATTTTCCGCGCCGACTATGGTTATCTTTTCGCCGCCCGAGAAGGTGGACGAGGCAAAGTCATGCTCGACGGTAATGGTCTTGGCGTCGACGTCGACGGCGGTTATGACCGTCTCTACGGGCGAGCTCAGCCCGACGTTTACGGTAAGTCCGACGAAATAACTCTTTGCCGAGTTGACGGCGAGCACTTTCGCAGATTTTTTGGACGTGACGGTGCAGATAAGCCCGTTTCCGTCGCCGTAGAGCATTCTCGCGAAGTTGGCCTTAGCGCCCGCGACGAGCCCCTCCATCTCGGCGTTGAGAAGGTTTACGAACGCGCCCGAGGTGTCGCCCGAAGCCCTCATCGCCTTGTCGGAAATTTCGATGGTGCCGTAGATATTTTTGAGGGGCAGCGTCACGCCGTAATAGCGGTTGCTTCTGGGCGAGGGCAGAGCGCCGTCCTCCGAGCCGGCCACAACCCCCTCCATAGAGCCCTTGGCAATGGCAAGTTTTACGTCCTTGCCGAAGACGTTTTCGCTGGTCTTGGCGATAGCGTTGAAGAAAGGCGAGACTTCGCCGTTGAGCTGTGCGCTGACCGCGTCGAGATAGTAGTCCTTCAATGCAGCGTCTGCATTAGCAATAGTAATCAATTATTAGTCCTCCCTGTGATCGAAATAGTTTTTTGCAAGCAAGCCCGCTTCCTGTAAGTTCTTCGGGCTGACCTTGCGCGCGGCGACAACGCTGCCGCCGGTGACGAAGGGGACGCTGCGGCGGGCAAGCACGCCGGCGAGGTATTCCCCGATTATGGCGCTCTTTTGCTCGTCGCTTATTTCGGGCGGGGCAATCGCGCCCGCCTCCCCCTTTTCGGTAACCGCCTGCGGGGGAGCGCTTCCGTTATCCGCTATCGCGGACGGGGCATTCTCCTTTGCCGCTCTTTCAAGGTCTCTCAGCCGCTGACTGCGTCGGGTGAATTCAGCTTCGAGAGCCGTATAGGCGTCCATCAGGGCCTGCACGTCCCTGAATTTGCCGAGATCTGCCGCGGCATCCTTCCTTTCCGCCGCTGCGGGTTCCGCCGTATTCGGCAATTCAGTCTTTTCTGTCAGGTTATCCGTCATTTCTTACCTCCGAAATTTTATTTTTATGCTGATTGAGGTGCGCCTCTATGCGCGCCTCCTGTTCCGCCGTAAGTTTTTCGCCCAGCAGGCAGGCGGTGTGTTCGGCTATGTGCACGGCATGGTCGTCATAGTCCTTTATCTCCGCCTCCTTGCCCGCTTTGAGGGCGGCGTTTTCTGCGGCGCAGCGGGCGGCGTGCAGGGCGGTTATATCCCGTGCGCCCGAATAGCCCGCATAGCCGAGCGTCTGCAATATTCTGTTCTTGACCGTCGGGCTGACCTTGCCGTTCTCGTCGGTAAACAGCCCCCTGTCGTACATCTCGTAGATGACCGTCCTGCGCTGTGCGGGCGAAAGGTTTAAGTCGCTGTCGGCTTCGAGAACGACGTCGTCGCTCGTGATGTCGCTGCCTCGGAAGCTTATTACCGCCAGTTCGCCGTTGCCGCCGACGTACCTCAAAAGCCGCAGATCGCCCGCGAACTGCTTATACAGCCGAAGCGCAAGCCTGCCCGTCTTTTTGAGCGCCGCCTTGATCTGGTCGTAGCAGACGTTGAGCCGCGCGTCGTCCTGCTCGAGCATGAGCTGCAAGCCCGTCGCCGAAGTGACCGAGTTGAAGCCGCTCGTCTCCTGCGAGTAGTCGGATATGCCCGATATTCGGTTGAATTCGCGCTGGAGCTTTTCCTCCTCCTGACTGAATTCGGAGGGAACGCCGCCGAGCGTCAGCATTTCGGGCGCGTTGCCGCCCTGTCTGTACACGATTATCTTGCCGGGGGCGAGCCCGTCCTCGGCGAGCTCGTCGGTGTCTACCGAGCCCTCCTCGACGGCTATCGCGCCCATAGATATGCGGTTGAGAAATTCGTGCTTGCGGTTCTTGACGGCGTTATACGCGCGCTGGACGGGTATGAGCCTGTCAATTATGCTCGTGCCGAAGAAGCCGCCCGCGACGGGCATACAGCACTGCTTGACGAAGGGATAGCCCCTCTCCCCGCCCTCGCCGTTGAGGTAGGGAAGGCTGCCGTCGAACAGCAGTTCGCCGCCCGCGACTATGGTCAGCCTGCCCTCGGGATATTGCCAATTGGGGCGGCAATATCTTTCGATTACCAGCTCGTAGCCGTGCCTGACGTTGTGCGAAATTCCGCCGACCGTGCGGGAATGCGAGGGCGCGGACAGCGGGCAGAGCGCAAACTCGTCTACGTCCCTGCCTTTGAGCTTTACGCCGTAGGCGGCGTATATGTCGTCGGCGGAAACGGCGCGGGCGTGGATTATGCTCGGCTGGTTTTCGACCGTCTCCTCGGAGAGCGAGCAGGGGTAAATCTCGAACGGCGACAGCGCGACTATGCGCACCCTGCCCTCGCGCACGGCAGTGCCGTCCTCCGCCGTGCCTATGCCGTTGCCCGAATAGCTGTCCCAGATGACCTTATAGAACGCCGTGCCGCACGTCTCCGACCACACGGTAGCGCGGGATACGACCTCGTCCATGTCGCAGTCCTCGTTGAGCGCCGACAGTATTGCCGAGGAAAGCTTTGCCGCCTGCCTGTCGCGCTCGTCGTCCGAGGCCGCCCGCACCGCCAGCTTGGGGCGTATGCGCGAGAGCTTGGCGTTGCGCGTGTCCATTATGGGCGCAATGCAGTTGAACACCCGCCTTTCCTGCCAGGGGAACGACTTATCCTCGTCCTCCAGTTCGCCGAGGGCGTTTACGTCGCAGTACTGGTTGCCGCCCAGAAAGTTCATGTTGAGCTGCCAGCCGCGCTCGATGAGCCTGCGCTCCTCCTGCCTGCGCCTGAAATCGGCGTACACCTCGTCGGCTATCGCCTTCAATTTCTTTTTTTCAAGTTTTTCTTCGTCAGTCATTGCCGACCTCCTTCAACTGTTGCATAAGTTTCTCCTTTTCTCTTTCAAGTTGTTCGTCGGTCATCGCCGACAGATCGTCATCGTCCAGAAGCATTTTCACCGCCTTGATGTCGGGCGGAATATCCCGCCGCGTCACCTTGCGCTTGACGAGTCTTAGCTCGCCCTCGTCCATGGCGAATTCCTCGACGACTTCGCTCGTTCCGAACCCCACGGCGCACTTTTTGAGCGCGTCCCTGACGCTATCGTCTTCCACGTTTTGCATTCAACCTCCTTATTCTTCTCATCTTGTCCATGTACACTTCGCCGAACTGCTCCTCGCGCTCCTTGGGCTTGGGGCGGGACATGATGTAATATCTCAGTTCGTCCATGCAGTGGTCGTCCTTTTTGACGGGCGTATCGCCCTCCGCCCAGCTGTAACCCATGAACTCTGAAATCATGTTGGTGCAGGTGTCGAAGATATATATGTCCGGCAGACCGTTGCCGCGCGCGAGGTATTCCTTAACCCTGCAAATGCCCGCGAATACGTCCTTGTTCACGTTGGCGTTGACGAGTATTCCCCGCTCGCCGAACAGCTCTGCCACGCTCTTGACCGAGGCGAGCGTACGCTGCTTCGCCGCGCTGTCTATGAGCGCCGAAAGCCGCCCCTTGCCGTCCGTCTTCCACCCTATTCGCCGCGATATATCCCTTATGCAATCCGAATGATAGTCAATATCCCTGCCCGCCGCGAAGTGCTCGGCGACGACGTAGATATTGCCGTCCCAGTCGACGGCGTACCAGTGCGCCGAGAGCGGATTATTAAGCCCCGGATCTATCGAGATATTGTCCTGCCATTCGGGCGGAACGGCAAAGGGCGGTATGACGTGAACCGACCTGTCGAACTCGGGATAGACCAGCCCCGCGCCGACGGAAAATCTGCCGAACTTGCGCGCGTCGAGCGTCGCCCCGTCCATGGTCGCACTCATCAGCGCTATCTCCTTTTTGGAGAGATAGGGGTTATCCTCCCAGCTCATGAATTCGCTCCACACCTCGGGGTTGTTGCGGCGGTTGAGATATATCTCGCCGTAGATGAAGGTCTCGCCTTTGAGCGGCGTCATGGTGCCGAATATGTCGCCCCGTCTGTCCATGACGCGCATTACGCACTCCTCGTATATATCGCGCGGCGGCTCCTCGTCGAACCACACGAAATCGAGCGAACTGCCCTGAAACTTCTCCCTGCCCTGATCGCAGCTCTTGAAGCCGAGCGTAGAAATGCCGCCGAATACGTTGCGTATTCTTATCTGGTCGATGACGCCGCCCGACGGCGCATCCCTCCTTCCCGACAGCATGGTTATGTCGACAATCCAGCCCGCGGGGATATATTTGAGTATTTTGCTCTGCGCGACGTCCCTCTGCACCTGCTGGGAGAGCGAGACCGCCCAGCCGAACACGTCCTTGCGGTTCTTGCGGTATGGGTGAATGCCGCGCAGCATCCACACGGCTTCGACCGCGCCGCACTCCGTCTTGCCCGAGCGGTTGCCGCCGAATACCCAGCGGTTGCGCTTCTTGCACTTGTGAAAGGCGAGCTGTTTTTTGTGCTTCTTCCTGCCCGTATTGTAGAGCGCGAGCGCACCCTTGTCGCCCCGCCTTTTGAGTTCTGCGTCAATCGCCAGGATTTTTTTTATTATTTCTTCCCTTTGCATACGACCTTAAACGACAAAAATTACATATTTTTTCGGTGCGGCGGCGCGTATAATCTTTTGATATGAAACGCCTGATAATTGCACTCCTGCTGGCGGCGGTATTGCTGTTTTCGGTGAATACGTACATACCGACGCAAGCCGATACGACGAGGTACGCGCGCGCCGACGTGCGGACGGCATACTTCTTTTCGGAGAGAGATCTTTCGACCTCTCTTTTTGCCGTGCCGTACACCTACTGCATAGAGATACTGCGCGACGACGGCGAATGGTACTACGCGAAATATGCTGCCGATGCGGGCATATACCGCGCCGTCTACGGGTATTGCCGCAAGTCCGACTTCGTAGAACTTGTCGAGACGCCGCAGGTCACTTACCTCTACAAGGCGGTCACCGTCACCTACTCGACGGGGAGCGGGGGCGGCTCGCTGCCCGTATTGGACGAAATAAACGTAGAGGCGGCGTTTTACGGCACGTATTATTCGGGCGCGACGGCATATTCCTACGTCTACTGTCAGGGTTCGTTCGGCTATATTGAGGGGGCAAACGACGATTATCCGCTCATCGAGGACGAGGACGACGGGGGCGAAACGCCGCCCGACGACGGCTCCCCCGAGATAAGCGCGGGGCTGATTTCGGCAATAGTCATAAGCCTGCTTGCCGCCGCCGCGCTAATTATGCTGTACCTCACGACGAGAAAGCGCCCCGAGGGGTGATCAGCCGATATTCACGCTGACGAGGGCATAGTATGCGTCGAGTATGCGCTCCGCCGCGCAGAACCTGCCGTGAAGCGGCGCGCTCCTGCGGGAGAACTTCATCACCGAACGGTGAATGACCTTCCTTGCCCCCTCGTCGAGCGAGCGCACCCCGCGCCTGAGCGCCGCATAGCCCCTTAGCGCGTCCACGTCGCAGGCGGGCATTCTTGAAATTACGCCGTCAAGACTTTGCCAGAGCGAGGACAGCTCTGCCTTGGCGGAGATTATCCTGCCTATCCTTTCGGCAGACCGCTCGCCGCCCATCACGACGTCCGCAGACCGCACGGCGACATTGAGTATCGCCCTGTCCATGGCGGCGTTAAGCCCCTCCGCCCCGAAATAGAATTTGAGCAATTTTTTGACGTTCACCCTGTTTCACCCCCTCTGCTGCCGTTGCAATCGCCCTGCGCGTTCACACCGTCGGTCGCCCGTATTTACGACCCACCGTCCGAACAATTGCAAACATTTGTTTGTTTACGGCTATATTATAACCGATAAATATGACAAAACCTGCATATTTAACAAATTAAATTAAATTTTTTTGACATTTATTGCGTGAAAAAACCGCACGGCGGCATTCAAGGCATGCGGACGTGCGGCAAAACGGGCAGACGGAGTTTTTACGCGGGCAAACATACTATTTTCGCGGGCGGACGGAGAGCCGCCCGACTTTATCGGCGGCAAAAAGCGGCGGCAGGCAAAACGAAATTTCTTTACATATTTAAAATTAGGTGTTATAATTTAAACGTGAATACTTTAAAGAGAGCGACAAAAGCGCTTGCGGCGACGGTTGCCGCGGCGACAATAATATGCGCGTTCTGCACGACTGGCGTTGCGGCGGCGGCAAACGACGAGACGGTCTATCCCGACGACTTCACGCGGACGCTTGCGATCGACGGCGGCATAACCGACTATGCGGTCGACGGCGACAACCTCGCGCTTGCCTCCAAGACGACCATCTACGTGCTCGGCAGGGACGAGGCGGGCGACAGAAAGCTGGAAACGGTCGTGCACGAGTCGGAGATCTGCGACCTCGACTATGAGAGCGGCAATCTGTACGTCAGAAACACGTTCGGCAACGTCTTCCTCTACCCCGACCTTGCCACCCCCGCCCTGCACGAATTCACGCAGAAAGGGCAGTGGAAGATAGAACTCGACGACTGCATGTATATGCTTGACATATCGTCGGGCACGCTGTCCTACTGGAAGGACGGCAAGATGACGACGATAGGCGACGGCGGCTATAACAATATGAAAGTCTACGACGGCGAAGTGTACGTCGTAAACGGCTCTGTACCCTACCGTCTGGACGGCGCGGAGGCGATCGCGCTCGACATGAGCTATGTAGATTATTCGGGCGCGGACGGCATAAGCACGGGCAATACGGCGGAACTTTTGAAGGCGGACGGCTATAAAGTGACGACGGCGATAATAAACGGCGGCGCTTACTATACCGAGATAGACGCCGAGGCGATAGGCGAGCATTTCACGCAGATACAGACCTACAAGGCGAGCGGCGAAAAGCCCTGTCTTGTGCTTGCCGAGAGCGGCAACGCCTCGATAATAGCCATGAACGACGGCGTGTATATCGTTGCGACCGAAAACCTGTCGCTTCGCGACTATTCGGCGCCCGCAAACGACTGGGCGGAAGGCGCGGACGGCAGGCGGCTTGCCAATATCGTCGAGGAGACGGGAATATACTCCTCCCCCTGCATGGTCGCGAGCACGGAGATTGCCCGCATAGAGCGCGGCGCGACGGTCACGGTCACGGAGAAATTCGCGCTCGACTTCATAGATAACGTATATTACCGCGTGACTTATGAGGACGGCGAGGGCAACAGCGTTAGCGGCTTCGTCGCGGCGGGATTTCTGGACGAATACGACTATGCGGCGGACACGCTGCCCGGGGAGAGCAAGCCCGACGGCGAATTCGTCTACGATACGGACGTGACGACGGTCATACTCGCGCTGATAATCGTAGGGTTGGTAATACTTGCGATAGCCTACCTGACGGTCGTCGGCACCAAGCCGCAGGCAAAGAGAAACGACAAGGACAGAGAGGATAAATAAAAGTCAAAACGCAGGACCGAAGTCCTGCGTTTTTTCTCAGGTTAGTTTTCAGATTCGTAATGGCAGCCCGAGCTCTGCGTAGGGGGCATGGTTTCGCCCTTGCCTACGTAGACCGAGTTGATCACGTTGCCCTTTTCGTCGACAACCTTATAGCTGCCGGAACGAGGGCAGGTATCGCCGCAATTCAATCTCATACTTTTACCTCCGTACAATCATTATGTGCAGAGCGCGGCGGGTTATGCGGCGGGCAATAAAATTTTTTTACCGTTGACAACGGCGGGATAATGTTATATACTTCAATCGTATGGAAAACGTAAAGACGACGGCGAGGACTATCGCTCTGCCTTCGCCCGACCTGCTCCTCAAAATTTTTGCGGGCATATCGGCGGGCATCGCGCTAATTCTCACCTTCACCATTTCAGATTATTACATATTCAACAGAATGGACGAGTACGGCGTAATATTCTGCCTCTCGCAGTGGATAAAGAAGGCGGGGCTGGTCATGATAGTGCTTGCCGCATATTTCGATTGCAGAAGCTGTGCGGACGGCGCGAAATACCTTCTGCCCCTGCCGATTATTTTAAGCTGTCTTTTGTACGGCGATTACTTTGCGATTACCAAGATCGCCGACACACCCGCGCAGGAGATATACAATTCTATAAACCTCTTTTTTCCCTTATGGCTGAATATGACGCTCTACTTCTTGCAGAACGTAACGCTCGGGCTGTGCTGTGCGGCTATCGTAATGCGCGACGGACTGCGGGCGGACAGACGCGCCCTGACAGCCTGCGGGCTGGGAATGCTCGCCGCAATGCCGCTCAATGTCTTTGAAAACTTCTTCGACATAGACGAGATACCAGCCGACAGCTTCCTCAGGTTTAAGAACTTCACAATCTGGCACCTCATAGCCCTCCTCGCGCTCGCTGGGATAACAATCGGGCTGTATTACTTCCTCCGCAACAAAAAGGAGGAACAGCAGCACAAATACCTTGCGGCGATCGCCGTGTCGCTGCTTCTGCAATACCACAGCAAGGACAGCATGCTGCTCGGCGACGGCTATAACGTATATAATACGGTATTCGCCTGCATACCCCTCTTTATCTGCAATATCGGCGTGTACGTGGCAAGCCTTTCGGTAATGCTCCGCAAAAAGGTGCTGTATGCCATATCGTTCTTCATTCACGCCGCGGGCGCGCTGACGGTATTCGTCTACTTCGGCAAGGACGAGATGAGCAATTACGGTATATTCTGCTCCTACTCGATACTATTTTTCTGCTTCACCCACTGCTTCCTGTTCGCGCTGTGCGTGCTTCCCTCGGCGCTCGGGCACTATAAATTCACCATAAGGCAGTGCATAACGCCGCTCATCTATTACTTCATAGTAATAGTCACGGCTTCCGTCGCGAGCGCGCTCGTAACCTCCGCCTCAATGGAGTGGCACACCGCCGACGGCGTTTATCTCCAACCCGACGAATGGCTCATGCCCAACTATGCGTTCACGCAGATCAACCCCCTGCCCTTTGAAGTGCCGCCCGTGCTGACCGTTAAAATATGGAACTATGAAGTCAATCTTCTGTACGTCCTCGGGCTGTACGCCGTGTACGTCGGGCTGTTCTTCGCGTTCTACGGCTTCTACAAGGCATTCCTCGCGATAAGAAAGAAAGTGCTTGCAAAGCCGACGGCTTCGCCCGTGCCCGCCTACGGCGCGGCATTGCCCGACGCGGAAATTGCCGCCGCAGACGAGCTCAATGACGGACAGCCGCAGGATATTCCCGACGGTCAAGCCGAACAGACCGAAGCGGCTGAGGACGAGCCGACGACCGAAAAACAGGGCGATTGACGCGGCAATATGCCCGGGATAACGCTCTTTTCGCGTCTTGTGGCGCATACCCGCGCTTGAAACTGCTTATTTTCAATTGCCCCGCATATATGCCCGGGATAACGCTCTTTTCGCGCTTTATTGCGCATACCGCCGCTTAAAGCCGCTCAATTTACGATTGCCCCGCATATATGCCTTAACCAACGCACGATTAAGACAAAAAAATACGCCGTCCGCTCTTGAGAGAGCGGACGGCTTTTCTATGCTTTTTTACGCTGTTTTCAAGCCCTGAAATAATTACGCAAGTATGCCCGCAGACGAGCAAATCACGTTTATGAGTATGCCCACGACGACGGCAATGACGTAAAGCGTCACGATAATGAGCACGTTGCGCTTGATCTTCTTGGGGTTTTTGAGCAGGACGACCAGCCCCAGCCCCGCGTTGGTGCACAGCCCCGCCACGCAGCTGCCGAACGAGATAACCCCGTCGCTGACGAACGCGCTGGTGATTATCGTCGAGGAAGCGCAGTTGGGAATGAGCCCTATCGCCGCCGTGACGAGCGGTTCGACGTACATACTGCCGACCAGGCCCGAAGTTATCTTGTCGGGGCCTATCGCGTCGATGATATAGCCGAGCACGAGGTTGACTATGAAGATGTACGCCGTTATAGTAAGCGAATGAAGGAGCGGATCGATAAAATATATCCTGAAAGCCGACTTGCCCTCGTGCTCCCTCCCGCAGGAATAGGCGTTGTGCTCGCACTCGTCGGAATGAACGGGCTGAACGTCTGTCACCTTGTCGGACACGAGCCAGTTGATGAGATAGCCCGCCGAAATGGCGACGATGAGTTTTACGAGAATGAGCGGCAGTATCGCCTGCGCGGCGAGCGCGCTTGTCGGGCTCTTGGCGAGCAGAATGACGAGCGCCTCGTCAGAGGTCGCGAGGAACACGGCAATAATCGTACCCGTGCGGATGAGCCCGCTGTCGTAGAGCTTTGCCGCCATTACCGAAAAGCCGCACTGCGGAACTATGCCCGTAGCCGCGCCGAGCAGCGGGGCGAGCGGACCTTGCAGCATCTTGCGACTCCTCGTTATGTTGGTTCCCCTTTCGAGCAGCTCGATGAGTATATATATTATCAGTATAAAGGGAAAGACAAGCGCCGTATCTTTGAGCGCGTCGAGAAATACTTCCAAATTTTCCAACCTCAGACAGATTTGCAGATATAATGATTATAGCACAATGCGGCGAAAAAAATACCGCCGTAAATTCAAACGCCCCGCAGAATTTACGGGACGGAATGAATTGATTTATCTCTTTTTCTTCTTTACATCCTTGGGCAGGCGAAGCTTTTCCTTGACCGCCTCCTCCTCGTCGTAGCCGAGGGGCAACTTATCGGCGTCGGCATAGCCCGTCTTCTTATAGCCCCCGTCCCTTTCGAGAAGCGTCAGCCGCGTAACGCCGTCGAACAGCATTATGCGCGAAAGGTCGGCGTCAATGTTTACGTTGTCGCCCTTTTCGACGCCGTCAGCCCTGACGACGAAGGACAGCTCCTCCCCGTCACATTCGGCATACCTCACGTCGCCTATATCCTCGCAGGTATCGACGAGCGCGGACATTATTCCCTCGCCGTCGGTCACCGTCATATCCTCGGGCCGCAGCCCCGCAATGACCTTTTTGCCCGTATTGGCATATTCGGAGAGCGCGGTAAAGCGCTTTACGATATTTTCGGGCAGGGCGAGTTTGACGCCGTCCTTGACGACGCAGTATTTTCCGCCGTCCTCGACGATTATCGCGCCGTTGATGAAGTTTATCGAGGGCGAACCGATGAGGAACGCGACGTAGGCGTTTGCGGGATAGTCGTAGAGATTTGCGGGCGTGTCGATCTGCTGTATCATTCCCTCTCTGAGGACGATTATCCTCGAAGCCATGGAGACCGCCTCGGGTATGGACTTGGTCGCATAGATGAAAGTGCCCTTCATTCTCGCCTGAATGTTGACGAGCACCGAACGGAGTTCGTCTTTGAGCGCCCCGTCGAGCCCCGCGAGGGGATCGTCGAGGAGATAGAGCTTGGGCTCTCTGACCATAGCGCGGGCGAAAGCGACTTTCTTCTTCTGTTCGGCGGTCAGCGCCTTGGGCTTGCGTTTGAGAATGTCCGTAAGCCCGAGCATTTCCGCAGCCGCCTTGACGCGCTGGTCGATGAGCGTCTGCGAGGCCTTCCTTATCTTTAAGCCGTAGGCGATATTGTCGAACACGGACAGCGCGGGATAGAGCGTATTGCCCTGGAAAATCATCGCGACGTCCCTGTCCTTGGGCTCTGCCGAGGTCACGTCCTTGCCGCCGATTACGATAGTACCGTCGGTCGCCTCCTCAAGCCCTGCAATAACCCTTAAAAGCGTGCTTTTGCCGCTCTTTTCCCCGCCGACGACGGCGACGAATTCGCTGTCGGAAAGTTCGAGGTTTGCCTTATAGAGCGCGAGCGCGCCCGACGGGTATATCTTGCTTACGCGGTTGAGCTGCAAATTTGCCATAATATGTCTTTCTCCCTCTAAATCAAAAGAAATTTATTCCTCATTATAATAACACGAAAGGCATAATTTTACCAACATCTTGACGGGCGATTTTTAAAATTTCGCTTAATTTTTTATTTTTTTGTCGGCGCGGGCACAAAATTGCCCGATAAGACTTGCATTCGGCGGCGGACTGTCGTAAAATTTGGGTATGAACAAAGTCAACTTCGACAGGGAAATGACCGCAATAATGCAATCTTTCGGCGGCGAGCGAAAAAAACTTCTGCTCCACGCCTGCTGCGCGCCCTGCTCCTCCGCCTGCCTCGAACGGCTTAAAGACCATTTCGACATTAAGCTTTTTTTCTATAACCCCAACATCGAGGACGAGGAATATAAAAAGCGCAAGGCGGAACTTATAAGGCTTGCCAAAGAGACGGGCTGGGCGGAAATATGCGAATGCAGCCACGACACAGAGGAATTTTATTCGGCGGTTCAGGGGCTGGAAGGCTGCCCCGAGGGCGGCGCGCGCTGCGCCGCGTGCTTCAAACTCCGTCTTGAAAGGACGGCTGAACGCGCCAAAGAGCTGGGCGCGGACTATTTCGCCACTACGCTGACGATAAGCCCGCTCAAAGACGCCGCACTTATCAACGCGACGGGCTATGCGGCGGGCGAAAAGTACGGCGTTAAGTGGCTGCCCTCCGACTTCAAAAAGCACGACGGGTATTTAAGGAGCCTGCAACTTTCAAAGGAGTACAATCTTTACAGACAGAATTACTGCGGCTGCATATTTTCATTAAGCACTTGAAAATTGCGGCGCTTAGTAGTATAATGTATTTGCTAAGCTATTTCAAGAGAGGTCTTATATGGATATTAACCGTTACTCCCCCGTATATTCGGTAAAGCAGAGGCACATGACCAAGCTTGCGGACTATTCCGTAGAGGAGATATTTGAACTGCTGTACGCGACGCGGCAGATGAAAGCCAAATTCGTCGCGCACGAAAAGACGAATATTTTGCAGGGCGTGACGATCGCCATGCTGTTCGGCGACACGTCTTTGAGGACGCGCTCGGCGCTCGAAATAGGCGTTCACCAGCTCGGCGGCGACTGCATTAACCTGCAATACAGCGAAAACGATATGCGCGCGGGCGAGAATATCACCGACATAGTCCACGTAATCTGCCGCTACGGCGTGGGTGCGCTCATCACGAGGGGCATCGTCCAGAGCGAGCTGGACAACTTCACCGCCGTTTCGCCCATACCCGTCATCAACTCTACCAATACCGACTATGTACCCATGCAGACGATAAGCGACCTCTATACTATATGGGAGAAGAAGAAAAAGCTTGAAGGGCTTAAAATAGCGTACATAGGCAAGGGCACGAACGTCGCCGCCTCCCTCATCATGGGCGCGGTCAAGTGCGGCATGGAAGTCGCCGTCGCCACCCCTGCGGAGTTCGGCATAAAGCTCCGCCACATAGAGAATGCCGAGCAGTACGGCAGCATTTTCCTTACCGACGAGCCCGCGCTCGCCGCGAAGAATGCCGACGTAATCTACACGGACAGCTACCACTATCACTCCGTCCTGACCGAGGAAGAAGCCAAAATTCTTCAACCCTATAAGGTCACCAACCGCCTTATGAGCGTTGCGTCGGGCACGGCGCTTTTCATGCACCCCCTGCCCGCAAAGCGCGGAGTCGAAGTTACGTCGGACGTAATCGACGGCAAGCAGAGCATTGTCTACGACCAGGCTGAAAACAAGCTCCACGCAATCAAGGCAATACTCGCCCTGCTCGTCAGATAAAAATTTCAGAAGGACAAAAAATTGCCCTCCCGATTGACGGGAGGGTTTTTTGCGTATTTTATTCAGCTCACGCGCCGATAAGCTCTATGACGACGACTTCGGGGCGGTTGAATATGCGGAGCGGGAACTCGGAATTGCCCAGCCCGCGGGAGACTATCATGCGGGTATCGCCCGCCGAGTGCATGCCCTCGGCATACTTGGGGAACAGCCCCTGTCCGGGGGAATATACGCCGATCGACGTGAAGGGTATTCTCCACTGCCCGCCGTGCGCATGCCCCGAGAGCACGAGGTCATAGCCCGCCATAGAGTACCTTGAAAGATACTGCGGCTCGTGCGCGAGCAGGAGCTTGAAGCCCTGTACTCCGTCGGCAAGCCTGAAAACCGTCGCATTTTTGAGGTGCGCGGCGTTGACGCCGATAATCTTAATGCCGAACGCCTCGACGCACTGGTTGTCGAGCACTATCGCGCCCGCGTCGGCAATTGCCTTTTTGAGCGAGCGATAGTTCTTGTTTCTCATCTCGTGGTTGCCCGCGACGAAATAGACGGGCGCAATTTTGACGAGTTGCGAGATGGTGTAAGCGGCAACTTCCGTTCCGCCGCCCTTATAGTTGTGAATTATGTCGCCCGTAAAGCAGATAACGTCGGGCGACTGCGCCCTGACCAGCCTGAACAGCCTTTCGCCCTTTTTGCCGAACAGCTTGGCGTGCAGGTCGGAAAGATGAACTATCTTTATGCTTTTTCGGGGTATTTCGGGGGATTTTACGCGGTATTTTGTCAGTTTCAGCGCATTGTTGCTGTACCACGCGAACAGCACAAGGAGCACCGCCGCGGCGACCGCGCCGCAGATTATGCCGATAGTAAGGGGCGTCACTTTACCTTGCAGATTATCCTGTATATATTTTTGCCCATTTCGGTAAACCTCTTTTCGTGCTCGGTCACAATGTTGTCCGCATCCCCCGACGCGGCGAGATCTTCGCACTTTTCAAGTATTTCAAAGCCGCAACTTTCATAGCTTTCGAGCGAGAAAGCGTAGAACGCGGCGTCGTCGGTCTTCTGAATTATCTTCGCCCCGCTCTTTAAAAGCCCCTCGTAGATTTTGAGAAAGCGCGGGTGCGTCAGCCGCTGCTTGACGTAGCCGAGTTTGGGGAGCGGGTTGGAGAAATTGAGATAGAGCGCCTCTATGGAGTTTTCGGGAATGTAGCGGGGCAGAACCTCCGCCGCGCAGTTTAAGAAATGCACGTTTTTGAGCCCCGCGCTCTGCGCGTTTTCGCACGCTTCGATGAGCACGTTGGAGATCTTTTCGACGGCGATATAGTTAATGTCGGGGTTTTTTGCCGCAAGACGGCAGATAAAGCCGCCCTTGCCGCAGCCTATTTCAAGGCAGACGGGGTTATCGTTGCCGAAAACGGCTTTAAAGTCCAGAAGGTCTCTGAGGTTTGCCGCCGTCTTCATATTCTTTTCTTCGACGTCCGCCATCGTCAGGTTTGAACAACTTGCCAGCCGCTCGTCGAGGTGTGATTTTCTGTGCATTCTCATATAGTAAATTCTACCATAAAAGACATATTATGCGCAAGTGAAAACGCGCACGCCTTTATTATTTTTTTATTTTGCAATATTGCGTTTGAAAGAACGCCGTAAAAGTTATAAAAAAGCCGTCGGGTGAAAAAAAATTTCATATCGGGCAGAGGTGATATTTCCCTGTTCTTGCGTCGGGCGGAAGCGTTATCCTGCCTGATAAATTCAAGGAGGAAAAGACTTTGACCTTTTGGGAAATTTTAGACGCCTTTACCTTTTACGGGCTTGACATAATGCTGCTTGCCCTCGCCACGACCATAATCGTACAGCTTTTGAAGATTTCGATATTTAAAAAGTGTCAGAAGAAGGTGCTTACCTTTCTGCCTTTTTTTATCGGCACTCTGCTTTACGGCGGTTATTGCGTGTTGCGCAGCATGGATTTTCGCATCGTTCTCGATGACTATGTCGCCATAATGGAGCACGGCTTTTCCGTAGGCGCGCTCTCCACCATAATATATGTGTGGTACGAGCAGTTTATACGGGGCGACAGGTCGGCAAGCGCGACCGAGAGCGTCATTGCGACGCTCATCGAGGGCTACGTCCCCACCGACGAGGTGGAGAGCATTGCCGCCGAGATTGCCGCCGCCATTGAAAAGGACGTGACGGGCGACGGCGCAACCCGCGCCGCCGAGATACTGTCGCAAAACTGCGAGGGCGAGTTGCAGAAAAAGGACATAAAACTCCTCTCCAAACTCATAATCGAGACGCTTGCGCACGTCAGGACCTGATAAGAGGACATAGCCCCCGCGGGGATACCCCTGCGGGGGGTTTTGTCGCGCCCGAACGCGCTGTCTTTCCGCAATCGCCCCCGAAATTGCCCCGCATATATGCCTTAATGAATAAAATTATCCCCGCAATATGCCTCAACCAATGCAACAGCCCGCATATATGCCCCTTACAACTTAATTGCCCTATATATATGCCTTAACGAATATTATTGCCCCCGCAATATGCCGCGATTAAGGCGCATTTTTTAATTAAATGCCGAACCGAGAGCGCATTGCCCTGCATATATGCCGCAGGCAACGCATTTACGCCGCCGAGCGGAGCTTGACCTCCACGCTCAGCGAGAGGTCGGAGAGAATACTCCCCTCGAACTTCTCATAGCTCTTTCTGAAACGGCGATAGAGCTGGGTACGCACACCGAATATGTCGCACCCGAACGCCTTCGACTTGTCGAAAAGCGCCCTGAAAAGCCCTTCGAGCTCGGCGCGGCAAAGGGCAAGCTCCTCCTCCGTGGCTATCTTTCTGCCCTCGCTTTCGGGGGTGGGGTTGCTCTCCCCGTCCTGCACCCTCGCCATCGCCGAAAAGCTGAGTTTTAAGGTCGGGCTGTCGCCGTCGAGCGCAAGTTTTGCCCCGCCTCGGCAATCTCTCAGCCCCATAACGAGCAGGTCATCGCCCTGCCCGCACCGCAAAAAGGCGTGGCGCACCTCGCCGCTTATGAGGTTATAGGCAAAGGTCAGCCGCTCGTCGAGCACGCCGACGAATTTTCCGTCCGAAAACAGCGCGCAGCTGCTGCAAACAAAGCCTTCGTTCTGCGCTCCGCTCTCAGCGCCCTGCCCGCTATTGCCGTCGCCGCCCTGACTTTGCTCGCTCCGGCTGCCGCCGCCCTCTCCCTGCGACTTTGCCGAGTTCTCCTCCCCGCCCTGACTTCCGCCGCTCTGCGCCGAGCCGCTCTCTCCGTCCTGACTTTCGTCGGTCGTAATATATGGCATATAGCAGAACGACGAAGGCGAATAGCCGTTTGCGCCGACGTCGCGCAGGTTGACCGTCGACACGTTTGCCGAACGCTCCGCCTCCTCCGACAGCAGACGGATTATGGCGTCCGTCGCCGACACGCCGAGCGGAAGATTGCGCGACAGCGCCTCGCCCGCGCTCCCCTTGCAGGCGGCGACCTTGGGCGTCAGCCCCGTGTATTCGTTGCGGTAGAAATAGTCGAGCGTGGCGAAGACGTCGCCGTCGAGACAGCTTTCGCCGAGCAGTATGAGTTCGCAGAATACGAGTTTCGGATAAAAGCCCGTGCGCACGTTGATTTCGTTGAGCGCCTCCGCGACCGTCGCGCCCTTGCCGACTATCGTTTCAAATCTGGTCTCCGAGCCGTTTTCCGCCGCCTGCGGCACGGCGAGCTGGGCAGTGAGCTCCAGCTCCTCCCCCGCCCTGTCCAGACCTACGCCTATCACCACAGAGGTCTTTCTGAGGTCGACGAGCCCGAAATCGTTGGTAAAGAACAGAAAGGCGAGCGCGGCGATTATGAGCGCACAGACTATCGCGCCGCCCCGCTTTATGAGCCGCTTAGCGTCCGTCTTCATGCGCTTTACCCCCTCTTTTGCCTCGGACTAAAAGATGCGCTCCGAGAGGCAGCAGATAGGAAAATATTATGACGGGTATGAAAAACCACGAAGCCGCCGCCCGCTGGAGAAGCGAATATTTATTGTTGACTATCAGCACGACGGCGACCAGAACAGCAGTTGCGATCGCCGAAAACAGACAGTTAAAGTCCTCCCTGCCGAACGCGCGGCAGAAGCAGTGCGTGAACGCCTGCACATACAGCGCGAGCGCGAACAGCACGACGAGGTCGAAGGCGTATGCGGCGATGAGGTCGAGTCTGCCGAGGTGTTCGAGCGGGGAGAAAAACAGCGTAGAATTGACGATTGCAAAGGTGCGCGTGCGTGCAAGCGGGCCGTAGACGGCGTAGAATACCGCCATAGTCGCAACTACCGCAAGTCCGCCGACCGCGCAGGAGAGCGTGAGCTTTGCCGCGTCGCCCTTGCGATATTTAAAGTTGCCGAGGAATATGAGGAGCAGAGCCGGCTCTGAAAAGCGATAGAGCGAAGCGATTATTCCCCTGCCGAGCACGCCCGCCGAGACGTCCGCAACGGGTAAGAGATTGGAGTAATCCCCCTGCCCCGCCGACATTATGAGAATTGCGCCGAGCGATATGGCAAATACGGGCAGACATATATCGGCGAACGCGCCCGCGTCCTTTATCGACTTCATGCCCGCATAGAACAGAAAGGCGAATACGGGCAGGAGCATTCCGAGCGAGAGTATGGTCTCATAGTACGCGTCGTGTATGAAATTCTTCTGTTCGACGAGCGGCACGACGGCGAGAAAAAGAAAATACAGCCCCAGAAGCACGTAGACCGTTCGCGCCGCCGCTCTGCCGAGCCTCTGCTCGACGAGCGCAAAGAGCGTCTTGTCCGTGCGCGAGCTGAGATATGCCGTCGCCCCCACCGCCGCCGTCTGCAGGGCAACGCCGACGAGCGCGGGAATGACGAGCGCATTGCCCGCCTCCGCCGCCATAAAGGTCGGATAGAGCAGAAGTTTGGTCGCCGCATTGTACGCTACGAGCATGAAGCAGATCTGCCTTACCTTAATCGTTCCGTTCATTCCTCTTTAACCTCACTTTATTCTTCACCCCCAGCGCCGACGGGCGGGTTATAAGCGAATACATCCCGCCCTTGAACGCCGCGTCGCGCATATCCCGCGCGTTGAGCGGCGCAAGCGGCGACAAAAGCGGCACGCCGAAGTCGTTTTCGCCCGCCAGATACGCGACGATTATCGCCGCAAGCACGACTATGCCGAAAGTTCCCAAAGAGCCCGCGACGATGAGGCACAACAGCCGAAGGAGCGTCGAAGTTTCGACAAAGTCCGGCACGGTATACAGGCAGATTGCCGAAAACGCGACAATTATGACGGCGGGCGTGGAGATTATTCCCGCCTTGACGGCGGTATCGCCGAGCACGAGCGCGCCTACTACGCTGAGCGCAAGCCCGACGTACTTGGGCATTCTGACGGACGCCTCGTTTAAAACTTCGAGGACGATGAGCGTGAACAGCATTTCGACGCTGGGCGAAAGCGGTATTCCCTCCACCGAGCTGGCAATTTTAAAGAGCAGTTTTTTGGGAATGAGCTGTATTTTGAACAGCTGTGCGCACACATACAGCGACGGCAGAAGTATGCCGACGACGACGGCGAATATGCGCAGAAAGCGCAGAAAGGTCGCGCGGTAACTGACTATATAATAGTCCTCCGCCGTCTGGAAATCTTCGCTCAGCGTGTACGGCACGGTCAGGGCTATGGGAGAGCCGTCGACGATTATTCCCACCCTGCCCTCGCACACCTTGGCGCAGAACACGTCCGGCTTTTCCGAGGAGGAATTGCGCCTGAACAGCGAGCGCGGCCGCCGCGACACGAACCCCGCGATATAGGACGAGTCGGGGATAATGTCTATCTCGTTTTGCTCTATGCTGCGCTCGACCTTTTCGACCAGCCCGTCCGCGGCAACGTCTTTGAGGCTGACGAGCGCGACAGCCGTCTTGGAGCGCTTGCCTACGGTCAGAAAACGTATTTCCAGCCTGTCCGATTTAAGCCGCTTTCTTATAAGCCCCAGATTGGTCTTTATGTCCTCGGTAAAGCCCTCCCTCGGCCCCTTTACCGCGACCTGAGTGGGCGGCTCCATAACCGCCCGCATGGGCGGATTTTTGACGTCGGCGGCGACGATTGCGCCCACCCCTTCGGCGAGGAGAATTGCACAGCCCTCGGCAATCAGCCCCGCGGCTGCCGTCTCGTCGGGGCAGTCTTTGAGCTGCGGGCAGGCGATGAGCTTAGCCGCGTCCTCCGCCCGCCCGTCAAAGAGTTTGAGGGGCTTTATTATCAGCTCGCCAATCGCCACCTTATCGGCAATGGAATCGGCATATATGCAGGCGAATTTATCCCCCGCCGCCGACAAAAAGGTAAATTTCATTACGTCGTCGGAGGACGAAAGCGCACATATCTTTTCAATTCTGCCTTTGAGAGAATACTTCATATCGCAATTATTATTCGGCAAAAACGCGCTAAAAATACGGTCGGACGCAATACCGTTGACAGGGTGCGCGGAAGGTGATAAAATATCGCCTGAACAGAGGATAAAAAGGCGGACAGATACAATGAAATTCGACTTCGACGCGACATATTTCAACCCGAGAGACGTACTCGAATGCGGACAGCTTTTCCGCTTCGCCCCGCATAAAGAGGGGTATATAGTCTGCTCCCGCGATAAGGCGTGCTATATCTTCTCCGACGGCGTAAAGACGGTCGTCGAGAGCGATTATCCCGAATATTTCTACAACTATTTCGACCTCAACCGCGATTATTCGGCGATAGTCGGGCTGGCAAAGAGCTTCGGCATACCCGTGCTCACGCACTCGGCAGAGGTCGCCAAGGGGTTGAGACTTTTAAATCAGGACGCAGAGGAGACCATATTTTCCTTCATCATCTCGCAGAACAACAACATACCGAGGATCAAGGGAATAATAGACAGAATGTGCAGAGAGCTGGGCAAAAGGCGGCAGTTTGCCGAGGGGGAATATTACACCTTCCCCGCCGCCGCGAAGATAGGCGAGATGCCGCCCGAATTTTTTAAGGGGCTGGGCGCGGGCTACCGCGACGCATACCTCTCGGAGACGGGCAGGCGCATTGCCGCAGGCGGCACGGAATACCTGAAAAATCTTTCCGACGGCGAGCTGCGCAAGGAGCTTCTCACCTACAAGGGAATAGGTCCGAAAGTTGCCGACTGCATCTGTCTTTTCGGCTTTTCGCGGGCGGCGAACTTCCCCGTCGACACCTGGATGGAGCGCATCTACCGCGAGGACTTCTGCGGAACGCTGACGGACAGAAATAAGATAAACGCATACTTCTGCTCGCTGTTCGGCGAATATGCGGGCTTCATTCAGCAGTATTTATTTTACGCCAAACGCTCAAACTTATAATAATATGCCCGACTACTTCACCCACGCCATAGCCGCGCAAAAGGTATACGAGAGCCTTGAAAAAGCTTACCGACAGAAGATAGACAACGCCGACCTGTACCTTTTGGGGGCGCAGGGCGGCGACCTTTATTTTACCTATAATCTCAATTACCGCGCCAACGCGGGCAGAAAACTGCACAACGCGGACAACGTCGAACTTTTCGGCGCGCTTGCAGAGCGCAACGCAATCTACGCCGCGGGTTTTGCCACGCATTACGCCATGGATTGCACGCTACACCCCGCAATATATGCCTTTGAACGCATTTCGCGCGTCCCTTTCGCCCACCTCCGCTTCGAGAACGATTTAGGGCTGTTCGTCAGCCGCTATTTTGCAATTCCCCGCAGGATATTGCCCCGCGAACGCATATTGGCACAGTCCAAAAGCGTGTACGGCGCGATCTGCGCGGTGCTCGACGGGGCTACAGAAAAGGGCGTTGAACGCTGTCTTAAAAGGCACTTTGCCTATACCCGCGCGATATTCTCCGCCAAGCGCGACGACTATGTATTCAGGTACGACTATTCGTCGCTGTCGGGCGCGGTTGCCGACGGCATATCGCTGGGCGCGGAGTGCGTCAGGGCGGTATTTGACGGCAATATCTCCCCCTCGCTGTTCGGCAAGTCGTTCCTCGAAAAATAGTCGCCGAACACCCTGTCGTAGACCGAACTTTCGAGCGAGAGCGAATAGAGTTCGTCCTGCGTTATCTCCTCCGCAATGCCGCCCCCGTCGTACAGCTGAAAGACGGCGTAGTGCCTTGCGCTAAGCTTTTTGTAAGCGTCCTTGAAAGTAAGCGACGCGTCGCAGAGAATATATTTTACCTCAATCCCCCGCTTCAGCCTGCCCGCAGTCGAGAAGTTTATCCTCTCGCAACCTGCGGGCTTTTCAAATACCGAAAGCAGCATAAACGCCGAAAAGATGAGGAGGGCGAAATTATAGCCGCTGAAAAAGAACAGCGCGAACATTGTCGCCGACACGACCGCCGCGACGATTTTCACGGCGTACATTGCGGCCTTTTCGCCGAAAAATCTCCTCATTATACAGCCGAAAACCCTGCCGCCGTCGAGCGGGTATGCGGGCAGAAGATTGACGGCGAGCATTGCAAGGTTGGCATACATGACGGTATCGGTATAGCCGTATGTCTGCGGGAAGAACCACCACAGCCCCGCCAGCGCGACAAGGACGCAGACGTTGACGAGCGGCCCAGCCAGCGCGAGCCTGATCTCGTCCGCGGGGCGTATGCCCTCTATGTCCATGAACGCCGCCGCGCCGTAGGGCATGAGGCTTATCTTGGTGCAGGTAAAGCCCATGCCCGCCGCGCAAAAAATATGACCGCACTCGTGCAGGAGGGCGGTCAACATACATATCAGCGCGGTCGGCAGACCGCCGAATACCGCGCTTAAAAGCATCACCGCGAAGAACAGCGGATGGATGACTAATTTCACTGGTTCCAGACGGGGAGCACGCCCGACATAGTATAGCAATTGAGGAGCGTTTCGCCGTCATACATACTGACTTTGACCTCGTTCTGTCCGTCCGAGCGGGCAAACGGCAGGTTTGCCTCCACCTCGTCGCCGACGGCGCAATAGACGGTCGAGAGCCCCGTAATTACGCTCGAAAAGGTCGAAGTATGCGCAATTCTGACGGTATAAAGCCCGTTTTCGGACACTACGGAGGCTATTTCGCCCTCGCAGACGGGATAGACGGCGGCATCGTCGGTAAAGCTTATCACGCCGTCCGCCGACACGCTTACTTCGGCGTCCGACAACTCCGACACGACGGGCGAGAGCGTCAGTTCATAGTACGCCGCCTCCTCCTCGGGGAGCGCCGAAAGGCTGCCCATAAAGGCGTTTATGGCGGTATTCGGCACTAACATATTGGTGACGAATATGCCTGCGGCGATGAGGCAGGCGGCAACGCCCTCGGCAATGAGAAAGCCCGTGGCAAAGCGGTCCTTATTCTTATTCGGCTGAGGACGGACAAGTTCTTCGGTGGCGGTATATACGCCCTCGAACTCGCCGCCGAACGCTTCTTCCGCCGCGCCCGCCCTGTCGTTGACGCTTTCGAGCACCTGATCTTTGAGGTCCTCCTCGCGCCTTGCCCTGCGCCTGAAAAAGGGCTTTTTCTTTACGACGCTGACCGTGCTGACGGGTATTTCCAACATCTGTGCATAATCCAATCCTTCATTCATAGAAAGTACACCTCGCGTTTTTGGTTTACCGTATTATACGCGGCGGACAGGCATTTAAGAACAGAAAAAAGGCGCGGCGACAAATTTTTGCAATCTGCCGCCGCGCCGCGCCTTTAACTTTATTTAATAATATCCGAAATATTTTCGGCAAGGCGGGCGAAGTCGTCGGGCGAGAGCGTCTCGCCGCGCACCCCCTGCGCTATGCCGCTTTTTGCTATTGCCTCCCTCGCCATCTCGCGCGTCAGCCCGAAGGAATTGACGAGGTTATTTTCGAGCGTCTTGCGGCGGGCGCCGAACGCCGCCTGCACGCATTTTTTATACATTGCCGCATCGCGGACGTCCGCGCGGGGCGCGCCGAGGTCTATCCTGACGACCGCGCTGTCGACGTTGGGGCTGGGGTGAAAGTGCTCTCTGCCGACCTTCATTATTATCCTGCCGCTGCCGCGCAGGGCGATATTCGCCGTAATCGCGCCATAGTCCGCCGTGCCCGCCTCGGCGCACAGCCTGCGGGCGACCTCCTCCTGCACCATTACGGTGAGCGAGCGGCACTTCTTCGAGTTCTCGACAAAGGTCATTATGAGCGGGGTGGTTATATAGTAGGGAAGATTGGCAACGACGACGTATTCGGGCATACTCTTTTCCAGCTCGTCGAGCCGCAGACGGGTAAAATCTTTGAATATTATCTCGGCATTTTCCACGCCCGCAAGCGTCCGCGCAAGCACGGGTTCAAGGCTTTTGTCTATCTCGTAGCCGTAGACCTTCTTAGCCCTTGCGGCGATCTGCCGCGTCAGCGTACCCGCGCCGCAGCCTATCTCTATTACCGTAGTGTCGCCGTCCACGCCCGCGCCCTCGACAATGTCGGCGAGCAGCTTTTCGTCGTAGATGAAGTTCTGCCCGTACTGCTTTTTAAAGGAGAAGTTATTGCCGCGCAGCACGCCCGCAACCGTTCTGTCTTCCATAATTTACACCTCGCCCCGCCGCATAAAGTCCGCGCGGCGGATTAAAACTTATATTGCGCACGAAAGATTATAAAAGCCGGAGGCCGCCACAAAAAACGCCTTCGGCTTTCGGTCGTTATCTCAGTTTTTTAAACAACGCAAGCGCGTTGTCAAACGCCGTTTTTTCAAATTGCCCCCGTACTATGCCCTTGCTATCGGCGATATGCGCCGCAATCTCGGGTATGGAAAGCGGGGTATTGGGGAACGCGCCGTACTTCGACGCGGGCGGCATATACGGGCTGTCCGTCTCGGTGAGAATACGCTCTGGCGGGAGGGCGGCAATCACCCTGTTCGCCCGCTTAGAGCCCTTCCACGTCGCCGCGCCGCCGAACGAGAAATACATTCCGAACTTTAAAAGCTGCTCTGCAATCTCGACCGAGTGGGAATAACAGTGCATGAGCGCGCCGCCCTTTAAAAGCTCTGCGTTTGCCTTCAATATGCCAAGCATATCCTCCGCGCAGTCGCGCGAATGTATCTGCACGGGCATACTTAGCGACGAGGCAAGGCGGAGCTGTCTTAAAAATATCTCACTCTGCGCCTCTCTGTCGGTGTCGGGATAGTGATAGTCCAGCCCTATCTCGCCGACGGCAACGCACTTGGGGTGCTTGGCAAGCCGCTCTATCTTTTCAAGGTCGCCCTCGCGGTAGCCCGAAAGCTCGGTCGGGTGAAAGCCCGCCGTGAAATACACGCCGTCGAACCTTTCAGAAAGTTCTTTGCCGTATTCCGACGAGGGCAGATCGAACCCCGCGACGATCAGCCGACCGACGCCCGCCGCAGCGCACTCGGCAACGAGCGCGCCTAAATCGCCGAAATTCTCCCCGTCGAGATGACAGTGAACGTCGATATACATTATGCCAGCGTACTGCCGTCGGGTACGTCCTTTTCGGGGCAGACGAGCGACAGAGTGCCGTCGGGCGCTTCCGCGCAGACGATCATTCCCTCGGACATAATGCCCTTCATCTCTCTCGGGGGCAGGTTGGTGACGACGACGACTTTTTTGCCGACCATCTCCTCGGGCGTGTAGTGCTTTGCAATGCCGCTTAATATGGACAGCGTCTTGTTGCCGACTTTTACGGTCTCGTGCAGAAGCTTGCTCTTTTTGACAGCCTCGCACGCGATTACCGTGCCTATCTTCATCTCGACCTTTGCGAAGTCGTCTATGGTTATTTCCTGCTTCTTCTCCTCTGCGGGAGCCTGATTTGCCTCTGCCATCTGCTTTTTAGCTATCTCCTCAATCTTAGGTTTTATGTCCTCGAAATTTATTCTCTCGAACAGCGTCGAGGGCGCTTCGCAGGTCGAATATTCATCCGCCGTACCGAACGCGCCGAGCGTATCGAACGCCCTCTCCTTTCCGCCCGTCTCGGCAATAATCTTATCCGCCGTCGAGGGCATGAAGGGCTTTAAGAGATTTGCGCCGATATTTATAGCCTCCAGGAGGTTATAGAGCACCTGTTCGAGGCGGGGCTTATCCTCCTCGTTCTTGGCAAGCACCCACGGGCAGGTCTCGTCAATATACTTGTTGGCGCGGCGGAATACCGTCCACAGCGCGTCGAGTGCGTCCGCCACCCTGAATTCGTCCATACACTTTGCAACCTTTGCGGCCGCGCCTTCGACGACTTCTTTGAGCGACGCGTCAACTTCGCCCTCCGCGCCCGTCTTTTTAACCTTTCCGCCGAAATACTTATTGGTCATTGCCACCGTGCGCTTGACGAGGTTGCCGAGCGTGTTGGCGAGGTCGGAATTAACCCTTTCGGCGACGAGCTCCCAAGTGATTATGCCGTCGTTGAGATAGGGCATTTCGTGAAGTACGAAATAGCGCACAGCGTCCACGCCGAATATCGAGGCGAGGTCGTCCGCATAGATGACGTTGCCGCGGCTCTTTGACATCTTATCGCCGCCCTGCAACAGCCAGGGGTGACCGAATACCGTCACGGGCAGCGGCTCACCGAGCGCCATGAGGAATATCGGCCAGTAGATGGTGTGGAACCTGACAATGTCCTTGCCGACGACGTGCACGTTTGCGGGCCAGTATTTATTGTACTTCTCGTCCGATTTGTCGGTATCGTAGCCCAGCCCCGTGATATAGTTGGTCAGCGCGTCCAGCCAGACGTAGACGACATGACGGCTGTCAAAGTCGACGGGTACGCCCCACTTGAAGGAGGTGCGCGACACGCAGAGATCCTGCAATTTATACTTTATAGTGCCGTCGTCGATTGCGCGAAGCAGCTCCTCGTCGGACTTGCCGATAAACTCGTCGGCGAGCAGAAAGTTATTCATCATCTCGTTCTTGCGCGCGACGGGCTGGATAAATTCGGGGTGGGTGAGAATGTGCTTTACCAGCCTGTCGGCATACTTGCCCATCTTGAAGAAGTACGCCTCCTCCCGCGCGGGCTTGACTTCCCTGCCGCAGTCGGGGCACTTGCCGTCTATAAGCTGGCTCTCCGTCCAGAAGCTCTCGCAGGGGGTGCAGTAAAGCCCCTCGTAGGCGCTCTTGTAGATGTCGCCCTGCTCGAAGAACTTTTTGAAGATCTTTGCCACCTGCTTTTCGTGATAGTCGTCGGTCGTCCTTATGAACTTGTCGTACTTTACGTCCATGAGGTCCCACAGCCGACGGATTTCGGCGGCGATATCGTCGACGAACTGTTTGGGCGTTACGCCCTTTTCTTCGGCTTTGAGCTCGACTTTCTGACCGTGCTCGTCCGTGCCCGTCTGATAGAGCACGTCATAGCCCTGCATCTTCTTCATCCGCGCGAGCGCGTCGCACAGTATGATCTCGTAGGTGTTGCCGATGTGCGGCTTGCCCGAGGTGTAAGTTATTGCAGAAGTGATATAATACTTTTCCATATCCGCTTTGACCTTGCTTAGTTTTTTTTCTCGACATAGAATATACCATATTTACACAAAAAAGTAAAGAATAATAGGCAAACGCGGCAAATATAAATAGGCTATGAACGCAGTTTTTACCCTTATCACGCTAAGTTCGGCAATACTTCTGCTCTTTGAACCGGAGCAGTTCCTGCCCGCGCTGACCGACGGGGCGCAGAACGCCGTCCGCACGGCGGCAATGCTGTTTTTAATCTACGCCGTCTGGATGGGGCTTTCGGCTGTTGCGGAGGACAGCGGACTGACGCGCAGTCTTTCAAGGCGCATACGAAAGCCGCTCAAACGGCTGTTCCGCACGGGCGACGACCAGGCCGCGGAGAATATCGCAATGAACATAAGCTGTAACCTCTTAGGGATCGGCGGCGCGGCAACCCCCTACGCCGTCAGGGCGATAGCGCGGCTGGAAGGCGAGGACAACGCCTTCGGGCAGAACCTCCTTTTTATACTCAACGCGACATCGCTGCAACTCGTACCCGCGACGGTGATAGCGCTCCGCGCATCGCTGGGCAGCTCCGCCGCCCACGACATAACCCTGCCCTCGCTCATCGTCACCGCGCTATCGACGGGCATAGCCGTCGCCCTGTTCCTTGCCGCCGACGCGCTTTCACGGAGGAAAAAGAAGTGAAATACGTCATTCCCGTCATATTCATAGCCGTCCTTGTCTACGCCCTCATAAAGCGCGTCAACATATTTTCGGCATACTCGCGCGGGGCGGGCGAGGCGATTAAATTCACTTTTACGCTTCTCCCCACGCTGATCTGCATATTCATTATGTGTCAGCTGTTTGAAAGGTCGGGGCTTGCCTCCGCGCTGACGGACGCGCTTTCGCCCGCAATGAGCGCGCTCGGAATACCGAAAGAGCTTACCAAGCTCATACTCATCAAGCCCTTTTCGGGCAGCGGTTCGCTCGCCTACCTGACGGAAATTCTTGAAAGCCACGGCGCGGACAGCTACATTTCGCGCTGTGCCTGCGTGCTGTACGGTTCGAGCGAGACGGTATTCTATATTTCCGCCGTATATTTTGCCGCCTGCCGCCAGAAAAAGCGGCTTCTGCCCATCATCATTATCCTTATTTCGACGGCAATTTCGACGATTTTTGCCTGCCTTTTGTGTCGGTTTCTGTGAATTCTCTCAAATTGAAAGGTTTTTTCGCGCTGATTTTATGAAAATTGCGAGAAAAAATCAAATTTTGCTATAAAGTATTATTTTATGAATATTTTAATTTTTTTGATTTATAAATTTTACTTTATAGGTGAAATGGGTATAATAGTATACGTAAACAGCAAGGCAAGCTGTTTACAGCTAAAACAGTTCATTAATTTTCCCCCTTATCATACGGAAGCGGCGTAGACCTGGTGTTTGCGTCGCTTCTGTTTTTTTGCCGCTGATTTTAAAGCAGGCGGCGCGGAAATAAATATCGCAAAAAGGCAGTGCGGACGAAAATTTCGTCCGCACTGCCTTTATCTTCAATAAAATTCAATTGCCCCGCACATATCCCGCGTTCAACGCATTTTTTCGGGAAAAACACGAAAATGCGCGAAAATGCGATTGCCCCGCATATATGTGCCGACGAACGGCATTTTACGGCGTTTTAGCGGCGGCAGAGATCACCCGTTTTTGCGTGAAGTTCTTATGCGCTCCACCACCTCTTTAACCCTTGCGGCGGCGTCTATCGCCTCGCCGAGCGTATTGTCCTTGCCGAAGGTGAAGCGCACGGCGGACTTAACCCGCCGCTCGTCCAGCCCCATTGCAAGCAGTACGTGCGAGAGCGTAACCGCGCCCGACGAGCAGGCAGAGCCCGTCGAAGCCGCCACCCCGCAGAGGTCGAGCCCGAATACTATCTGTTCGCCGTCGCACCCGTCGAATGAGATGTTGGCGTTTGCGGGCAGTCTCTGTTCCTCGCTGCCGTTGAGCTCCGTTCCGTCGATTTCGTTCAGTACGCGCGCGGCGAAAGCGTCGCGCATGACGGCAACCCTGCGGTTATTCTCCTCGGCGTTGCGCACGGCAAAGCGAAGCGCCGCGGCACAGCCGACCGCGCCCGCGACGTAAGTAGTGCCCGCGCGCAGCCCCCTCTCCTGATTGCCGCCCGAGAGCAGCCGCCCGAAGCGCGTTCCCCTTTTCATGTACAGCCCGCCGAAGCCCTTAGGCCCGTAGAACTTGTGCGCGGCGAAGCCCATTCCGTCGGCGGGGAAGCGCGAAAAGGGCAATACGCCCGCCGTCTGAACGCAGTCGCAGTAGAAGAACGCCCCGCGGCTCTTAACCCGCTCGTATATGTCCGCAATCGGCTGAATTACGCCCGTCTCGTTATTTGCCGCCATTACGCCGACGAAGACCGTATCGGGGCGGACAGCCGCCTCCACCGCCCCCGCGCGGACTATACCCTCGCTATCGGGGTTTACGAGCGTCAGCTCCCACCCGTACGCGCACATATCGCGCGCACTCTCGAGGAGCGCGGGGTGCTCGATTGCCGACAGCACTATGTGTCTGCCCCTGTCCTTATTTGCGGCGCAGATGCCTTTGAGCGCGGTATTCGCCGCCTCCGTGCCGCCCGAAGTGAAATAAAGGCAGTCGGCGGAAACGCCCATAATTGCGGCTATTTCGTCCCTCGCCGCCGTGACGGCATTTGCGGCGCGTCTGCCCGCCGAGTGCTGGCTGGACGGATTGCCGTAATTTTCGGTGAGGTAGGGCATCATCTCCTCCAACACCTCTTTGTCGAGCGGCGTAGTCGCCGCGTGGTCGAGATATATCATATCGTCAGTCCCTGAGCGCGGAATATACGGCGGTGAACGCCCGAAGCCGCGCCTGTTTTTGATTGAATTCCCTGCCGAGCTTAGTCGAGGAATTGCTGCGGTTGAGTTTTACGCGGTAAATAGCCCTTGACAGCCTGCGCCCCGTAAAGATGAGCGCGCCAGCCGCAACTACGGCAAGCACCGCGCAGACTATCGTCGCCGCGACGAGCGCCTGACTTTCCGAGCTGTGCGTCATTCCGCCGAAAACGGCGGCGAGCACCACGCATGCAAGAAGGGGTATGAGCGCACAGAGGAAGAAAATCGTCTCGCGCGTGCGCGCCGCCCGAAGCTCCTGCCCGCGTTCTGCCTTTTTCGCCCTGTTCTCTTTGTCGAGAGCGGCAACCTCCCTGCCGAGAGCGGAGATATTCTTCTTCAATTCCCCGCCCGCGCGTTCAAGCACGGCGTCTTTTTCGCCGCGGTCGGAATATTCGGAAACTTCGTCGGCATAATCCGCCGCCTCGCATATCTTGGTAAAATCGGTAAAATCGCGGGTGTACGCCCGCATTATCAAAAGCGCGGTATCCCGCTCGCCCGCGCCGCATTCCCTCGCGCCGACGAGGTGTTCGAGCGCTGTCGAGAACCTGCCAGCGCCGAGGTCGGAAACTGCGCGCGCAAGGTGCTGCTTTCTTCTCTCCTCGCGCTCCGCCGCCTCCCTTTTCTGCCTCTCGCGCACGACTTCGGGATCTTCCTCGTCCTGCTCCTCGTCGCCCGCCACCTCGAAGACGACTTGCTCGACGCGCCCGTCGTCTATGACCAGCTCATCCTCGCCGTCGTCGCCCGTCAGTATGCGGAATTTGCTCTTTCCGTCAATGTCGTCGTCCAAAAGTCTTTCTTCTGCCATTATCTCTCCTTGTCAGTCGCGGTGCAGGTCTTGGTCTGGATAAAGCGGAACTTGCCGCGGTATCTGCTCGCCGCGTACCTCAGAAATTGGTCGTTTTCAAATATGGCGTAGACCGCACTGCCCGAACCGCTCATGCACACGCCGAGCGGATCGAACGCCCTGAGCGCCTCGTACGCCTCCTCCACCTGCGGGTTGAGCGCCTTTGCGGGGGCGTACAGCCCGTTGGAGAGCGCCGCGCCCAGCCTTGCCTTATCGCCCGCGAGAATGGCGGCAACCGCCTCGTCCGTGGAGTGCGAGGGCGAGCCGAGCGTGTCGGACAGCCTGTAACATTCGCCTGTGGAAACGCCGTCGGGCGGCAGAAGTATGCCTATATCGAGCTTCAAATTGCCGTCGATATATTCGACCTTCTCGCCCCTGCCGCGCATTCGCGCATAGCCGCCGCCCAGCATATAGCCGCAGTCGCTGCCGATAGCGTCCGCAATGCGCTTCAAAAGCGGCAGATCGTCCATATCGTACAGCTTTGCGAGCGCGTTGAGTACGCCCGCGACGTCCGCCGACGAACCGCCCAGCCCCGCGCCCATGGGAATATTCTTCCACACGGCGATAGACGCGCCGTCCGAGCCCGTGAGCTTTATGAACGCCTCCGCCGCACGCGCGGCATTGTTGAGCTCGTAGGGAATACTCTCGCTGCCCATGCCGTGCATTTCTATGCTTACGAGCTTGTCCTTGCGCTTTTTGGCGGTTATCGTATCGGCAATATCGACGGTAGTCACCGCGCTGTCGATGAGGTGATAGCCGTTCTCCGCGCCGACGAGGTCGAGCGTGAGGTTTATCTTGGCATACGCCTTAACTCTTACATAGTTCATGCCACAATTATAGCACACCGCCGCCGCATTATCAACAAACGCGCACAAAAAAAGAGGCGGCGGGGCAAATTGCCCGACCGCCTCGCATATTCAAGACTATTTCGTCGCCTGCCGCGCACGGTAGACTATTATCCGCTCCTTTCCCGTCAGGGGATAGGAGAGCGAGGGGTTGAGCGCGGCGACTTCGTCGGGGCTCTGAGAGAGCTTTTTAGCCGCCTCCCACAGCCCGTCGCCCGCCGCGGGGAAGCACACCGACAGCGCACCGAGAGGCACGGGCTTTTCCCTGCCCTCGACAATCGAGCTTATGTAGCGTATCTTTCTCTCCCTCGTCACGACGGCGCAGATTTTGAGCACCGCCTCCGCCTCGACCTCTCCCTCGGCGCGAAGGCGCACCGAAATGCCGCTGACGGCGCAGTCGAGCCGCACCTTCTGTCCGTCGTCCGCCATGCCCGCCAGCCGTTCGGCAAAGGGCAGCTCGAACACCGTGCTCCTCATCTCGCCGTTCTGCTCGTAGACGAGCGTCGCCCTTACGACGCCCTCGACGGCGCTCGGCGAAGAAGCCTGCGCACACTCTGCCTCTGGCAGGGCAACCGCCGCGAAACGACAGTCATAGCCGAGCTTGCCGCTCGTCGCCGCCAGCCCCGAGACGCGCTGGGTATATACCTTGATCTCCCCGCACTCCTCGTATTCCTCATCCGAAAAGGCAAGTTCAAGCTCGTTATCGCAGGAGAAGGCGTCGACTGCGGCGTCGTCCTCGGTGACGTCGTAGATATTGCCGCTGAACGCCAGCGTGCAGGTGAACTCTACCTCGCACTTGCCGCGCTCCTCGTTGACCGTCGCGGCGACGTTGAGGTCGCTTATTTCGGCAAAGGCGATCGCCTGTCTGCCGAGCGAACAGTCGTCGCAGGCGACGACGCTTCTGAACGGAATAACCCTTTCGAGCGTGGCGGGCGACTGACCGCGCATGGCGAACAGCGAGAGATATATCTCGCCGTTTATTTCCGCCTCGCCCGTGCCGCAGACGACCGACTGCACGACCGCCTTTGCCGACGGCACGAGTATGTCCGCAACGCTGTCCGCGTCGAACTTATCCTCCACCTCGCTCTCGCCCGAAAAGTTTATGACCGAGCAGAACGAAGTGCGTCTGAGGTTGAGGAACGCGCCCTCCGCGCCCGTGACGTAGCTCCGCTCGCCGCGGATATACGCGCATATATCCGCCGAGACGATTGCCGCCACGACGAAGGACGAACCCTCCCTGCGCACGCTTATCTTGTCGCAGGCAAGGCGGGTGGTTAAGGTATGCGAGGAAGTAAGCCGCTCGTCGTCGGCGGAATGGGAAAATTCCGCACCCTTCTGCATACGGCAGAGTTTACCCTCCTCGTCGGCGCAGACGATGGAGAGCACCAGCCGCCCCGCGTAGTTCGCCCTGCCTGCCGCCGCCTCCGACAGCACGCAGCTGAGCTGGGGGCTGACGGCGATAATCTCCGAAATGTCGGTCGACTGGGGGAAGCGGCACTCTACAATCGACTGGCTTGCCAGACGGAAAGCGGCGCTGTTGTAATTATTGGTGACAACTGTGGGATTCAACATATAATGGCTCCTTTTTGATTACAGGCTATTATATGCCGCCCGCCGCCGCGATATGCGCGTTTACATTGCCTCGGGCGAGAGAAAGACCTTGCCGCAGAGTATTTCCGAATAGGAATAGCTCGTCTTGCCGAGAAAATTCTTGTCCCGCGGCTCGACGGTGAATATCGACGGATATATGCCCGACAGCGTCGCGCTGAAAGTCACGTATTTATTCCTGCCCATGTTGAGCCGCACCCTTACGGGCTGCATATAGCATTCCTGAATGTTCTTTTTTATTTCCGCAATGGTTTTCTGTTGCCGTATCATAATACTATTTTACCCACGGCTGACAAATTTATACAGCGGGGGCAGAATAAATCTGCCCCCGCCCGCGCCGAAGCCCTTTCAGAGCGCAAAGCCGTTCCCTCTTTCAGAGCGTCCGCGCAAGTACGAAAGAGCGCCCCGCCGAAACCGGCGGGACGCAATAATCGCAATATATTAAATTTTATCAGAACAGGTCGTCGTCATCGTCGTCGTCAAAGTCGTCATCGTCGTCGAAGTCCTCGTCGGCGTCGTCGAGCGCGTCGACGTCCTCGAAGAAGTCGTCGTCGTTCTCCTCCGACTCCTCATCTTCATAATCGTCGTCTTCTTCCAGCTCCTCTTTGAGCTCCTCATCGAGTTCGGCGTCGTCGAGCGTCAGATCGTCGGCCTCGTCGTCGAGGTAGTTCTTCCACTCCTCATCCTTATCAGGATCAACGTCGTCGTCCTCCTCGTACTCCGACTTCTGGCGGCAGCTCTCGCACATGGTCTCGCCGAAGCGAATGTGGTTTACGCCGCAGACGGGGCAGAGTTCGCCCGCTTCGTTTTCAAGCTCCTCCTCGAGCTCCTCGTCGTCGAGGTCGGCAAACTCCAGCTTGTTGCCCTTCATTTCGGCGATGCACACGTCGCAATATTCCTGCTTCTCGCTGTCGATATAGTTAAGTTCGCACCTCGGACATTTAATATACTTTACCATAGTCAAGTTTTCCCCCTCAACTTTTTATATCAATAGTTCTTATTGCTGTAACATTATATTAGTATTTGAATAATTTGTAAACTGTTTTAATAAATTATTTTAGCCAAAGACCGAAAAATAATCATTTTTTTTGTAAAAAAAGGGGCAGCCCCGAAAAATCGGAACTGCCCGTCGTCATTTTTATCAGTTATTGTCGTCCTCGCCGTAGACGTCAAGCTCCTTGTCGTCGGTAATATCGACAAACATCTTGCGCTCCTCGCGGGAAGGTCTGTTGCGGTGACGCCTTACGAGCCATATCGTGAGGACGGTGACGCCTGCAATTACCGCCAGGCCCGCAACGCACATACCTATTATGAAGAACACCTTGGAGACGGTGCTGAGCTTCTCCCACCAGGTCGAATCGTCCGTAGGATATGCCTGCATGTATTCGGACCTGTAAGACTCTCTCAGCGCCTCCTCGTCATCCTCGCTCATTACGCCTGCGACGGTGTAATAGTAATCGGCAAAGTTGGCGGTGATCTTCTCGCCGTTGATCATCTTATAGTCGTCGGCATAGTCCGCCCAATCTTCCTCGACGTCGTAGAACTCGTGATAGATCTCGGCGGAGCGCGTCGAATAGAGATATTCTTCGCTCTTGTCCAGAATGTCGACGTAAGCCTGAATGAGCTCGTCGAGATAGCCCTCGTCGCGGGTGAAGTAGAGATATTTGAGCGCGTCGGAGAGATACTGGTAAGCCGCCGAACCGTCGGCGTTGGTCTCGTCGTTATAGTCGTAGATCTTGTCGTTGACTTCCTCGAACTTCTCGTTGAGGTCGTTGATCTGCGAGTTGGTCATCATGTAGCCGCTATCCGTACCGAGGTCGCATGCCATGATGTAGTTATAGTCGGACATATTGTCCGTCTCGCTTGCGAAGAACAGCGTGTTGCCGACAAACTCCGGCATGAACCAGCCGCTCGCAATGTCGAGGTCGAGTATTCTTATGCCCCTGTAAGTCCAGGTTGCGTCCCAGGTGCTCTCCTCCGAAAGCTTGTTATAGTCGTCGCTGTCGCCGTCGATAGCTATCCTGTAAAGGGTGTAGCCGTTGCCGCCCGTCAGCGAATAATACATATAGAGGTGGCTCTCGGTGGCGGAGTTCTGCTCCTCCCTGATGTCGAGTATGGTTGCCGAAGCGTCGTCGGACAGCCTGAAAGAATTTTCAACCACGCCGTTTACGACTTCGCCGACGGTGATGCCGTCAGAGCCCGCCAAAATTGCGCACAGTTTGCCGTTAATCTCGACATATTCGTAGGTGTTGGTATCCGAACCGTAGAGAAGGGGCGTGAGCGTGGAATTGGCGTAAATCGCGTCCCAGCTATCCTCTATTCTGCCGTCCGCCGCCGTGGGAATGGTCTCGTCCGTCAGGCGGTAGCTGTTGCCCGTGGTGCTGCCCGTACTGCTCGTGCGGGTGAAGATGAGCACGCCGTCCTCATAGCTCTTTAAGGAATATTTATATTCAGAGTTGTTGATCTTGTATTCGGTGTCCTTGCCCCATGCGAAGTTGAACTGGGTAAGTCTGCCCTCGGTCTCAATCTGCGTCTTGCCTATGCCGTCGAATACGAAATCGCCGAGGTTGACGTAGAGCGGATCTTCCTCCGCGTCATAGTCGGTGACGTAGGAGAAATCGTACTCTCTGGGGCTTTCGGTTGCGTCCGCCCTTACCCTGTAGAGCTGATTATAGCTCATCGAAATGCTGTTGCTTGAACCGAGGTACTGCGTAACGCCCATGGTGTAATAGACGTAGGGATTTTCCGCGTCGGCGGTATCGAAGACGTATTCCGAGACGTTATATGCAAGCAGGGTATTTTCCTTGGTCTCGCAGTTTACCGAGTGAATGTTGGTCGTCGTGCTGCCGTATAAGCTCTCGCTTATCGCGTAGAGGATATACACCGTGCCGTCGACCTCGACATAGCGATAGTCCACGGTATTGTCGGTGCTCTGCCAGAAATAGTCGGACATGGTCTCGGAGCCGTCGAGCGAGGTGCGCTTGAAGTCGAGCTGGCTGTTGAGCACTTCGCCGTCGGCGTTCATCTCGATCGTAGGCGTGGTGTAATAGATATAGTCGTCGTAGATGTAGATGCCCGCGTCATGGCTGCCCGAATAGACGACGAGGGGCACGATAGTCTGGCTGTTGCGGTAGTTGCCTTCCTCGATGTCGGACTTTGCAAGTCTCTGGATAGAGCCCTTTACTACTTCGCCGAAGGTATTGTCGTCGGTATTGGACGCTACGCCGTTGACGAAATAGACGTAGTCGCCGGTTTCGACGAGGAAGCCGCCGTTGCTGCTTACGTTGTCGGCAGTCGTGTCCTTATCGACGCCCGTGCGCTTGTAATTGTTGCACGCGGGTGCGATGACGAGCGAGAATGCGGAAATTGTAGCAATCGCCGCGCATATAATTTTAGTGAACCTTTTACGCATAAAATCCTCGGATAGGTTGTTGTTTGTTTTCTCGACAAATCAATAACACTTTGTCTATACTCAGTTATTATACAACAACCGCGCATTTAACGCAATAAAAAACGGCGCGATTTAATCAAAAAAATAAGACAAGGAGCATATATTTCACGGAAAACTTTGCAATTCTCAATCTTTTGAAAGCGCTTGCGGGCGCACAGCCCGAGCCCGACGCAAAGGATGGCGACGCGGCGGCGAGTGCGCCCGCCGCGCCCGCCCCTCCCTCGGCAGAGCCGCCTCCGTCCTACGACGGCACGGGCAGGGCGGTAATGCAGGACCTCCTCATAAACCACGACAGGATAGCCAGCCGAGCGCGCAGACGCGCTTCGTCGCCGCATACTCCCCGCCCTTAGCAAGTTTCGCGGCGCACACGGGCGGCATTATGCGGAAAAGAAAAGCGCAATAAGAGCAGAAAAAGCGGCATTGTGCGAAAAAGAAAAAGCGCCCGAAGCGCATAAACTATGCGCTTCGGGCGCGTGTAACCCAAAGTAAATTCCCCCTTTGCGGCTTTAAACGCCGAAAGGCTTACTTTTCAAGCCTTAAATGGCGGGGAAGTCCGTCAACCCAGAGCGGCGTAATCTCCGACTGAATGAGCGGGCGGATATAATGAATGAGCTCTGCCGTGACGTAAGTGCCGTCCTCGGTTATCCAGTTGTCGGGCACTTTCTTTTCGACGTTTGCAATGTCGCTGACGTTGGCGAGTTCGGTTATGCACATATACGGATCTTCCGAAACCCTTTTAAGGCAGGCAACCATGCCCGTCTTGCCCTCGAACGCCGCCTTTACCGCCGCGCCTGCCGAGTTGAACGCCTCGGTCACGTCTATGCGCGAGGTTATGTGAGCGGCGCAGCGCTGCAACGACGACAGCTCTATCGCCCTCGTCTTTACGCCGTACTTTTCTGCAACCTTGCCCGCGAGGTATCTCGCCGTGCCGGCAAGCTGTTTATGTCCGAATGCGTCGACATAGTCGACGTGATCTGCAAGTTCGCAGACGTATCTGCCGTCGGCAACCTTAACACCCTCCGAAACGGCGATGACGAGCGAGCGGTTTTCTTTGAGCTTTTCGCCCGTCTTTTCAAGGAATTTGTCGACGTCGAAAACTCTTTCAGGGAGATAAATCATGTCGACGCCTTCACAGTCCTCGCCCTTTGCGAGCGCCGCAGCAGCCGTCAGCCAGCCTGCGTTACGTCCCATTACCTCTATTACGGAGACTACGGGATAGTCATATACGAGGCCGTCGCGTATTATTTCCTTGGTGGTTGCGGCAATATACTTTGCGGCAGAGCCGTAGCCGGGAGTGTGGTCGGTTATGGCGAGGTCGTTGTCAATCGTCTTGGGACAGCCCATGAAGCGTATGGGGCTGCCTATCTTCGCGCCGTATTTCGACAGCTTGTCAATCGTATCCATAGAGTCGTTGCCGCCGATATAGAAGAACGCATATATATCAAGTTCTTTGAGCGTTGCGAATATCTGGTCGTAAGTCTTTTCGTTGCCCTCTATCTTAGGCAGCTTATAGCGGCAGGAGCCGAGGAAGGACGACGGCGTCCTCTTTAAAAGGTCCATATCGAGATCGTTCTTGATCTGTTTGGAGAGGTCGACTATATCCTTATCGAGAAGCCCCTTAATTCCGTGCACCATTCCGTAGACGGTATCCGCGCCCCTGTCCTTTGCCGTCTTGAACACGCCGAGAAGGCTGGCGTTGATTACGGCTGTAGGGCCGCCCGACTGACCGACTATTACATTTTTCATTCCTTTATCCCCCTTGCTTTACAGCAAAAAATTAAACGGCATACGCTGTATACCTCATTTATTATACAATACCCTGAGGTGAAAATCAATATGTAATTGTAAAAAAATTACAAAAAATGTTTTAAGTTGTAACTATAATTGTCTATATTGCCTTACCGCTCGCCCCGCCGACGGCTTCTGCCGCCGCAGCCGCACCCGCACGGCAAAGGTTAAGGGCGCGCCTTGCGGCGCGCCCCATTCACCATTGTTTTGTATTACCGTCAGATTTCAACCTTGACAGTTGCAGAAGTTATGCAATAGTTACTCTTTCCCTCTACGGTATTGGAACTGAACCTGATTTTTGTAAATGCAGTCGTGCTTTCGATAACGCCGCCATTGTCAAGTACAAATTCGCCGTTGAGCTTTGACTTTGTAACCTTTCCGTTGATTGTGCCTACCACATTGCCCGCGTCGTCAAGAAGATCAATCTTTACAAGCGCATAATCGTTGCCCGTCGCCTTCGTAAAGCCCGTCATGGAAACAGTAGCCTTTGTGCAAGCTTTATCAAGCGTAAGGACAATTGCCTTACCAGCCGCGTCAACCTGCGCACCCGTAACCGCAACGGCATCATCGCTCGTTGCCGATCCGACATTGCTTGCGTCCCAAACCGATGCGTTATCGCCGCCGTAAGTATAGGTATAAGTCCATTCGGTCTCCTCAAAATTTACGCTAAATCCGCTTATATAGAGGTTTTGTCCTGCCGTGCGCTGAATTGTCACGGCACCCGTCTCGGTTACGGTATAGGTTGCAACCTTATTTACGGGCGTTACGCTCTCGCCGTTGATCATTAAGGGCGTATCGTCATAGGTATTAACCGTTATGACAGCGCCTTCAAGGGTATAGAACTTGATATATGCCGCATCGCCGTTAAACCTGAGCCATGAATTGTTGACAACGCAGTTGCTGAACTCTACAAGCGAGGTCGACTGTTCCGCCGTTCCTTCAGCTTTGTCGCCCTGAGTATAGGTATAAGTATAGTCCTCAGTTATGGGAACAATTACCTGAAGGCTTGTGAGATAGAGCTGCTTCTTGTCCTTGGCGATCGAAAGCACGAGCGTGCCGTCCTCTGCCACAGTATAGGTATAAGTGCAGTCGCCCGAAGCCTTGTCGTATGCGCCGTTTGCCGTTACGTCTTTGCCATTGAGCGTCAATGCAAGTTCGTTGTCGTACGTGACAAAATTGAGGATAGAGCCCGCAGTAACTTCGAGAGCTATGGTTGCGTCACCCGTAAGTTTATAGTACTTACTGCCGTCGTTGTGCTTTACGAACGAGCCATTTTCACCCGCAGATATGAGCATAAGTCCGATGAGCTTGGAAGAACCAGCAGTAAGTTCTTCATAATCGCTGTTGCCGAAGGTATATTTTACGGTCTCATAAATCGTAAGGTCTTCGGGCATAGCTTCCGTAACCGTAATATTGACCGTCTTGGTGAGCGTTTCGCCGTACTTGACAGTTATGGTCGTCGAACCCTGTTTGAGGCCGCTGACTACGCCGTCCGAATAGGTTGCCACCGTGGGATCTGCTACGGTTATTTCAAGCGCCTTGTCGGGTGCATTCCAAGGGGTGACGCTTATCCACAGTTCGGCGGTCTTGCCCTCCTCCACGCTTACGCTGTCGGAAGATACATAGATGTCCGTAACGGCGTCCGCCTTAGTCGAAAGCGCGAGGAGCGCGGTGAGTGCCGCGTCGCAATCCCACGCCGCAGACCACGTGCACTTGCCGTTTACAGCCGCGAATATGTTGGACTTATTATAGTTTGCCGCCTGCTCCTCGGTGAGGATCGAGCCGCCCGTAACCGCTTCGGTTATAGCGCCCGCGCCCGTCGAGCCGTACTCGACAAAGTCTGCGTTCTGAGGCAGGTTGCCGCTCATATCGTACCAGCGCGATTTTGCGCTGCCGTCATAAGCGAGCGTAGAGTAAGCAGCCGAGAAGTTACAATTGATATATGCAACAGTTGCCGACGCGCCCCAAGGTCTGCCGAGCGACATAGAGCCGTCTTTGAGCGTTCCGTCATCGGTGAGCTCGCATTCGTAGAAGATATAGCCATAGTCGGGCTTGTTGGTCGCATCAGCCTTCATAGCCGTGACGTAACCGTTGTTGTTCTCCTGCTTGGTCGACTTATTTATCGCCTTTATGGTGCAGTTGTCGAAGAATGCAAGTCCGTTAGAATTGCCGAATATGAAGTCGATATTGCCGTCGATCTGCGTGTTGTAGAAATATGCTCTGCCGCTCTTTAAGTAAAGGGTATCCTGATTGCCGTACAGATAGCTGTTTGCAATGACTGCCTGATCGCCGTTAATGGTAAGCGCAAGTCCCTGAGGCGAAGATTCCTTCGACGCGTCGTTGATATAGTCGAAGTCGTTTCTTATCTCCATATTATACGCCTTGAAGCCCGTGCCGTTGACGTGCAGGGTTGCGCAGTCGAGGCCGTAAACCGAACCATCGACGACATTTACGGTCGATTCGACAGCCGAATAGGTAAGTATCGACTTGCCGACGCCCTCGCCGATAAGGGTGAGGTTATCGAGAGAAGTCGTAACCTTTTCGTTATAAGTGCCCTCGGCAACGTATATTACCTTGGTTACGCCGCTTTCAAGCTTGCAGCCTTCGAGGAAGTCGATAGCGTCGGTCAGGTTGCTGAACGTCTCGACGCCCGCAACTTCCGTGCCTTCCGCCTGATCGAACGACGCGTCTACGTTGACGTAAACCTTGCCGTCCACGGGTACGGGTATGCTGCCGAGTACGTCAATCTCTACCGCAACCGCTTCATAGCTGCCGTAAGAGATGAGAACAGTATAATTGCCGACGGCGTTCAGGTTATAGTCGCCCGCTATATCATACTGGTCGGCGGCGAGTTCTTCCTCAACTCCGTCACTCCAGACCGCCTTGACTACGAGGTTTTCCTTATCGAGCTTGTCGCCCACCCTGTAAACGTGAGTCATGAACTCGTCATATACCTTGAAGCCCGTCTCGGAAACTACGGTGACGGTATAGGTATCCGTCTTGCTATCGTCTTCGAGCGATTTTACGGTTATCGTATAGGTGCCCGCCGTATCGCTCTTGAAGTCGGTCGAAATTACTTCATAGTCCACGCCCTCTGCAAGCACGAGCATGACGCCGTCCGAATAGGTGCCCATTACTACGAGCCCTGCCGAACTGAACGCTTCGCCCTGCTTGAACCTTACGGTGGCGTTGCCCGCATTTGCGTCAATAGTCGTTATGGTTGCATCTTCGCTCTTGCTGTTGGTCGAAGCGGATTTGAGGCGATAGTCGCCCTCATCTATCGTCCAGACATTCTCGAAGTCGAAGCCGAGCGTGTCGCGAAGATATTCCGCGCTGTCCGTGCCGACGCCCGTCGCGCCCGTCACGGTAACGCCCGCAACGGCGACGATATTTTCATAGCTGCTTGCCGCGGGTGCAGACTTTGCAATAAGCGCGCTGTTAGAGCTTACTATGAGCACGTTCTTGACGGTCAGCGAAGTGCAAGCGCCGTTGCCCGAAATTATTGCGTTGTTGGTGGGGTTGTTTACCGTACAGTCGATTACCGCATTTTCAACCGAGACGGTTGCGCCCGCACGCGTACGACCTGCAATGAGTGCGCCGTTGCCCTTAGAGCCCGCAAGTTCGCCCGCAACGTCGAGGTCTTTGAAGCTTATGGTCGTAGTGCCCACGATATCGCCGACGAGCAGACCGCCGTACTGCGAACAGGAAGCAATACAGCCGTTCTTGGTCGTTATCTCGGAAATGGTTATATTAGCGGTCTTTTCATTTCTCGCAAACAGAAGTCCCGCATAATTGCCTGTCGTCGAAACCGAGCAGGAATTGAACTCTATCTTGGAGATAGTGCTCGTACCCTCGCAGGTACCCGCAAGAATACCCGCCGACTCGCTGCCCGAAGTTACCGAGCAGTTGAGGAACTTGACGTTCTGAACGGTGCCGTCGCTTATGGTCTTGCAGAGAAGTCCGACCTTGGAAGTTCCCGCCGCGTAGGTCGCGTTCTTTATGGTATAGCCGTTGCCGTCAAATACCACTCCCGCGCCTATTACCGCCTTAGCATCGTCCTCGATGGCAATTCCGCTAAGATCGATGTCGTTTGTCAGTTTATATGTACCCGAAAGGTTCTGGTTTAATCTGAATGCGAGGAAGTCTTCGACCGTCGAGATCTGGGTTACGCCCTCCTCATAGCCGCAGACGTCGCACTTTCCGTCGCCGTTTTCATCGACGTGCGCGGCAAAGTCTATGCCGTCGGTCGTGTCGTCGCAGGTAGGCAGGCGCCAATGTCCCGTCTCGTCCTTTGCCGTGAACTCGTCCGAATAGGTGTGCTCGTGCGGCTTCTCCATTTCATAGCCGCAGACGTCGCACTTTCCGTCGCCGTTTTCATCGACGTGCGCGGCAAAGTCTATGCCGTCGGTCGTGTCGTCGCAGGTGGGCAGGCGCCAGTGTCCCGTTTCGTCCTTTGCCGTGAACTCGTCAGAATATGTGTGCTCGTGTGCGGGCGGCTCTTCATCCATCTGATAGTCGCAGACGTCGCACTTGCCGTCGTCGTTTGCGTCGACGTGATTTCCGAGGTCTTTCTTCTCGTCTGCGTGTTCGCAGGTGGCTGCATGCCAGTGCTGCGTTTCGCTGGTCTTCCAGTTCTCCTCGTCGAAGGTGTGCTTATGGCACCCTGCGAGACCGAACGCGCCGACCGATACCGTACTTGCAATGACAAACACGGAAAGTAACTTTGTCAGTCTGTTCATTCTTTTCTCCCCTTAACCGCCCCGCATAGCACACGGAGCAATTATAATATTGATAGAATAATTATACGAAATTATTTGTGTACAGTCAATAACAATCGGGAAAAAATTTAACCTTTTTTGTAATCCCTGAACAGGAGACGGGCATTATTTTGCTTGAAAGGCCCACAAAGCCGCCCCATAGAGCAGAAAGATCAAAGAACAAAAAAAGGTACCGCATAAGCGATACCTTTGAAAATACATATTTTTCCGCAATTATCTCTTGGAGAACTGAGGAGCGCGACGAGCCTTTTTGAGACCGTACTTCTTTCTCTCCTTGACTCTCGGATCGCGGGTTAAGAAGCCTTCCTTTTTGAGGGCGGGACGGCAATCGGGTTCTGCCTGAAGCAGAGCGCGCGCAATGCCGAGACGGATAGCGCCTGCCTGACCGGTATAGCCGCCGCCGTATACGTTGACCATTACGTCGTACTTGCCTTCAACGCCGAGAAGCGCAAGGGGCTGCTTTACCTGATACTGCACGAGCGCCTGAGGGAAGTAATCTTCAAAAGCCCTGTCATTTATAACGATAGTGCCGCTTCCTGCGGGAATGAGACGTACCCTGGCAATTGCCTTCTTTCTTCTGCCCGTTCCCCAAAACTGCAACTTTTTCTTTAAATTAGCCTTAGCCATATTCCTTACCTCTTACCTTAAAATAATTTGAGTTCTTCGGGCTTCTGTGCAGCGTGAGCGTGTTCTGCTCCCTTATAAACCCTTAACTTCTTTATCATATCTCTGCCGAGCGAGTTCTTGGGAAGCATACCTCTTACGGCTTCGTATACGGCGAGGTCGCTCTTTTCCTCGAGCATCTTCTTATAGGAAATCTCCTTAAGACCGCCGATATAGCCTGTATGATATCTGTAGAACTTATCTTCGAGCTTCTTACCGGTAAGAACTACCTTATCGGAATTTACTATTATAACGAAGTCGCCGCAATCTACATTGGGCGTAAAAGTAGGCTTATTCTTGCCGCGAAGTATTGCAGCGACCTTGGAAGCCAGTCTTCCCAGAGGGACGCCTGCTGCGTCGACAACGTACCACTTTCTTTCAACTGTCTGGGCATTTGCCATATAGGTTTTCATTGTTTTCTCCTTACCGAATTCACTCGGAAATCGGCATATTTTTAACCGAATTTTTTCTTTTTCCCGTCAATGTAAAACTATTTTATTATTAAATGAAATTTCTGTCAAGCCGTTTTGAGTGCGGTTTACAAAGTTTTTTATAAATTTAAAATATTTTTTTTAAAGCCGCTTCAATTGTCAAATTTACCCTGTCGCAAAAGACAGGGTAAACGCGCTTGTCAATATTTTTACTTGATGAGGACGGCCTTTATCCTCTTTACGCCCGCGGATACGTTCTCCTGCTTGGCAATCTTGAACGTGCCGAGAAGCCCCGTATGCGCGGCGTGAGGTCCGCCGCAGATCTCCTTGGAGAAATCGCCTATCGAATAGGTCTTGACCACTTCGCCGTACTTGCTTTCGAACAGCCCCGTGAAGCCCTGCTCCTTAGCTTCTTCGAGCGTCATTTCCTTCATCACTACGGGCAGGTCGGCGGCTATTACGCCGTTTACCATGTCCTCGACCGCCTTGACTTCCTCGGGCGTGAGCTTGCGCGCGAAGTTGAAGTCGAAGCGCAGCCTCTCCTCGGTTATGTTAGAGCCTTTCTGCTCGATATCCTCGGAGCAGACTTTTTTCAGAGCCGCGTGGAGAAGGTGGGTTGCGGTGTGCAGGTTAGTCGTCTCCTCCTTGTGGTCGGCGAGGCCGCAGGCAAATTTCTGTTCGCTGCCCGCCCTCGACTTCTCCTGATGCTCCCTGAACGCCTTTTCATAGCCTTCGACGTCGACTTTGAGCGACTTTTCGGCGGCCATTTCCTGCGTTATCTCGACGGGGAAGCCGTAGGTGTCGTAGAGGTGGAAAGCCGTAACGCCGTCTATCTCGCCGCCGACGGGCAGAGAAGCCGCAACTTTCTCGAATTCCTTAATGCCCTGCGCGAGCGTCTTGGAGAACTTTGCCTCCTCCTTGTTGAGCTCCTCCTCTATCCTTGCCGCGTTTGCGACGAGTTCGGGATATACGTCGGCATATTTTTCGATTATCGTCTTGGAGACCTCGTTGAGCGCGCCCTGCGGGAGACCTATGTTCCTGCCGAAGCGCACGGCTCTCCTTATTATTCTCCTCAATATATAGCCCTGATCGGTATTCGAGGGAACTATGCCCTTGGTATCGCCTATCATGAACGTAGCCGTTCTGACGTGGTCGAGCACCACCCTGAACGCCTTGGTCGTGGCTGCGTCCGCGCCGTATTTGAGCCCCGTTATCTCCTCTATCTTGGCTATCGCCTTCTCGAAGATGTCGGTCTCGTACACGCTGTCCTTGCCGTTGAGTATGCACAGCGTCCTTTCAAGCCCCATGCCCGTGTCGACGTTGCGCTGTTTCAGGGGCTCGTACTTGCCCTGCTCGTTCTTGTTGTACTGCATGAACACGTCGTTCCAGATTTCGAGGAAAGTGCCCGCAGGCGCTTTGTCGAAGTCATCGGGGCCGAGCTTGTCCGCCTCCGCGTGATTTCTTATGATGTGCATTTCGGTATCGGGACCGCAGGGACCTGTCGTACCCGCAGGGCCCCACCAGTTTCCGCTCTTGGGCAGGAAGTATATATTCTGGGGGAGTATGCCGCATTCCAGCCACTTATTGGCGCTCTCCTCGTCCTTAGGGCAGTCCTCGTCGCCCGCAAAGCAGGTTACGGCTATGTCCTCGACGGGTATGCCGAGATATTCGGGGGAGGTCAGAAACTCGAACGACCAGGGGATCATCTCCTCCTTGAAATAGTCGCCGAGCGACCAGTTGCCCAGCATCTCGAAGAAAGTGCAGTGGGCAGAGTCGCCGACTTCGTCAATGTCGCCCGTCCTGACGCACTTCTGCACGTCGGTGAGGCGCTTGCCCGCGGGGTGCTTCTCGCCGAGGAGATAGGGCACGAGCGGGTGCATGCCCGCCGTGGTAAAGAGCACGGTGGGATCGTTTTCGGGTATGAGGGAAGCCGAAGCTATTACGGCGTGTCCCTTGCTCTTGAAGAAGTCGAGATATAATTTTCTTAAACTTTCGCTGGTAAAATTTTTCATATTGTCTACCTTGTTGCCTGTCTGCATTTTAAGTGTCCGGCTGTTTTCGCACATTACATAATTATATTATATTTTGGCGCGTTGTCAACTATTTCTTGCTGACCGAATAGCCGTCTTTTGCGTCTTTTACGGCATAGCCCGCCTCGTCGAGCTTTTTCCTCAGTTCGTCGGCGGTAGCGAAATCTCTCATCTTCTTCGCCTGCCATCTCCGTTCGGCGAGTTCGGCTATTTCGGCGGGTATCTCCTCCCCGTCCTTTCTCGCCTCGACTTCGGCGAAGTACTGCTTTGCGTCCTTCTTGAACAGCCCGAGGAGCGAATAGGTCTGCCTTATCTGCCTTACGTCGTCGGCGCAGCTTTCATCGCCCGCCGCGAGCTTTGCCGAGACCTTCTTGAACAGCCCGAACAGGTCGGATATGGCGAGCGCCGTGTTGAAGTCGTCGTCCATGCACCTGTCGAAGCGCTCGTCTATTTCGGGGTTGCCCTTTTCGCCCTTGCCGAACTTCTCCTCGACGGCGGCGATTATGCGGTAGAACTCCGAGAGGTGTCTCTCCGCCTCGGGGAACAGCGTGTCGGTAATGTTTATGTCGTTGCGGTAGCTCGTCGAGAGCAGCGCGAACTTTATCGCCTCGTTGGTGTATTTTCTGAGCAGGTCTTCGAGCAGCAGAGAATTGCCGAGGCTCTTGGACATCTTCTGTCCGTTGACCTTGATGAGCCCGTTATGCGTCCAGTACTTTACGAAGCGCTTGCCCGTAAGACTTTCGGTCTGCGCTATTTCGTTCTCGTGGTGGGGGAATATGAGGTCCCTGCCGCCGCCGTGAATGTCTATCTGATCGCCGAACGCCGCGCGGTTCATCGCCGAGCACTCTATATGCCAGCCAGGTCTGCCCTCGCCCCAGGGCGACTTCCAGCTGATCTCGCCCTCTTTCGCCGCCTTCCACAGCGCGAAGTCGGCGGGGTTGCGCTTTTCTTCGCCGTTCTCTATTCTCACGCCGTCGAGCATATCCTCCACCGTCCTGTTGGAAAGGCAGCCGTAGCCCTTGAAGCTCGACACGTCGAAATACACGTCGCCGCAGGGCGTGGGGTAGGCGTGTCCCTTTTCTATGAGCTTTTCTATAAAGTCTATTATGTTGCCGATATTTTCGGTCGCTTTGAGCCATACCGTGGGATCGTCGATGTCCATCTGACGCATGACCTCGTCGATCTTCTCTATGGTCATTTCGGCATACTTGTCCGCGGGTATGCCCGTCTCCCTGGAGCGGGCGATTATCTTGTCGTCGACATCGGTATAGTTGCGGGCGTAAGTAACTTCATAGCCCTTCTTTTCGAGGTATTTCCTTATTATATCGTAAATGAGCGCCTGAAAGCCGTGGCCGATATGCGCCTCGCCGCTGACGGTTATTCCGCAGGCGTACATCTTCACCTTTCCCTCCTCGAGGGGAGTAAATTCTTCCTTAGTCCTTGTCAGAGTGTTGTAAATTCTCATCTTCTTTCACCTTTCCGATTGCCTCTAATTTTTCTTCGAGCGCTATTACGCGCTCTCTCAGGGCGCACAGCTCCCTGAGCATGGGATCTTCCTTTTCCTGCACGAGGTCGACGCAGTCCTTGCTGCCGCCTATCCTGACTATCCGCGCGGGTACGCCGACGACCGTCGCGTGAGGGGGCACGTTGCGCAGCACTACCGCGCCCGCGCCGACCTTGGCATAGTCGCCTATCGTAATGTTGCCGAGTATCTTGGCGCCCGCCGAGATTACGCAGTTTTCGCCCACCGTCGGGTGGCGCTTGCCCTCCTCCTTGCCCGTGCCGCCGAGGGTGCAGCCCTGATAGAGCACGGTGCCCGTGCCTACTTCCGCCGTCTCGCCGATGACGACGCCCTCGCCGTGGTCGATGAATACGCCGGGGGCTATCTTCGCGGCGGGGTGTATCTCGATGCCCGTCACGAACTTGGTCCACTGGCTGACCATTCTCGCCAGCAGTTTGAGGTGTATTCTGTACAGAAAATTTGCCAGTCTGTGGCGCGAAAGCGCCTTGACGCCCGAATAAGTCAGCCAAATCTCGAACTTGCTTCGGGCGGCGGGATCGTTGCGCTTGGCAGCGTCTATATCCATTCTCAGTCTCTTGAAAAACATTGTCTTAACTCCGTTGCGCCCTCAATAAAAAAGCGCCTCTACATATATATGTAAAGGCGCAATGTCGCTGTTCCACTTTACTTCGCCGCCAAAAACAGCGGCCTCGTCCGTCTCGCTTACGGGGAGAATTCCGCGGGGTATTAACCCGACCTGAACGCAGTAGCGCGTTCGGGGACGGCGCATACGCTCTTTCGCTTAAAGGGAACTTTCAGCAGGTTGTTCCCCTCTCTTTGTTAAGCGGGCAAAAGTTTTTTCCGCCCCGTGGGTTTTGAAATTTTATATATTATAAACCATAGCCGCTTAAAAAAGCAACTAAAATATCAGGTTTTTGCCGACATTTTGAATACGTCGCGCGATTTGCCCATGACGAAAATATGGTCGCCCTCTCTGAATACGAAGTCGGGCATGGGCGAAGGATCGAGCTCCTTTCCGCGCTTTATGGCGATTATGTTTATCCTGTACTTCTTGCGCACGTCTATTTCGGAAATGGACTTGTTTTCCCAGCCCTTCATAATGGGCACTTCAAATATGGCGTAGCCGTCGGTCAGCCCGATATAGTCGAAGATATTGTTGCCGTTGTGGCGGATGGCGAGCTTGTCGGCGGTCTCGCCGTCGGCGTAGATTATTTCGTCCGCGCCCACCTTTTTGAGTATCTCGCACTGAATGTCGTCCCTCGCGCGGGAAGCGACGTACTTCGCGCCGAGTTTTTTGAGCGTTATCGTCGTTATTATCGACGCTTCGAGGTTGTCGCCGACGGTGACGAAGCAGATGTCGAAAGAGGGAATGTCCAGCTCCGACAGCACTTCTTCGTGGGTGTATTCGGCAATTCTCGCGTCGGCAAAGCGCGAAGCGAGGCGGCTTATGCGCTCCTCCTTGTTGTCGAGCACCATTACGTCGTGGCCGAGGTCCTGCATCTTTTCGGCAAGATGACTGCCCAGCCTGCCCATACCAATTATAAGAACCGATTTTTTCATTCTTCTCCTCCCGTTAACCTACCATAATTCTTTCTGGCACGCGCGAGATGGTAACAGGTTTTTTCTCGCCCGCGAAAAGCAATATGAACGTGTATCCGCCCACCCTGCCGAGCAGCATGAGCAACATTAAAACTATCTTGGAAAGCGTGCCGAGGTCGGCGGTTATGCCCATCGAAAGCCCTACCGTATTGACCGCCGAGAGCACCTCGAAGGAGACCTCCTCCAGCGTGAACGCGTCGCCCTCAGCCGCGCAGATTATGAGGCAGCTTACGACGACGAGAAAGAGATACAGGCAGACGACGGCGCAGGCCTGACTTGCCACGTCCTTTTCAAAGCGGCGCTTGAATACGTGTATTTCATCCCTCCTCCTCGCAACGGCGATTGCCGTGAACAGGAATACGACGGCGGTCGTCGTCTTTATGCCGCCCGCGGTCGAGCCGGGGCTGCCGCCGATGAACATCAGAAGATCGCTTAAAAGTATGCCCGCCGAGGTCATATTTGCATAGTCGACGTTGTTGAAGCCCGCCGTTCGGGGCGTAACAGACATAAACAGCGCGGCCAAAATTTTAGTGCCCGCGCTCTCCTCGCCGATGGTCAGAGGGTTATTCCACTCTATGAGAGCAAAGAGCAACCAGCCGAGCAGCACGAGCGCGCCCGTGGCAATAAGCACTATCTTGGAGTGCAGCGAATATTTGGAGACGTGTATGCCGTTTTTTACGACGTCCGCCCAGACGAAGAAGCCCACGCCGCCGATAATTATGAGCAGCACTACGGTTATCGACACAACGGGATCGCCGACGAAGGCGCACAGCGAGAGCGTACCGTTTGCGTCGGTTATGGTGAAGCCCGCGTTGCAGAACGCCGAAATGGAGGTGAATATCGCCTGCCAGATGCCCAGCCCCCACCCGTATACGGGTACGAACGAAAAACAGAGCACAAACGCACCGACCGCCTCGAACGAGGCCGTGCCGATGAGAATGTATTTGAGAAGTTTTTTAAGCCCCGCGAGCGTCGCGCCGCCCGCCGACTGCATGACCAGCTTTCTCTCCGAAAGGCTGGTGTGCTTTTTGGTGTTGAGCATTATCATCGACAGTATGGTGATGAAGCCCAGCCCGCCTATCTGAATAAGCGCGATTATGACAATCTGCCCGAAGAGCGACCAATGCGAATAAGTATCGACGATAGTCAGACCGGTAACGCATACCGCGCTGGTCGCGGTAAAAAGCGCGTCTAAAAAACCCGTCTTTTCGGTCGCCGCGGCAGGTATGCAAAGCAGCCCCGTGCCTAGCGCTATGATGAATAAAAAGCTGAGCGCGACTATCGCCGCCGCAGGCAGCTTTACATTTTTAAGTTTACCCATAAGCGGTACCATTATATTATAATTTCCGCAAAAAATCAACTTTTATATATAGTTGATTGTTTTTATAATTTCACAGCCTTTTACTGAAATTTTTTCACACCTTAGCAACATTGTATGTTTATTTGCACCATCATATTCTTGACTTTACGATTACACTGTATTATAATGAATATAAAGAGATTACAAATCTGTTAGCAATTAACAAAAGGAGATTGTGTTATGAAGCGTGAGAGAATTGAAGAAATTGCTGAAATTCTTGACAAAAGAGGCAAGATGTCGCTTGACCAGCTGGAAAAAGAGTTCCCAAGCGTTTCCCAGATGACGCTCAGAAGGGACCTCTATCAGCTTGAAGAAGACGGCAGAATTATCCGCATCCGCGGCGGCGCCATGTCCGTAAAAGAAGTGCAGAAAGTCTCCGGCGAGGCGTACACCAAGAAGACGACGATAAACACCGACGCGAAGATAGTCATCGCACAGAAGGCGTCCTCTCTCATCGACGAGGGCATATCTCTTTTCCTCGACGGCGGCACGACGGCGATGTACCTCTCCAAGGAAATGCCCGACATTGCCTGCAACGTATTTACCAACGGCATTGCCGTCGCAATGGAACTTGCGCAGAAGAAGAACGTGCAGATTACCGTCGTCGGCGGTCAGCTGATGAAGGACAACCTCTCGACGGCTTCCCCCGCCGCTAAGGAGTATTTCGCCGCAACCAATTTCGAGCTTGCGATCGTCTCCGCGACGGCGTTCACCCCCGAAAACGGCTTCTCCTGCAACAGCCAGATAGAGAGCGACCTCTTAAAGCAGGTATTCCAGAAGGCAAGACACGTCTACATGATGCTCGACAGCTCCAAGATAGGCAAGATCAACCCCTACACCTTCGCGCATATCGAGGACATCGACGTGCTCATCACCGACGACAAGTTCCCCAAGGAATATAAGACAATCTTTGAGGACAGCAACATAGTCGTAATGTAAACAGGCATTTTACCCCTCCCGCCTCGGGAGGGGTTTTTATTTTGCCTTATTTCGCCGTTTGCCCCGCATATATGCCGCAATCAACGCGTTTTTTAGGTCGCGGGCAGGTTTAAGGGCAATATTGCCCGCTGAAAGCCGCTCGTTGCGATTACCCCGCATATATGCGCCGTTCAATGCGCATTTCTGGGTAGCGCGGACAGGCAATAAGCCCCACGAAAGGGGCGCGATAGCCGTATAAGCCGAATAAAATATCACGCATGGCGAAAATCAGGCGCAAAAAGTATGCCGCCGCCCGAAAAGTCTTTCGGGCGGCGGCGCTCCTTTTACTATTGCCCCGCATATATGCCGCGATCAACGCGGTTTTTTCAGTCGCTCCACTTGTGGGTGGAAAGGGTGCGGTCCTTGACGTCGTCATAGTACTCGAAGTACTTGCGGCGTATTTCGTCGACGCTGTCCCCCTCCTCGATAAGTCCGAGAAACTCGCCGAGCTCCTCCTCGGAAAAGTCTGCGGGATCAAACTCGCCCTCGAACGCCGAGGCGAGCCGCATTAAATCAAGCTGAGAAATTGCCATATAAAATCACCTTCTGCTCAAAAGTCGTTTGAGGGCGGGTATGGAAGTCAGCCCCCTGAAAATAAGCTGTATGCCGAACACCACTATATGCAGATTTATGTGGTGAAGCGGATCGTACATCAAAAGGAACGCCAGCACGAGCTCTATTATGCCCTTAACGAGGTAGTACGAACAATTCATTCCCCTCGCAATTCGGCTGAAAGCGTGGTTGAAGGCGTGCGCGCTCTCGAACAGCCCTAAAATGCCCCATACCGTCGGTATGAAAGCGCTTGCCCACTCCCTGTCGATGAGAATGATGACGGACAGCGCCATCAGGATGAGCGAAGAAGCCGTCTTGTTGGAATGGGTATGCACGTATTCCTTCTGAATGACGGCGAAGATAAACCTCATAACGCCGCCCACCGCCATGAGCGCGCCGACGATATACGGCAGGGCATAGCTCATCTGCGGCGCAATGCTGACGCACAGTATGCCCACGACAATATAGATCGTCGAAAGAATATAGAGCGCATTATCCTCGGAAAGGTGCGCGAATTTATGCACGGCCTTGGCGTTGGATACGGGCGAAAATTCCTCAACTATAAAATCGCCCGAACGCAGCGCGTTGGTCACCGCCGCCTCGCCCGCAAACCGTTCGATATCCTCGTCGGAATAGCCCGTATAGGAATGATCTTCGTCGTCACCCGCGTAATATGCGGGATCTACCGAAGTCGCCGCCCGCGCTTGACTATCGTCGGAATAGCCCGAATAGGAATATTCCTCATCGTCGCCGACAAGAGCGCCGCCGCTTTCGGTATAGCCGATGTCGTCCTCCATAAATTTCCCCCTGCGCAGGCGATACCCGCCTGCTCGTCTATTATAGCATAACGGCGAGGCGTTGTCAATGTCGCGCTGTACGCGCAAAAGCTTGCAAGGCGGGCGGGCAGGTGATATAATATATGCGAAATTAAAAGGAGATTATCTTTATGGGCAAGCGCGCGGACAGGGCAAGAGAACTGTTTTTCGAGGGATATAATTGCAGCCAGTCGGTCGTCGGGGCGTTCATAGACCTTTTCGACATGGACGCAAAGACGGCTATGAAGTTTTGCGAGGGGCTGGGCGCGGGCACGGGCAGAATGAGGCTGACCTGCGGCGCAGTCTCGGCAATGGCACTTCTTGCCGGGCTTAAAATGTCCTCAGGCGAGGGCGGCGACCTCAAAGGCAGGGGCGAACTTTATGCCGTCATTCGTCTTATGGCGGAGGAATTCAAGGCGAATAACGGCAGCGTCATCTGCGCCGACCTTCTGGGCGCGGCGCTGCCCAAGGACAATTCCGCACAGCCCGAGGAGCGCACCCCCGAATACTATAAGCGCCGCCCCTGCGCCGATAAGATCTATCAGTGCGCCCTGCTCGTCGAAAAATACCTGTTCCCCGAACAGCAATAATAAGGCGCTCCCCCCCCGCTCGTTGCCGAGCGACCGCAATTAAATCTTTTGCCCGCGCTTTTCAGGCTCGCTTAAAAGCGGTTATTATTCTGACAGTCGCCTGTCCGACTATGCGCTTTAATTATATTGCCGAACGGACAAAGAGCCTGCAAAAGCCATATTTATACCTTTGAAACCGAGGCGGGCGACATTCCTTTGAGGGAATGTCGCCCGCCTTAACCATTAACCGAAAATAATCATCTCGTCCTGTCGATATACCGCACGAGCAGAACGGCGCAGACGACGACTGCGACCACCGCTACAACGAATATCAGCACCCCCGCGGCGTAGGGCGAGAGCGAAATTACCGAACTTACGGGGCGCTCGTCAGAGCCCGTTGCCGCCTGTATAATGCCGTATACGCCCAGAACGCTGAATACCGCCATGACCGCCGCCAACAGCGCTATAATCGATTTTCTGTGCCTTTTTTCCTTTGCTTTGCCGTCGGGCGTCTCTGCGGCCACCTCCCGCGCGGCATTCTGATCGTCGGGCGCGATGCACTTGCCGCACAGCTCGTCGAGCGTAATGCCGAACACGTCGGCGACCTCGCTCGCCTTGACAATGTCTATCCTGACCTTGCCGTTCTCCCAGTTGGAGACCGTCTGCCGCGACACGTTAAGTTTTTCGGCGAGCTCGTCCTGCGACCAGCCCCGACTTTCTCGGAGCGCAATCATTCTGTCGCCCAGCTCGGCCATAAAAATTTTTTCGTCCATACCGAGATTATATCACTTTTCTGCGCCGTGCGCAAGATTATTTTTTCTGCGCCGCACCGCCCTGATTATAAGGAGCGCGGCAATCAGCGCGACAATGCCCAGCGCGTAGGGCACGAAGATAAAGAGCGCAACCCACGCGGGCGCGGAAGTGTGCATCTGCGAGGAGGCAACATACATTTCGGCATATCCGATCGCCGTATGAATTACGCCCGCCGCCCCGATAAGCGAGGCAAGCGCGATGAGCACGGTATCGACGATTTTTCTCTTTTTCATTGACTTTCTCCGTCTGTTTTTTTTAATTATAACAGACCGCGCCGCCACATTCAATACAGCATATTAGTCAATCGCGCAAATATCTTTGACATTGCCCTTTTTAATTAAAGCGTAAAATATTCACTCGCCGTCAGAGGGGGCGGTATTCGAGTATGTCGCCCGGCTGACAGTCGAGAACCTGACATATCTTGTCGAGCGTCGAGAGGCGCACCGCCTTGATCTTACCGTTTTTAAGTAGCGAAATATTCGCCATCGTCAGCCCGACACGCTTGGTCAGTTCGGTCACGCTCATCTTGCGCTTTGCCAGCATAATATCCAGATTTATGACTATCATAACGTACAATCGCTCTCATCCTGCAAAATTGCAGCTTCTTTCAGACACTGTGAAACCATTACGAACACGAGCGCGACGGCAACCGCGCACACGTCGAGGAACAGGTACAGCCACAGCCAGCAGTTTGCGCCGATAAAGTAAAATACGAGGTTGCCGACGAGGAAAAATATTACGTCGCCGAACAGCAATTTCGCGCTTGCCGCAAAGTATTTTACCGCCCTGTCGCAAAACAGCCTGCCCCTGCCGATGAGCTCCGAAGTCTTCCAGAGATATACAACTATCGCATAGCAGGGCAATGCCGAAAGCAGAAGAAACGCCAGCTCGAACGAATAGCAGAGCGTGAATTCCCTCGACCACGGCTCAAAGAGCTTGCCGACTGCGACATACACCGCCGCGGGGAAGCCCGCCGCGCAGATTGCCGTGCCGCAGAGCGCAATCAGCGCGACCGCAACCTTCATAAATATATGGCTCTTATCCATCATACCCCCTCCCCGAACTTGCTAAGTCCGTAAAAAGTAAAATCTGCATTGTCTTTCTTGCCGAAATTATCCTCGGATGCCCAAAAATGACAGCGCACATAGTTGAATTTTGAATACGATTTGAGTTGGGCGGCGTAACCGTCGTGCGAATATTCGGTATATTCCTCCGACAGCGCAACGTTCTCGCACTCCTCTGCCGTCAGAGAAAGGCAGGTCAGGGCGTTGCAGTACTGCGCGGCCTTGTAAAGTTGTCCGAAATCGAACTCCCCACCGCTTTCGACGCTCAACTGAGTCTCAATTACGACTTCAAGCCGCCCGAAATTGCTCCAGTAAAACCATTCGACGGTAATCTGAGGAATGTCGTCGCCGTTTATGACGGCAAATCTGCGCACGTCATATTCCGATTGAGCCTCGTCAAACTCTACGCTGTCGCCGAAGTCCTCGGCAATATCGGCAACTATGGCGAACTGCTCGTCTCTTACTTCGGTCATCTCGTCGGGCGAAAGGCGCGTAAACCCCGTCGAATTATACACGCGGTCGGCGATCGTCGGGGAAAACGGCAGAAACAGCCAGCAGACGACGAGCACGACGGCGACCGCTATCGTCGTCTTTCTGAGGTGCGCCGACAATACGGCGAGCACTATGCCCGCCACGGCAAACCCGAGCGCGATAAGCCCCGAAAAAAAGAAGAACAGCCACGCCGCAACGCCCAACCATGCCGCCTCGTCCGACGGAACGATGATAAAGTACTCCCGCATTATCTCTGCGGAAAGGGCGGCGAGGGCGAGCGCAATTACTGCGCTGAAAGAGATTATAACTATTTTTCCCGCTCTCAAAACACTTCACCTCTCAATGTTCTATGCCGTCATTATACTCCCGGTTTTCGCAAAAGTCAATAAATATTTATCGTTTTACGATAAATATTAGTGATATTCAGCGAAATTATAATGCGTGAGCTGTCCCGTCAACATTTTGTCGACGGGACAGCTCTTAATTTTATTTCACAAGCTGAACTTTTGCGCACTAATTCGGTTAATTGAAGGGGCTCACTCGGTCTATGCCTCTTTTGTAACGGCAATTCTGAACTTCTGCCCGCTCGCGGTCTGATATGTAAGAGCGGTTTTATCGCAGGAAATAAAGCCGACGAAGTATTCGTCTAAAAGGGGTTTCAAACTATAAAGAATATCCTCGGTCGTCACCCTTTCATCGGCGACCGCCTTGCACTCCGCTTTGATTTTATCATTAGTTTGCGACACAACTTCTCTGTAATGTTGATTTTTTGACAGATTTTTCATAAAGTACCTCACTTAAAATTTTTCTACAATAGCGCGTACTTATTGTGTGCCTATATTATACCCCTGTGTCTGACCAAAATGCAAATGAATTTGGTCAGACTGTGGGATAATATTTTGTCGAAAGGGGACTACTTTATGGATATTTTGTCGAAACTGTCTGAACGCCTCAACGACCTGATGAACGAAGCTGAAATAAAGACGCCTGAACTATCCGAGAAAACGGGCATCGACCAGTCGGCAATAGCCAGAATTTTAAGGGCGGAACGCATGCCCTCTTTAAATTCGCTTACGATATTAGCCGACTTCTTCCACTGTTCCACAGACTATCTGTTAGGATTGAGCAATACACTCGACGAAAAGACATTCGCCAAACGCCCGCCTTTCAGCGAACAGCTCACATTTTTATTAAAGCATTTTAACATATCCAAATACCGCCTTGAAAAAGAGACAAGACTGACGGAAGAAACGGTCAACCGCTGGCATAAAGGTAAATACGAGCCGACGGTTGAAAGCCTTGTGCGCCTTGCAGAGTACTTCGACTGTTCTACCGACTTCGTTTTAGGCAGAGAAAACTGAATATTTAGCCCCGCAATGCGTAAGCTTTCATTATCGAAAAGCCTTAAAATCACAGAAAAGCACCCGTTTTCAATCGAAAACGGGTGTTATTTTATTTAAATTACGGCAACTCCCCTCTCGGGCTGTGTAAGGAAAATCACAGCTCTCGGTCACCGTCCGACACGACCTGATGTGTCGGACTTTTCTCAGTGCGCAAAATGTGCCAAGCCGAGGCACATTTTGAGAAATCGCACTTCGTCCTCCCATCAGTGTCCAACGGAACACCTTTGCAGGGAGGATAGGTGCGCCAAGTTACACTAAAAAAGCACTCACAATCAATGTTGTAAGTGCTTTTTAGATGAAATCCGGCAACTCCCTATCCTCCCATGCAGTGTCCCGCATAGTACTTTCGGCAACGCAGAGCTTAACTTCTGTG
>CALVHL010000007.1 GCA_944327625.1 uncultured Clostridia bacterium
AATATTGTACCTTACTTACAAGCATAACCATCCCCGATGGTGTAACTTCTATAAGCTATTCTGCGTTCAAAAATTGCGCCTTGCTTACAAGCATAATCATACCTGGTAGCGTTACTTCTATAGGCCGTTATGCGTTCCAAAATTGCACATCGCTTGAAAGCATAATCATACCCGACAGCGTTACAAGTATCGGAAGTTATGCATTCGAAAATTGCAGCGGGCTGACGAGCATAACCATCCCCGACAGCGTAACTTCTATAGACGATTCAGCATTCAGTAGTTGCATCTCGCTTGAAAGCGTAACAATAGGCAACGGCGTAACTTCCATAGGCAGTTCTGCGTTCAGTGGTTGCTCCTCGCTTACAAGTATAATCATCCCCGAGAGTGTAACTTCTATAGATGCCTTGGCGTTCTATAATTGCACCTCGCTTACAAGTGTAACCATCCCGGACAGCGTAACTTCCATAGGCAGTTCTGCGTTCTCCGGTTGTACCAATCTTATACAGAAAGAAAACGGGGTAAGCTATGTAGATAAATGGGCGATAGACTGTGACTTGTCAGTTACAAATGTTGTATTGCGCGAAGATACCGTGGGTATCGCTGTTTATGCGTTCTATAATTGCGACTCGCTTACAAGCATAACCATACCGGACAGCGTAACTTCTATAGGTGAAAGGGCGTTCGAAGATTGCACCTCGCTTGAAAGCATAACCATTCCCGACGGCGTGACTTCCATAGGTAGTTATGCGTTCATAGGTTGCACCTCACTTACAAGCATAACCATACCGGACAGCGTGACTTCTATAGGCAATATGGCGTTCTATGGTTGTACCTCGCTTGATGTTGTATACTATGGCGGCACGGAGAGTGATTGGAAAACTATAGATATTGACTCCTTTAATAGTCCTCTCACCAATGCTATCCGCTACTATTACAGCGAAACTCAGCCGACAGAGGAAGGCAATTTCTGGCACTATGCGGAGGATGGTGTAACGCCCGTCATTTGGACGAAAGAGACAGCTGAATCATAAATTTTTAAACGCTGGGGCCGCGCCGCAAGGCGCGGCCTCTTATATGATAAAAACATTACAAACAAATGTTTTTATTTCTATTGACTTGTGAAGATGGATATGATATAATGCAAGAGTACAGGTGTGAAAATTGCCTGTACACTTTTGCCATACATTGAGTTCATGTATGGCGTACTCCCCTTGCGAGAGAGCGCGCATAACAGGATTGCGCCGCAGAGTTGTATGCTCCGAAGTTGCCGCGCGGAAAAAGGCGCGGCGGGAACCAACCCGAGCTGTCTGAAAGACGAGCCAAGACGGGGCTTTTATAAGCATACGCTTTTTTAGGAACAAAGCCTCGTTAAGGTCAGTTTTTCGTCGGGCGAAGAAGGATTTTTTCAGTATACAATTTTTTAGACAGAGGTAAGCAAGGACAAATCAAATAACAACTTAACAGAATGGTTGACTACCATAGAGCAATGGCAAGTTGCTAAATAAGGTACAAGTCGGTGATTACTTCAAAGGTGTCAGCGACTTTTTTATGCCCTTTTTCAGCTATCGCACCCATACCCCTTCGGCATGGGTTAAAGATAAGAAACTTAAAACTTGGAGGTGAGATATGAATAATCAAACGACAAACAGACCGCCGTAATTACTCGGACATGGTTAAGACATAGCGGTGACTTACGTCAAATTAAAAACCATTTTCAGGAAGCAACCACTTTTTGTTTCGACGAGAAGTATAGCCCACTATACTTCGTACCGAAGTTTAGTGGGCTCTGCGAGGCTTTTAATCAAGAAATAACAGGAGGTGAAAATTATAAGCTACTTAGTTTGTCACATGGAAAAGTATCACAAGACGGACATTGCGCCCGTCGAAAATGAAAATGAGCGCGACGAAACCTATCAGGCGGTCAACCCGCAGGTAGACTTCACGCGCACGCGGAACAATTACAACATTATCAAAAGGCAACGGTCGTACACGCAATTTATCAACGATAAGATTGAAGCTCTCGACTTGCCCACGAAAGTACGCAAGGACGCCGTGCTCATGTGCTCCTTCGTCGTGGGTTCGGACAGGGAGTTTTTCGACAGGCTGTTGCCGCGAGAGCAACAGCAATTCTTCGTTGATTGCACCCGCTTCTTTGCGGAGAGGTATGGCGAGGAGAATATAATCTCGGCTGTCGTCCACATGGACGAAACAACGCCGCACCTGCACCTAAATTTAATTCCAATAGCTAACGACAGATTATGTGCAAAAACTCTCTTTGGCAGAAAAGAGTTACAGACCTTGCAAACTGACTTTCACTCTGCCGTGGGAAAGAAATGGAATTTGCAACGCGGCAAAGAAGGACGTCAGGCAAAGCACCTAGACACGGCGGCTTACAAGTTAAAGAAGATAAGCGAGGCGGCAGACCAAGCCGAGCTGCGGGCGGACGAGGCGGAAAGCAAGCGGGCGATTGCAGAACAGCGGCAAGTCCACGCCGAACGGAAAACTAAACAGCTTGAAGATAAGCAGAAACAACTGCAACGTGACACCGCCCCTCTTCAAGCTGCCGCCGAAATTTTGCTGGAATACTCGGACGGAAGGCGCAAGCTTAACAAAAGGGACTTGCCCGTAATCGCTGCCGAGGCGGCAAAGCTCAAAGCAGAGAACGGGCAACTTGAAGAGCGGCTACAAATCAGCGCACGCGACCAAAGCGATGTGTTCAATCTCTATCAAAAGACAGAACGCGAAAAGCAGGCACTACAAGGGGATGCCGACGTCCTTCGCGAGATAAGAGAACACGCGCCCGACAAGTTGCAAGAAGTTATGGAAACGGTTAGGCAGCGCAAGTTGGACAAGTACCGCCCCAAGCCTTTCAAGTCGTCGGGTAACCACTGGGGCAAGTAAAACTGAATAAACGCTTTAAAGGAGGAAAGTTATCGAACAGACTACATAACTACGGGGGATGGCGAGAAATAGACAGGAAACAGGCATACAAAATAGCGAGTTTGATTCGCTCGCACGATTTCTGCTGCCCGTTATACGCTCATTTATGGCTGATGAAAGCAATCAGCGAGAGTTTGAGGCGTGGCAAGCAGAAAGAAAATCAAAACAGAATAATCACCTTAATACAGACAAATCCCTTTAACGAATACAGGGATAACCGTTAAATGAGTACGGTTTGCAAAGCCGCCGCGAGAAAGCGTTGCGGTATATAAATCACTTTATCTAATCCAATTAGGTTGCGCCGAATATCACAAACCTTGAATAACGGCAAGGCGGCGGGTGCTTCGTTTGAAGCACCCGCCGCTTTTTTCATAATTTATTTCCTTTTTATTTTGATTTCTTTATGGGACTTATCAACTTCGAAAAGTTCAATTTGCCGCTTAAAAATTTTATTAATACTATTTTCCAAGTCAACATTTAAAACAACGGTTGCTGTATTGTCATAATAGGGTGAATTATATATAAAGTCATCAACCTTGCTAAAAGTCTGTTCTTTATATTCAAAAATTTTATTTAGCATTTTGCTAAGCTCACTGTGATAGTGTAACCTATCAACATAATCTGTTGGGCTTCTTTCTAATAGTTTTTTTGCTTCATCTATTAATTCCTGATTATCATCTATAACAAATTGTTTATGCATTTTAATCATCTCCTAAATATATACGATAAAGGCGAATCCGTCTCCTAATGGAAACGGGTTCGCCTTTAACTTGTTTGGTGACCCTGCCGGGAATCGAACCCGGGATTGAGCCTTGAGAGGGCTCCGTCTTAACCGCTTGACCACAAGGCCGAATTTAATTTTTCGTCAGGTCGGGCGAAATCACGCTTCAAACCGCCGCGAAAGCCTCCGCAACCCGACTGCTAAAAGATTATAGCATAAGGTTTTTAAGTTGGCAAGCATTTTTGTGGCAAAAAATTATTTTTAAATTCATATAATTGAAAGGTGCGCGCCCGCCCGACAAAGGCGGCGGAGGGGCGGGTTTGTTTTGTGATAAATATTTCACAAAAGTCGATAATTTTTGTGTGACGCGCGGTTTGACAATTTTAATAAAAATGGTATAATACCTTATTATAGATAATACAAGGAGAAGTAAATCGAGAGGCAATAATGATTAAGACATTACTCAAAAGTTTGCGGGAATATAAGAAACCCTCGATTATCGTCCCCATACTAATGGCGGGCGAGGCGTTGATGGAAATTATTATTCCCTTCCTCATGACCTTCATCGTCGGCGAATTGCAGGACGTAGCGGAAGGCGTAAAGGGAAACGTCGATATCGGCACGATCGTACTGTACGCCGTGCTTATGATTGTCTGTGCATTGCTTGCGCTCTATTTCGGCGCACTCGGCGGCAAACTCGCTGCGGAAGCGAGCTGCGGTTTGGCGCATAACCTCAGAGAGGACATGTACAACAACTTGCAGACCTTTTCATTTGCCAACATAGACAACTATTCGACGTCCAGCCTCATAACGAGAATTACGACGGACGTAACCAACGTACAGAACGCATACCAGATGAGCATAAGAATGCTCGTGCGCGCGCCGGTGCTCTTTATTGCGTCGATAGTGATGACGGTCGTCATCGAACCGATAATGGCGGTCATCTTTGCGGGCGCGGCGATAGTGCTCGGCATAGTCGTCGCAATCTGTATGTTCAAAGTCGTACCCTATTTCCGTACTATGTTCAAGAAGTACGATACCCTCAACGCCGTAGTGCAGGAAGACCTCACCGCAATAAGGGTAGTCAAGTCCTACGTCAGAGAGGACAGGGAAATTTCCAAGATGAAGGCGGCGAGCGGCGAAGTCTACAAGTACTCCGTCAAGGCGGAGAGAATACTTACGATAATGATGCCCGGCGTCATGCTCGTAATGTTCATAGTAAACATAATAATACTTACCGTCGGCTCGAATATGTACGTCGGCAACTTTGCGGGCAGCATAGAGCCTAAGGAAATTCAGACGCTCATACAGTATTCCGCCCAGATCCTGACGGGCGTAATGATGGTGGCAATGTGCCTCAACTTCATTTCGCTTTCCAAGGGCTCGGCAGACCGTATATGCGAGGTGCTCAACGAGCGCACGACGCTTCCCAAGCCCGCAGAACCCGTATACGAAGTCAAGGACGGCACGGTAGATTTTGAAAACGTCTCCTTCTGTTACACCCAGAAAAAGGACGTCACCGTACTTGAAAATATCAATCTGCACATAAAGTCGGGCGAAACCGTCGGCATAATCGGCGCGACGGGCTCCGGCAAGTCCTCGCTCGTCAGCCTCATTCCCAGGCTTTACGACGTCGCATCGGGCAGCGTCAAGGTCGGCGGAATAGACGTAAGGAACTATAACCTCGACACGCTGAGAAGCAAGGTTGCAATGGTGCTCCAGAAGAACGTGCTGTTCTCCGGCACTATCGCCGAAAATCTCAGATGGGGCGACGAGAACGCAACCGACGAGGAAATTCAGTTCGCCGCAAAGCAGGCGTGCGCGGATGAGTTCATTCAGAACCTCCCCGGCGGCTATCAGTACGACCTCGGTCAGGGCGGCGTAAACGTCTCGGGCGGACAGAAGCAGAGGCTGTGTATTGCCCGCGCGCTTCTCAAAAAGCCCAAGGTAATAATCTTCGACGACTCTACCTCGGCGGTCGATACCAAGACCGACGCGATGATAAGGGCGGCGCTCAGACAACACGCACCCGAAACTACCAAGATAATCATCGCCCAGCGCATTGCCTCCGTGCAGGACGCCGACAAGATAATCGTGCTCGACGAGGGCGGGATAGACGGAATAGGCACTCACGAAGAACTTTTGAAGACCAACGAGATTTACAGGGAAGTCTACGAATCGCAGATGCAGGGAGGAGGTGACGACAATGCCTAATATGTCCCACGGAAAAATGGGCGGCGGAAGACGTGCTAAGAACCCCATGAAGACTTTGGGCAGACTTGTAAAGTACGCCTTTTCGCGCAATAAGTTCGCAACCGTCTGCGTGTTCGTGTTCGTCCTGTTGGCTTCGGTAGCCAACGTGCTCGCGGCGTCGAGGGTTTCGGTCATAATAGACGAGCTCATCGACGGCGGCCGCGAAATAAACATGACGGTAATCTATCAGAACGTCGCGTTCATGGGCTGCGTATATTTCATCGGCGCAATGTCCTCGTTTGCGTATAACATAATAATGATGTATATCGCGCAGGGCACGCTCAAAAAGATGCGTGACGATATGTTCGCCAAGATGCAGACGCTGCCTTTGAGATACTTTGACAGCCATACGCACGGCGACCTGATGAGCCTCTACACCAACGACGTCGACACCATGCGTCAGCTGCTCACGCAGACTATACCCCAGCTCATATCGTCAATAATAACGCTGATTGCCATACTCGTATTCATGATTATTTACAGCGTAACGCTGATGCTCGTCGGCTTCGTAGTGCTGTTCGGCATCATCGTGGTTACAAAGGTAATCGGCGGCAAGTCTGCCAAATACTACCTCGCCAACCAGAAAGCGCTCGGCTCGCTCAACGGCTACGTCGAGGAGATGACCGAAGGACAGAAGGTCATCAAGGTATTCTGCCACGAGCAGAAGGCGAGAGAGGGCTTCAAGCAGGTAAACGACGCGCTCAACGAGGCGGGCAGCAAGGCAAACGCCTATGCGTTCGTAATGGGCCCCATCAACAACAACCTCGGCTATCTCCAATACGTGCTCATCGCCGTAGTCGGCGTGCTCATAATGGCGCTCGGCGGTGAGGTGGGGCTGCTCTCGATATTCTGTAGCGTAATGAATGCAGAGTCCGCCAACAGAATGGCTATAATGACGGGTATGCTCGTATCCTTCCTGATGTTCACGAGACAGTTCAATATGCCCGTCCAGCAGGTTTCGCAGCAGTTCAGCGCGATAGTAATGGCGCTTGCCGGTGCGGAGAGAATATTCGACATGGTCGACGAACAGCCCGAGGATGAGGGCGGCGACATCACGCTCACCCACGGCGAAAGCGCGGAGGGCGAGTGGGCGTGGAAGAAGCCCCTTGCTGACGGCAAGTTCGAGTATATCCCCCTCAAGGGCGATATCCGCTTCAACGACGTCGTCTTCGGCTATGACGAAAAGAAAGTCGTATTGAAGCACATAACGCTGTACGCCAAGCCCGGTCAGAAGATAGCGTTCGTCGGTTCGACGGGCGCGGGCAAGACGACGATAACCAACCTCATCAACCGCTTTTACGACATACAGTCGGGCGAGATAACCTACGACGGCATAAGCATACGCGACATAAAGAAGTCCGACCTGCGCCGCTCGCTCGGCATAGTGTTGCAGGATACGCACCTCTTTACGGGCACGGTAATGGACAATATCCGCTACGGCAGACTTGACGCCACCGATGAGGAGTGCATAAAGGCTGCAAAGCTCGCCAACGCCGACAGCTTCATCGTCCACCTTCCTGAGGGTTACCAGACGATGATAAAGGGCGACGGCAGCAACCTGTCGCAGGGACAGCGCCAGTTGCTCGCGATTGCAAGGGCAATGGTCAGCGACTGCCCCGTGCTCATTCTCGACGAGGCGACGTCCTCCATCGATACCCGTACCGAAAAGCTCATAGAGCAGGGCATGGATAAACTAATGGAGGGCAGGACGGTATTCGTCATCGCGCACAGACTTTCGACGGTCAGAAACAGCCACGCGATAATGGTGCTCGAACACGGCGAAATTATCGAAAGGGGCAACCACGAACAGCTCATCGCGCAGCGCGGAAAGTACTATCAGCTGTACACGGGCGCGTTCGAGCTCGAATGATAAAAAAGCCCGCAAGTGCAATTCGTTAAGGCATATTGCGGGGGCAATTTAAAGATTGACCTACAAATGGCAAAGGGCTTTAAAAAGCTTTTTGCCATTTTGTTATAAGACAACCCGTCAGATTCATATTCTATTAAACTCATCTTCAAAGGGGGTTAAGGAATATGTTTTTCGACGTGGTGGGGCTGCTTTTAAGCAAAATTTTCATCTTTACGGGCATGGTGCGGCAGAAGGGAACTTTCCCCAAACCGCTCTCGCCCGAGGACGAAAAGCGGTATCTCGCGCTCGCCCGCGCGGGCGACGCAAATGCGAGGGATATACTCGTAAAGCACAATATGCGGCTGGTCGCGCACATAGTCAAAAAGTATGCGGGTGCGGCGGAAACCGACGATCTGCTGTCGGTCGGCTCGATAGGGCTCATAAAGGCGATAAATACCTTTCGGGAGGGCAAGGGTACGCAGCTTGCGACCTACACCGCCCGCTGTATTGAAAACGAAATACTCATGCTCATAAGGGCGGGCAAGAAGTACAAAAATACCGTGTCGCTGTCCGATCCCGTCGGCGTCGACAAGGACGGGAACGAACTTACCGTCATGGATCTGCTTGCCGAAAAGGAAGAAAACGTATTCAGCCGCGTCGAAAAATCCATTCAGCGCGAAAAATTCATCGAGCTGTTGAAGGGCATACTCAACCCGCGCGAATACACGATAATAACCCTGCGTTACGGGCTGATCGACGGCGTGCCCACGCCCCAGCGCGAGGTCGCCCGCAGGCTCAAAATATCCCGCTCCTACGTGTCGAGAATTGAAAAACGCGCCATAGAAAAGGCGCGCGCGGGGCTGAGAAAGGAAGATTTTTTCACCGACTGACCATAAATAATTGCAAAGTCGGCAATTTATTGCTATACTTTTTACAGATAAAAAATCAAGGTGCGTTATGGAAATATTTGAAGAACTTAAAGAAAGAGGGCTCATCGCCCAGGTAACCGACGAAAAGGAGATAAAAGAACTCATAAACGGCGGCGGCGCGCGCTTCTATATCGGGTTCGATCCGACGGCAGACAGCCTGCACGTCGGGCACTTTATGGCGCTCTGCCTGATGAAAAGGTTGCAGATGGCGGGCAATAAACCCGTAGTGCTCATCGGCGGCGGCACGGGCTACGTCGGCGATCCGTCGGGCAGAACGGATATGCGCTCCATGCTGACTCCCGAGATGATAGAGCATAACTGTGCCTGCTTCAAAAAACAGATGGAGCGGTTTATCGAGTTCGGCGACGACAAGGCTATTATGGTCAACAACGCCGACTGGCTGCTGAAACTCAACTACGTCGAGGTATTGAGGGAGGTCGGCGCCTGCTTTTCGGTCAATAATATGCTCCGCGCGGAGTGCTACAAACAGCGCATGGAAAAGGGGCTGAGCTTCCTCGAATTTAACTATATGATAATGCAGGCGTACGACTTCTATCACCTCAACGGTCAGTACGGCTGCAATATGCAGTTCGGCGGCGACGACCAGTGGTCGAATATGCTTGCCGGCACCGAGCTCATCAGGAAAAAGACGGGCAAGGATGCCTATGCCATGACCATAACCCTGCTGCTCAACAGCGAGGGCAAGAAGATGGGCAAGACGGCGAAGGGCGCGGTCTGGCTGGACGAAAATAAGACCACCCCTTACGAGTTCTATCAGTATTGGCGCAACGTCGACGACGCGGACGTGATGAAGTGCATAAAGATGCTGACCTTCATTCCCATGTCTGAAATACGCGAAATGGAGAATTGGGACGCCTCCCGCATAAACGAAAAGAAGGAAATTCTCGCCTACGAGCTCACTAAACTCGTTCACGGCGAGGAGAAGGCGCAGGCGGCAATGGCGCAGGCCAAGGCGGCGTTCGGCGGCTCGTTCGACGACCTGCCCGAAACCGAAATAAGCGTCGAAAACCCCACCGTGCTGTCCGTATTGGTCGCGGCAAAGCTGTGCGCGTCCAACGGCGAGGCAAGGCGGCTCATTCAGCAGGGCGGCGTGTCGCTCAACGATAAAAAGGTGACGGACATCAATGCGCCCGTCATAAGCGGCGACATTCTGCACAAGGGCAAGAAAATTCATTTAAGGATAAAGCTCGTCTGAAATTATGCAGGGTTATCTGTCGGTGTCCGGCGAGCTCGAAACCGTAAAAGTCATAGAAAAATCTAAATTCATAACCCGCTCGCGGCACGTCGAGGGCGAGGAGGAGGCAAGGGCGTTCGTCGCCTCGGTCGCGGCGGCGCACAGGGACGCAACGCACAACTGCTATGCCTATATCGCCGACGACAAGGGCAATTTCCTGCGCTTTTCGGACGACGGCGAGCCGCAGGGCACGGCGGGCATGCCCATGCTCGAAGTCATAAAAAATAACAACCTCAGACAGACGGCGGTCGTCGTCACGCGCTATTTCGGCGGCATAAAGCTGGGCGCGGGCGGGCTGGTCAGGGCATATTCCGGCAGCGTCGCCGAAAATCTCGCCGCGGCGGTCAGGGTGAATTATCTGCCCTGCGCAGAGAGCGAATATATCGTCGACTATCCGCTCGTCGACGCTATGATGCGGTATTGCGGCGAAAACGACTGTCAGGTCAAGGATACGCAGTACGCCGACAGAGCGGTGTTCACGATAGCCGTCAAAAAAGAGGCGGAAGAGGGCTTCAACGCCGCCCTCGTCAACCGTCTGAACGGCAGGGTGGGCATAATAAAAAAACGGGAGTATATGTTCCCGTTCAAAGTATAAAAACCGCATTGTCTGCGGCATATATGCGGGGCAATTGCAGATATTCCCCCGCAGAAATAAATGAGATAATCAAAAAACCCCGACTTCAAATGTCGGGGTTTTTAAGTTCAGTCGGGCTGTTGTCCGTCGTGCGGCAGCCACTTGCAGTCGGTCAGTTCAAAGTCGGTGAAAGTTGCGAGAAACGAAGAGTTTTCGGGGCTGCACGCATAGACGCCGAGGCGTATTTTGCCCGCGCCGCCGAAGAGGTGACAGATACGCATCTGCCTGTAATTTATGCCGTCGTCCGAGCACTCTATGAGGAAGTCGTCCTCCCTGCGGCTCAGTCTGTACCACATTTCGCGCGTGCCGGCGCCGATGTCGGTCGTCGCCCAGTCGGAGAAGCCGTTGTTGGTCACTACGCTGCCGAGGCGGGCTTTTTTGTCGTCCTCGTACTCAACGGAAGCCTTCAACCAGTTCTCGCTGTCGAGGTAGAGTATTATGCCGCACTGGTCGAAGCGCTGCGCGGGCGCAAACTGCGTCCTGACTGAAAACGAAAAGTATCTCTCGTCGGTGTCGAATTGCAGCATTGGCGCGTTGTCGTTGCGGAAATGGTAATATGTGCGTTGCCACAAATCGGTGTGCGGTGCGGTTATGATTTCAACTTTATTCCAGTCGAGGGAATAACTCTCGGGCTCGTTGAGCCACTGCATTGACTTTATGTCTAACATTATGCCTTAGCTATCTCCCTCAGCCAGCCTTCGGGCGCCTCTATTCTGCCCATCTGTATGCCTGTCAGAGTGTCGTAAAGTTTCTTGGTTATTTCGCCCATATTCTCCATTCCGGAGGGCAGGCAGATCTCTTTTCCGTGGTCGACTATCTTGCCTACGGGCGAGATGACCGCCGCCGTGCCGCAGAGCCCGCACTCGGCAAAGTCCTTGACCTCGTCGAACCTTACAGGTCTGTGCTCGACGGTAAGTCCGAGATATTTTTCCGCCACGTAGCAGAGCGAGCGGCGGGTAATCGAGGGCAGTATGCTGTCCGATTTGGGCGTCACCACCTTGCCGTCCTTGGTTATGAACAGGAAGTTTGCGCCGCCCGTCTCCTCGACGAAAGTTCGTGTGCCCGCGTCGAGATACATATTCTCGTCAAATCCCTTGTTGTGCGCGTCGACAATAGCGTGCAGGCTCATCGCATAGTTGAGCCCCGCCTTGATATGCCCCGTGCCGTGAGGGGCAGCCCTGTCGAAGTCCGAAACCCTTATGGTTATGGGTTTTACGCCGCCCTTGAAGTAGGGGCCGACGGGCGTTGCGAACAGCCTGAACTCGTACTCCGTCGCGGGCTTTACGCCGATGACGGGGGAGGAGCCGTACATATACGGTCTGAGGTAGAGCGTCGCGCCGCTGCCGTAGGGCGGAACGTAGTCCTTATTCGCGCTGACCACCTTGTCGACGGCTTCGAGGAACATTCCGTCGGGCAGGGCGGGCATTTCCAGCCTTGCCGCAGACTGGTTCATTCTCTCGGCGTTGAGGTCGGGGCGGAAGGTGACTATTCTGCCGTCCTCGGTGGTGTATGCTTTAAGCCCTTCAAACGCCGTCTGCGCGTATTGCAGCACGCCCGCACATTCGGATATTGTCACTTTGTCCTCGGCGGTCAGTCCGCCCTTGTCCCAACCCTTGCCGTCATAGTGCGCGACAAAGCGCCAGGGCGTCTTAATATAGCCGAAGCCTATATTTTTCCAGTCAATATCGACAGCCATAAAATTACCTTCTTAAAATGATATTATATAATATTATACCGCGGCGGCGGGCGTATGTCAATAATCGTCATTGACAAAGTGCCGCAGAAATGATAGAATATTTTTGATTTTAAAGGAGAAATTGCGTTGGCGGAGATAACTTCGATAGAGCCGCAGGTCAAGGACAAGCGGCGGTGCAACATATACGTGGATGGCAGATTTTACTGCGGAATGAAGCTCGAGGTGGCTATAAAAAACCGCCTCAAAGTCGGGCAGAGCATAGACAGGGCAGAGCTCGACAGGCTGCAACTCGAAACCGAGAAGCTCGAGGCGACGGACAAGGCTATGACGCACCTCTCGGCTTCGATGAAGACCGAAAGGCAGATGCGCGACTTCCTCGGAAAAAAGGGCTATGTTCCCGCCGTCTGCGACTATGTCATCGACAAGCTCAAAGGCTACGGCTATCTCGGCGACGAGGCGTATTGCCGCGCCTACGTCGAGGGCATATCGGGCAAGAGCCGCCGCGCGATCGCGGCGGAGCTCATGAAGCGCGGCGTCGACGGCGGAACGGTGGAGAGGGTGCTCTCCGACTATTCGGACGACGAGGACGAAATACTTGCGCTCCTCAAAAAATACCTCCGCGGCAAGCCCGCGACGGAGGAGAATATATATAAGGGCTGCCGCTATCTCATATCCAGGGGGTATGAATACGACAAAGTAAAGGCGGCCTGCGAGAGGCTGAATGAAGACGAAGATAATTGAACTTGACGAGGTCGACAGCACCAACGAATATATAAAGCGGCTTCAAAGCCCGTGCGACGTGATAGTCACGGCGGCGCGGCAGACTGCGGGCAAGGGCACGAAAGGCAGGTCGTTCGTCTCCGACGAGGGCGGCGTGTACGTCTCCGCGCTGCGCATACTTAAAGATTATGACTTCTCGCGCGCGTATTCAATAATGATTTCGTCGTGCGTCGCCGTCTGTAAAACTCTTGAAGATTTCGGGCTGAAACCGACGATAAAATGGGCAAACGACGTGCTCGTCGGCGGCAGGAAGATTTCGGGTACGCTGATTGAAAATACGCTTTCGTCGGGCAATATATGCCGCTCAATCGTCGGAATAGGGCTTAACGTCAATAACGATTTTTCGGGCGGGCTTGAAGATATTGCCACCTCCATGCGCGCGCAGGCGGGGCGAAGTTTTTGCGTTGCAGATGTCCGCAACGCGCTCATAGCTCATCTCGATGAAAGCTATTCGGTTGACGATTACAGGGGCTATATCGACTGGTTCGGCAGCACTGTGAAGATAATAAGAGAGGGGGAACAGACTGACGCCGTCGCGCTCGGCGTAGACGATACGGGCAGACTGCTCGTCCGCACGGACGAGGGGGTTGCCGCGCTTTCGAGCGGGGAGGTCAGTTTAAGACTGAAATGAAGACCATACTTACAAACGGCGAAATGCGCCGCGCCGACGAGGCGACGATTGCGGGCGGGGTTTCTTCCGAAATTCTCATGCACCGCGCGGGGCAGGCGATAGCCGAAGAAATTGAAAAATGCGCAACCGAACGCGGTGCGCGCGACTTGCTTTTCGTCTGCGGCACGGGCAACAACGGCGGCGACGGCTACGTCGCGGCGGGCATACTCAAAGGCAGGGGCTATAATGTCGCCGTGTACGCCGCCGAGGGCAGGCTCTCCGCCGACTGTCAGCGCGAAAAGGAACGCTATGACGGACGTTATTCGCAACATATATGCGGGGATATTATCGTCGACTGCATTTTCGGCACGGGGCTTTGCCGCGAGGTCACGGGCGAGTATGCCGAACTCATAGACGCGGTCAACTCGTCGGGCGCGTTCGTCGTCGCCGCAGATATTCCCAGCGGCATAAACGGCGATAACGGGCTGATTATGGGCAGGGCGGTAAGGGCAGGCCTGACCGTCGCCGTGGCATATCCCAAACTCGGTCACCGCCTCGCCGACGGCATAGACTGTTGCGGCAGGCTGGTAGTGCGCGACATAGGCATTGCCGAGGTCGGACATTCGGCGTGCGTCGCCGAGGACGACGATATACGCGCCTTCTTCCCGCCGAGAAAGCGCAACAGCCATAAGGGCACTTACGGGCATTGCCAAGCGGTAGGCGGCAGGGCGTATCAGGGCGCGCTCGCGCTGTCGCTCGCCTCGGCGCTGACGGGCGGGTGCGGGTACGTCAGCGCGGTCGTCTACGAACGGCTAAAATACGCGCTCGTCGGGCAATATCCCCAGGTCATTTACTCTGCCAAGACCGACCTTTCCGCCGACTGCATAGTTTTCGGAATGGGCATGGGCTGCGACGATAGCACTTATTCCGACCTCACGCGGTTGCTGCTCGACTACGACGGCAAACTCATTATCGACGCGGACGGAATAAACGCGCTCGCAAAATACGGCGCGGACGCGCTCCGCAGCGCAAATTGTCAGGTCTTGCTCACCCCGCACATAAAGGAATTTTCCCGCATTTCGGGGCGGACGGTCGGGCAGGTACTCGCCGATCCCGTAGGGGAGGCGGCGGCTTTCGCGCGCGAATATAATGTAACGGTACACCTCAAAAGCGCCGTAACCCTGACCACCGACGGCAATCGCACGGTAATGGTCGACAGGGGCAGCAGCGCGCTCGCCCGCGCGGGCAGCGGCGATATGCTGTCGGGGTTGATAGCTTCGGGTGCTGCCCGCGGCTTAACCACCTTCGACGCGGCGGTCTGCGGACAGTATATTCTCGGCAGGGCGGCGGAAATAACGTCGGAAGAAGTCGGCGACTACTGCTCGACATCGCAGGATATAATAAAAAATATAAAAACCGTCGTCAAAAGCTTGACTTGCGGCGTGGGGAAGTGTTAGAATCTTCTTCGTTGGAAGGGAGTAGTTTAAAGTCAGGCAACGACATCACAGCGCAACCGCTCGGGGCCCGACGCCGTTTCATTTCGGTAACAAGACTTTTAACTTAAAGTTTTTTTAAGTTAGAGGTCTTTTTTTTATTATTGCAGAAAATATATTTTAAAAGGTGCGGAATATGGATGCATTGATAGCAATTGGTTGGATACTTGCCGTAATCGTCGGGTTCGTCCTGCTCGTCAAGGGCGCAGACTTCTTCGTCGACGGCGCGGCGGGAATAGCCGCAAAGCTCAAAGTCTCGTCGTTCATAATCGGTCTGACGATAGTCGCGCTCGGCACTTCTGCACCAGAAGCGGCGGTGTCGGTCATCGGCGGCGTAAAGGCGGCAATGGGCAACAGCGAGGCGGCAAGCGTCATAATGGGCAACGTGCTCGGCAGCAATATGATAAATATTCTGCTGATTTTGGGCATTGCGTCGCTCATAGCCAAAATTCCCGTGCAAAAGAGCAGCCGCTATTTTGAACTTCCCTTCCTAATTGCCGTCAGCTTCATATTCATTCTGCTCGGCGACATCGGCAATTCCTTCGCGTGGTACGACGGCCTCATTCTCATAGTTCTCTACCTCGCGTTCATGGCGTATACGATTATTATGGCAATGCGCACCCAGCCCGCCATGCTCGAAGCCGACATTGCCGCCGTCCAGCCGCAGGAAAAGCCCGTAAGACAGGGCTTTTTGGGCTTTATCGACAGGGCGGGAGAAAGGTACGAGGCGCTCAAAGAAAAGGTGTGGTTCCTCATAGTAATAACCATAGTCGGGCTGGGAATGGTAGTGCTCGGCGCACAGCTCGTCGTCGACGGCGCGACCTATATCGCGCAGGACCTTTTCGGTATTCCCACCTCAATAGTCGCGCTGACCGTCGTCGCGTTCGGCACTTCGCTTCCAGAGCTCGTCACGTCCGTCTCGGCGGCGCGCAAGGGCGATATGGGTATAGCCACGGGCAATATAATAGGCAGCAATATCGCCAACCTGCTGCTTATAGCAGGCCTCGGCTTCGTCAGCTCGGGCGGTGCGGGCGTACCCTTCGATATTTCCTCGCTCGCCGACGGATATATGTCGATAATCGCCGCCGTCGCGCTGCTTTGCTTCTCGTTCGTCAAGGGCAATAACCTCGGCAAGGCCGCGGGCGTCACCTTCCTCGTGCTTCTCGTCGCGTACTATACTTACAGAATTTGCGCGGCGCTCGGCATCTGCCCGATGATAGAAATTCCCGCATTGTTCGCGTAATCGCGTATAAAAATCCCCGCCGAAGTCAACAATTTTAAGTGCCGCGGGCGTATAATGGAATAGGCACGGTCAATGACCGTCGCCCGCCGCGGGCGCAAAAATGTCTGAGGGGTGCAAGCAATGACGATTAAGCGAGGAGAGCTGTATTATGCCGACCTGTCCCCCGTCGTAGGCAGCGAACAGGGCGGCGTCCGTCCCGTGCTCGTCGTGCAGAACGACGTGGGCAATAAATATTCCCCTACGATAATCGCGGCGGCGGTGACCAGCAAGATAAACAAGGCAAAACTGCCGACGCATATCGAATTGCCCGTCGGCTCGTTCGGGCTCGCCAAGGAGTCGGTCATTCTTCTCGAACAGATAAGGACCATCGACAAGCGGCGGCTCAAAGAGCGGATAGGCGAACTGCCTGCCGCCCAGATGGATAAGGTCGACAGGGCAATACTCATAAGTTTAGGGTTTATAAAACAATAGAGCGCAGAAAAGCCAATTTCTGCGCTTTTTCTTTTTGGTGCTTCAAACGCTTTTAAATTTTCGCGGGCTGTGGTATAATCATCTTATGGCATCCAAAAAGATTTTCGGCAAGATAACCATACACTACGGCAAGGTCAGCCTCATTCTGCTTGCCGTGTTTGCCGTATTGCTCGCAAGCGACCTCGTCTTAAAGTATGTCGAGGAGGCGTTCGACTGGAATTTCGTCGTCATTCCCCGCCTTATATGGGTGGAGAGCGGCTACCGCAATACGGGCGCGGCGTTCTCCTTCCTCGCCAATGAGGAGTGGGGCAGGGTGTTCCTCATTGTGCTGACGATAATAATGCTGCTCGCGATGATAGCGGTATTTCTGCTCATTCCCGAAAAGTTCGTCGTGCTCAAACTCGCCATAGCCATGATTGCGTCGGGCGCGCTCGGCAACCTCGTCGACAGGCTGGCTTTTGGCTACGTCAGAGATTTTGTCTGGGTGAATATGTTTTTCAGCACGGCTTGCTGTAACTTTGCCGACTTCTGGATAGTGTTCGGCGTAATAATCGCCGCGATAGACACGCTGTTTTTCAACGATTGGGCGATCGTTCCGCTGACTGCCCGCGCAAAGGCGGCTCAGGCAGAACGCCGCGCCGAGGAGGCGGGCGAAAGTTCCCGAAATATTCCCGACGCGGACGCAACCTCGCAGAATATCCCCGACGCGGATACAAATACTCAGAATATCCCCGAAAATAATCAGACCGACCTTTCGGACGGCGCTTCTTCCGAGATTGACGAGGGCGCTCCCCCCGAAAGCAGTGACGACAGATAATGGAGACGCGGCGTATTGTCGCCTCGCGGGAATATGCCCGCGCGGACGTGTTCATAAGCGAAATGCTCGAAGGCTATACCCGCTCGCAGGTCAAAAAGCTGTTCGACGGCGAAATAACCATTAACGGCAAGGCGGCCAAGCCGTCGCAGTCGGTGGCGGTCGGCGACGTGGCGGAGGTAAATCTTCCCGATCCCGTCGCGGCGGAAGCCCGTCCCGAGGATATTCCCGTCGACATAGTCTATGAGGACGACGACATTGCGGTAATAAATAAACCGCAGGGGCTGACGGTACACGCGGGCAACGGCAATCCCGACGGCACGCTCGTCAACGCGCTGCTCTTTAAACTCGGAAATTTAAGCGGAATAGGCGGGGTTATACGCCCGGGTATAGTGCATAGAATAGACAAGAACACTTCGGGGCTTCTGGTCGTCGCCAAGAACGACGCGGCGCACCTAAGCCTTGCCGCGCAGATAGCCGAAAAGAGCTGCCGCCGCACCTATATCGCCCTGTTGGAGGGCAACGTCAAAGCCGACAGCGGCGTTATTTCTACCTATATCGGCAGAGATCCGTCCGACCGCGTCAGAATGGCGGTCGTCGACGAAAAACACGGCAAATACGCCCTGACCGAATACACGGTCTTAGAGCGTTCGTCGGGCTATACTCTCTGTCGTTTCGACTTGAAGACGGGCAGAACCCACCAGATAAGGGTACACGCAAAGCATATCGGCCACCCGATAGTCGGCGACGACGTGTACGGCAGAAAGAAGCGGGAATTCGGGCTCCAAGGTCAGCTGCTGCACGCTTGCAGGCTGGAACTTACCCACCCCGCGACGGGCGAGAGGATGACTTTTGAAGCGCCCCTGCCCGACTATTTCGTAAAGGTGCTCAGAAAACTGGGCTTTTGCAATTTCAGTTGACTTCGCCGTTGCGCCTCGGCGGGCGGCGTCGGTATAATTTTGAAAAATTTTAAAAGGAGATAGGTTATGGCAAAGAAGTCTACCACCAGCAAGAAGACTACCACCGTATATGCGGGGCATTATTCGCTTGTCAAGGTGTGCGCGTTCTGGGGCGTAGTGCTCGCGGGCGTTGCGGGACTTATAAGCTTCATACTCAAACTGCTTGAAGCCTGCGGAGTTATCATCACGTGGGGCAGCAAGGTGAGCGGAGCTTGTTCCATGGTCGCTCAGCTTGCGCTCTTTATTTCGGCGTGGCTTGCGGCTTACGATTACGTCCGCAATAAGCCCAAGGCATGGAAGACGGTCTATATCGTATTCCTCATTCTCGGCATACTCGGACTTGTCGGACTGGGACTCAACACCTTCCTCAACTGACGGAGGGGCAAAAGCAGGGCGGTTTGCGCGGTTATCCGTGCAAACCGCTTTACTTTTTTGCGGCGTTATTCTATAATGGGGTAGAGAATAACATCAAGGATACAGGAAGAAATGGCAAATCCTCTCATCGCCGTCGTCGGCAGACCGAACGTCGGTAAGAGCACGTTTTTCAATAAAGTGGTCGGCAGAAAGATATCCATAACCGAGGACAGGCCCGGCGTCACGCGCGACAGGCTGTATGCCGACGCCGAATGGCGGGGAAAGAGCTTTTCGCTCGTCGATACGGGCGGCATAGAGCTCAAAAGCGACGACGTAATGTGGAAGCAGATCAAAAAGCAGGCGGAGGTCGCAATCGAGACGGCGGTCGTCATACTCTTTTTCGTCGACGGCAGGGAGGGGCTGACGAGCTCTGACTACGACGTGGCGGAAATGCTCCGCCGCAGCAAAAAGCCCGTCATTCTCGTCGTCAACAAGATAGACGAATATTCCGAAGAAAAGGTGTTCGAGTTCTATTCCCTCGGCCTCGGCGAACCCTTCCCCGTCTCTGCCGAGCACGGCACGGGCATAGGCGACGTCCTCGATGAGGCGGTCAGCTATTTTGAAAAATTTGCCGTCGAAGAAGACGACAGCCTCAAAATAGCCGTCGTCGGCAAGCCCAACGCGGGCAAATCCAGCCTCGTAAACCGCCTTCTGGGCTTCGAGCGGTCGATAGTCACCGACATTGCAGGCACTACCCGCGACGCGATAGACACTAAATTCACCTACGACGGCAGAGATTATACGATTATCGACACCGCAGGCATAAGGAAAAAGGCGAGGGTGGAGGACGATATCGAATACTATTCGGTAATGCGCGCCTTCGACGCCGTGCGCCGCGCCGACGTCTGCCTTCTCGTCGTCGACAGCACCGAAGGACTTACCGAGCAGGATACCAAGATCATCGGCTACGTCCACGAACAGGGCAAGCCGTCGGTCATAGTCATGAATAAGTGGGACCTCATAGAGAAGGACACCAACACCATAAACAAGTTTGAAAACAAGCTCAAAGAAGACCTCAAATTCATGGACTATTTCAAGTCGGTCTACGTCTCGGCAAAGACGGGGCAGCGCACCGAAAAGATAATGGCGGCGGTCGACCTCGTCAACGAGAACGCGCACAGGCGCATACCCACGGGTACGCTCAACGACCTCATTTCGGATACCGTCAGGGCGAACGAACCGCCCTCGTACAACGGCAGGCGGCTGAGGGTGTACTATTCCTCTCAGGTCTCCGTCGCGCCGCCGACTTTCGTATTGTTCGTCAACAGCGAAGATCTTTTGCACTTTTCCTACGAGCGTTTCCTCGAAAATACGATAAGAAAGGCGTTTGATTTCTCGGGTACGCCCATACGCATAGTCGTAAGGGAGAAAAAGGAGAATTAAATGAAAGAACTTGCATTTGCCGACGTATGGTATTGGTTCCTGCTCGGCGCGGCGATAAGCTATCTCATCGGCTGTTTCAACTTCGCCGTGCTCATCTCGGGGCTCAAACATCAGGATATTCGTCATATCGGCAGCGGCAACCCCGGCACTATGAATATGACGAGGACTTTCGGGCTCAAAATAGGGCTCATCAACTTCTTCTGCGACGGGCTTAAAGGCGCAATCCCCGTGCTCTGCGGCTATTTCATATTCCGCGGCTATTGCTTCGTCGGCACGGACGTGCTCGTCAGCGACTTCGCCCGCTATTTCTTCGGCGTATTCGCCGTAATCGGCCACGTCTTCCCCGTAACCATGAAGTTCAAGGGCGGCAAGGGCATAGCCACTACGATAGGCCTTTTCTGGTGCGCCCTCTCGTGCGAGACGTGGTGGTTCGTCTTTATCGGCCTCGGCATATTCCTCGGGCTGTTCCTCTACGTGCTCATAGAGGAGTGGGGCTCTATGGCTTCGCTCATAGGCGTTTCGGTCTATACGGTATGGCAGGCGGTAATCTTCGTGCTGCGCTATTCGGCGGAGCTGACAAACGTCTTCGTCGTGCTCTGCTTCATGTTGCTTCTCGTGTTCAACCTCATCACGTGGATAGCCCATCACGCCAACCTCGTGCGGCTGATGGCGGGGGAGGAACACCACACTTCGGTAAAGAAAATGCTTAAAAAGAAGAAGGCTAAAAAGCAGGCTCAATCTTAAATAAAAAACTACCCGCAAATGCCGTTATCTGCGGCATATATGCGGGGCAATCATTAAGGGCGGGCGCACCTGCAATGTAAATGCAGGCGCGCCCGCCCTATCTTTTTTTGCCCTTTTCGGGCTATTCTTCATTTAAGAAATTTCGCCCATTTCATTTCGTCGAGGTCGCTTTTTATCACCTTGTCCAATACGCGCTCGTACATTTCCACTTTTTCGGCAATATGTTCGGCGCAGTCGTCCGCGCCGTACCTTAAAACTATCGCCGTCAGCTCGTATATGCACAGCCCGGGCGCGTGTCGCACCGTATGCACTGTCGAACACGCCTGCCCGACCGCGTGATACAGCGCCCTCGCCTCGGCAAGGCTTTCGCCCTTTGCGGCGTCGTGACAGTCGAGAATGTACCTTTTCGCCTCGGGCATCTTTATGTCGCCCCGCGCCCACAGCCTCGCGGCGACTATCGCGTCGCTCGCGGGCGCACCCGCAAGGGGGCGGAGCTCGTTCAGCCTTTCGGCAACGCTCTCTGCGCACCGCAACGCCCATTCGGTCGCCTGCCTGCGGCTTGCGCTCTGCAATCTGAGAATTACTCCCCGCGCGGGCGGGCAATCCCTGTCGAAAAGCACCTGCCTTTTAAGTTTAAGTTTCTGCCTGACCTGTTCAAGCCATTCCTGCGTGTCTTCCATATCCTCGGTTAAAATTGCCGTTTCGCCCTGCGCTTAACGGTTATGCGCGGCAACGCCTCTCCAAATATAGTTATATGATAAGCGCGGCAGCACCCTGCCGCGCGTCTTATGCCTTTTATTCGTCCTTTTCGTCCTCGGAGCGTATTCTGTACTCTATCTTGGGGTTAGCGCCGAGCAGCGCGGTAACAAATTCTTCGTACCATTCTTCCTTGACGACTATGACTATATAGTTGTTGTCCGTAAAGGTCACGACGAGCTTGTTGGTCTTTCTGTCGAGCGTGACGACCTCTATCTTCTCGGTATCGTACTTGCTGACTATAAAGCCGAAGCGCGTCTTGAAGTACTTGCCGTCGACGACGTATTCCGAAAAAAGCAGCACGCTGACGAGCAGCGAACCCAAGACGACGGTCACAATGAACATAATCGTGTACTGAATTATAGGGTATACGGGATCGGCGGCGGAGGCCGTGCCGTATTTTATGCACTGAACGAGGTTTATCGTAAAGCCGACGACGCACAGCGCTATGCCCGCGATTATGAGGGCGGTATTGAGCTTTGTAAACTTGTATTTAAAGGTTTTCATGCCCATATTATACATTTATTTCCCCGAAAAATCAATGCGGGCGGGGCAAAATATAGTTAATTTCACGAGGAAATCATTTTTTTGGGCGTAAAGCTTGATTAAAATCGGCTTTTGTTATAAAATTATAGACAGCAACTAACGGAGGTTTGCAGATGATCAGACTCGTAAAAAACGGCGTTTACTATATGGACGGCAGGCTCGTGCGGGAGCGCGAAGCATTCATCGTCGAGGCGAAGAAGCAGGAGGCGATTAAGGGTACTATAACCTATTCGATATTAAAGAGCCACAATAAGGGCGACGAGGACAACCTCAGGATAAAGTTCGACGCGCTCGCCTCGCACGACATTACCTATGTCGGCATAATTCAGACGGCAAAGGCCTCGGGGCTCAAAGAATTTCCCGTTCCCTATACGCTCACCAACTGCCACAATTCGCTGTGCGCGGTGGGCGGCACTATCAACGAGGACGATCATCTTTTCGGACTGTCCGCGGCAAAGAAGTACGGCGGCAACTTCGTTCCGCCTCACCTTGCGGTCATTCACCAGTATATGAGGGAGATGCAGACGGGCTGCGGCAAGATGATACTCGGCTCCGACAGCCACACCCGCTACGGCGCGTTCGGCACTATGGGCGTGGGCGAGGGCGGACCTGAACTCGTCAAACAGCTCCTCTCCGACACCTACGACATCAAGCGCCCGCAGGTCGTCGCCGTCTATCTCAAAGGCAAGCCCAAGAAGGGCGTAGGCCCGCACGATGTGGCTATCGCGCTCGTCGGCGCAACCTTCAAAAACGGCTTCGTCAAGAATAAAATTCTCGAATTCATCGGCCCCGGAATAAAGAACCTCACCATGGACTTCCGTTCGGGCATAGACGTAATGACGACCGAAACAACTTGCCTTTCAAGTATATGGGAGACCGACGAAACGACGCGCGAATACTATAAACTGCACGGCAGGGAGGGCGATTTCAGGGTACTTCACCCCGCCGAACCCGCATATTACGACAGCGCGGTGGTAATCGACCTTTCGAGGGTAGAGCCGATGATTGCCCTGCCTTTCCACCCGTCCAACGCCTATACCATAAGGGAAGTAATAGACAACGCCAGGGACATACTCGGCGAAGTAGAGGCGGCGGGCAACAAGCTCAAAGGCGCGGGTGCAAAGCCGTTCAGACTGCTCGACAAGATAAAGGACGGCAAAATCTGCGTAAGTCAGGGCATAATCGCGGGCTGCGCGGGCGGCACTTACGAAAACGTCGCGGAGGCGGCGGAGATACTGCGCGGCAAATCGTGCGGCAACGGCGAATTCTCGCTCAGCGTCTATCCCCAGTCCCAGCCCGTATTCAAGTGCCTCATGGATAACGGCTACGCCTCGTCGCTCATGGCGTCGGGCGCGGTCATGAAGACGGCGTTCTGCGGCCCCTGCTTCGGCGCGGGCGACACCCCCGCCGACAACGCGTTCTCCGTTCGCCACACGACGCGCAACTTTGAAAACAGGGAGGGCAGCAAGCTCGGCGAACAGCAGCTCGCGGCGGTCGCGCTCATGGACGCGCGCTCTATCGCGGCTACGGCGGCAAACGGCGGCGTGCTCACCCCCGCAACCGAAGTCGAATACACCAAGAAACTCAAAAAGTACTATTTCGACGGCTCTATCTACGAGCGCAGGGTATATTCGGGCGCAGGTCACCCTCAGCCCGACGAACAGCTCATCTACGGCAACAATATCGCCGACTGGCCGGAGCAGATCGCACTCACCGACAACGTGCTCATCAAGGCGGTATCGGTAATCGACGATCCCGTCACGACGACGGACGAGCTCATTCCCTCGGGCGAGACCTCGTCATACCGCTCCAATCCCCTGCGCCTTGCCGAGTTCGCCCTTTCGCGAAAAGATCCCAAGTATGTCGGCAGGGCAAAGGAAGTAAAGGCACAGGAGCTTGACCGCCGCGAGAGCGGAAAGCTGCCCGACGAAGTGCTTGCCGAGGTCGGCGTTGAAATACCCGAAAATACGCTTTTCGGCAGCGCGGTAATCGCCAGAAAGCCGGGCGACGGCTCGGCGAGGGAGCAGGCGGCTTCCTGCCAGAGGGTACTCGGCGGCATAGCCAACATTGCCCTCGAATACGCCACCAAGCGCTACCGCAGCAACCTCATCAACTGGGGCATGCTTCCCCTCGTCTGCAAGAAGTTCGACTTCAAGGTGGGCGACTATATCCTCATTGAGAATATAAAGGAGCTCATAACGGAGGACGATCCCGTCATTACCGCAAAGCACATTTCGGGCGGCAAGGTCAATAAAATCTATCTTACCGTCGGCGCTCTCACCGCAGAGGAGAAGAAGATTATTTTAAGCGGCTGTCTCATAAATTACAACAAGAAATAAGCTAAGGTAAGCGGCGCGGAAAGGTAAAACCTTCCGCGCCGCATTAAATTAAGGGGGCGGCGCTCTGCGCCGCCCCCTTAATCTTTTCCGTGCCCCTTTTGGGCGTTGATCAAGCCATATATGCGGGGCAATCTTATTTTTCGCCGCCCTGCCGACTGTTTATCGGTTTTCTTGTTCATTTTATGCGCGAAAACCGCGTTCGTCGGGGCATATATGCGGGTGAATTACGGCTGAATGTATGCCGATATGCGCATATTTTCTCCCGAACTGCCCTCGCCGTCGCCGTCCTCGGGCGGGGCTATCGGGTGGGGCATAACTCTGCGCCAGCCGTGCCTGCCGTGCCGTCCGTGTCCGTGACCGTGCCCGCGGTGCCTTTCGGGGCATCTTCCGTCGGGACAGCCGTCGTCGGGACAACCATCGTCGGGGCGTTCGTCGTTGTCGGGCGATTGTTCTTCCTCGCCCTGCTCGCTTCCGCGCACTATGCGCGTGTTTTCGTCTTTTGCCGCATTGCCGTCCGCGGAGGAGGCGCAGCCCGCAAAGGACAGGCAGAGCACCGCCGCCGCAACAAAAATAAGTCTTCTTTCAAGTGCTTTCATGCAAATATTATGCTCGGGATAAAAAGGGTTATGCAAACGCTTGAAAAAAAGCGCGGGCTATGGTATTATAATTCAGCCTGAGCGCGAAGGGAGACCTGAGGGTAAAGGGGTAAATCTGCCTGCATTTTTACGCCCTCTTTGCGCCCATTTTCAAGGCAAAGGGGGTATTTTTTTATGACCGAAGCACGCATAGCAGTCACGGGAATTATCGTCGAGGACAGACAGTCCGCCGAAAAGATCAACGCCGTACTCTCCGAATACGGCGAATACATAATCGGCAGAATGGGCATACCGTACCGCACGAGGGGCGTAAACGTCATTTCGGTCATAATCGACGCCCCGCAGGAGATAATCAATGCGTTTACGGGCAAGCTCGGCAACCTCGACGGCGTGACCGCAAAGACGCTGATGAGTAAGTCAAAATAATTTCAAAGCGATTAAATTTTAAGGCGGAAGGGCAGACCTGACGCCGAAAAAGGAGTTTTTATGAAGAAGATAATTGCAACCTGCGCGGCCGTGCTTTTCTGTGCCGCCGCTACTTCGTTTGCCGCCTGCGGCGACGAGGGTGAGAGCACGACGCTCAGCGTATTCGCGCCCGACGGTGCGCCCGCGCTGTCCGTCGCCCGTCTTTACGAGTGCGAGCTTTCGGAAAAGTTCGACGTCAACATCGTCGACGCGAACACCATTCAGGTGTACGTCACGGGCGAAAATGCCTTGGCGGATATTGCCATTCTGCCCGTCAATGCCGCCGTCAAATTGCTCGGCACGGGCGAAAATTATAAGATGCTCGGCACGGTCACGCACGGCAATCTCTACATACTCAAAAAGTCCTCGGGCGAGGAGATAACGACGGCAAATCTCTCTGCGCTCGTCGGCAAGACGGTGGGCGTAATCAACCTTGCCAACGTGCCCGGGCTGACCTTCAAGGCGATACTTGCCGACAACGGGCTGGAATTCAACGAGCTCAAAGACGGCGCGGCAGTCGCGGCGGATAAGGTCAATTTAAAGGCTGTCGAGGCGACCGAAGCCGTGCCCTCCAACGCCGACTGCGACTATTTCATAGTGCCCGAACCCGCCGCAAGCACCAAGGTTTCGGCGACGGGCGGCGCGCTGTCGTTTGCCGGCGATTTGCAGGAGCTTTATGAGGGCGGCAACGGCTATCCTCAGGCGGTTGCCGTCGCAAAGACTTCGGTAAGCGACGCCGATATTTCGGCTTTCATCGACACCTTCGACGACACGCTCGAATGGCTGCTCGATGAGGACACTTCGTCCGAAACGATAGTTACCGCCGTCAATTCGCTCATGTACAAGGACGACTATAAGAGCACACTGACGGCAACCACCCTTACAAAGACGGTAATAGAAAACAGCGGGATAGGCTTCGTCTCCGCGACGGAGAGCAAGGCGGCGGTTATGGCGTATATGACAAAAATTAACGCCGTCTCCCCGTCGGGCTTCGGCACGCCGTCGGACGAGTTCTTCTATACGGCAAAATAATGAAAAAATACCTCGCTGAAAACGCCTATAACTTAGCGGCTTCGCTGCTTGCCGTCGTCGCAATGTGGCTGGTATGGATTATTGCCTACGCTGCGGTCGGCAACGACTATCTCGTTCCCTCCTTTTGGGGAACGGCGGAGGAGTTCTTTTCGCTCTTTGCCCAAGCGTTTTTCTGGCAGGCGTTCGCGTACACGCTTTTAAGGACGGCGGCGGCGTTTTTAATCTCGTTCGCGCTCGGCCTCGTCGCTGCGGCGCTGGGCGTGGCGTTTGCGCCCTTTTCGCGCTTTCTCCGCCCGATTATCGCCGTCTGCCGCACTCTGCCGACTATGGCAGTGCTGCTACTCATACTCGTGTGGACTTCGCCAAAGACCGCGCCGATAGTCGTCACCGTGCTCGTGCTCTTTCCCGTAATTTATTCCCAGCTGACCTCGTCCATATCGGGCGTGGGCGGAGAACTTGCCGAAATGGCGAGGGCATACCGCCTGACCGCGCGGCAGAAGCTTTCAAAGATCTATCTGCCGCAGATCGCCCCCGTAACCGTCGCACAGACGGGCGCGAATTTGTCGTTCGGCATAAAGCTTACCATTTCGGCGGAGGTAATGGCGCACACCTATACGGCGCTCGGCGGGCTGATGAGCGAGGCGCAGACCTACTATAACCTCCCCCGACTTGCCGCCTTAACGCTGTGCGCGATATTCGCGGGGCTGATTATCGAGCTTATTTTCCGCCTCATCTCTCGGTATGCGTTTGCGTGGCAGAGGAGGGCAGAGGCGTGATAAGCATTAAAGATTTAAGCAAAGTCTACGGCGACAACGTCGTGTATTCGCATTTCAACCTCGACATAGAGGAGGGCAATGTACTCTGTATTCTCGGCGAGAGCGGTTGCGGTAAGTCGACGCTTCTCAATATCCTTGCGGGATTAACCCCCTGCGAGGGCGATATTCCCAAGCTGAGAACGGCGTATGTATTTCAGGAGCCGCGGCTCGTTCCTAACCTCACCGTGCTCGGCAACCTGCGGCTTATCGGCGCGGACGAGGACGCCGCGCGGCAAATGCTCGCCTCGGTCGGGCTGGACGGGCTGGCTTCGCGCTATCCGCGCTCTCTTTCGGGCGGTCAGGCTCAGCGCGTCGCGCTCTGCCGCGCCTTTCTGTTTCCCGCCGACCTCATGCTTCTGGACGAGCCCTTTTCCTCGCTCGATTTAAGGCTGAAAATTTCGGTGATGCAGGTGTTTAAGCGACTTCGCGAAAATAAGCGCATAACCGCGCTTTTCGTCACCCACGACGTCGATGAGGCGCTCTGCCTTGCCGACAGAATAGTCGTGCTCGGCTCGGGCGGAATTGCGGGCGATTTTTCAAACACCCCGTCGGAAAAATACGGCGGCAATTCGCCCCTGCGCGAAAGGCTGTTCGCCCTGCTTTCGGGCAACTAATAAGTAAGATAATATTTTGTGCGCGGCGCGGAAAGACTTTCCGCGCCGCGTTTCCTTTTTTCCGCGCAACCGCCAACTCCGCGCCCCTCGTTTTTCCTCGTTGCCAACCGCCAACTCCGCGCCCGCCCGTACAATAACCCGCGCCATTAAAATTTTTCAGGCGGCGGGCATTTTTATTTACAATCGCCCGTCTTTTTTGTATAATGATAAAAAACAACCCGAAGCAGACAGGACTATGAAGAAACCCAACCGACTGATACGCAATTTCTGCATAATAGCGCATATCGACCACGGCAAATCGACGCTCGCCGACAGGCTCATTGAGATGACGGGGCAGGTCTCCAAGCGCGACATGGAGGAGCAGCTCCTCGACAGCATGGACATCGAAAGGGAGAGGGGCATAACCATAAAGCTCACGCCCGTCAGAATGTTCTACGACGCCGACGACGGCAACGAGTATATTTTCAACCTCATCGATACGCCGGGGCACGTCGACTTCACCTACGAAGTCTCGCGTTCGCTCGCCGCGTGCGAGGGTGCGATACTCATCGTCGACGCGTCGCAGGGCATCGAGGCGCAGACGCTCGCCAACGTCTATCTCGCGCTTGAAAACAACCTCGAAATACTGCCCGTAATAAACAAGATCGACCTGCCCTCCGCCCGTCCCGACGAGGCAAAGAAGGAGATAGAGGACGTAATCGGTCTCGACGCGTCCTACGCCCCGCTCGTCTCGGCGAAGGAGGGCATAAACATAAAGGAAGTGCTCGAAGCGGCGGTAAAGTATTTTCCCGCCCCCGACGGCGACGAGGACGCGCCTTTGAAAGCGCTCATCTTCGACAGCTATTACGACAACTATAAGGGCGTAATACTCTTTGTCAGGCTCAAAGACGGCAAAGTGGCGGTCGGCGACAAGATAACCACCTTCCGCGCCGACAAGGTGTACGAAGTTACCGAAGTCGGCGTATTCGCGCCCTCGCTCCTGCCAAAAAACGGGCTGTATGCGGGCGAAGTCGGCTATATCGCGGCGTCCATAAAGTCCATTCAGGACGTGGCGGTCGGCGATACGGTAATAAACGCCGAAGACCGCGCCGCCGAACCGCTCCCCGGCTATAAAAAGGTACAGCCCGTGGTGTTCTGCGGCATATATCCCCTCGACGGCTCGCGCTTCAACGATCTCAAAGACGCACTCCTCAAACTCCAGCTCAACGACGCTTCGCTCGTATTCGAGCCCGACACCTCCCAGGCGCTCGGCTTCGGCTTCCGCTGCGGCTTCTTGGGGCTTCTGCACATGGAGATCATGCAGGAGCGGTTGGAGAGGGAGTTCAACCTCGACATAATAACCACCGCGCCGTCGGTTAGTTACAGGGTGATTAAGACGGACGGCGAAAGCCTGTTCGTCGATAATCCCTCGCACCTGCCGCCCGTGTCGGAGATAGACTATATGGAAGAACCCATCGTCCACGCGGACATCTATTCCCCGCCCGACTACCTCGGACAGATCATGGATCTCTGCCGCGAAAAGAGGGGGGTATTCGAGCAGATGACCTATCTCGACGCCAACCGCGTGAAACTTGAATACAAACTGCCGCTCAACGAAATAATCTTCGACTTCTTCGACCAGATAAAGTCGAGGACGCGCGGCTATGCGAGCTTCGATTACGAGCTCATCGGCTACGAGCGCAGCAAGCTCGTCAAGCTCGACATTCTGTTGAACGGCGAGGTGTGCGACGCGCTCTCAATGATAGTGCACGAAGATTCGGCGTATACCCGCGGCAGAACGCTGTGCGAAAACCTCAAAGACGCCATTCCCCGCCAGCTGTTCGAGATACCCGTTCAGGCGGCGATCGGCGGCAAGATCATCGCGCGCGAGACCGTCAAGGCAATGCGCAAGGACGTGCTTGCAAAGTGCTACGGCGGCGACATAACCCGAAAGAAAAAGCTGCTTGAAAAGCAGAAGGAAGGCAAGAAGCGCATGCGCACGATAGGCAGCGTCGAAGTGCCGTCCGAAGTGTTCATGCAGATACTCAAAACCAACAAGGACTGACGATGGACTTCAACGAGCGCGTATACGCGGCAATACGCAAAATACCCGCGGGCAAGGTCGCAACTTACGGCGATATCGCCGTGCTCGTCGGCTCTCCCCGCAGCGCAAGGCAGGTCGGGCGCGCGCTTCACTTCAATCCACGCCCGATAGAAAACCCCTGCCACCGCGTGGTTTTTGCCGACGGCTCGCTCGCCTCGGCGTTCGCCTTCGGCGGCGAGGAAGTGCAGAAATCTCTGCTCGAAGCCGAGGGCGTAGAGGTGGACGAGGGCTTTAAGGTGAACCTCGCAAAATACCGCTGGGACGGGCGATAAAAAGCGTTCGTCGCGGCATATATGCGGGGCAATCGCTATTTTGCCGAAATTACGGATACTTTTGCTCTTTTGCCCCCGAAAATGCCGTTCGCTGCGGCATATATGCGGGGCAATTGCTGAATTTTAAGGAGATTTTATGGCGGGAATATACGTACACGTTCCTTTCTGCAAATCCAAGTGCAGATATTGCGATTTCACATCCTTTCCCGACAAGCTGGGCTTTGCCGAAAGCTATATGACCTGCGTCTACCGCGAAATGCTCATGCGCAAGGAGGAGCTTTCGGGCTATACTTTTGACACGCTGTATATCGGCGGCGGTACGCCCTCGGTAATCGACGAAAGCTATATCGCCATGCTCGTCGCGGCGGCGAGAAAGTACTTCAACCTCGCAAAAGATGCCGAAATAACCATAGAGATGAACCCCGGCACGGTCAGCGCGGACAAGATAAAGCTGTATAAAAAGTGCGGCATAAACCGCTTTTCCGTCGGGCTTCAGACGGCGATCGACAGCCAGCTCAGGGAGCTCGGCAGGTGCCACAATCTCAATCAGTTCGTCGACTGCGCCAAGCTCCTCAAAGGCGAAAATTTCAACGCCGACGTCATGATCGGGCTTAAAGGTCAGACGCTCGACGACATAGACAAGACCATTCAGGTCGCGGCGGCGTTCGGCGCAAGCCATATATCCATGTACGCGCTCACGCCCGAGGACGGCACGCCCATCTATACCGACTATCTCAACGGCGAACTTCCCGACGGCGACGAGGTGGCGGATATGTACGAATTCGGCGTAAAAAAGCTCGCCGAACTCGGCTTTAAGCGATACGAAGTCTCCAACTTCTGCAAGGAGGGCAAGGAGAGCAGGCATAACCTCAACTACTGGCGGCGGGGCGAATACATCGGCTTCGGCGTGTCCGCGTCCTCGCACATAAATAACGTGCGCTTCACCAACACCTTCGACCTCGACGAATACTTCAAGTGCATACTTTCGGGCTGTCTGCCCGTCATCGACAGGCAGGAAATCGACCTGCCCGCCCGCAAGGAGGAGAGCATAATGCTCGCCCTGCGCACCGCTGAGGGGCTGGATATCGGCAAATTCAACGCCGAATATTCCGCCGACTTCTTCAAAGATTACGCCCCCGCGCTCGAAAAGAACGCCTCCGCGTTGCAGACCGTCGGCGGTCGGCTGAGGATAAAGGACGAATATCTGTACGTGCAGAACACCATAATCTGCGATTTTCTGTCCTGAACGCCCGCTCCGAGCAATGCAATGGCAAATTGTCAAACAAATTGAAATATTTTGAAAGAGAGAAGTTGAATATATCGACGCTTTTATATCACATAATACATTTTTGTAATTAATATGTGCCAGTGAGTGCTCATTACTAAAGTAATTAATATATTGGTAGTAATATCTTATCTGGTTTGTGTTGTCTTGATTCCAAGATCATGGTTTGAGATAGAAGGGAAAATTATTGTTACAGCGATAGGATATTGCTCTTTGTTTTTGGGTGGCTTAATGGTTTTATTAAAAGTTTGCCTGTCTTTAAAGAAAAGGAAAATAAAGAACAGCCGTGATAAGGCTCAGTCCCATTAATATGTGTTAATGATTATTTTGTGTTTGGGCTAATGTCAAAAAGCAGCAGTCGACGATTTTTGATCTGGAAGTGGCTGATTATGGTGAAGATATTTTTATTGCGATAATGAATTTTCTTAAAATAAGAGGGATGTAAACTTTGGATTTTATTTGTGCGATGATTTTATCTTGCTGCCTGTTTTTTGCGGTGGATATTGGTACCGTGTATAATTTTTATTGTTTATGGATCAAGAAGAACGGATTGTTACAATGTTTTCCGCATTGGGAAAATACAAATAAGAATTATATATGGTGGATTACGTGGAGCATAATATTATTTACTAATTTACTTACATTTATCATCGTTATTATATTTTGCTTTCCCTTTGTTGAAGGAGTGCTGTTCGGATTTATAATAATTTATCCCGCTGCCACAATATTGATAGGCGTAATATATTTTATTGTCAAACACATTTTAATCATAAAACAGAAAAAGTGTTAATATGAAGAAGTCATCGGAGAGTAATAGCTTATGGCTTCCTTTTACCCTATATTGACACCTTTTGCGCGGTCGTACTTTCACTAATACGGCGACGGCGTTATGTAAAGCGGGCGGAGCATCGGTATGACCGATGCTCCGCCCTGACGTTTTTCCGCCCCCGACCGAGCGGCAGGGGCGGAAAAATTTTTTGCTGAGGGCTTGACAAATGCGTTGCCGTCGGTTTATAATGCAGTCAGGAAAACGGTAGGTGAGGCTATTGCAGGGATACGGACTGTTGCCGCAAAGCGAAGGAGACTTCGTTCGCAGGTGTGAACAGGTTGCATCGGTTCAAGGTGCAGCATAACACAGTTACATCGCCCTTCAAAGTTAAAACTCGGACGGATAACAGGAAAATACCTATAATTTCTTATCCCCGCTCGCCCGCCGTGGCGAACGGGATATTTTTTTGATCATGGACAGTCATTATTGCTTAACAATCAGACAGAAAACCGAATACGAACGCAGACAAAGCGGCATTTACGGCACGGCGCGCCTCATCGCATAGCGCACGGCTATATTTGGCTTTATAAAAAAGCGGCGTCGTCTTCGGCTTAACGACGCCGCTTTTTCTGTGCGGCGCAGAAAAATAAAATGAGGAGGTAATACGATGAACGCAGGCAACGACAGTTACCGAAGTACGGCAAATAAAGTTGAATTTACGCGCAGCCATGCTCTGTCGCTGTCGGCGTCAGCATTGCGCGTGGCTTCATGCCGTGCTTCCTTCAATCCCGGTTAAGGAGGTACAGAGCAATGAAATTGAAAGTTAAAGAAGTAAGGGGCGGCGCAGGGCGCAAGCTGAGCGCGAGGACGATGCGCAACGCCCTCGGCAGGGAGACTGCGGAGAGAATGAGGTATTCCGCCGCGCACTCCGTCGACAAGACCTATAAGCTGATCGGCTGCGACAGGGGCGGGCTGGACGCCGAGAAAGTCGCGCTCATGCGCGAACGCTACGGCGCAAACGTCATACGCGTCGCCGAGAGCAAGTCGGCTTTAAGGCGGCTTGCCGAGGCGTTCGTCAACCCGTTTTCGGCGATACTGTTCGCGCTGGCGATAATTTCGCTGTTCACGGACGTAATATTTGCCGCCGCCGAGGACAAAAATCCCGCAACGGTCATAATAATCGCGGCAATGCTGCTCATCTCAGGCACTCTGCGCTTTATCGAGGACAGTCGCTCGGACAGCGCGGTGCGCAGACTTGCGGGAATGGTCAGCACTACCGCAACCGTCGAAAGGGAGGAGGGAGTGTGCGAAATTCCCCTTTCCGAAGTGGTCGTCGGCGACATAGTCCGCCTGTCCGCGGGCGATATGCTCCCCGCCGACATTAGGATAATAGCGGCGAAAGATCTGTTCGTCAGCCAGTCCGCGCTGACGGGCGAGAGCGAGCCCGTCGAAAAGACGTCGCTCGTCGTCAGGGACAGCCGCGCCCTGACCGAGTGCGACAATCTCGCATTCATGGGCAGCAACGTCATAAGCGGCAGCGGTACGGGCATAGTGCTCGCCGCGGGCGGCGGCACCATGTTCGGCAGCATAGCGGGTACGCTTTCGGTCAAGCCGCCCAAGACCGAGTTTGAAAAGGGCATGAGCAGGGTTTCGTGGCTGCTCATAAAGTTCATGCTCGTAATGGTGCCGATAGTGCTGATATTAAACGGCCTCCTGAAGGGCGATTGGGCGGAGGCGCTGTTATTCGCCGTGTCCGTGGCGGTGGGGCTCACCCCCGAGATGTTGCCGATGATAGTCACTTCGGCGATGGCTAAGGGCTCGGTTGCGATGAGCCGCAAGAAGGTAATAGTCAAGCGCATGCACGCAATACAGAACCTCGGCGCGATAGACATACTCTGCACGGACAAGACGGGCACGCTCACGCAGGACAGGGTAGTGCTCGAACGCCACCTCAACGTGCACGGCGAGGAGGACGACAGGGTGCTCCGCCATGCGTGGCTGAACAGCTATTTCCAGACGGGGCTCAAAAACCTCATAGACGTCGCCGTAATAGAGCGGTTCAACGAGGTGTTCGGCGCAGGAATGGAACAGAGCTATATAAAGACGGACGAAATTCCCTTCGATTTCACCCGCCGCAGAATGAGCGTTATCATCTCCGACAGGGCGGGCAAGACGCAGCTCATAACCAAGGGCGCGGTGGAGGAAATGCTCGGCTGCTGCGACTTTGCCGAATACGGCGGCAAGGTCGAGAAGATGACGGAAGATTTGCGCCGCTTCATAATATCCAAGGCGGACGAACTCAATACCGAGGGAATGAGGGTTATCGCCGTCGCGCAGAAGAAGGTGCGCGGCGAGGCGGGCTCGTTCTCGGTAGAGGACGAGAGCGGCATGGTGCTCATGGGCTATCTCGCCTTTCTCGATCCGCCCAAGCCGACGGCGGCTAAGGCGATAGCCGAACTCGGCAGGCGCGGGGTTAAGGTAAAGGTGCTCACGGGTGACAGCGAAAAGGTGACGGCGGCAATCTGCGGACAGGTCGGACTATGCGCCGACGAAATAGTGCTCGGCTCTCAGCTCGACGGGCTGGACGACGGGGAACTCGCCGCGCTCGCAGAGAGGGTTTCGGTATTTGCCAAGCTCTCGCCCGCACAGAAAGCGCGCGTGGTCGGCGTATTGCGCGACGCGGGGCATACGGTCGGGTATATGGGCGACGGAATAAACGACGCTTCGGCAATGGTGCAGGCGGATGTCGGAATATCCGTCGATACCGCCGTCGACATAGCCAAGGAGGCGGCCGACATAATACTGCTCGAAAAGGATCTGACCGTGCTCGAAGACGGCATAACCGAGGGCAGAAAGACCTACGCCAACATGATAAAGTACGTCAAGATGACCGTCGCGTCCAACTTCGGCAATATGCTCTCCGTGCTCGCGGCGAGCGCGTTCCTTCCCTTCCTGCCCATGGCGGCAATACAACTCGTGCTGCTCAATCTCATATACGACGTATCATGCTCGGCAATTCCGTGGGACAACGTCGACGAGCAGTATCTCATGGTGCCCAGAAAGTGGGAGATAAAGTCGATAACGCGCTTCATGCTCAGTTTCGGGCCCGTCAGTTCGCTGTTCGACGTCGTGACTTTCGCCGCGCTGTACTTCATAATCTGCCCCGCAGCCTGCGGCGGCGGGTATGCCGCGCTGAGCGAGGAGATGAGGGAGACTTTCGTTGCCGTATTCCGCGCGGGGTGGTTTATCGAGTCCATGTGGACGCAGACTCTGATAATTCACTTTATCCGCACGTCAGAGCTGCCCTTCATAAGAAGCCGCGCTTCGTGGCAGGTCACGGCGCTCACGGCGGCGGGCATAGCCGTGCTGACGGCAATACCCTTTACTCCGCTCGGCGAAGTGATAGGGCTGAGCGCCCCGCCCGCGCAGTATTTCATATTGCTTATCGCCGTGGTTGCGGCATATATGGCGCTCGTCACCCTCGTAAAATATCTCTACGTCAGGCGTTTCGGCGAACTGTTATAGGAGTATTTTACGATATTGCGGCGGGCGTCGCCCCGCAGAAAGCGCCTTCGCCTGCAAATTTTTTAGATTATTCAGTGCGCCGTCGGGCAGTCCGCCCGACGGCGCACAAATTTCCTGCCAGCATAATATGAAGGTGTGACAGACAGCGGTATTGAGAAAAAATGGGTGAATAAATCATGCCATAACGGGAGCCAGATTTACAATCGGGCTCCCGTTATGGCATTTAAATTAAAATTGAATACAAGGTATTTAAGAAGCAAGCAATTATAGAGAGTTGGTTATTTCCTTACATTCCTGAATAATTTTCTCAATCGCGTCCTTATCTTCAAGATTTATATCGGGGCTTACGCTGCATTGCTGCGAGATAGTATATATAAGTTGCGGGTTGAGAAACTGGCTCATATTTCTATGACAATGATAGACAAGCTGGTTTACTTCAAAGCCGCTCATATCGGGTTTCCTTTTAATTGCGAGTATGTCTTTATAGGTCTGAATTTTCTCATCGTTGAGGAGGGGCGACCAGGAATTTATAAGCCCTATCATGCGGTCAACTGCCATGGAAATGCTCATAAGTATGGGTACGAAAGGCTTTTCAAAATTATTCATCTGTTTGATTTCGAAATAGCAGTTATCGCTTTCAAAGAAGTTTTCCGAAAGAAAGACGAAAGCGGAATGACAGTTTTCGTGGTTGAGCGCAGCGTGAACATTATCCTTCCAGCCATCGCTTCCGGGGGTGGAGGATGTAATGTTTTTAAAATCGAGATAATAATTTATGCCAAGTTTATCAAGGAACAGGCATATTTCATAAACCCTTGCGCTGTTGGCGGCCGTATAGCATATAAACGAAAAGGGCTTAGAGAAATCGCACTTGCTCAGATAGGGGAGAATATCGCTTCCGTCAGATTCCATGTTTTTGAGCTTGCGGAGATCTATATTGATGCACTCTGCAAGAAGTTTTATAAAATTCTCGTCAAGCTCCGTGATGGGGCGAGGGGGATCTTCATAAGTATCTCCCGTATTCAGCCAGATGAGCTGACCGTCGCCGTTATAGACTTTGCCGATGACGAGCGGAACGGTTATTTTTTTGCCTGTCTGCGGATTAGTTATCAGGGTATCGAAAAATATTTCTTTTTCGTGCAGTTTGTCCGTGTCGCCCCAACATATTTCGCCGTCGGCAAGTAAAAAATTGCTGGTAAGTGAGGAAAATGCGTGTACTTGCTTGCAGTAGGCTGTTTTTGAATAGGGAACGTCCGTCTCTCTTTGAAAGTTGTTTACCTGATAGTTAAACATCTGCTGCAAAGTAATGTTTCTCGTCCTGCGATAAATTATGTCGTGGGTAACGATTAGCTTTTTCCCCGAATCGACGAATTCGTCAAGGCGGTCGCCTATTTTTTCTCTTTCCTTTTCGTCGGAGGAGAACTTTGTCACATCGGTCGATTGCAGCATTATTATGTCGTATTGCGAAAGATCGAATTCGTCGTGGCTGATTTGCCATATATCTTCGATAATTTCAAATTCGCATTGCGGGCAGTAAGCGCTAACACGTTTAAGAAGGTGTCGCGAATAACTTTTTTTAAAATCAGCCCAATATAGTATTTTCAGATTGTTATTATCCATGGTATCGCCTTACCGAAAGTTATTTTTTGTCGGGGATAATGCGTTCAAAGATGATATTGTCGGCAATATCCTTTGCCAGTGCTTCCTTTTCCTTTGAATTTATCGTCCAGGTAAGTATTTTAAGCCCGCGTTTTTTTTGCTTTTCTACATATTTGTTTGGCAGATATATTATGTCGTAGGAAATAAAGTCTGCGTGAATAAATCTGGCAACAGTCAGCGATTTGAGGGCATATTTGACTAATTTATTTTTTGGTTTCAGGTCATAAGAACTTAAAAAACCTGCCGAATACTTGTCTGTATGCGTCTTTAAATATTTGACTGCGGCAGGATGAAACGACTGCAAGGCGACCATATCGGGATAGGGGTAGGTTTCAAGCAATTCAAGCAATGCGTCTGCCTGATTGTGGTCGAATACGCTTCCGAATTTCAGCTCTATGAGCAGGGGAACTTTGCCGTCGATAAGGTCAAGCAGATCTTTTAAAAGCGGAATGCGCTGCCCGTCTTTGAGGGGATAATTTTTAAGTTCTTCCGACGAAAGATTTTCAACGATTGCATTTTTGCCCGTCACTCTTTCAAGATTGCTGTCGTGTACGACTGCGAGTTGTCCGTCGGTTGTAAGATGGACGTCAATTTCTATCGCGTAATTATTTGCTATTGCCCTTCTGAAAGCTTCCATAGAGTTTTCGGATATTTCGGGCGTGTGCAAGCCGCGGTGAGCAATGGCGATATTTATAAAGTTATCATTAAGAGCTATTTTTTCAGGCTTCATTGCGCAATAACCTCTTTTTTGTTGAATTTATAAGTATTTTAACAGATTATGTCAGAAAAATCAATATTATAGATAAAATTTTGCCGATCATTGTCTTAATATCTTGTGTGCTCATAAATCGGCGGGAATTTGTCTGAACAGATAATCAGTTTATTCCGCCGACGGTAACCGTTCGGGGCGAGGCGGCGGGGTTGCGCTCTGCACCGTTTTAAATTCCGCGGGGAGGGCGAATAAAAATTGTATATGGCACTTGCATTTTAATACAAGATATGGTATAATCATACAGATATATAATGTATAAGGGGATAATCGTCGTCTTGTCCGTGCGCGCCGCTTCGGCGCTCTCTGCGGCGTTGTCCCGATCGGGAAAATTTCAATGGCTGAAAAGACTTATAACGCAAACGATCTGAAAGTACTTGAAGGGTTAGAGGCCGTCAGGGTAAGACCTGGTATGTATGTCGGCTCTACGGGCGTCAAGGGGCTTCATCATATTCTCTGGGAGATAGTCGACAACTCAATCGACGAGGCGGCTAACGGCTATGCCGACGAGATAACCGTCACCCTTCACGAGGACGGTTCGGCTTCGGTCGAGGACAATGGCAGAGGTATGCCCACGGACATCAACACCAAGACGGGAATGTCGGGCGTCGAACTCATCTTCACCAAGCTCCACGCGGGCGGCAAGTTCGACAGCGGCAACTATGCCTTTTCGGGCGGACTGCACGGCGTGGGCGCGTCGGTCACAAACGCGCTTTCCCGTTGGCTCAAAGTCGAGGTCTATCGCGGCACCGTATTTAAGATGAGCTTCACCTCCTCTTATGACAAGAAGCAGAAGAAGTGGCTGTGCGGCATACCCGACGGCGCAATAGTCGATACGGGCGAAAAGACCGCAAAGCGCGGCACATTCGTCCGCTTCATGCCCGACGCCGAGGTGTTTGAGACCATTGAATGGAACTATGACACGGTTGCCAAGCGCCTCAAAGAGCTGGCGTTCCTCAATAAGGGCGTAAAGATAAACTTCATAGACCTCCGCAAGCTCTACAAGACGGAGGAAGTGGCGACCGAGGACGGCGAACTCGTCCAGACCAAGGTGCAGCTCCCCGACAGAGAGCCCGTCAGCTATAAGTACGACGGCGGCCTCGTCGATTTCGTCAACTATCTCAACGACGGCAAGACCTCGCTCTATGCCAAGCCGCTCTACTATTCAGCTGTCAAGGATATACAGATAAAGGGTGCGCCCGCTGGCAAGATAAAGGTAGAGTTTGCCATTTCCCACACTAAGGACGACGATGAAAATCTCTATTCCTTCGTCAACAACATATCGACCGTCGAGGGCGGCTATCACGAGATAGGCTTCCATAACGGACTTTTAAAAGCCGTCAACGAATACGCCCGAAACAACGGCTTTTTAAAGAGCAAAGATCCCGCGTTCGTCGCCGACGACGTAAAGGAGGGGCTGACCGCCGTCCTCACCGTCCAGCTCAACAATGTCGAGTTCGAGGGACAGACCAAGACCAAGCTCGGCAATCCCGAGGCGAAAGCGCCCGTCGAGCAGGCGGTCGTTGAGGGATTAACCCAGCTCATGAACGCGCGCGGCAACAAGCCCGTATTTGACGAAATAGCCAAGAAGGCAAAGTTTGCCGCCGACGACAGAATTAAGCACCGCGCCGAGCGCGACGTCGCAAAGGCGGCTTCCGAAAACGACGGGCTTAACCTCATCGGCAAGCTCGCGCCCTGCTCGGGCAAGAACCCCGAACTCAACGAACTGTTCATAGTCGAGGGCGATTCGGCGGGCGGCACGGCAAAGCAGGCGAGGGTGAGACAGTTCCAGTCGATACTGCCTTTGAGGGGCAAGCCGCTCAACGTGCAGAAAAAGAGCGCCTTGCAGGCTTTGCAGAACGAGGAGATCAAGACGCTCGTCTCGGCGATAGGCGCGGGCTTCAACCGCACTTTCGAGGTCGAAAAGACGCGCTATAAAAAGGTAATAATACTCTCCGATGCCGACCAGGACGGCATGCACATTCGCTGCATACTTCTGACCTTCTTCTTCAAGTATATGCGCGACCTGATTGCGGCGGGCTACGTCTATATCGGTATGCCGCCCCTCTACAAGGTCTATAAAAAGGACGTGGTGGAATACGCCTACGACGACAAGGAACTCGACGAAAAAATCAAGAAGGTCGGCAAGGGCTATTCCCTGCAACGCTACAAGGGACTGGGCGAGATGTCCGCCGACCAGCTGTGGGAGACGACGATGAACCCCGCGACGCGCAACCTCATTCAGGTCACGCTCGAGGACGTGTCGGAGGCGTCGAGCATGATAGAAATGCTCATGGGCGACAAGGTCGAGGGCAGAAAACAGTTCCTCGCCGAGAATGCCGACTTCAACAAGGTCGACGGCTTCATCGAAAGGGTTAATATCGAAAAGAGCGAAGGACAGAGCGGGGACGAGGTATAAGGTATGGCAAAGAAGAATAACGGCGACAATTTCCAGACCTTCATACCCCAGGGCAAGGTGTTCACCACGCCGCTCGAAGAAGTAATGCCCCAATCCATGCTGCCCTATGCCGAGTTCGTCATTCTCGACAGAGCTCTGCCGAGGGTAGAGGACGGGCTTAAACCCGTTCAGCGCAGAATACTCTATACCATGGCGGAAATGGGGCTTACGCCCGACAAGCCGCACAAGAAGTCGGCGAGAATAGTCGGCGACTGCATGGGCAAATACCACCCGCACGGCGACAGCTCGGTCTACGACGCAATGGTCAGAATGGCGCAGGACTTCAATATGCGCATGACGCTCGTCAACGGTCACGGCAACTTCGGCTCGGTCGACGGCGATCCCGCCGCGGCTATGAGGTACACCGAAGCGCGGCTTGAACCGCTCGCCTTAGAGCTCCTCCGCGATATGGACAAGGAGACTGTGCCATTCTCGTTCAACTTCGACGACAGCCTTTTAGAGCCCGACATATTGCCGGGAAGATTTCCCAACCTTCTCGTCAACGGCGCAAACGGCATAGCCGTAGGTCTTGCGACGAATATCCCCACGCACAACCTCGGCGAGGTCATCGACGGAGTGTGCGCATATATCGATAATCCCCGCATATCCCTCGGCGAAATGATGAAAATCATTCCCGGGCCCGACTTCTCGACGGGCGGCTTCATCATCAGGAACGAGTTGAAGCAAGCCTATGAAACGGGCAAGGGCAGGATAACCCTGCGCGCCAGATATTCGGTCGAAATGGGCGAAAACGGCAAGAAGGAGATTATCTTCACCGAACTGCCCTACCAGACCAACAAGGCCGACCTCCTCAGAAAGATAATGATAATGAAGGAGGAGAAGAAGGACATACTTGCGGGCATCGCCGACGTCGTGGACGAGTCGGACAGAACGGGCATGCGCGCCGTCATCTACCTCAAAAAGGACGCGGACGCGGACGCCGTGCTCGCCTATCTCTTTAAATATACCGACCTCGAATGTACTTTCGGCATCAACATGGTCGCAATCGCGGGCGGCAAGCCCCAGCAACTCGGGCTTTTGGACATTATCCGTCACTACGTCGCATATCAGCGTCAGGTCATAATCCGCCGCACCAAGTACGAACTCAAAGAGGCGGAAGCGCGCTGTCATATCCTCGAAGGCCTAATAATAGGCGTCCACAACATAGACGAGGTCATAAGGATAATCAAGACCAGCGAATCTACGCCCGTTGCGAGGACGCGCCTCATGGAGGCGTTCGCCCTTTCAGAGCGGCAGGCGCAGGCAATACTCGATTTAAGGCTGGCGCGGCTTGCCAAGCTCGAAATAAAGAAGCTCGAGGACGAGCTCCGCGAGCTGAAAAAGAAGATCGCGCGGCTCAAAGCCATACTCGCAAGCAAGGACGAGCAGATGTCGCTCGTCAAGAGCGAAATGCGCGAGATAAAGGAAAAATATCCCTGCCCGAGAAGGAGCGAAATAGTCGACAGCGCCGAGGACATAAAGGTATTCCGTCAGGACATCAAACGCGCCGCAACCGAGTGGGTGTGCGCGATAACCGCAGGCAACAATATCCGCCTCATAGACAAAATCGAATATGACCAGAAGCACAAAAAGCCGCTCGGCGCAAACTACCGCGCCGACGGGGTGTTCAGACAGGTTGTATCCGGCAGGTCGGACGGAATACTGCTCATATTCACCAACTACGGCAACTGTCTGAGGCTCGATCTCAACGAATACGAGGCGACGGGCTTCGGCGGCGCGGCGTTAAAGCTCAAAGACATAAACGAGGGAGTATTGCGCGGCGAAACGCCCGTCTCGCTGTTTACTTTCGTCGGCGAAGTGCCGGAGGGCGAACTGCTCTTTTATACCCGTCAGGGTACGGTCAAGCGCACGCCGTGGGCGGAATATACCGTCGGCAAGGCGACCTTCCCCGCAATCAAGCTCAAAACGGGCGATGAACTTATGGGCGTCGAACAGTTTATCGAGGACGGCGACAATACTATCTGTTTCGTCACGCGGCAGGGCATGTGCCTCAATGCCGAAAAGGACGACATTCCCACGCAGGGCAGGGTGACAGGCGGTGTAAGGGGCATACTTTTAAACGACGGCGACGAAGTGGCGTTTGCCACCCAGATGTACGGCGAGGGCGAAATAATCGTCGTCTCGCGCGCGGGCAACGCCAAGAGGGTGGTATCCTCGCTGTTCACGCCCATGGCGAGGGGCAGAAAGGGCATGCTCGTCATCGACAGTAAGTCGGAGGTGTTGTTCGCCGACTACGTGACCGTGCCGTATAAGCTCGGCATAGTCAGAAACGACAATACTTTCGAGGAAATCGACACCGAAGATATAAGGATTGAACCCCGACCGACGCGCGGCAGACCGCTTCAACGCGCCGCGCAGGTCACCGAAGTCATTGCGCTCAAATACCGTTCGGACTATTCCGACGGCAATATGCAGATAAAATTTTAACGGGAGACAATTATGTTAAAAGAATGTATTGACGCGGCAATATCCCGCAACAAAGCCGATATCGTGCTCAAAAACGCAAGCTTCGTAAACGTGTTTACGGGCAGGATAGAGCAGGGCGACATAGCCATCGTCGGCGACAGAATTGTCGGCGTGGGCGACTACGACGGCAAAGAGGAATACGACGTAAAGGGGCTTGTCGTGCTGCCCGGCTATATCGACGGTCACGTGCATATCGAGAGCTCGCAGCTCTCCCCCGAGGAGTTCGCCTCGCTCATAGTTCCCCGCGGCACGACGACGATAATCGCCGATCCGCACGAGATAACCAACGTCTGCGGAATGGCGGGCGTCGACTACATCGTCAGGGCGTCCAAAAATATTCCGCTCGACGTAAAAGTTCAGCTGCCCTCCTGCGTGCCCGCAACGCCCTTCGAGACGAGCGGCGCGGTGCTTTCGGGCAAGGATATAGAAGAGCATATCTGCGACGAGGGCGTGTTCGGTCTGGGCGAATTCATGAACTATCCCGGCGTAATCAATGCCGATCCCGACGTAATAACCAAGCTCGAAGCCGCGCACGAGGCGGGCAAGATAATCGACGGTCACGCCCCCGCAACCTCGGGCAAGGCGCTCAACGCATATCTCTGCGGCGGCATCTCGACCGATCACGAGTGCGTCTCCGTCGAGGAGATCGACGAGAAAATATCCAAGGGCATGTACGTGCATTTGCGGCACGGCTCGTCGACGCGCAACCTCGTCTCCAATTCCAAGGCGGTCAACGCGGCTAATATGCGCAGGTTTATTCTCTGCACCGACGACAGACACGCCGCAGACCTCAAAGAGAAGGGACACCTTGACGACGCGCTCAGAAAGGCCGTCGCGGGCGGGCTCGATCCCATCTGGGCGGTGACCATTGCAACCCTCAACGGCGCAGAGTGCTACTCGCTCAAAGACAGGGGCGCGATCGCGCCCATGCGCATAGCCGACCTCGTCGTCGTAGACGACCTCAAAGGCTTCAATGCAAAATACGTATTCAAGAGCGGCAGACTTGTCGCAAAGGACGGCAAGCCGCTGTTCGACACGACTTCGCGCTATCTTCCCGAAAGCGTCCTCAATACCGTCCACGTCGACAAGCTCAAAGCTGACGACTTCCGCCTCACCCTCAAGGGCAAAAAGGCGAGGGTTATGACCATACTCCCCGGCAACGTCGTCACGGGCTGCGAGATAATGGAGATTGCCTCCAAGGACGGCGACGTCGACATAGTCGGCACGGACGTGCTCAAAATGGCGGTAGTAGAGCGGCATAAGCACACGGGCAATATCGGCAAGGGACTGCTGAAAGGCTACGGCTTCAAGGGCGGCGCTATGGGCATAACCATATCGCACGACTCCCACAACATAATACTGCTCGGCGACGACAACGAGAGCATGGCAAAGGCGGCAAACGAACTCGCGCGGATAGGCGGCGGCATGGTAATCGCCGACAAAAAGGCGGACAAGGTATATTCGCTGACGCTCGACATTGCGGGGCTGATGTCGTCGAGGGACGCAGACAGCCTGCAACGCGACAGCAAGGCGCTCATCGAGCGCGCCTACGCTATGGGCGTCGACAGAGAGCAGGAGGCGTTCATGTCGCTGGCATTTTTGTCGCTTGCCGTAATTCCTCAGCTCAAACTGCTCGACACGGGGCTTTTCGACGTGACGAAATTCGCCTTTACGAGCGTAGACGCAGAATGAATTTAACAGCTTGAATTTATTTAACCCCGCGGGGGCTGACGGCCCTTCCGCGGGGAAATTTTTGCCCGAAAATCAAAATATTGCAAATTTCTCAAAAAAAAGCTTTTACATAGTCGACAAAATATAGTACAATAATGAATGGAATAAAATCGGGGTGTATGACTGTCTCCCGAAATATACTATCAACCGTCGCCCGAAAGTATCGGAACGGGCGAAGTTTTAAGGAGTTATAATGGGACTTTTGAATTTTTTATCCAACGCGGACAGCCGCCGCGCAGTAAAAAAACTCGATAAGCTCGCTAAGAAGGTAGAGGATCTCGAACCCAAGTATCAGGTAATGACCGATGACGAGCTCAAAGCGCAGACGGGCGTATTGAAGGGCAGGCTTGCCGCGGGCGAAACGCTCGACGACATAATGTTCGACGCATTCGCCGCCCTCCGCGAAGCCAGCTGGCGCGTGCTTAAAATGAAGCACTTTCACGTACAGATAATCGGCGGTATCTGCCTGCATCAGGGCAGAATTGCAGAGATGCGCACGGGCGAAGGCAAGACGCTCGTCTCTACGCTTCCCGCATATCTCAACGCGCTGACGGGCAAGGGCGTGCATATCGTCACCGTCAACGACTACCTCGCAAGGCGCGACGCCGAGTGGATGGGCAAAGTTCACAAGTTCATGGGGCTCACCGTCGGCGTGGTCGTCGCGGGTATGGACGACGAGCAGAAGAAAAAGGCGTACCGGTGCGACATAATATATGCAACCAATAACGAACTCGGCTTCGACTACCTCAGGGATAACCTCAAAAACTCCATTCCCGCAATGGTACAGAGGGAGCTCAACTACTGCATAATCGACGAAGTCGACTCCATACTCATCGACGAGGCAAGAACGCCCCTCATCATCTCCGGCAAGGGCGGCGTAAGCTCCAAGCTCTACGAGGACGTCGACAGGTTTGTAAGAGGCCTGCACGGCGGCTTCGACGACGACAAGAAAGAGGCGGAGGCGAAAGCGCCCATCCGCAAGAAGAAGGGACAGACCTTCACCGAGGAGGAGGAAGAAGTCAACCGCAAGCTCGAAGCCATCCGCAAGGATATGGAGAGCTGGGACTATATCATCGACCGCAAGGACAAGTCCGTCACCATTACCGAGCTCGGCGCGGAAAAGGCGGAAAAGTTCTTCAACATAAATAACCTCGGCGACATCGAAAACGCCGACCTCAACCACCACATTCAGCAGGCGCTCAAAGCGCACGAGCTGTTCAAGAGGGATGAGGACTATATCGTCACGCAGGACGGCGAAATAATGATAGTCGACGAATTTACCGGTCGTCTTATGGTCGGCAGGAGATATTCCGACGGGCTTCATCAGGCTATCGAGGCGAAGGAACACGTCAAGGTGCGCGACGAGAACAAGACGCACGCGACCGTCACTTTCCAGAATTATTTCAGACTGTACACCAAGCTCTCGGGCATGACGGGTACGGCAAAGACCGAGGAGGCGGAGTTCCGCACCATCTATTCGCTCGACGTCGTCGTCATCCCCACCAATAAGCCCGTTCTCCGCGTGGACGAACCCGACAAGATATTCGCCACATTCGAGAGCAAGAAAAAGGCCATTGTCGAGGAAGTCTCCAAGCGCCACGCGATCGGCCAGCCCATACTTATAGGTACTGTAACCGTCGACAAGTCGGAGGAGATTTCAAGGCTTCTGAGAAGAAACGGTATAAAGCACAACATTCTCAACGCCAAGAACCACGAAAGGGAGGCGGAAATAGTCGCCCAGGCGGGCAGGTACGGCGCGGTCACCATTGCGACCAATATGGCAGGCCGTGGTACGGATATTCTGCTCGGCGGCAACCCCGAATATCTCGCCAAGAAGCGCATGCGCGAGGAGGGCTACGACCACGACATGATAGAAGTGGCAATCTCCTACGCCGACAGACCTTTCACCGAGGAAGAACAGACGGCGAGGGCGCGCTATTCCGAACTCTATGAAAAGTTCAAAGAGGAGACCGACGCCGAAAAGGTCAAGGTCATCGAAGCGGGCGGACTGTGCATACTCGGCACCGAAAGGCACGAAAGCCGCCGTATAGACAACCAGCTCCGCGGTCGTGCGGGCCGTCAGGGCGACATAGGCGCGTCGGTATTCTTCATCTCGCTCGAAGACGACCTCGCAAAGCGTTTCGGCGGCGAAAGGCTCAAAAGCATATACACGACGCTCATGGACGAGGACGACAGTATTCAGTCGAAAATGCTCAGCCGCTCAATCGAGAACGCGCAGAAGGCAATCGAGGGGCGTAACTTCGGCATAAGAAAGCACACCCTGCAATACGACGAAGTCATGAACGAACAGCGTAAGATAATCTACGCCGAAAGGCTCAACGTGCTCAAAGGCGGCGACGTTCACGACCAGATAGTCAAATTCATACCCGACTATGTCGAAAAGGTAGTCAGGGAGACGGTCAACACCGAAGTAATGCCCGAGCAGTGGGACGCCGACGCGCTCAACGCCGCGCTCGTGCAGAAGGTCTATCCCGACGAATGTACCTTTACGATTACCCCCGAAATTCTCGCCAAGTGGGACTACGAGGCGGCAATCCACAAGATAAGCAAGGAAGTCAGCAAGGCCTACGAGCAGAAGGTCGAAAATATCGCCAAGGAGACCGAGGGGCAGATCGATTACCGCCAGATAGAGCGCAACGAACTCCTCCGCGCGGTCGACAGGCATTGGATAGACCACATCGACGCAATGGATCAGCTCAGAAAGGGCATAGGTCTGAGGGGCTACGCCCAGCAGGATCCCGTCATCGCCTACAAGCAGGAAGGACACGATATGTTCGAGGAGATGATAGAGCGCATCCAGACCGTCACGGTTTCGAGGCTCCTGAAAGGCAGAATAATCAAAGTGCCCGCAATGCCCCAGCGCGCACCTCAGCGCGCGCCCCAGGCGGTTCGTCCCGCTCCCAAGGCACAGCCTGCGGCAAACGCTCAGGCGGCAAACGCAGCCGCAAGACCTGCCGCGCCCATTCAGCCCAAGCCCATAGACGACAAGGGCAACTTCGTGCCCGAGGGTACGCAGATTCACCGCCCCAAGGACAACAAATAATTAAATTGGTGCGGCAATATGCCGCAGATAACGGATATTTATGTTCAAAGCAGACGATTACAGATTAAGACTTAAATCGCTTACGGAAACTCTTTCGGAAGCAAAATACGCCCTCGATATTGACAACCTCGGCGGCAAGCTCGAACAGCTCAAAGTCGAGCAGGAAAAGCCCGAGGTCTGGCAGGACCTCGAAAAGTCCAAGCATATCGGCAGGGAAATATCCTCGATAGAGAACAAGCTCGCCTCCTATAAAAAGGGCGAGGCTGCAATAGCCGACGCAATGGCGTTCATCGACCTCATCGAAGAAGCGGACGACGAAAGCCTCATTCCCGAGCTCGAAACGATGATTAAATCGGCGGAGGACGACATAGAGGATATGCGCATACGCGCGCTGTTGAAGGGCAAGTATGACGCAAACAACGCCATGCTCAACCTCCACGCGGGCGCGGGCGGCACCGAGGCTTGCGACTGGACGCAGATGCTGTACAGGATGTATCTGAGGTACTGTGAAAAGGCGGGCTTCAAGGTGACCGAGCTCGACCTCGAAAACGGCGACGAAGCGGGCATAAAGTCTGTTTCGTTCAGGGTAGAGGGAGAAAATGCCTACGGCTTTCTCAAAGCCGAAAAGGGCGTGCACAGACTTGTGAGAATTTCGCCCTTCGACAGCAACAAGCGCAGACATACCTCGTTCGCCTCGCTCGAAGTAATGCCCGAAGTCGACGACGAGGGCGAAGTCGAGATAAGGGACGAGGATATAAGGATAGACGTCTATCGTTCGTCTGGTGCAGGCGGTCAGAAGGTCAATAAGACCGAGACGGCTATAAGAATAACGCACTTCCCGACGGGCATAGTCGTCACCTGCCAGAACGAGAGAAGTCAGCTTCAGAACAAGGAAATGGCGTTCCAGTATCTACGCGCCAAGCTCATCGAAAGGCAGATAGCCGAGCGTGAAGCCGCCGACGCCGAACTCAAAGGCGAAATAAAGAAGATCGAATGGGGCAGCCAGATCCGCTCTTACGTATTCTGTCCGTACACGCTCGTCAAGGACCACCGCACGGGCTATGAAAACACCAACATTCAGGCAGTTATGGACGGCGATATACAGGGGTTCATAATCGACTACCTCAAAAAGACCGTATAAAGGGGGTTATACTCATGGAAAATAATCAGAAGACGGCTTATGAAGTCACCGCGTCAGAGCTGGGCGAAAAACTCGTCGCGCTCTATAAGACCAGGCTCTTTCCCCGCGACGGAAAGTTGCTCGCCGACAGTCTGTTCTCGGCAGGGTTCGAGGCAGGTTCGCTGTTGCAGATGATGGCGCACCTTAGCGACCGCCCGAGAAAGGTAGAGACGGCAAACCGCGCGCTCGAAAAGCTCTGCCAGGCGGAATATCTCGTTTCGCTCATGGAGGAAAACGGCTACTATAAGACCAGCGAATGTTTTGCCGCAAAGAGCTATATAGGCAAGGTCATCGAAAACCTCGAAACGCTGCTCAAAAGCGCTAAGGAAGCCGACGGCACGGCCGCTTCCGCCACCGCGCAGCAGCCCATAAAGGTCGAAATCAAGCCCGTAATACATACGCCCGCGCCCAAGACGATTATTCAGCCCGCCCCCGCGGCAGGTCAGCCCGTCGTGCGCCCCATAATGCCCGACGGCTTCGACGATCCCGTATAACCGAACAAAATAAAAGAGGAATTTCAGGCGCATTAAACGTGCGCCTGTTTTGCGATATGTACAATCTCAAAGACTATAAAATCAAGCCTCAGCCCGTCATACTTGCCATTGAATCGAGCTGTGACGAGACGGCTTGCGCCATCATTCGCGGGCGGCAGGTGCTCGCCGACAGAATAAGCTCGTCTGCCTCGACGCAGGCGCTGTACGGCGGCGTAGTTCCCGAAATTGCCAGCCGCGCCCACACCGACGCGGTCGGCGAGGTCGTCAGGCTCGCGCTCTCCGACGCTGGGCTTGAAAGCCGCGACATAGACGCCGTCGCCGTAACCTACGGCGCGGGGCTGTTGGGTGCTCTGCTCGTCGGGCTGTCGTTCGCCAAGTCGTTCGCCTACGCGCTCAATATTCCGCTCATAGCGGTAAATCACATTCGCGGACATATAGCGGCGGCGTATCTCGAAGATACCTCGCTTGAACCGCCCTTCATAACGCTGCTTGCAAGCGGCGGGCACACGGCAATACTGCGCACTTTAAGTTATTCGGAGAGCGAAGTATTAGGCTCGACCTGCGACGACGCGGCGGGCGAGGCGTTCGACAAGGTCGCAAGGGTGCTTTCGCTGCCCTATCCGGGCGGACCTAACGTGCAGAAGATGGCGGAGGGCGGCAATTTTACCGTGCCGCTTCCCTCGGCGCTCATAAGGCACGGCGACGGAATGACCTTTTCGTACAGCGGATTGAAGACGGCGGTCATAAACTATTGCCACACCCTCGCGCAGAAAGGGCAGGAGGTCAACGCGCACGACGTCGCCGCGTCCTTCCAGAAAGCGGCGTTAGATCCGCTTGCCTTGAAGGCGGTCGAGAGTGCGGAAAAATACGGAATAAAGACCATAACCGCAGGCGGCGGAGTGGTCGCGAACGACTATCTCAGAAACACCCTGTCCGCGCTGTGCGCAGAGAGGGGCATAAAGCTCGTGCTGCCCGCCAAGCGCAGGTGCACGGATAACGCCTGCATGATAGCGGCGGAGGGGCTGAATATGTACCTTGCGGGCAACTTCGCGCCGATGTCGGTCAACGCCAGGGCGGCAATCCCGCTCAGATGACGAGGTAACCCGCGCAAAAGCCTACTTTTGCGCATAATAGAAAAATCGCTTTACTTTTGCAAAGTTTGCGCGTATAATAATAACATAAAATTTAATTGTAAAGGCTATGACGAAGGACAACGCCCCGCAATCGACTTTTTAAGAGAGCCCTTGGACGGTGAGAAAGGGTAAAGAGTTTGCGGCAGAAATCACCTTTCAGCCTGCCGCCCGAAAGCTTATAAGGATAAGGCGGCACGGATTCGCAACCCGTCACAAGTTGCGGCAAATGTCAGTTTGTTTTGGTGGTAATAAGCACTTTTTTAAGGGGTGTCCGAAATGACGGATGCCCCTTTTTTAATTGCCCTTGCCGCCGCGTTGAAGAAAATATTTTGCAAAAAGAGAATATTTCAAGGAGCTCAAAATGTACAAAAAGGTAGACACATCTCTCAATTTCATCGACAGGGAAAAGGAGATAATCGACTTCTGGAAGAAGAACGACGTCTTTGAAAAATCGGTCGAAAAGAACGTCGGCGGGCAGGAGTTCTCCTTCTACGACGGCCCTCCCACGGCCAACGGCAAGCCGCATATCGGCCATATTCTTACGCGCGTAATGAAGGATATCATTCCCCGTTACCGCACGATGAAGGGCTATCACGTCCTCCGCAAGGCGGGCTGGGATACCCACGGTCTGCCCGTCGAACTCGAAGTCGAGAAGTCGCTCGGCATAGACGGCAAGCCCCAGATAGAGAGCTACGGCATAGAGCCGTTCATCAAACAGTGCAAACAGTCGGTCTGGAAGTACAAGAGCGAGTGGGAAAAGATGAGCGACCGCGTCGGTTATTGGGTAGACATGGACAACCCCTACGTCACCTACGACGATAAGTATATAGAGTCGGAGTGGTGGGCGCTCAAAGAGATGAACAAGAAAGGGCTTTTGTATAAGGGACACAAGATAGTTCCCTATTGCCCCCGCTGCGGCACGGCGCTCTCCTCGCACGAGGTTGCGCAGGGCTATAAGACGGTCAAGGAAAATTCGGTGGTCGCCCGTTTCAAAGTAAAGGGCGAGGACAACCTCTATATTCTCGCGTGGACGACCACGCCGTGGACGCTCCCCTCGAACGTCGCGCTCTGTATGAACCCCGACGAAAACTACGTAAAGATCGAGGCTGACGGCGTAAACTATATTCTCGCCGAAGCGCTCGTTCCCAACCACTTCGAGGAATATAAGGTAATCGAGAGAAAGCTCGGCAGAGAGTGGGAAGGGCTGGAATATGAGCCGCTGTTCCCCGAAACTACCGCCGAAATCAAGAGAATTTCCCCCGCAAACGCACCCTTGAAGGCGCATTACGTCGTCTGCGACGGCTACGTCACCATGGGCGACGGCACGGGCGTAGTTCACATTGCCCCCGCATTCGGCGAGGACGACTATAAGGTCGGCAAAAAGTACAATCTGCCCGTCGTTCAGCTCGTCAACGAGAGGGGCTGCTTCGACGAGAGGTTTGAAAGCCTCAACGGCGTATTCGCCAAGAAAGCCGACAAGAGCCTCATCGAAAGGCTTGAAAAGGAGGGCAAGCTCTTTAAGGTAGTGCCATTCGAGCACGATTATCCCCACTGCTGGCGCTGCGACACGCCGCTTCTCTATTACGCGCGTTCAAGCTGGTTCATCGCCGTCACCAAGGTCAAGGACGAGATAATCGCCGCAAACCGCTCGGTAAACTGGATGCCCGACACCATAAAAGAGGGCAGAATGGGCAACTTCCTCGAAAACGTCATCGACTGGGGACTTTCCCGCGACAGGTATTGGGGTACGCCCCTGCCCGTCTGGGTATGCCCCGACTGCGGCGAGATAGAGGTAATAGGCTCTAAGGCGGAACTCAAAGAGAAATGCGGTCTGCCCGCCGATAAGGACATTGAACTGCACCGCCCGTACCTTGACGACCTCACCTGCAAGTGCCCCAAGTGCGGCGGCAGCATGAAAAGAACGCCCGAGGTCATCGACTGCTGGTTCGACAGCGGCTCTATGCCCTTCGCGCAGTATCACTACCCGTTTGAAAATAAGGACGTATTCGCCGAAACCTTCCCCGCCGACTTCATATCCGAAGCCGTCGACCAGACGCGCGGCTGGTTCTATACGCTGCTCGTCATAAATACCATACTGTTCGGCAAAGCGCCCTTCAAGAACTGCATAGTCCTCGGCCACGTCAACGACAAGAACGGCATAAAGATGTCCAAACACAAGGGCAACGTCGTCGATCCGTGGTCGGTACTCGACAAGCAGGGCGCAGATGCCGTCCGCTGGTACTTCTACACGAGTTCGGCGCCCTGGCTGCCCTCGCGCTTCTATGAGGAGGCGGTGTCCGAAGCCCAGCGCAAGTACATCGGCACGCTGTGGAACGCTTATGCATTCTTTACGCTGTACGCCGAGATAGACAAGTACAACCCCGCCGACTATAAGCTTGAAAACTGCAAGCTGTCGCTCATGGATAAGTGGATACTCTCCAAGCTCAACAGCCTCATAAAGTTCGTCGACGAGGACCTTGCCGAATATGAAATAACCGAGAGTGCGCGTGCCCTGCAGGACTTCTGCGACGTGCTCTCCAACTGGTATATAAGGCGCGGCAGGGAACGCTATTGGGGCAGCGAGATGACCGACGACAAGGCGGCGGCGTACACTACGCTCTATACCGTGCTCGTCACGCTCGCAAAGCTCACCGCACCCTATACGCCCTTCGTCGCCGAGTTGATGTATCTCAATCTCGTGCCCGAATTCTTCAAGGATGCGCCCGTATCCGTTCATCTCTGCCCGTTCCCCGTCGCCGACGAAAAGGCGATCGACGTCCGGCTTGAAAAGGGCATGGACGGCGTGCTCGACATAGTCGTCCTCGGCAGAGCGGCAAGAAACGCGGGCAACGTCAAGAACCGTCAGCCGCTCGGCGAAATGGTCGTCGTCAGCACGAGGGAACTAAATCTCTCCGAAGACGAAATAAGAATAGTCCTCGACGAACTCAACGTCAAGAAGTTCACCGTGGCGGAGGACGCGACGAAGTATATAAGCTATAAGCTTAAACCTCAGCTCAAAACCCTCGGTCCCAAGTACGGCAAGAAGCTGGGCGCAATCTCCAAATTCCTCGCCGAGTGCAACGCCGAAGAAGTCGTCGAGGCGGTCAAGAACGGCGGCATATATAATATTGCCGATCTCGACGTCGCGCTTACGCAGGAAGATCTGCAGATATTCACCGAGAGCGCAAAGGGCTACGTCGCCGCGGCAGACAGGGGAATAACCGTCGCCCTCGACGTCAATCTCACCGAGGAGCTCGTCGAAGAAGGGCTTGAAAGAGAGCTCGTCTCCAAAATTCAGAATATGAGAAAGGAGGCGGGTTTCGAGGTCACCGACCGCATAGAGATATACTATTGCGCCGACGGCAGGGTTGCAGAAGTGCTCAAAAAGGGCAACTTTGCGTCGCAGGTGCTGGCAAACAAGGTGGAAAGCGGCACGGCGGACGGCTTCACCCGCGAGATTTCGGTAAACGGCGAAAAGGTAACATTGACGCTCGTCAGATTATAATATCATTAAAATTTATGGACGCTCATAGTATATTGCTATGAGCGTCTATGATTTATCGGCAGGGCAAAGCGCAGAGGTTATTGCGGTAAACGTCGACGGCGCGGCGGCGGAAAGGCTGTATTCGCTGGGAATACGCAAGGGCGCTAAGGTAAAGTGCGTCGCCTTTTCGCTGTTCGGCGTGAGCGTGCTCGTGCTCTGCGGCTATAACAGAATAGGGCTGAGAAAGGCGGTTGCCGAGCGCATTGAGGTGCATATATGCTGAAATGTACAGCCGTGAAGGGCGAAAGGACTGCGGCGGTCAAGGTCGTGCTTGCGGGCAACCCAAACGCGGGCAAGACCACGCTTTTCAACGCGCTTACGGGCAGCCGACTGCGCACGGGCAACTATCACGGCGTGACTACGGCGGCATTTTCCGCGACCGTCGGCGGCACGACCTATACCGACGTCCCGGGAATGTATGCCTTCAACGCTTACACCATGGAGGAGAGCGAGGCATATTCGGCGATAGAACAGGCGGACATAATCGTCAACGTCGTCGACGCGCTGACGCTCGAAAGCTCGGCAGAGCTGACGCGGCGGCTTATCGCCCTCGGCAAGCCGACGATAATATATGTGACCAAGCTGCCCGCGCTTCGGGCGCGAAAGGGCTTTCTCGATGAAAAACTGCTCTCCGCGCACTTCGGCGTGCCCGTGACGGGCAGCGTAAAACGCCTCAGACAGCTGCTCTCGGAGGGCGGCTTCAAGCTCGCTCCCGCACAGCAGAAAATACAATTGGATAAGGCATACTACGGGGGCAATTGCAATATTACGGCTGCGGAAAAGCTTATCTATAACCGCATTTTCGCGCCCGTCCTGTTCGTGCTTTCGCTGACGCTCACATTCTTTATAACCTTTTTCCCGGGTATGCCGGGGGAGGCGTTAAAATCGCTCGTCGAGCGGCTGATCTTCGTCGATCTGTATAACGCGACTGCCGCAAATATTTCCAATCCCGTCGCCGCGTCGCTCGTCGGCGAGGGGGTGATAGGCGGAATAGGCGGGGTGCTCTCATTCATTCCGCAGATAGCCATACTCTATCTCTGCCTCGTCTTGCTCGACGAAAGCGGGGTGTCGTCGGCGTTGAGTTTCGTCACGGACGGGCTGTTTGAAAAGGTCGGGCTTTCTGGCAAGGCGGCGTTCTCGCTCGTGTCGGGGTTCGGCTGTACGGCGGCGGCAATAGCCACCACGCGAGGCTTTTCGCTCGACCGTTCGCGCAGAAAGACGGTCGCGGTATTGCCATACATACCCTGCGGCGCAAAGATGCCCGTCTTTTTAACTCTGCTGTCGCCGCTCACGAAAAACCCGTTTCCCGCCGTGTGCGTGCTGTATTTCGGCGGAATACTGCTCGCCGTCGGGCTCTCCGCCCTGCTAAAAAGCGGCAGGGAGGGGCTGATATGCGAAGTCACGCCCATAAGCCTGCCCGCGCCGACAGTCGTCATTAAAAAGTTGTCTTTTTATCTGCAATCGTTTATAATTAAGGTGACGACTTATGTGTTCGTATTCTGCCTTATCAGCTGGCTTCTTTCGCACTTTTCGCCGTCGTTTGAATACTGCGAGGCGGACGAGAGCATGCTCGGCGGGCTGTCGCGGGCAATATTGCCGATATTTATGCCGATGGGTATAACCGACTGGCGGTATGCCTACGCGCTCATCTCTGGGTTCGCCGCCAAGGAAAATATAGCGGCTACTCTCGGAATGTTATTGCCGCAGGGCGTATATCTTACCCTGCCCGCCACGGCCGCGGTCTGCGTATTCGTGCTGACCTGCCCCGCCTGCATATCGGCTTTTGCGTCGTCCGTGCGCGAGGTCGGGCTGAAAACAACGCTTAAATTCAACGCCGCGCAGCTCGCGTTTGCGTTCGTCGCGGCATATCTCACTTATTTTATTGCAAGACTTATATGAAAACTTTTACCTGTGACAAAAATATGCGGTTGCGCGATTTTACCGATGCGGTCTATCCGCAGGGCAGTTTTGCGTTCAATTCTCTCATAAAGCGGGGCGACGTCCGCGTCAACGGAGTGCGCACCCGCGCTGATATTCCGCTCTCTGCGGGCGATATCGTCGCCTATTACACTACGGCGGCGGAGGAGGCGAAGCCCTGCCATAATACGGTGTACGAGGACGAAAATATCCTCATCGCCGACAAGTACTCGGGCGTATCGAGCGAGGCGCTCTTTTCCGCGCTCTCTGGCGTTGCGGCATATCCCGTTCACCGCCTCGACAGAAATACCTGCGGTCTGCTGGTAATCGCTAAAAACGAGGGCTGTCAGCGGCTGCTCGTCGACGCGTTCAGAGAGCGGCGGGTGGAAAAAATCTATCTGTGCTTTGCCAAAAATGCGTTCAGGCGCGATAGCGCGGTGCTTTCCGCCTATCTCAAAAAGGACGAAAAGAGCAGCTCTGTAAAGGTCAGCGACAGCCCCTCGGCGGGCGCGGTGAAGATCGTAACTGAATACGAGGTACAGAAAAAATACGGCGATTACGCGCTCGTAAAGGTGACGCTGCACACGGGCAAAACCCACCAGATAAGGGCGCACCTCGCGCATATAGGCTGTCCCGTGCTCGGCGACGAGAAGTACGGCGACAGGGCGCTCAACGACAAGTACCACGCCCGCAGGCAGATACTCGTCGCAAAGTCCCTGACCTTCAACGCGGGCGGAGAACTTTGCTATCTCGACGGCAAGAGCTTTGAAAGCAACTTCTTCCCCGAGCTTCCCGTTAGGTGAAAGATATGAGTTTTAGGGAGTTTTGATTGATAATTTGCGCTTGATGTATAATTTATTTTCAATAATGAATAAAACGCCTCCGAAAGGGGGCGTTTATGCACAAAAAGTTATCGACAACGGGCGCTGTTCAAATCTTTTTCAAACAAACTTTCGCAAAAGTTATCAACAATTCGCTAAAAATGCGACATTTTTCGCGTGATTTTTTTTAACTTTCGTTCCGCGTAGTCATAATTGACTACAAAGTTATCAACAATTCAAGAATGTATGGCGGACGAGTAAAATCCATTAGCCCCGCCGCGCCCGCAAAAGGCTGAAAAGCGCCGCAATCAGCCGCGTTCGGCAAGCACTCTGCCGTCCGTGCCGTCGAGGAGGTATGCGTAGGTATTGCCCTCGCGGTCGCAGACGCCGACGTAGTAATAACAGCCCTCGTCGTAGAGCAGGCGGATATTTATCTCGCCGAGGAAGCGGTTGCCCTTGGTAAGCGCGGCAAAGCGCTCGCCGTCGTATTCGAGTACGCATTGCAGCGCCTTGCGCCCGTCTATTACGCCCTCGTCGCGCACGTTGGGCACGTCAATAGTCTTCTCCTTGCCGTCTACGGTCAGCGTCGCCTGTACGGAGGCGGCGCCCTCGTCCTCGGCGGTAAAGCAGAGGTAGAAGTCGCGCGTGACCGAGCGGTAGTTCATATCCCCCTGCATATCGCCGACGGATATATGCACTTCGTCGGCGGTCGCGTCGGAGCTGTAAAAGATCTCGACCGTGTCGTTGAGCTGCCCCTTTATTCCGTCGGAGGAATAGGGCGCTTCGCGGCGGGAGCAGTAAATTTTAAGTTCTTCGCCGTCCTCCGAAAATATGTAGACCGAGCTTCTGTATTCCGAGACGTAGTCGAAATAGTCGGGCGAGGACGAGCAGGCGGTAAATCCCAAAAGAAACAGCGGCGCAAGCGCGCATAAAAATTTTTTCATATTTTCATTATATAGCGCAAAAAGTCGTATTATGATTATCATCGTCAAACAGCCTAATTTTTGCCGAAACAGTTGATTTTTCCGTGCGGCTGTGATAAAATGTATAAAATATATCAAAGGCAGGTCAGACGTCGGGTTTTTCGCCCGATAAAAAGTCATTTGGAGAAGATAGTAGTAAAGACCGCGGTCAAGACCGTACTTGCCATAATCATCATTCTGGCCGTCGCATTCGCGGTGTTCAACTTTGCATTTCCGCAACAGATGGCTACGATCTGCGAAAATCTCGGCAATTACTCTCTGGCGGTAAAATATTCGTCGTTGCGCTATTCCTACACGGGCTCGGGGCTCGACCTCGCGCGGTGCTTTGAAAACAGTTTAAGCCTCGGCGACGACGATTACATCATAGAGTTCGGCGAAGAACTTGTCGGAAGGAGCGATTTCGACGACGTCTGCCATTCCATGGAGACGGAGTTTTACGAGCTCAACGATAAGTACCTCGAAGGCGAGCGAATAGAGTTCGACTATGAACAGCGCGTCAAGGGCAAGCTTGCGGCTTCGTATTATTGCAAGGGCGAGACGACCAAGGCGATTAACTACGCCTTTGAAACCAACGGCACTTCTTCGTTTGCGTCGGGCAACGCCTTAATTCTCTTGTACGCCGAGATAAAGTCGGCGGGGGACGGCGACGCGGCGCAGATAATGCTCGAAAAGCTCGCGCTCGTAACGCCTGCGGACGAAGACCAGCGGCAGATGCTCGTCGAGGTCACGCAGAGCCTTCGGGCGGTGGTAGTCGCCGACAAGTGAGATATAAATAAGGTTAAAATTACACATAATATATATACAGAATACATTAAAGGAGATAACCAATGAGTAAAATTGTAAAAGAGGCGTTGACGTTTGACGATGTTCTGCTTATTCCCGCGGCATCCGATGTAATACCTTCGACGGTAGACCTTCGGACTACGCTGTGCGACGGCATCAACCTCAACGTGCCGCTCGTCAGCGCGGCGATGGATACCGTAACCGAATCCCGCCTGGCGATCGCCATCGCGAGAGAGGGCGGCTTAGGCATAATTCACAAGAATATGACCATCGAAGAACAGGCTTTGCAGGTCGACAAGGTAAAGAGGAGCGAGCACGGCGTAATAACCGATCCCTTCTTCCTTACGCCCGAACAGCCCGTTTCGGCTGCCTGCGCACTCATGGAAAAATACCGCATCTCCGGCGTGCCCATCACCAAGAACGGCAAGCTTGTAGGTATTCTCACCAACAGAGATCTTAGGTTCGAGACCAATTTTGAACAGCCCATCGCCGACATAATGACCAAGGACAACCTCGTCACCGCGCCCGAAGGCACTTCGCTCAAAGAGGCGCAGGCAATTCTCGGCAAGCACCGCATAGAGAAGCTGCCCATCGTCGACAAGAACGGCATGCTCAAAGGCCTCATAACCATAAAGGACATAGAGAAGTCCATACAGTACCCCAACAGGGCGACCGACAAGAAGGGCAGGCTGCTCGTCGGCGCGGCGATAGGCGCAACGGCGGATATGCTCGACAGAATTGCCGCGCTCGTCAATTCGCACGTCGACATAGTCGTGCTCGACTCGGCTCACGGCCACAGCAAGAATATCATAAACCACGTCGCAAAGGCTAAGGCGGCATATCCAGACCTGCCGATAGTTGCGGGCAACGTAGCCACGGCAGAGGCAACCCGCGCGCTGTTCGAGGCGGGCGCAGACGTAGTCAAAGTAGGCATCGGCCCCGGTTCTATCTGCACGACGAGAATAGTCGCAGGCATCGGCATGCCTCAGCTTACCGCAGTAATGGACTGCGCGGAGGAAGCCGACAAGATGGGCAAGCGCGTAATTGCCGACGGCGGCATCAAGTATTCGGGCGATATCGTCAAGGCGATAGCCGCAGGCGGTTCGGCAGTTATGCTCGGTTCGCTGTTCGCAGGCACCACCGAAGCCCCCGGCGAGCTTGAAATATATCAGGGCAGAAGCTTCAAGTCCTATCGCGGCATGGGTTCGCTCCCCGCAATGGCGAAGGGCGGCAAGGACAGGTATTTCCAGTCCAATGCAATAAAGTTCGTTCCCGAAGGCGTCGAAGGCCGCGTTCCTTACAGGGGTGCGCTTGCCGACATCATCTTCCAGCTTATGGGCGGCCTCAGGGCAGGCATGGGCTACACGGGCAACGGCACGATAGAGGAGCTGAGAAAGAACGGCAGGTTCGTCAAGATGACGGCGGCGTCGCTGGCGGAGTCGCATCCCCACGACATCTCCATCACCAAAGAAGCGCCCAATTACAGCCCCAAAAACTGATTATAAGGCGGAGGTCAGATCCTCCGCTTAAATACTTGAAAGAGGAGAAATTTTAAACATTATGCAGCACCAAAGAGTACTTATCCTTGACTTTGGCGGACAGTATAATCAGCTTATCGCAAGGCGCGTGAGAGAGCTTTCGGTATTCTGCGACCTCGTTCCCTGCGATATGTCCTATGAAAAGATAGTCGAATACAACCCCATCGGCATAATCTTCACAGGCGGCCCCAACAGCGTCTACGAGGAGGGCAGCCCGAGGATAGACAAGCGCGTGTTTGAGCTCGGCATACCCGTGCTGGGTATCTGCTACGGCTGTCAGCTTATGGCGTACACGCTCGGCGGCACGGTAGAACACGCCCAGACGAGCGAATACGGCAAGGTGGAGGTCAGCTACAAGAGCTCGCCCATTACGGTGGATATGCCCGCCAAGGCGGTCTGCTGGATGAGCCATACCGACAGAATAACCGTCCTGCCCGAGGGCTTCGTCGGGCTTGCAAAGTCGGACAACTGCCCCTACGCGGCGTTCGGCGATAAGGAAAGAAAGCTTTACGGCGTACAGTTCCACCCCGAAGTCAACCACACCTTCAAGGGCACGCAGATACTCAAAAACTTCCTCTACGAGGTGTGCGGCGCGGTCGGCGACTGGACCATGTCCAACTTCGTCGCAAACAAGATTGACGAACTCCGCGCGAGGATAGGCGACAAGAAAGTGCTGTGCGCAATGTCGGGCGGCGTCGACAGCGCGGTTGCGGCAACGCTCCTGCACAGGGCGGTGGGCGATCAGCTCGTCTGCGTATTCGTCGACCACGGACTTTTGAGAAAGTACGAGGCGGACGAGGTAATGAGCGTGTTTAAAGACGGGCTCGGCATGAACCTCATCAAGGCGGACGACGGCAGGATATTCCTCGAAAAGCTCAAAGGCGTGACCGATCCCGAGACCAAGAGAAAGATAATCGGCGAACAGTTCATCCGCTCCTTTGAAAAGCAGGCAAAGGCGATAGGCAAGGTCGATTTCCTGGTTCAGGGCACGATATATCCCGACGTAATCGAGAGCGGCAAGGGCAAATCTGCCGTCATAAAGTCGCACCACAACGTCGGCGGACTGCCCTCGGTCGTCGACTTCAAGGAGATTGTAGAGCCGCTCCGCGACCTCTTTAAGGACGAGGTCAGAAAGGTCGGCTTCGAGCTGGGGCTGCCCAAAAAGGTAGTAATGCGCCAGCCCTTCCCCGGCCCCGGGCTTGCGATAAGGATAATGGGCGAAGTCACCGAAGAAAAGCTTGAAACGCTGCGCGACAGCGACTATATCCTCAGGGAGGAGATAGCCAAAGCCGGTCTCGACGGCGAGATATGGCAGTATTTCACGGTCATAACCAACTCTAAGACGGTCGGCGTTCAGGGCGATTTCAGAACGTATGAAAACGTCGTCGCCATCCGCGCCGTGACTTCCGTCGACGCGATGACCGCAGACTGGGCGAGAATACCCTACGACGTCCTCGAAACCATCTCGACGAGGATAGTCAACGAGGTCAAGCACGTCAACCGCATCGTCTACGACATAACTTCCAAACCCCCTTCAACCATCGAGTGGGAGTAATCTTAAACTTAACGCCCCGCACATTCTGCGGGGCTTTTGAATACGCGCCGCAAGGCGCAGAGCCGCGCCTCCGCGCGGCGCAATAATCTCATACAGGGAGAAACGCTATGAAATCAGAATACGCAACGACGGAAGATATAAGCATACTCACCGAGCTTCGGCTTGCGTACCTTGCCGCCGACTTCGGCGAAGTGGGGGAGGAGCTCAAAACCGCCGTCCGCCGCGAGCTGCCGCCGTACTTTGAAAGACATCTCAATTCCGACATATTCGGCTATCTCATGCGCGAGGGCGACGACGTCGCCGCCTGCGCCTTTCTGCTCGTCGTCGAAAAGCCGCACAGCCCGTTGTTTCCGACGGGCAAAATCGGCATAGTCATGAACGTCTACACCCGTCCCGACTGCCGTCACAGGGGCTACGCCCGCAGCCTAATTCAACAGCTGCTCGCCGACGCGAAGGCAAAGGGGCTCAGTTTCGTCGAATTGCAGGCGACGGCGGCGGGCTATCCGCTCTATAAGTCGCTCGGCTTTGCCGACGAGGAGAGCAGATATAGAAATATGATCTACCCCATAGCCTGATAGGTTTTTAAATCAATCCGTAACATTTTTTAAGCGAACGCCCCGCGGCGGCGGACGAAAGTCCCCCGCCGCGGGGCGCTGTTTTTTTGTAAAATTTAATGACAAATTCGTGTAAGTCGTGCGAAAAAATTGCATTTTTGCCGCGCAAAGCTGGCGCTTTCAGCCAAATATGGCGGTTTGCTTGCATTTTGTGACGACTGGTGATATACTTATAATTCGATATATAATGTATGGCTGACATCAACGAACTCAAAAAGTTAATAGATCCGCATAAGCAGCCCGACAAGCAGTTCTATCTCGACCTGCTCGACGAGGAAAAGCAGAGGAAGTGGGAGGAAATTCATCTTTCCGCCGTGCTCTCCATGCTCAAAATCATGTACGTCGGCAAGCTCACCCGCGCAATAAAGGACGCGCAGGCGGAAAAGGCAGAGCTGTTGCGCTCGCCCGACTACAATGCGGAAAAATATAAGAGGGTGCTCGAACTCGACGCGCTCATCTCGTCGTGCGTGCAGAAGCGCCTCGCCTACAAGTGCTTTTTCGACGAGACCTATTTCGCCCGAATGGACCTCGAAGACGACAAGGACGGGTATAACAGCTATTATATCGGCAAGCACGGCGACGAGGGGCTGGAAATAGTCGACTGGCGCGCCCCGCTCGCAAGGCGGTACTATCAGAAAAGTAAGCTGCAATTTTCCATAAACCAATTCAACTATAAGCTCGTCCTGCGCCGTTCGCTGCGCACGCGCAACGGCAGGCTGGAGGACTTCAAGAACGAATATCTGACCGTCGGCGACAACCTCACGGAGGAGGAGATAGGCGGCAGAGACGCCTCCGTAGTGTTCGATCCCTTCCTCAAAGAGATACTGCAATCGCGCAAGGAAAAGGACGAAATCTGCGACATAATAGAGACCATTCAGGAGCGGCAGTACGAGATAATCACCGCCCCCGAACGCGCCGAAATGGTCGTGCAGGGCGTGGCGGGCAGCGGCAAGACGATGATACTTCTTCACAGGCTGAGCTATCTCATGTACAACAACGAGGAGATCAAGCCCTCGCAGGTCGTCGTCATTACCCCGTCGACGAGCTTCAACGCGTTCATAGACGAGCTGGCGCGCATACTCGAACTCGAAAGGGTGCGCACAATGACGCTCGAAGAATATTTCATCAAGCTTTTAAAGAGCGTCGGCGTCGACATGGAGGGCAAGACGGACAACTTCGCGCCCCTGCCTCCCTCATATCTCAGATATCTCTATTCGGGCAAGTTCGTCGCCGAACTCGACAAAAAGCTCGGCAAGATATATTCCGCTGTGCGCGGAATGTTGCCGACCGACGGCGACGGGCTGGTGGTGGAGGTCACTTCCTCGCTCGGCGGGTGCGTCGAGGCGTACGAAAAGCTCAAAAATTCCAGCCTGAGGGTAAGGCGGTGCGTGCTCGGCGAAATCAAGGAAAAGAAGGACGGCGGGCTGTTTTATACCAAGCTCATGCGCAACCTTTTCAACTGCGTGCTCGACGTCAGGGAATTTTTCTCGCTCAACGGAGGCGACGCGAGAATGGACGACAAATATTTCTTTTTCAGACAGTTTCTGTCGTTCTATAAATCGCTGAGGTTCATAAGTATAAATTCAGACAAGATCTGCCGTTCTGCGCTCGACGACCTCAAAAAACTCACCGTCGCGGTCGACAAGGAGATTGTCGATTTAAAGCGCTACAAGCAGAAAATCGGCGATAAGACGGTGCTCGTCTACGCCGACAGAATAGACAAGCGGGAGGCGCTCAAAAAGGAAATTGACGCGGCAATATGCCTTGTCGAAGCCATATCATACGGCTTTTCCGCCACGGCTGATCTCTACACGGTAATCCGCGGCGAAAGCTATTTCGTAAAGACGGGCAGGTGCGAAACCATGGTCGACCTCGCGCGGTTTTTCTACCGCGAGATAATCAAGCCGATGAAGAAGAAGTACGGCGCGCCGTGCGACAGGCTGGTGCGGGGCGACGCGTATGCGCTCTGTCAGCTGCTTTCGCGGACGGGTTATCCCTTAACCCCCGCATATTCCTTCGTATTCGTCGACGAGGCGCAGGATATCTCGACCTACGAATACGACATTCTCCGCAAGGTCAATTCGGGCGCCTGCTTCAACGTGTTCGGCGATCTCAAACAGAATATCACCCCGTACAGGGGAATTGGCGACTGGGCGCAGCTCGGCTATCCCGTGTACGAGCTCAACCTCAACTACCGCAACACCAACCAGATAGTAAGCTATGTTTCGGGCAACCTCGACATAGCCATGCAGGCGATAGGTCTGGGCGGCGAGGAGGTAAAGACCGTCGCGCCCCGCGGCATAGCCTCCTTCCTCGCCGACAAAAAGGGGCTTCGCGCCGTCATAACCTCCGAGGACAATCTCGAAAAGTACACGAGAAAGGCGTATAACCTCGTGCGCGTCAGCGGCAGAATATCCAAGGATAAGATAAACATTCTGACGGTGTACGAGAGCAAGGGGCTGGAATTTTCCGCCGTGGCGGTCGTCGACGGCGACATGACGGCAAACGAAAAATATATCGCCTACACCCGCGCGCTCAAAGACCTCGCCGTCGTCCGTGAATAGCGTTTCACAATTTTTCACCTGTCTGTTATAGACAAGAGGGTGCAAAGTGTGTTAAAATTTTCTTACGTGTTCTGAAATACCTTAAAAAAGGGAGAATTATCCAATGTGGCATGAGATACTTTACAGCGTGCTGAACGTAATAAATTACGTCGTGCTCGCCATGATAGGCATACCGCTCGCCCTGCAGGTACTGTACGTACTGCTGTTTTTTCTTCCCAAAAAGACGTGGAAAAAGTGCGAGAATAAGGGCAGAATAGCCTTTCTTATCGCCGCCAACAACGAAGAACCGGTCATTTACGACACCGTAAAGGACCTTATCGACAACCAGCAATATCCCAAAGACAAGTACGACGTGTACGTCGTCGCCGACAACTGCACGGACAGGACGGCGGAACTCGCCGCAAAGGCGGGCGCGAAGGTGCTCATCCATAACGATCCCGATCCCGCCCATCACCGCGCGGCGTATCCTTTGAGGTACGGCATAGACTATCTCATGTCGCTCGAAGACGGGTACGATTTCATTCTGCGCCTCGACGCCGATAACCACGTCAACCCGCAATTCGCCTCGGTCATGAACGACGCATATCAGGCGGGCGTCGATTTCGCCCGTCCCTACGAGGGCGCGCGCAACGCCTCGCAGAGCTTTTTCACCAAGGCTTGCGCAATGTTCTACGTATTCGATTCGCGCTTCGGCAGCAGGGTGAGGGAGCGGCTTCATCTCGCCGCGCACGTCAACGGCAGCGGCGCAATGATGAGTATGCGCATGCTCAAAGCCACGGGCGGCTATGACTGCACGAGCATTTCGGAGGACGCCGAATACTTCATAAACAGGCTGTTCGACGGCTATAAGGGGCACTTCGTCGAGGACGCGATCGTCTACGAGGATATGCCCTCGTCGCTAAGGGATACGTACAACCGCAACAAGCGCATAGGCAGCGGCAGCGTCAGCCTGTTAAAGCCCAAGTTCTTAAAGCTTCTGGGCAAGTTCTTCACGACGGGCAATTTTTCCTATCTCGAAGTCTTTTTAACCTACGCATTCGTATTCATAACGGCGATAGTCGCCACGTGGATACCGCTCTTTTACATATACGATTTCCTCTATCTCGGGTTTGCCTCTTACGGCGGAATGGAACTTTCGCTTTATACGGCGGCGCACTACCGCGAGGTGCTGTGGACTTCGGTAATAGTCATTGCGAGCGTACTTATCGGGCTGTTCGTGCTGTTCGGCTATCTGCAGGCGTTCTTCCTCGTGATGACCGACTATAAGAAATTAGGTGCAAAGAACCGCAGGGAACTCTTATCCGCGGTATTTCTCTTTCCGTTTTTCCTCATACTCTATTCGGTGACGATATTCATCGGTACTATGTCCAAGCCGACGTGGGGAAAGGCAAAGCGCAATGTCGACGGCGCGAACGGCGACAAATAACTTTTTCGGAGTAACCCGATGACAGAAAAACTACACGATACCGACTGCGCCATCAGAATAGAACATCTCGTCAAGAGTTACGGCGGCGGAATAAGGGCGGTGGACGACATTTCGTTCTCCGTCGAAAAGGGTACGCTCTTTGCCTTCCTCGGCGCGAACGGCGCGGGCAAATCGACGACCATCAACATAATCTGCTCAATACTCGACAAGGACGGCGGCAAGATCTACGTCGACGGCTACGACCTCGACACCGACGCCGTCGCAATCAAGCGCGAGGTAGGCATAGTATTCCAGTCGAGCGTGCTCGATAAAGATCTGACCGTAAAGCAGAACCTCGAAATACGCACGGCGTTCTACGGAATATCCCGCGAGGAGCAGAAGCGCAACATCGCCGACATAGTGCGGCTTTTAGAGCTCGAACCCATACTCAACAAGCCCGTCCGCAATCTGTCGGGCGGTCAGGTGCGCAGGGTGGACATAGCCAGGGCGATGGCGCACAAGCCCAAACTTCTCATTCTCGACGAGCCGACGACGGGGCTCGATCCCAAGACCAGGCTGACCGTCTGGGCGCTCATCGACAGGATAAGGAGCGAGGCGGGCATGACGGTATTCCTCACCACGCACTACCTCGAAGAAGCCGAAAAGGCGGTGGACGTCGTCATAATGGATAAGGGCAGAATTATCGCCCGCGGCACGCCCAACGAGCTCAAAAATGCCTATTCGCACGACGCGGTCATCTCCTACGGCGCGCGCGATCAAGCCTTTGAAAGGGCTATGAAGGCGGGCGGCGAACGCTTTGCCTATGACGACGCCAAGGGCGCTTACAGAATAACCATAGCCGACACGGCGGACGCAAAGCGCATAATCTCGGCTTACGACGGCTATATAAAGGACATGGAGATAGTAAAGGGCAATATGGACGACGTGTTCCTCACCGTCACGGGCAGGAATATCCAACTCTCGGAGGGCGGAAATGAAAACGGCGACTAAGCAGAATTACGGCGAACAGCTCGGCAAACTCATAAAGCGTCACCTTCTGGTGTTCTTCAACAACAGAATGAGGGTGTTCTTCACGCTTATGGTGCCGTTCATAGTCTTCGTCATCTATATTTTCTTCCTCAGAAATCTCGAGCTTCTGACCGTCAAAGACGTCTTCCGCGACAGCGCGGTTGAAGAACTCAAAAACTTCGATCCGTCGGGAACGACTACTATTAACAAGTACGTCGGCGCAATACTCGACAGCTGGATGCTGTCGGGAATAATGGCGTTCTCGACGCTTACCGTCTCGTTGCAGACCAATAACATAATCGTCGCAGACAAGGAAAACGGCATCAACCGCGACTTCGCGTCCTCGCCCGTCAGCAATGCCGTGCTCATATTAAGCTACTTCATATACAGCTTCATCGTGACGCTCATAGTAAGCTTTATCTTCCTCGTCGTCTGCTTCATCTATCTCGCCGCTCTCGGCGAATTCTGGCTGACCTTCGTCGACGTTTTAAGCATAGTCGGGGTATTGCTCTATTCGACGGTCAACTCTGTACTGTTCACGGTATTTATCTGCTCGTTCGTGTCCAGCGACATGACCATGGCGAGCATACTCACGATATTTTCCTCGGCGGTCGGCTTCCTCATCGGCGCATATATGCCCTTCTATATGATGCCCGCAGGCGTTCAGAACGTCTGCTGCTTCATACCCGGCACATATTGCTGTTCGCTGTTCAGGTACGCCTTTCTCGCAACGCCCATATCCGAGGCGAGCGCGTATATCGTCGGGCTCGATCCCGCGGCGGGGCAGAAGATAATCGACGGACTGACGGGCAACTTCGGCTATAACCTCGAATTTTTCGGCATGAACATAACCCCCGAAATTCAGGCGGGCATAATCGCGGGCTTTACGCTGCTTTTGGTCGCGCTCAACCTCGTTACGGGCAAAAAACTCACCTCCGTAATCGGCGGAATGGGCAAAAAGATCGTCAAAGGCGGCAAAAAAGACGACAAGTGATATAAATAATGGCGATATTTTACAGATTTTCGGCTTCCTTTCGGGGAAGCCGTTTTTCATGCGCCTAAAAAGTCAATAAAATAAAGTGCGCAAAGCATTGAAATATAAGCGCAAAAGTAGTATAATTCAAAGTGAATATTATACTTTGAAAAGAGGAAGCAAATGGCGGCAAACAAGAAATCAGTTCATCAGGCAGAGGCGATAAATCTCGAAGGCGATCTTTTAAACTGCGTCTCCTATGCCACTTATTACAACCGTATGCCCCTGTTCAACTCCTTCCGCATATTTAACAGCGGTGACGACGCCCTCGAAAACGTCGTCGTCAGGGTTACGGGCAGCACAGGGCTCATTCTGCCCGCCGAGATAACCGTCGACCAGCTCCCCGCGGAGAGCAGTACGGAAATCAAAGCTCCGTCCCTCCTCAACCCCAAATATCTCGCAGATTTAAAGGACGCGGAGGACTGCACCGTCACCGTAACCGTCACCTGCGGCAAGACCAGCGTGTGCTCGCCCGAGGCGGTCGTAAAGGCCATTCCCATGGAGCAGTGGTCGGGGCTTTCGGACTCGGTCGAAATGCTTGCGGCGTTCGTCCGTCCCAAACTTTCGGACTGTCAGAAAGTGCTGGCGGAGGCGGGGCTGCAACTCAAAACCTGGGGCTATTCCAAGGAATGGAGCGGCTATTCGGGCAACGACAAGAACGCGCTCATGTATGCGTTCGCATCCATCTTCTCGGCAATACGCAATCTCAATATCGAGCGTGAGGAGTGCGGGGATTATTCCTCCGTCGTCAACGTCGGCAACGTCGCGGACATAGTCGCCGACAGGCGCGCAACCCCGCTTGCCATAGCGGCGTTCGCCGCGTCCTGCCTCGAAGCGGCAAAGTTCAACCCCGTCCTCGTCGTCGGCAAAAACAGCATAGGCGTGGGAGTATGGCTGTATGAAAGCTGTTTCAACTCTACCGTCCGCGACGACATATCGGTCGTCGAACGCTATATTTCGGCGGGTGTAAACAACCTCGCCGTCATCGACGCGGAGGATCTGTTCGCGCACAAACACGCAAGTTTCACCACCTCCGCATCGCACTTTGCGTCGGCGCTCGCCCGCGGCGAATACGAATGTTGCATAGACGTCAAGCGCTGCCGTATCGGCGGCATATTCCCCATGCCCATCAAGGTCGGCAAGGGCAACGACTATGAAATTCTCGGCGACGCGCAGTTTTCCTACGAGGCTAAGCCCCAGTCGCTCATCGATGCGGACAAGCTCGCCCTCGGCGGCAAAGTCACCAAGGAGCGCAACTGGCAGCGCCGCTTGCTCGATCTGTCGGTCAAGAATAACCTGCTCAATTTCAGGTATTCCAAGGACGCGGTGCACCTCCTCATAACCGACATAAACGACCTCATCGCCAAGGCGGAGGAGGGCGGTCAGCTCAATATTCTTCCCAACCAGACCAAGCTTGAAAATGCCACCTATTTCGGCGTGAGCAACGAGATAAGGACGCTTGCCGAACTCATCAGGATAGAGCTGTCGTCGGGCATAGTCCGCTCCTATGCGGGCGATTTCTCCCTGCAGGAGGCGGTTTCCTCGCTCATAAGAAAGGGCAGGGCTTCGCAGGAAGAAGTGGGCGCGAACACCATATATCTCGCCCTCGGTTTCCTCAAATGGAAGCACGGCGACGAAAAGGAATATAAGTATGCGCCGATAGTATTGCTGCCCGTCAATGTCAGAAAGACCAAGACGCACGGCATCATCGTCGAGCCGGGCGAGGAATTTACCGTCAATAATACGCTCATAGAATTTCTTTACAGCGAATTCGATATGGACCTTCGCGGAGTGGAGGAGAAGAACCTCACCCCGTCGGAGATATTCGCCGTATTCCGCTCCAAGACCTCCAATATGCAGGGCTGGCTGGTGCACGAGGACGCATATATCGCCCAGTTCACCTTTGCGGGCTATGCAATGTGGCGGGACGTCAAGGACAACATGAAACTGTACAGGCAGAACCCCGTCATTTTAAGTCTTTTGACTAATACCAACAAATTCCCCGACAATAAGCTGTGCGGCGTCGACGAGGATACCGCCGCGCCCGACGAAGTGCTGATGCCGCTGCCCTGCGACTCGTCGCAGTTCTCCGCCGTGGCAGAATCTATGAAGGGCACGTCCTTCGTCCTGCACGGCCCTCCCGGCACGGGCAAGAGCCAGACTATAACCAACATTATCGCCAACGGGCTGTCGGCGGGCAAGACGGTGCTGTTCGTTGCCGAAAAGCAGGCGGCTATAAAGGTCGTCAAAAAGCGTCTCGACGAGATAGGCATAGGTGAATTCTGCCTCGAACTGCACAGCGGCAAGACGGTCGACAAGGCGGAGATAGTGCGCTCGGTCGAAAATACCCTTTCGCTCAAAGACGAGTACGACGACGCTCAGTTCGAGCAGGATGCCGAGCGCATAGAGGCGTTCAGAAAGACGCTCTCCCAGCCGCTCGCCGCCCTGCACAAAAAGCGCGGTCTGGGCGTATCGGTCTACGAGGGCATAACCAACTACCTCGCCAACGCCTCCGCGCCCGAGCTCGTCAATATAGAGTCGACTTTCTACGACAACCTGACCGACAAGAAGCTTGCCGAATACGAAAATATGATGCTGACCGCGCAGGCGGCGGCAAAGGAGTGCGGCGGGGTATACCGTTCGCCCTTCGCCAACATAAATATGACGGAATGCGACGAGGGCGCAAAGCGCGCGGTAATGTTCGCCGCCGAAGTCTTCGTCGCCGAGCTCAAACACCTCAAAAACTATCTCGCGCTCTTTCTCGACACGTTCAACCAGAAGATAAGCACGTTCACGCAGAAGAAGCTTGAGGGGCTGATCTCTATCGTCAGGACGCTTAAAGAGGGCACGCTTTCGCACTTCTTCTCGTGCGACGAGCGCGATTTCTATATCTTCTTCAACGCCAACCTCAGCTACGACAGGGACGTAAGGCGTTGGAATACCCGCTTCAAGTCGCTCGTCGACATCTCGCGCATGACCGAGGGGTTGGAGGAGGAGATAGAGCTGTGCGGCGGCGACTATCTGTCCTCGCGCAATCTCTCTGTAATAGTCAAGCGCATAAGCCGCGTCGCCAAGACGCCGCTCAAAGCGGGCGAGGAGCTCGAATGGGTAAAGCTCGCCCTCGCCATAGAGGAGGACAAGCGCAATATCTTCCGCTATACCGACCTCGCGGCGCAGTTCACGGGCATTACGGGCGGCATCAACGACAGAAAGCGCGAAGATTTCCTGCGCCCGCTCTACGACTTCCACGCAACCTGCGAGAGCATATTCATGGACTATAACGCCGACGCTTTCAACTCGGCTTGCTCGCGCGCCAACGACGGACACCTCACGCCGCTGTATAACGGCATACTCGGCGCGGCGCGCTCCTTCGGCGAGAGCTGCAACTTCTTCGCAAAGACCGTAAAGCTCGAAAAGAACGCCATCGCCGACCTCGACATATTCGACTATTATTTCACCAAGTGCAGCGCGCTCATAGACAACATAGATATGTTGCCCGCGTGGTGCATGTATAAAAAGACGGCGGAAAAGCTTGACAGGTGCGGACTTACATTCATTACCGACGCGCTCGAAAACGGGCAGATAAGCGGCGAAAAGATACTGTCGGCATTCCGCAAGAACGTCTACCGCAACTTCGTGCAGAAGAATATTCCCGCCGATCCCCGCCTTGCGGGCTTCTCGGCGACGGTCATGGACGAAACGGCAAGCAATTTCTCGCTCGTCCTCGAAGATTTCATGAAGATGACGCGCCTCAAAATCCGTCATCAGCTCATTTCCCGCCTGCCCGACGAGGGCTCTGAGGGGGCGATAGCGCTCGAACTGATGAGCTTCCGCCGCCAGACCAAGGCAAATCTTCGCTCGCTCAATATCCGCAATCTCATGGCGGAAATACCAGAGCTCTTGAAGATAGTCGCGCCCTGCATGCTCATGAGCCCGTTCACCGTCTCGCAGTATCTCCCTGCGGTCGCGGGGCTTTTCGATATAGTCGTATTCGACGAGGCTTCGCAGATGCCCACCTGCGAAGCCGTGCCGTCGCTCGCCCGCGGCAAGAGCGCGATTGTCGTCGGCGATCCCAAGCAGATGCCGCCCACGTCCTTCTTCATGGCGGTCGGCGCGGACGAGGACAACCCCGAGGCCGAGGACCTCGAAAGCGTCCTTGACGACTGCCTCGCGCTGGGCATGCCCGAAAAACATCTCAGCTGGCACTACCGCTCCAAGCACGAGAGCCTCATTGCGTTCTCGAATATCATGTATTATTCCTCCAAACTCTGCACCTTCCCGTCGCCCGACTCGCTCGACAGCAAGGTAACGCTTAGGTACATCGAAAACGGCGTATATCAGCGCGGCGGCAGCAAGTGCAACAAGGAGGAGGCGGAGGCGCTCGTCGCCGAGGTAATAAGGCGGCTTTCGGATAAGGAGCTTGCCCGCTCGTCGATAGGCATTGTCACTTTCTCCATGCCACAGCAGGTATATATCGAAAAGCTGCTCAACAAGGCTATTTCCGACAAGGGACTGGACGAAGCCGCCTATGACAGGGAGGAGCCGATTTTCGTCAAGAACCTCGAAAACGTGCAGGGCGACGAGAGGGACGTAATACTCTTTTCGGTCTGCTACGGTCCCGATACGCTGGGCAAAATTTCCCTTAACTTCGGTCCGCTCAATCAGCTGGGCGGGTGGCGCAGGCTCAATGTCGCCGTCTCGAGGGCGAGGGAGGAGATGATAGTATTCTCGTCCATGCGCTATTCGATGATCGACCTCTCGCGCACGACTTCGAGGGGCGTTGCGGGGCTCAAAGCCTTCCTCGAATTTGCCGAAAAGGGCAGGACGGGCATAGCCACGCCGAGCGACGAAGTAATAATCAACAGGACGGGCATAGGCAGGTACGTCGCCAAGGAGCTGTCCTCCTACGGCTACGAATGTCGCTGCGACGTCGGCGTTTCGGACTTCAAGATAGACATCGGCGTAATCGATCCCAAGAACAAGCATAACTTCATACTCGCCGTGCTGTGCGACGGCACGACCAACTTCTCCATAAAGGATAAGTTCGTCATGCAGGTCAACACCTTAAAGCGCAACAACTGGAACGTCATAAGGCTGTATACAGTCAACTTCTTCAACAATCCCAAGCGCGAGATCAAGAAGATAAAGGACTATCTCGACAAGCTCACCTCCTCGCGGCAGGAAGTCTCGTCAAGCTGCAAGCGCGTCTACAAGGTCGCAAAGCCGCAGGTCAGCGAGGCGGATACCGCCGCCGTACTCGGCGGCAATCTCGACGCCGAACTCATAAAGACCATAAAGGCGGTAGTCACCGCAGAGGAGCCCATATCCGAGCCCTTCCTCATCAAGCGCGTGTTGTCGCTCTACGGCATAAACAAATACGGCGTCAGGCTGGAAGGCAAGATCCTCTCGCTCATTCCCGCCTGCGGCTTCAAGTGCGTTCAGATGCTCGGCGCAAACCACTACTACCGCACCGACAAGGCTATCGCGTTTGAAAAGTACAGGGTGGAGGAGGGAACGTCCGTCAGGACGGCGGATAGCGACTATTCGCCATTCGACACGATCGCCCTCGCCAAGGCAATACTTCTCGAAAACGTCAGCCTTTACAGGGACGAACTCATTTCGGCGATCTGCTCGCACTTCAAGGCGGGCAAGGTGACGGATAAGCTGTACAACCGTTTCAGCGCCGCCATAGACGAGGGTATTGCCCGCGGAATGTTCATCCGCAGCGTATCCGACAGAATTTCCCTGCGCTGATTTTATGGCGGGCATCGGTCGCCGCAGGCTTGTAAACGTGCGGATATTCACCGCCGCTTGGCTTGCCCTCGCACTCGGCATAGTCTGTTCGGTCGCAAGGGCATATTATGCGTTCGACGGCGTATATTCGCTCATTCCCGCCGCGGCCGTGCTGTGCGCATTCATCGTCGTCACCGCCGTAAATGGCTTCGGGCGGGGCGCGGTCTGCTGCCTTATCGCTCTCGCCTTTTTCCTCATCGGATTACTGTCCGCAAGGCTATACTACCTCGGCTATACCGCCGCAGAAATTCCGCTCGGCACGGATGGGCTTTTAAGCGGCAGGGTGGAGGAGACGGGCACGACCTCGTCGGGCGGCATATATCTCATACTCTCCGGGGCGCAGTTCGACGGGCGCAGGCTCGGCGGCAAGGTCATTGCCTATCTCTCCGACGGGGCGGGCGACTACTGCCGCGCGGGCTATCTCGTAAAGGTCAGAACGGAGCTCTTTTCCGAACAGTTCTTTGCCGACGGGACGCTCAGCTATCGCGCCGTTTCGGGCATAAAATACAGCTGTTCGGTGCAGAGCGGGTTGGAGGCGGAGTACGCTTTTTCGCTCGCCGCCGAGATAAGAAACGCCGTCCGCGACAGGCTGTATTCCAACCTCGACGAGGTGACGGCTTCTGTCGCCTACGCTATGCTGACGGGCGATTCGTCTGGCATATCCGACGCGGCGCTCACTTCCTTCCGCTACGGCGGAATTGCGCATATCTTCGCCGTCTCGGGGCTGCATATCGGCGTAATCTACGCCGCCATAAACTTCGCGCTCAGGCGGGTTAATCGCTACATATCCGCGGTCGTTTCGGTGACTTTCGTCATCTTCTATGCGGGCGTGTGCTCGTTCACTCCGTCGTCAGTAAGGGCGGCGATAATGTGCGCCACCTCGGCAGCTCTTTCGCTGTTCGGGCGGAGATATGACTCGCTCAACGCCCTCTCTCTCGCGGCGACGATATTGCTTCTCATCAATCCCGTCTACCTTTTCGACACGGGTTTTATACTGTCGTTTTCGGCGGTTGGGGGCATAGTATGCCTCAAATACCGCATATATCGCCTGCTTAAATTTCTTCCCAAGCGGCTTGCGGGCGCACTGTCCGTCAGTCTGTCCGCGCAGGTCGGAAGTTTCGCCGCGCTCATGGCTTCGTTCGGCTACGTGTCGGCGGCGGGGTTGCTTTTGAACGTGCTCGTACTGCCCGCAATATCGGCGTTTTACGTACTGCTCGCGGCTTTAACCGCGCTGTGCGTCATAATGCCCTTTATCGGCGCGGCGCTTACCGTCGTCTGTGCGCCCATGCAGGCGTTCATAAACCTAATGACGGTTTGCGGGTTTGAAAATGCGCTCATCTCGGGCTGGAACGGCGCGTTCACCGCTTCGGCGTGTGCGCTGGCGTTCGTCTGCCTTACCGATAAACTCAATCTTCACGCGGCATTCCGCGCCGTGCTCTGTATGGGTGCGGTCGCCTGCGCCGTGTCTGCGGCGGTCATTCCCGCAATCAATCCGTCGGGCTTCGAGGTGACCTTTCTCTCGTCCTATTCGGGCGGCGCGGCGATAATTTCTTCGCCGCAGGGCAAGGTCTTTATCTTCACCGAGAGCTATTACGGCAGGACGGACGCGCCCGACAGCTGCGCGGCGGTAATGGTGGGGGATGGCGACGATCTCTCGCCGTATTTCAGCCTCGGCGCACAACCGAGCAGCCTCTATATCGACGCGGGCTCGGCATTCTCGTGGGATATTTCGGGTACTTCGGTCATATCAAGTTCGTCCTTTTCGCTCTGCGGCACAGACTTTGTATTCGAGGACGGCGACCTCGTCTTTACCTGCGACGGCGTGACATTCGCCGTATCTTTCGGCGCGGACGGCGGCGTTTACGATATGCCCGAGGGCGTCGATATTTATCTTGCGGCAACGCCCGACGGGGCGAACGTGCTCACGGCGGACGGCTGTAATTTTCTGCCGTCGGTGAGCGGCAATCTTACTTTCAGGCTGAGCGGCGGCAACTATCGCCTGGCTCTGTTCGGGGAATAAAACTATGGAATACACTCAACTCAAAGACGACATAAAGGCGGGTGCCCGCGGCATATACCTGCTCGAAGGCGACGACGCCTATTTCAGAATGCACGCCGAGGAGCAGATAAAAAGGGCGTTTTCGGAATTGCCCGAACTCAACTACGCAACCTACGACGGTGCGGAAATTAAGGGCGGCGCTTATTCGGCGTTTACGGCGGCGTTGCAGGCGTTCCCGTTCATGGCTGAAAAGCGCATAATCAAAGTCACTGAGTTCTATCCGTCGGAGAGCGACTATGAAAAGCATTTGAAGCCGATTTTCGACGATTTTCCCCCGACCACCATACTCATAATCGTCAATTCCCAGTCAAAAAAGGGCGTAGACCTCAAACGCAAAAAGGCGGTCGCTTATGTCAACTGTAACCGTTCCGACGAGGAGACGGTTGCCCGCTGGGCGTATATCACCATGAAGCGCGCGGGCGTCGCCGCCTCTGCCGAGGCGTGTCAGGCGATTGCGGCTTTCTGCCTTTCGGATATGGCAAGGGTTTCGCGCGAGGTCGAAAAGCTCATCGAATGGGCGGGCGAGGGCGGCAAAGTTTCGTTCGCCGACGTCGAGGAGCTCATTTACAAGGACGCCGATTACAGGGTGTACGAGATGACAAACAGCGTATCGCGGCGCGACTATGCCTCGTTCGTTGCCATTGCCGACGACCTGCTTTCAAAGGGCTTCGACGAGAACGCGCTAATAGCGTCGCTGTCGTCGTACCTGAGAAATCTACTATATATTCTCTCCTCCGACCGCTCCGACGCGCAACTTGCGACCGAGCTCAAAATGAAGGAATACGGCGTAAAAAAGAGCAGGGAGCAGGCGCGGGCGATAGGCGCGGCGCGGCTCAGTTCGCTCGTTTCGGCGACGTATTCGCTCGCCTCGGCGCTCAAAAGTGGCGAAATGACGGCAGAAAGCGCGTTTACCGTCGCCGTCGCGCAGGTTCTTTTCGCCTGAGCGCATAAAATTGCCTTAAAAAAATATAAAGCGTCGCAAAACGCTTTATTTTTTTTGCACAAAATAATATAATAACTGTGTATATAACACCATATTTCGGGGCGGAGGTCTGAAATGGGATTCTGGCAGGATTACGGCGCGAGAATAAAAAATATGTTCCTGACTATCGATTGGAGCTATCTTTTCGAGTTCATCGTCTTTGCCGTCGTCTTTTACGTAGTGTTCAAAATACTCAAAGAGAACAAGGCGCAGGTCATAATCTGGCTGTTCTCGGTGATAGTCATACTGTTCGGCATGGCGTTCTCCATGTCCAAGGACATAGAATCCCAGACGCTCGTCCTCATAGTCGTCACGGCGACCGTGTTCGTGCTGCTTTTGTTCAATACCGAGATCAAGCGCATGCTGCTCGGCACGGGCACAAAGCATAACCGCAACGAAAACCTCACCGTGCACAATATCGAATACACCATCGACGAGATAATAAGGGCGGTGCAGTATATGTCCAAGAACGACATAGGCGCGCTCATCGTCCTCTCCAACGACAACCTGCCAGAGGGCATAGTTTCCAGCGGCACGGTCATAAATGCAGAGATAAACGCGCCGATGATAGAGGCGGTGTTCTACCCCAAAGCGCCCCTTCACGATGGCGCAATGATAATCGAGGGCGACAAAATTCACGCGGCGGGCTGTTTCCTCCCGCTTATTGAAAACGACGGACTGCCTCAGGAAATAGGCTCCCGTCACCGCGCCGCGCTGGGCGTAACCAAGGTTGCGGCGGTCACGGCGATCGTCGTATCGGAGGAGACGGGCATAATCTCCATCGTCAAGAACGGCGAAATCAAGAAACGCTATGCGGGCGACGCCGAACTCAAAAACATTTTAAGCGACTATTATTGGACTGACCTTACCGCGGAGGGCGAGTGATATGAAAAAATTTGGTAAATTTCTTTCCGAACTGTTTACGGTAAATATCGGCATAAAGCTGCTTGCGATAGGGCTTGCCGCCGTCGTGGTGGCGTTCATAAACATCGTATAAGGTGAAGCTTATGCAGACAGTACGCATACCCGACATACTCCTGCCCGCCGAGGGCACCGATCTGTCGCGTTGGGCGGTCAACGCCTGCGACCAGTTCACTTCCGACGGAGAATATTGGAAGAATCTGAGCGATTTCGTGGGCGACGCGCCCTCGACGCTCAACCTCATTTACCCCGAAATATACCTCAATCAGGACAGGGAAAACCGCATAAAGCGCATAAATTCCCGCATGCGCGAATACCTTGACGGCGGAATATTCAAGACCATATCGGGCGGCTTCGTGCTCGTCGAAAGAAAGACGCAGTCGGGCGTCCGCACGGGCATAGTGCTCGCCGTCGACCTCGAAGACTATTCATTCGAGAAGGGCGCGGACGCGCTCATCCGCTCGACCGAGGCGACCATTCTCGAACGCATACCGCCCCGCGTCGAAATACGCGAAAATGCGCCGATAGAACTTCCGCACGTCATGCTTTTATACGACGATCCCCAAAATAAGGTGCTCTCCGCCGCAGAGCGCGGCGAAGTGCTCTACGACTTTGCGCTCAATATGGGCGGGGGAAGCGTAAAGGGCACTTTCATACCCAACCCCGAAAAAGTAATTTCCGCGCTGTATTCGCTCACCGAGGGCGACAGGTACGGCAACGGACAGAAACTTCTCTTTGCGGTCGGCGACGGCAACCACTCGCTTGCCACTGCAAAGACCTGCTGGAATATGCTCAGACAGACGCTCTCCGACGAGGACCAGGCGACGCACCCCGCGCGCTTCGCGCTCGTCGAGGTCGTCAACATCTACGATCCCGCTCTGATATTCGAGCCCATTCACCGCTTCGTCAGAACGGACAAGCCCGAAATTTTCATCGACCGAATGCCGCGCTGCGGCGAAGGCAGTGCAGAGATTGTGACGGACGGCAATTACTCCCGCATACCGTTCAGCGCAGACGTGCCCGCGGGCATAAGGGCGCTCGACGACTATATCGCCCGCTTTATCGCCGATAACGGCGGCGAAGTGGACTATATCCACGGCGACGACCAGCTTGAAAGGCTGTCGCGCGGCGGCGTGGGCATAAAGCTTCCGTCTATAAGAAAGGATGATTTTTTCCGCCTGATAGTTACGGGCGGCAATCTGCCCAGAAAGACATTCTCTATGGGCGAGGGAAATGAAAAGAGATACTATATAGAAGCTAAGAAAATAGTAAAGGGATAAAGAATATGGCATTAAAAGTATGTAAATTCGGCGGCACGTCCATGGCTGACGGCAACGTGATGAACGCCGTAAAGAAGATAATTCTCTCTGATCCGTCGAGGAAGTACGTCGTCGTCTCCGCGCCGGGCAAGCGTTTCAGCGGCGACATCAAGGTCACCGACCTTCTGTATTCGTGCTTTGACGAGATAAAGCGCACGGGCAACTGTCAGTCGTCCTTTGCAAAGGTGCGCACCCGCTTTGAGAGCATAGTAAAGGAACTCAACCTCTCAATGGATATGACCGCCGTGCTCGACGAAACCGAAAGGCGGCTCGTCGAGGAAAAGAGCGAGGACTTCACCGCGTCGAGGGGCGAATACCTCTCCGCCCGCGTAATGGCAGTGCTGCTCGGCGCTACCTTCGTCGACAGCGAGGACGTGGTATTCTTCAACGAGCAGGGCAGGCTGAGCTCCGACAAGACCTACAAGGCGATAGCCAAGGCGGTCGAAGGGCAGGAGATGGTGGTATTCCCCGGCTTCTACGGCAAGGATACGCGCGGCAAGGTCAAGACCTTTTCGAGGGGCGGCTCCGACATTACGGGCGCGATAGTCGCAAGGGCGGTTAACGCCTCCGTGTACGAGAACTGGACGGACGTTTCGGGCTTCCTCGCGTGCGATCCCAGAATAGTCGACAACCCCAAGCGCATCAGGACGCTTTCCTATAAAGAGCTGTTCGAGCTGTCGTATATGGGCGCGAACGTGCTCCATTCGGACAGCATCTACCCCGTGCGCAAGGCGAACATTCCGATAGTGATTAAAAACACATTCCGTCCCGAGGACGAGGGCACTTCGATTATTCCCATCTCGCAGTACAAGCCCGAGGGCAACGTCGTCACGGGCATTGCGGGCAAGAAGAACTTTACCGTCATTCTCATCGAAAAGACGCACATGAACAGCGAGATAGGCTTTGTCAGAAAGGTGCTCTCCGTGCTCGAAAGGGAGAATATTCCCATCGAGCATATCCCTTCGGGCATAGACACCATGTCGGTGGTATTCGACAGCAGCTATGCCAAGGACTATAAGTTAGAGCGCGTCATCGAGGGCATAAAGAACGACGTCGAACCCGACGTAATAAGGGTAATGGAAAACGTCGCGCTCATCGCCACCGTCGGACACGGTATGTCGTCCTCGATAGGCACTTCGGCAAGGCTTTTCAAGGCAATGGCCCAGGCGAACATCAACGCCAAACTCATCGACCAGGGCTCGAGCGAGCTCAACATAATCGTCGGCGTCAAGAACGAAGACTGCGAAAAGTGCATAAGCGCAATCTATCACGAATTCTTTGCCTGATAACAGTCAGAATAGTGCGGCGGCAACCCGTTCGGGTTGCCGCCATATTTTTTTATTGCCGATTTTTCCGCATTTTTTACCGACGATTTTGCCTCGCCGTCACCGTTTTTCTACCGCCTTGAACGGCGGCATTTTTTTGTCTGCCCTTGAACTTGGGGATATTTTGCAATGCCTCGGGCGGCGGCTCGGCACGATAACCCAAAAATCGCGCTTTTTTCGCATTTTACGACAGGGCGGCAGGGGATATAATGCTTGCACGATGCAAGTGTATGCCGAACTTGCCCTGCTTGAAAACTTCTGCATGGACTTCACGCTGTTAAGCTGCGTCAAGGCGATGACAAAGAACGGCTGTCGCTATTCGCGCATTGCGGCGGCGTCCGTCCTCAGCGCGTGTTTCGCCGTCGTCTATCCGCTTTTCGGCATAGAAAACGCGGTGCTCGGTACGGCGGTAAAGCTCATATCTGGCGCGGCGCTGTGCGCCGTCGGCGGCAAGTTTTCAAGGCTTAGGGGCTATTTAAAATTTACGGCGCTCTTTCTCGCCGTTACATTCCTTGCTGGCGGCGCGCTCGTCGCGCTGTTTTCGCTCGCGGGGGCGGACTATGCGCTCGGTCAGGGGTATATGCTCTCCTCCCTGCCGATAGGCATACCGCTTTTCGTGTTGCTCATAATCGCGCTCGCCATAAAGCGGGCGGCGGCAAAGTTTTCTTCGGCGCACGCCAGATCGGCGGTAAAGTGCGTAATAGTCGTCGGCGACAGGTCGGCAGAGTGCGGCGCATTCTTCGACAGCGGCAATAAAGTGCACTATAAGGGCGCGCCCGTAAGCGTCGCTCCCCGCGCCGTTGCCGAAAAGCTCACCGACGTAGGGGGAATAAAAAGTTGCGTGGAAATACATACTGTATCAGGCAGGGCGAAATTGCCCGTATTCAGGGCAGACAGGGTGGAGATAGACGACGGAATACGCAAGAGGTCGCTCGGCGGCGTGCTCATCGGCGTGTCGCCGCAGGCGATAGACAGGTTGGTATTAAATCCCGACTTAGCGGAGGTCAACTGATGTTTGAAAAGATAAAAAGCCTATTAAGGCAGCTGTTCGGCATAAATACGCTCGACTATATCTGCGGCACGGAGGCGCTTCCCCTGCCGCTCTCCTCGGAGGAGGAGCGGGCTCGGCTCGAACTGCTCGAAGGCGGCGACAGCCGCGCCAAGTCCGAGCTGGTGGAGCACAATCTGCGGCTCGTCGTGTACATAGCCAAGAAGTTCGAGGGCTCGGGTGCGGACGGCGACGATCTCGTGTCGGTCGGCACGATAGGGCTCATCAAGGCAATCGACAGCTTCCGCCCCGACAAGAATATCAAGCTTGCAACTTACGCCTCGCGCTGCATAGAGAACGAAATTCTCATGTACCTCCGTCGGCTGTCGCGCATCCGTCAGGAAATCTCCTTCGACGAACCGCTCAACACCGATTGGGAGGGCAACGAGCTGCTGCTCTCCGACGTAATGGGCACGGACGCAGACGCGGTATATTCGGACATCGAAGGCAGCGTCGAGCGCGAGCTTTTAAAGAGTTCGCTCTCCCGACTGAACGCGCGCGAACAGAAGATTATGCGCATGCGCTTCGGGCTGGACGGCGGGGAGGAGATGACGCAGAAGGACGTCGCAGACGCGCTGGGCATCTCGCAGAGCTACATATCCCGTCTTGAAAAGAAGATAATAGCAAAGCTTAAAAAGGACATAAGCCGACAGATTTAAAGCCTCCTTAATTTTCATTCGTTGCGGCATATTCCCGCACCAATTCGTCATTTTGCGTACATAACGGAGGTAAATGCTATGTACGACAAAGTGACAATCTGCGGGGTGGAAACCTCGGGGCTTCCCAAACTTTCCGAGGAGGAGCAGAAGTCGCTCATGCGGGCGATAAAGCAGGGCGACAGCGCCGCGAGGGAGCGCTTCATCGTCGGCAATATGCGGCTCGTCCTGTCGCTCGTCAGGCGGTTCTGGGCGAAAAAGGCCAACGCCGACGACGTCTTTCAGGTCGGGTGCGTCGGGTTAATCAAGGCCATCAACAACTTTGACGAGAGCTTCGGCGTGCGGTTCTCGACCTACGCCGTGCCGATGATATTGGGTGAGATTAAGCGGTATTTAAGGGACGGCAACTCGCTTCGGGTGTCGCGCTCCATACGCGATACGGCTTACCGAGTGCTCAAAGTCAGGGAAAAGTTAGAGGAGCAGTCGGAGGAAGTCACCTACGATAAAATAGCGGGCGAAATGAATATCGCCGTCTCGGAGGTCGCCTACGCGCTCGATGCCATTTCCGATCCCGTGTCGCTCTACGATCCCGTCTACAACAAGCAGGGCGACACTCTGCTTCTCATGGATCAGATCTTCGACGAGAAGAACAACGACGAGACGTGGACGGAGAAGGCGGCGCTGTACGAGGCGATGACGCGCCTCGGCGAGAGGGAGCGCACTATCCTCGTCCTGCGGTATTTCGAGGGCAAGACGCAGACCGAAATATCCGCCGAGGTCGGCATTTCGCAGGCTCAGGTCTCACGCCTCGAAAAGTCGGCGTTGAAGCGTATTCGCGCGGATATATGCTGAAATCAGCGGCATATTTAGCGCCCCGCGGGAGCACTCTCCCGCGGGGCGCTCTGCCTTTTTGTAACCTTGCACGGCATTGCGGCATAGTATGGATTGACGGGCAGAGGGGGCAAACCTTCTGTCTGCAATTTTTCTACTATAAGGTAAAAATACTATGTGGTATAACTGTAACTCCTGCAACCGCTCGCTCTGCGGCTGCGGGCTTTTGAACTTACTCTGCGGCTGTCGCAATAGCGGCTGTAACTCCTGCGGGTGCGCGTCGGCGTACAGCTCCGACGGCTGCTCGTCCTGCAATTCGTGCTCGTCCTGCGACAACAGCTGTGCTTACGATGCGTATTACGCCGCCCAGTACGGCCTCGTCGGGCGTTCGACTTCCTGCGGCTGTTCGTCCTGCGGCAACAGTTTCTTTAATTGCTGTTCGTCCTGCGGCAACTGCTCCTGCAACGGCTGTTAGTCCTGCGGCTGAGTTCTCGGTAAAAGGTGGGGGAGCCTGCATATAATCTGCGGGCTCCCCGTATTTTTTTGTATAACCTTTTGCCTTATGGTAAAAAATAGATATATGCGCAAACTCAGGCAGTGGTTCAATTATTTTTCGGATAAGCGGTTTTCGACGATAGCGGGCACGCTCGTCTATTTTATGCTGATGTCTTTCACGCCCTTTTTATTCTGGCTGACGCTCGTATTCGGCAGAATAGACCTCGACAACCTCATCTCGCACGAATTGTTCGCCGCGGTATTGCCCGTCATTAGCTATTTTCAGGACGCGGCGGAGAGCGCGACGGCGGGGGCGGGGCTGCTGCTCCTTCTCACCTCGCTGTGGTCGTCGACAAATTTTTTCTATCACCTCAGACGGAGCGGCGAAATAATCTACGACGCCGCGCAGAAGAAGAACGGGCTGACGCTCCGCCTGTCGTCGCTCGTCATAGTATTCGCCACCTTTGCGCTCGTCGCCGCTGCCGCCGCCCTGCCCGTGTTCAGCTATAACGTCCTCAACCTCATCATGCCCGAACTGTTGTCGGAGGCGGTGTCGCTCACCTTCATAACCATGATCGCCGTGTTCGTCGCCTACATTTTAAACGTATTCGCCTGCCCGTACAGAATGAATTTCGAGATTGCCATAGCGGGCAGTCTGCTGACCGTCGCGCTCTGGCTGGTGTGCGCGGCGGGCTTTACAATCTATCTTAAATTCGCCAACCTGCAAAAGCTCTACGGCGCGATTGCCGCCGTCATTGTCTTTCTGCTGTGGTCGTATCTCATGGTAAACAGCCTCGTAATCGGCATGATCTACAACGGCAGAATGCTCGTCGAGCGGCGCATAAAAAAACTGTTTTGAAATGCGTTGGTTGAAGCATATATGTGGGGTAATTGAATATTTCGCCTTAAAAATCCGCGCGGCTTCCGCGCAGAAAATCTCCCGCAATCGCGCAAAAAAATAACCCTTCCGTCGGGAAGGGTTGTCTTTCAGTATATGACCGAACAGCCGCAGCCAAGCGCGCCGGGGCCGATATGTATCGCTACGCTCAGCGACAGCGGATCGATGTATTTTACGGGGCAGTCGGGGAATTCTCGTTTTAGCTCCTCGGCGAAGATTTCGGCTTCTTCGAGGTTGTCGGTGTGCGCAACGCCCAGCGCAATCTTACCCGTTGCGCGCTGCTCTGAAAAGCGTGTTTCAAGGTCGTGGCGCAGCGCGTCTATCATCACCCGCTTTGCGTCGCGCATCTTTCTGACCTGCGCGTACTTGTCCAGCACCTGCCCCTGTATCTGCAATACTGGCTTGATTTTCAGCAGAGTGCCTATCGCCGCGACGGCGGGGGTAATCCTGCCGCTCTTTTTAAGGAATTTCAGCGTTCCCACGGCAATATATATCGACGAAAGCTCTGCCGTGGCGTTCAGCCAGTCGTTAATTTCCCTTGCGCTCTTGCCGTCTTTTATCATATTCACGCAGTCATAGACGGTCACTTTCTGCGTCAGCGAAACCCTGTGATTGTCAAGCGAATAGACCTTGCCCTTGAACTCCGGCTCGCTCTCCGCCATATTCTTTATGGTCAGCGCCGTCTGCGAAAGTCCGCTCGACAGCGGCAGATATATTATCTCGTCGTGCGTCTTCAAAAGCCGTCTCCATCTCTCGGCAACGTCGTATGGGTTGGGTTGCGAAGTGGCGACGGTGGTCGCGTCGTCGGTCAGCGCGGCGTAGAACTGTTCCTTGGAAAAGCCGTCCTCCTCGAAGTGCAGTTCGCTGTTGATGAGCAGGGGAGTGGGCTGTATTTCAACGCCCAGCGCCGCCGCTTCCTCTGCCGTCAGACCGCAGTTGCTGTCCGTAACTATTGCTATGCTCATATTCTCTCTCTCCAAAATATTCTCTGTCGTCCCGCGGCGCGACCTTGCGCCCCGCGTAAAATCTCTGTCGCCTCCCGTCTTGTCGCGGCTTTCAAAAAATGTGCCCTCCCGATAGGGGAAGGCGTAGTTTGTCAGTACTTGATGAATGTCGCGCAGGCAAGAGCTCCCGGCCCGATATGGCAGGCAATGCTGAGCGGGAGCGGATCGACAAAATCGACGCTCAGGTCGGGGAAGCGCTGTTCAAGCTCCGTTTTAAAGAGCGCGGCTTCCTTGTCGTTCTGCGTGTGCGCTATCGCCAGCGTCATTTTGCTCTGTTCCCTCAGTTGCTTGAAGCGGGTGTCGAGGTCGTGCGCAATCGCGTCCGCCATAATTTTCTTGGCTTCCGTAATCTTTCTGACTTTGGCAAACTGATCGAGCTTGAACCCCTGTATCTGCAATACGGGTTTAATTTTGAGCAGTGTGCCTATCGCCGCGACGGCGGGGGTAATTCTGCCGCCCTTTTTGAGGTATTTGAGCGTGTCGACCATTATGTAAATGGAGGACTGCATCTTGGTCGCCAGCAGATAATCGCGTATTTCCTCTGCCGTCTTGCCCTCTTTTTCAAGCTTGACTGCGTCCATTACCGATTGGCGCTGGGACACGGAAATGCGCTGGTTGTCAACGACGATTACCTTGTCGCCGAATTCCGTCTCGGCATACCGCGTGAGCGTGTTGCAGGTCTCGGAAAGTCCGCTCGACATGGGGATATGAACTATCTTGTCGTGCGTCTTCAAGAGATCTTCCCACACTTCGCCCACGTCGTAAGCGCTGGGCTGCGAGGTCGAAATTTGCACGTCCTCGCCGAGTTTTTTATAGAACTCGTCATGGCTGAGGTTTACGCCCTCAAAATACTGTTTGCCGTCGACGAGGAAGGGCATGGGTATTACGCTTATGCCCAGCTCTTTCGCCTCCGCCTGTGTTATATCGCTGTTACTGTCTGTTACTATTGCCGTTTTCATATCGTAAAATTCAATAATCGCCCTCTTTTAAGAATGAGTATGTCATAATTATATATGATAAACGCCGTTAAGTCAATGACTTTGCGGGGGATAATTACAATTCGGCAATCGTTTCTATCTCTACGAGACAGTCCTTGGGAATATCCCTCACCGCCACGCAGCTCCTCGCGGGGCAGGAGGTGAAATAGTCCTTATACACGTCGTTGAAGTCGGAAAAGTCTGCAATGTCCGCGAGGAAGCAGACCGTCTTTATGACTTTATCCATCGACGAACCCGCCGCTTCAAGCAGCGCTTTGACGTTCTCGCAGACCTGTTTCGTCTGTTCCCTGATGTTTTCCGCCTCTATTTTTCCGCTTGCGGGGTTTACGGGTATCTGCCCGCTCGTAAAGACCAGTCCTCCCGCAATTTTCGCCTGGGAGTAGGGGCCTATCGCTGCGGGTGCCTTATCGGTGCTTATCGTCTTCATGGTTTTCGCTCCTTAATCTATAACTTTGAAACCGCCCTTTTTGAGGCTGTCCTTAATCTTTCTGATGTGCTCGGCGTTCCTCGTCTCTATCTGCAATTTGAGATAGCAGCCGTTTACGTCCGTGCCCTCGTTGCTGCGCTCGTGCAGGACGGCGGTGACGTTGCCGCCGCAGCCCGCAATTATCTGCGAAACGGCGACCAGCTGTCCGGGCTTGTCCATCAGTTCGAGCGTCAGCGAACACTGTCTGCCGCTCATCAGAAGTCCGCGGTTGATGACGCGCGACAGTATGGTAACGTCGATATTGCCGCCCGAGATGAGGCAGACGACTTTCTTGCCCTTGATGTCGGGTATTTTATTGAACATAACCGCCGCAAGCGAGACCGCGCCCGCGCCCTCGGCAATCATCTTCTGTTTTTCGATGAGCGCGAGAATGGCTGCCGAGACCTGATCGTCGGTCACGGAAACTATCTTGTCGACGTATTTGGAACACATCTCGTAGGTGCTCTTGCCGGGCTCTTTGACGGCAATGCCGTCGGCAATGGTAGAGACGGAGACAAGCGCTTCCAGCTTGTGGTGTTCGAGCGAGTTGAGCATACTCGGCGCGCCCGCCGACTGAACGCCGTAGACCTTGATGGAGGGGTTGAGCGATTTGACTGCAAACGCCAGTCCGGCGATAAGTCCGCCGCCGCCGACGGGAACGACTATCGCGTCGGTGTCTTTGAGCTGGTCGATAATTTCAAGACCGATCGTGCCCTGACCTGCAATGACCTCCTCGTCGTCGAAGGGGTGAATGAGGGTATAGCCCTTTTCCTCTTTAAGGCGTTCCGCCTCGTTGTGCGCGTCGTCGTATACGCCGGGCACGAGCACGACTTCCGCGCCGTAGCTCTTTGTCGCCTCGACCTTGGATATGGGTGCGCCGTCGGGCATACAGATTATGGACTTAATGCCGAATTTCTTTGAGGCGAGCGCAACGCCCTGCGCGTGGTTGCCCGCCGAGCAGGCAATAACGCCCTTGGCTTTTTCTTCTTCGGTAAGGCAGGAAATCTTATAGTAAGCGCCCCTGACCTTGAACGAGCCTGTAACCTGCAGGTTTTCGGTTTTGAGATAGACTTCGCAGCCGCACTGTTCTGAAAGGGTGGGCGAATAGATCATGTCCGTCTGTCTTATTTCGTCCTGCAAGACGTATTTAGCGTGATAAATTTTATCAAGTGTCAGCATAAAAAACACCTTCAAAAGTAATATTTCACAATATTATACTATCCGCCGCATAAAATGTCAACGATTGCGGCAAATTTTCGCATAATTATTCAGATAATGTATATCGCCGCCAATTTTTTGCGGGCTTTGCGGTGAACATTGCGGCGCAAAGGAGAGGGGATAGGGTTATTTTTATGTTTTTGCGGCGGGTAAACTTGCGCAGAGGAGAGGATTTAGGCGAAAATCCCCGAATGGGAATTTTCGCCTAAGCGTCGCTGCGCCCGCACGAGCGGGCGCAGTGTGTGTAATATAACGACGATAACAGAACAATGCGCCGACAGCCGTAAAAATTGGGGGTACTTTGGGGGTAATGTTTTAAAAAATCAAAAAAAGTGCTGAGATTTGACTGAAAACCAATCAAAAACAGCACTTTTTATGGCGCAGAGGAGAGGATTCGAACCTCCGTACGTATTCCTACGTAACACGATTTCGAGTCGTGCGCATTCGACCACTCTGCCACCTCTGCAAAGGTCTTATTAAGTTTATATAAATATCGGCAAAAAATCAAGCGTTTTTATCCCTCCAAAGCAAAAAATTTTTTTGTCGCCCTATTTTTCGTTGACAGTTAATTCCTATTGACAAGGTAGGAATTAAATGTTATAATGCCCTTGCAAATCAACTTTTAAGGTAATATAATATAAATGGAAAAGGAATACGACATAACCGGCATGACCTGTTCGGCGTGTTCGTCGGGAATAGAAAAGACGGTCAGCCGTCTCGAAGGCGTCAGATATGCCGAAGTCAGCCTCGTCGGAAAGAGCATGAGGGTGGACTTCGACGAGAATGCCCTTTCCGAGGAGCAGATTTTTTCGTGCGTGCAGTCGCTGGGTTACGGCATTTACGAGGAGGGGCAGGCGCCCTCGGGCAAGCAAGAAGCGGAGGACAGAAAGCTCTTTATCCGCCTTATCATATCCGTCTGCATACTCGTTCCGCTGCTCTATGTGTCCATGGGGCACATGATAGGGCTGCCGTTGCCCTTCTTTCTCGATCCCGCAAAGCAGTATGCCGAATGGTTTGCGCTCTGTCAGCTCATACTCACCACGGCGATAATAATCGTCAACTATAAATTCTTCACCCGCGGCTTCATGGCACTAATAAGGCGCGTACCCAATATGGATACGCTCGTCTCGCTCGGCGCGGGCGTTTCCTATATATATTCGTTCGTGCTCACCGTGCTCATCTTCCTCGGCGCGGGCGGCGCCAATGCCGAATGGTACGGAATGTGCATGGATCTGCACTTTGAAAGCGCGGCTACAATTCTCACGCTCGTCACCGTCGGCAAGTGGTTGGAGGAGAAGTCCAAGCGGCGCACGGGCGACGAGATTGAAAAACTTTTGAAACTTGCGCCCGACAGCGTGACGGTAGAGGTCGACGGACAGCGCAGGACAGTGCCCGTCCGCGAGGTCAAGGCGGGCGACGTGGTCGTGGTAATGCAGGGCGATTATATCCCCGTCGACGGCACGGTGTGCGAGGGGCATTGCTTCGTGGATAAATCGGCGATAACCGGCGAAAGCCTGCCCGTCGAAGTTGCCGAGGGCGATTACGTCACCACCGCGTCGGTCAATACGGGCGGAGTGATTAAGGTCAGGGCTGAAAAGACGGGCAAGGAGACGACGCTTTCAAAGATCGTCAGAATGGTCAGGGAGGCGGGCGCGTCCAAAGCCCCCATACAGAAATTTGCCGACAAGGTCGCGGGCGTATTCGTGCCGATAGTCACGACGATAGCCGTCGCAACCTTCCTTATCTGGCTGCTCGTCGACGGCGCGTTCGTGCCTGAACACTGCATAACTTATTCAATATCCGTGCTCGTCGTGTCCTGTCCGTGCGCGCTGGGGCTTGCTACGCCCGTCGCGGTGATGACGGCAACGGGCAGGGCGGCGTCGCTGGGCGTACTGTATAAGGACGCGGAGACGCTGCAAAAGACCTGCGAAATCAACTGCGTTCTGCTCGACAAGACGGCGACCATAACCGAGGGCAAGCCCAAGGTCACCGACATTCTCGCGTTCGGCGTATCCGAAGCCGAAGTCAAGCGCATTGCGGGCGGAATAGAGAGCAACTCTAACCACCCCCTCGCGAAGTGCATAGCCGAATACTGCGGCGACGGGCTGAAAACCGACAGCTTTGAATACGTCGTCGGCAAGGGCGCAAAGGCGGAGGCGGGCGGCAGGAAATATCTTCTGGGCAATGCCGCGCTCGTTGCAGACGTGCGCATGGGCGCAGATATTAAGTCCAAGGCAAAGCGCCTTTCAAACGACGGCAAGACGGTGATGTATCTCGCCAGCGACGGCAAAATAATCGCGCTCATAGCCGTCGCCGACAGCATAAAGCCGACGAGCGCGGAGGCGGTAAAGCTTTTAAAAGAGCGCGGAATAAGGGTTGCCATGCTGACGGGCGACAACGAGGTCACGGCAAAGGCGGTCGCCGACAGCGTAGGCATCGACGATTTCGTCGCCGAAGTGCTGCCCGAGGATAAGCTGCGCACGGTCGAAAACGTGCAGAAAGTCGGCGGCGTAGTCGCCATGGTCGGGGACGGCATAAACGATTCCCCCGCACTGCGACAGGCGGACGTCGGCATAGCGATAGGCGACGGCACGGACGTCGCCATAGACAGCGCGGGCGTAGTGCTCGTGGGCGGCGATCTCCGCTCGCTCGACACGGCGATAGATTTAAGCCGCGCGACGGTCAGAAATATCAAGGAAAACCTGTTCTGGGCGTTCTTCTACAACGTAATAATGATCCCCGTTGCGGCGGGCGCGCTGGCTGCGGTCAACTTCACTTTCAACCCCATGATCGCCGCACTGTGCATGAGCCTCAGTTCGCTCTTTGTCGTCGGCAACGCGCTGAGATTGTTGAGATATAGAAATAAGAAAATAAAGGCTTCGGCGGTCAGTCCCGCTCCCGACGCGGACGAGGGCGAAAGCGGCGAAGAAAGGGAGAAGGAATATATGAAAAAGATAATTCACGTAGACGGAATGTGTTGCGAGCACTGCGCCGCAAGGGTAGAAAAGGCGCTTTCGGCTGTTTCGGGCGTGGTTTCCGCCGACGTAAAACTCAAAAAGAATATCGCCGTCGTAAGGAGCCGCGAGGAAATTCCCGACGACAAACTGACCGAGGTGATAGTCGCCGCAGGCTATACCGTCGCGGGCATAGAGAACAAGTGACAAACCTTTCGCGTTTGTGACAATATACGCTAAAATGTCATATTGACAATCGCTCATATCACCCGATATAATTATGTCGCGAAGGGGGTAAGGGCATTGCAGGACATGATGCTGTTAGACAGACGTACCAAAGAGCTTATAGAGGAGTATGTGCCGTCGGGCGACGTGCTCGACAGCATAACCTGTTTTTTTGCGATATTCGCCGACCATACGCGCGTGAGAATGTTGTCCGCGCTGGCAATATCCGAAATGTGCGTGACCGATCTGTCGCGCGTACTCGAAATCAACCAGACGACGGTCAGTCACCAGCTGAGGCTTTTGAAGAACCTCGGCATAGTCAAGTGCGAGCGGTGCGGCAAGATAATCACCTATTCGCTCGTCAACGACACTGTCAACGACGTAATGCTCAAAGGCGTAGAATTTTTAGGCTGTTGAACGACATTTTCGCGGGCGGGGGCGCAAATGAAGTGAACCCCAAAGTTTGGACAAAAATTAAATTAAAATGTTTGGTAATGAGTTCGGTACCCAACCGGGCTCATTCCTTTTAGTCTGAGAGATATTCTCTCGTTGTTCCAATAGTCAATGTGTTCCCTCAGGCGGTGGACGAATTCGTCCACCGTTTCAAACTTTTCGCCGTAGAACATTTCAACTTTCAGCCGCCCGA
>CALVHL010000008.1 GCA_944327625.1 uncultured Clostridia bacterium
AACCCTGCTTGCGCCCGTTATTTATTTTATGTTTCGTAAATTTGTTTTCTGGTGACGAAAACAAATTTGACGAGTTTGGGAGGCTCTGCCTCCCTTGCCGCGACATTATTGATTGCTCTCGATTATTAGAAGTCGCGGCAATTCACACCGCTGAGGTTGCAGTAGCAACAAATGTGGTGCGCTGGCGCAAAATGCGATTTTGCTTGCGCGACATATTTATTTAGGAAACAATAATCACCTGTTATTTATCTGCTTCTTTTAATAATTTACGGAAAAAGCAAAAATCACACTTTTTGCTTTTTCACCCTGTTTGCGCATACCTGCGCCTCAGCGGGTGAAAACACTCGATTTCTAATAATCGTGTGCCCTTAATTATCGAGTGTTGAGGGCAGAGCCCTCCTAATCATACAATTTGCTTTTCGCGCAAGAAAAGCAAATTTACGAAACCCCTTAAATGAGATGCGGTCTCTCGCCCTTTTCAAGTTCCTCCCAGACGGGGGAAATGGAGCGGAGATATTCGACCACCTTGGGCACTTCGGCTATTATATAGTCGATCTCCTCCTCGGTGTTGTATTCCGAAAGGCTCAGCCTTAAAGAGCCGTGCGCCACTTCGTGGGGAAGCCCGAGCGCAAGCAGTACGTGAGAGGGATCGAGCGAGCCCGAAGTGCAGGCCGAACCCGACGACGCGCAGATACCCTTTGCGTCGAGAAGCAGCAGCAGACTTTCGCCCTCGATACCCTCGAAGCACATACTTACGTTGCCGGGCAGACGCTTTTCGCGGCTGCCGTTGAGCTTGCTGTGTTCGATTTTAGTCAGCCCGTCGATGAGCTTGTCCCTCAGCGCCGCCTCCTTTGCCATATTCTCGCCGAGGCGGGAAACCGCGCCTTTGAGCGCCGCCGCCATAGCGCATATACCCGCAATGTTTTCCGTGCCCGCGCGGCGGTTGCGTTCCTGCGCGCCGCCCTCGATGAGGTTTCTGAGCGGCACGGTCTTCTTGCAGTAGAGGAAGCCCACTCCCTTCGGACCGTGGAACTTATGCGCGGAGACGGACAGCATATCGATGTTGTCGTCGGCCACGTTGACGGGGATATGCCCGACCGCCTGCACGGCATCGCAGTGAAAAGTCACCTTATGCGCCCTGCAAACCGCGCCTATCTCCCTTATCGGCTCTATCGTTCCGACCTCGTTGTTGGCATACATTATGGTCACGAGCGCGGTGTCGGGGCGGATTGCCGCCTCCACTTCCCCCGCCGTGATCAGCCCGTCGGAGTGCACGTCGAGATAGGTCACCTCGAAGCCCTCCTTTTCGAGCTTTTTAAGCGTATGCAGTACGGCGTGATGCTCGAAAGCGGTTGTTATTATGTGCTTCTTACCCTTTGCGAGCCCCGTATAGGCCGCCGAACGTATTGCCTGATTATCCGCCTCACTGCCGCCCGAAGTGAAATAGATCTCCTTAGGCTCGGCGCCGATGAGAGCGGCTATTTCCGCCCTCGCCTCTTCGAGCGCCTCCTTGGCGTTCTGCCCCACGGTATGCAGCGACGACGGATTGCCGTAGTTGCCGCGGAGATAGGGCATCATTGCGGCTATCGCCTCCTCGCTCATCGCCGTGGTTGCGGCGTTGTCGACATAGACAGTATTCACCATAATTATATAAACTCCCGTAAAAGCGCGGCAACTTCCGCGCCGAAAAACAGCGCGACATTGCCGCCGACCGAATTCCTACTTAATAAGTATGATTTAATTATAAAAAGTAATTCCTATTTTGTCAATAGGAATTAGCGTCCGCGTGAAAATTTTTGAAAAAAGCCTCACCTTAATAGGTCTGCGAGCGTCTTGGACGTCAGAAAGTTCATGATTACCTCGTCGAGCTCCTTCCAGAGCGGAAGCGACAGGCAGTTGCAGGCGTTTTCGCAGGTGACTTCGCCGCTGACGCACGACACGGGCGCGAGCGAGCCCTCCGCCGCGGTTATTATCTCCGCCACGGTATAGTCGGACACGGGGCGCGACAGGCGATAGCCGCCGCTCTTGCCGCGCGTCGAGGTTATGAGCCCCTTCTGCGAGAGCTGCGACACCGTGCTTTCGAGGTATTTCTGCGACTCCCTCACCCTTTCGGCGATGTCGGCGAGCGGAACGGGGTTGCCGTCGTCGTGCTGGGCGAGGTCGAGCATTACTTTGAGGGCGTTTCTGCCCTTGGTGGTTATCATCATATCTTCACCTGCAAAGCGGCAATCAGCCGCCGTACTCTATCATCTTTTCTATGCACTTCACCGCCGCGAGCCGCGTCTGCTCGTCCATGACGATTTCTTCGCCGCCCTCGCCGACGAGACAGTTATACACGTCGACGAGCGTCGTCGCCTTCATGTTGTGGCAGACGAGATCCTTTGAGAGCGGATAGAACTTCTTGTCGGGACAGTCGAACTGAAGGTGCTCGACAATGGCGTTTTCGGTGCCTATTATGAATTCCTTTGCGTCGGACTTCTTGGCAAAGTCCATAATTCCCGAGGTCGAACCGACGTAATCGGCATGCTTTACGACCGACGGGCGACATTCGGGGTGGACGAGGAAAAGCGCGTCGGGGTGCGCCTTTTTAGCCGCCAGCACGTCGTCTTCGTCCATTCGCGCGTGGGTGGGGCAGCCGCCCGAGAGCAGTTTGAAGTTCTTTTCGGGCACGAGATTTTTTACGTAAGTGCCGAGGTTGATATCGGGTATGAACAGTATGTTCTTTTCGGGCATCGCCCTGCAGATTTTGACCGCCGACGAGGAAGTGACGCAGACGTCGGCAATGGTTTTGAGCGCCGTCGTCGTATTGACGTACGCCACCACCGCATAGCCGGGCAGCGTCTTTTTGACCTGCTCTATTACCTCTTTGTCCATCTGCTCCGCCATCGGGCAGCCCGCGACGGGGTTGGCGAGATATACGCGCTTGTCGGGCGAGAGCATCTTGACCGTCTCCGCCATGAAGCGCACGCCGCACATTATTACGTTTTTGTTGGGCGCGGTCTTTGCCTTTACCGAAAGGGCGTAGCTGTCGCCGACGAAATCAGCAACGTCGCATATATCCTGCGACATATAGCTGTGCGCGAGTATGCAGGTGTCCATCTCGGCTTTGAGTTTTATTATCTTATCCTGTAATTCCCTTACCGTCATATTCATTATTTCCTATCTTTATTATAGGAATTATAACACAGCCCGCCGCCGCGGTCAATACAATGGGGCATATAATTTCATGGAAAGCCCCGCGTGTGAAAATGGCTAAAAAGATTAAACGAATTTTACAAAAAAGTAACTCAGGGCGGGGCGCGCCTGCGCCCCGCCCCCCCCTTAATTTGTGCGGATTATGATTTTTTAGTCGTCTTTTTGGTAGTCGGCGTCTTAGCCGTCGTCGACTTCTTGCGCGTCGTCTTGGGCTTTTCAGCCTTTTCCGCGCCTTCGAGCCCCTCGGGTATCTTCACCTCGGGCACGTGCGAAAGGTCGGTGGTCGCCGCCTTGAATTCCCTCTTGCGGCGGGAAATTGCCGACTTCTTTTTCTTCTCCTCCTCGGGGGTGCTCTCGTGATAGGGTATTTCGAAGATGACCGCCTCGAACGGACGGAGATGGAAAGTACATCTGTAAGGTCTGCCGTTGCACAGCACTTTCTCCGCCTCTACTTCGAGCAGGTCGCCCTCGGGATAGGTCGAGAATATGCGCTTATACTTGCCGTCGAGGGGTACGCCCACGCCGTAGCTGTCATAGTTTGCCGGCGTCATGTTGCAGACGAATACGAGGCCGTCGTTATAGTTCCATGGGTTGCGGCGGATGAACGCGAAGATCGAACGCTGGACGTCGCCGCTCTCTATCCACTCGAACGACTTATAGCTCGTGTCGTCGTGCAGAACGGGGCGCTCCTTATAGAGGTGAAGCAGCGTCCTGTAACAGTCCATTACGTCTCTGTGTCCGGGCTCGTCGCAGAGGTGCCAGTCGAGGCTGACCTTATAATACCACTCGTTGACCTGCGCGAAATCCTGCCCCATAAAGAGCAGTTTCTTGCCGGGGTGTCCGATCATCATGGTATAGAAGCACTTTAAGCCGCCGAACTTGTCCATCTCGTTGCCGGGCATCTTGGTGTACATACTGCCCTTGCCGTAGACGACTTCGTCGTGCGAAAGTACGAGGATATAGTGTTCGTCGAAGACGTATTCGGTGGGGTGCGTCATCAGATAGTGATGATATTTGCGGTAGACGGGATCTTTTTCGATATATCTCAAAGTCTCGTTCATCCAGCCCATATCCCACTTTAAGCCGAAGCCGAGACCGCCGTCCTTGGCGGGCTTGGTTATACCTGCGATTATCGAGCTGTCCTCGGCGATTATGAACGCCTCAGTACGGCTCCTCAGTATGCTGTTGAGGTGGCGGAAGAATTCAAAGCTTTCGTAATTCTCTATGCCACCGTCCTTGTTGGGGCGCCACTCCCTCCTGCCGAATGAGTTGTACAGCATTGCCGCAACCGCATCGGCGCGGAGCGCGTCGATATGGTATTTGTTAACCCAGAACAGCGCCGAGGCGATGAGGAAGTTGGAAACTTCTTTTCTGCCGAGGTCGAATGCCTTTGTTCCCCACTCGGCATATTCCGCCCTGAGCGGATCAGAGTACTCGTAGAGCGGAGTGCCGTCGAAGTTGGCAAGCCCGAAATCGTCCTTGGGGAAGTGCGCGGGCACCCAGTCGAGTATGACGCCTATGCCGTGCTGGTGCATATAGTCGACGAAATACATGAAGTCCTGAGGGCTGCCGTACCTCGCGGTCGGGCAGAAATAACCCGTTACCTGATAGCCCCACGAGGGATCGAAGGGATATTCGCAGATGCCCATTACCTCTATGTGCGTATATCCCATATACTGCACGTATTCGCACAGCTCGTGGGCGAGGCGGCGATAGTCGAGGAACTGATCCTCGTCCCACCAGCGCTCGGTGTCCTTTTTCCAGCTGCCGAGGTGTACTTCGTAGACCGCCATGGGCTTTTCGAGATAGTTTTCGCCCTTCTTAGCCGCCAGATATTCGCCGTCGCCCCATTCATAGGTCGAGAGGTTGGTGACTATCGAAGCGTTTGCGGGGCGTTTTTCGCTGCCGTATTCGTACGGATCTATCTTGTAGACTTCGCTGCCGTCGGCGCGGACGACGAGGAATTTATACTTTACCCCCTCGCACATACCGGGAACGAACAGTTCCCATATACTGTCGTCGACCTTTTCCATAATGTCGCGCCAGGGCGTCCAGCCGTTGCCGTCCGAGACGACGCAGACCGCGCGCGCGTTGGGCGCCCAGAGCACGAAGTGCGTGCCGCGAACGCCGTTTATCTCGCGTATGTGAGCACCCATCTTTTCATACAGCTCGTAATGCGTGCCGTGATGGAAAAGATATCTGTCCAAATCGCCGAAAAACCTGTTTTCCATGAAATTTCCCCCTCAAAGTTATATATTGAATTTTTTTATTGCTCTTTTTTGAAGCTCTTGCCGTAGACGCACCCGCTCTTGGGCGCGAGCGTCAGAAACAGTCTGCCGAAGGATACGTCGGAATACTGCTCGTACTTGCCGTACTGGGCGCCGACCGAATACATGAGTTTGAGCGTGTCGTGCCTTTCGCCCGTCACTACCCAGACGGGAACGCCTATCTTGACCTCTTTATCGCCCGCGTTGATGGCGACTATCGCACAGTCGTTCTCGTCAAACCTGCCGTAGACGATATAGCCGTTGCCCGCGTCGAGCGGCACGAGAGAGCCCATTTTAAGACATTTTATCTGCTTGCGGAGGGCAATCGCGCTCTTGTGCATATCGTAGACTTCCCATTCTTCTATGCCCCACGGGAAAGTTCTGCGGCTGTCGGGATCGGTCCAGCCGACCTGCCCGACTTCGTCGCCGTAGTATATTGCGGGGCTTCCCGGCCAGGTCATCTGGATGAGCACGGCGAGAAAGAGTATTCTGTTATCCGTTCCTATCGACGCAGCCTCGCCGCCCATCGATTTGAGCGTGCCGACGACGCGGTTTGTACGCGTGAGAAAGCGCGAATGGTCGTGGTTTGAAAGTTGATTTATCGCGCTGTCGAGCGCGGGACGGGGGAATGTCGCCATATTCTTGAACATACTTGCGAAAAATTCCTTGCCGTCGTAGAGCTTGCTGCCGTCGAACGCGTGAGAGTGCTTTTCCATGCCCGTCAGAAACCACGTCACGGGCTCCATGAACGCGTCATAGTTCATCACGCTGTCCCATTCGCAGCCGTTGAACCATTCGGAGGGGTTGCCGTAGTGCTCGGCAAAGATAAACGCCTCGGGGTTGGCCGCGCGGACGCGCTCTTTAAACTTTTTCCAGAATTTATGGTTGAACTTTGCGCTGTGACCGAGGTCGGCGGCGACGTCAAGCCGCCAGCCGTCTGCGCCGTAGGGTGCGGAAACCCACTTTTCCCCGACTTTCATAATGCGCTCGACAAGTTCATCGCTCTCTTCATAGTTGAGTTTGGGGAGCGTGGTATATCCCCACCAGCCCTCGTATTCGCTGTTGGCGACGTCGGGTTTTTTAAATTTAAAATATTTGCGGTATTTGCTGTCCACCGACTGATACGCGCCGAGCTTATACCCCGGTTTATTGAGGTATATACCCTCTCTGTCCATCCACTTGTGGAAAGAACCGCAGTGGTTGAATACGCCGTCGACGATGACCTTCATTCCGCGGCCGTGCATCTTCCTGACGAGGCTGGCAAAGTATGCGTTGGACTTTTCGAGGTTGGTCTTGTCGGTCACCCTCTTGATGTATTTGGGGGCATAGCCGTTGTGCTTTTCCCAATCCGCCATCTTGTGGTCGACGTCGTTTTCGATTATGGCGAGATGGGGATCGATATAGTCATAGTCCTGCGTGTCGTACTTATGGTTGGAGGGCGAGACGAAAAGCGGGTTGAAATACACCGCCTCTACGCCCAGCTCGGAAAGATAGTCGAGCTTTTTTTCGACGCCCTGCAAGTCGCCGCCGTAAAAGCAGTTTACGTCCAGCGTCCCGGGGAGCTGATACCAGTCCTTGATCCTCCTCGAATGTCCGCCCGTGTAGTAATATTCGTTGTCCTCGACGTCGTTGTCGGGGTTGCCGTTGCAGAACCTGTCGCAGTAAATCTGATAGAATACCCTGCCCTTTGCCCAATCGGGCACGGAAAAGCCGGGCACGAAGGAAAAGTTATATTCCGACTGATTATTGTTTACGGCGCCGAGGCGGTTATAATACACCTCGTCGTCCTTGTCTTCGAGCTTGAAATAGTAGCTTACGGCGCGCACCCCGCAGGTGAATGTTATGGTGTAGAAGTCGAAAAAATCTTCCTCGCTGCCCTTTACTCGCTTCATAAGTCGGCTCTTGCCGCCTATTATCGCGTAAACCCGCTCTACGTCGTTTTTGAGCGTGCGGAACCTGAGGGTTACCTTGTCTCCCCTCCTGGGCTCGTAAGGGGACTTGAACGCAGCCGTTTCATCGGTGAATAGTGCCTGTCTGTTAATCATATTTTCTCTTGAATGTCTCTTTGCAGCCTTTATAATGTGTTTATTACCTTCAAATTGTAACACGGGCGCGGGGCAAAAGTCAATAGTTTCAAAAATTAAATAAACTTATTTGCCGCCCGTTGACATAAGGGCGCGCTTATGATAATATTTATGCCGCAAATCGCATTTGCCGTCACTTCGTCGGCAAGGAGCCAAGAGAGAATTGTACCATGAAAAAGCTCAGAGAGTTAGACAGAAAACAAGTACTCGATTTTTTAGCGACGTTTCTTCTCATGAACGTCGGAACGCTATGCCTCGCGGCGGGCGTCTACTTCTTCAAAGCGCCCAACAATTTCGCCACGGGCGGCGTGAGCGGCATCTCCATAATTCTTGCCAACTACGTGCCGCTCAAACAGTCCGACCTCGTCATGATAATAAACGCAGCGCTCATAATTGCGGGCTTTATCTTCCTCGGCAAGGGCTGTACGGTAAGGACTATTTACTGTTCGCTCGTCTATTCGGCGGAGAATATGCTGTTTGAATACCTCGTTCCGCTCGACCAGCCGCTTACAGATCAGCCCTTTATGGAGCTCGTGTACGCCATGCTTCTCACGGGGCTGGGCAGCGCGATAATCTTCAACTGCCGCGCGACCTCGGGCGGCACGGACATAGTCGCGCTCATCTTAAAGAAATATACCAAACTCAACACGGGCAGGGCGCTGCTTATAACCGACATAGCCATTGCGGGCTGCGCGTTCCTGTTCGGCGTGGTGGCGGGGCTGTATTCCGTGCTCGGACTGTTCGCCAAGGCGTTCATAATCGACGGCGTAATAGAGAATATCGGCAAGAGCAAGTGCCTGACCATAATAACCACCCAGCCCGACGAGATAGGCGCGTTCATCATCGAGAAGATGAAGCGCGACTTCACGCGGTACAACGCGACGGGCGGATATACCGACCAGAATAAAGCCGTCCTCGTCTGCGTGTGCAAGCGCGCCGAGGCGCTGGCGATAAAGAGCGTGGTAAAGAAGGTCGATCCCTCCTCCTTCGTCATCATAACCGACGCGACGGAGATAGTCGGCAAGGGCTTCCGCGAGGCTTTGTAAGCTGATTGCCACGCATATATGCCGCAATCAACGTAAGTAAAAAGGCGGCGCATTGCGCTGCCGTTATTAAAAAAAATGCAGGGCGCAGACGATTATCGTCTGCGCCCTTTCGCCTTGAATTATAAGTTATGCGTTCTTTACAAGCGCAACCGCCGCCTTGGTCTTTGCCTCGATTTCTTCGGGAGTGCCGTTCATCATCCAGCTGCCGCCGCAGGCGATGATCTTGTCATAAGCAAGGTATTCGAGCACGTTAGACTCTGAAATGCCGCCCGTGGGCATTATCTGCAGGTAAGGGAATGCCGCGCATATAGCCTTGATGGTTTTAAGCCCGCCATAGTTGGAAGCGGGGAAGAATTTGAGCGTAGTAAGTCCCTTTGCTATTGCCGCCATTGCCTCGGTGGGCGTTACGATACCGGGCAGATAGAGCATGCCGTGTTCGGCGCAGCAGTCTGCAACCTCCTCGGAGAAGCCGGGAGATACGATGAATTTCGAGCCTGCGGCGATAGCCCTCTCGCACTGGTCGCGGTTGATGACCGTGCCCGCGCCGACAAACATATCGGGGAACTTCTTGACAGTAAGTTTTATCGCTTCTTCAGCGCAGGCGGTACGGAAGGTTATTTCCGCACAGGGCAGCCCGCCGTCGATGAGCGCCTGCATCTTGGGCAGAGTTTCCTCAATCGAGTTGAGCACAACTACGGGTACGAGCTTCATGCTCTTGATCTGTTCTAATTTTTCCTGATTTGTCATATCCATTCCTCCATTACCAATTATTTTTCCGATTGGTTCTTACTAATTATATCATACTTTTCAGCAAAATCAACCCGAGCGGCAAAAAAATTTGGCAAAGCGCGCAAAATAGCCGAGGTTTGCGGGCGGGACGGGCGTAATCGTTGGACTTGCGCCCCGTTTTGCGGTATAATTACGGCACAGTAAGGAGCAAAAAATGAGAGAAGAATTTACGCGCACGGCAATGCTTCTGGGCGACGAGGCGATAGAACTGCTCGGCGAGGCGAAAGTTGCAATATTCGGGATAGGCGGCGTGGGCGGCTACGTCGCGGAGGCGCTCGCGCGGGCGGGCGTAGGGCATTTTCTGCTCGTCGACGACGACAGAGTTTCGCTCTCCAACATCAACAGACAGATAATCGCCCTGCACGGCACGGTCGGAAGATACAAGACCGAGGTGATGAAAGAGCGCATTTTGGACATTAACCCGCTCGCCGAAGTGCAGACGAGGGAGAAATTCTATCTGCCCGAAAACGCAGGCGACATCGACTTTTCCTCCCTCTCCTATATCGTCGACGCGGTGGACACGGTGACCGCCAAGATTGACCTTGCGATTAAAGCACAGGAGGCGGGCGTACCGTCTGTAAGCTGCATGGGAGCGGGCAACAAGCTGGACGCGACGGCGTTCAGGGTGACCGACATCTATTCGACGAGCGTCTGCCCCCTCGCGCGGGCGATGCGGACCGAACTTCGCAAGCGCGGCGTTAAGTCGCTCAAAGTAGTGTATTCGACCGAGCCCGCCATCACCCCCGTCCGAAACGCGCAGGATGCCGACAGGCGGACGCCGGGCAGCGTCAGCTTCGTGCCCGCAGTCGCGGGGCTTATCGCCGCGGGCGAAGTCATAAAGGATCTGACGGGCATGAGAGGCGGACGCCCGCAGGCATAATTTAGCCCTTCCCCCTCATTGAAATATTCAGACAGAACGAGCCGCCCCCGCAAGGAAATTTGCGGGGGCGGCATTATCATGCTTTTATGTAGTTTTTTAAACTGAATAAATCAGGCGAAAAAGCGCGATAACCGCCGCATACTGCGGGGGCAATTCATATTTCGCCCGTTCAGGCAATAAGCAGAATGAAGCAGATTGCCAGCACGACGAAGCCGACGCAGCTTACGGCAAGCGAGCTTATGGCAAGCGCCGTTCCGCGCCTCTGCGCCCTGCGCTTTACCGCAAACGCACCCAGCACTATGCCGCCGACCGCGAGGAATGCGCAGGCACAGCCGATTATAATCCACAACGCAATCATAGGCACGAGCCCGAACGCCAGCGCGAGCGATTTTGCAACCGCTTCCTGCGCGTTTTCGGCGCTCGAATTATTGACGATGACGTTCTGAATATCGGCGTAGAGGTACACCTCGAACAGTACGACGAGGAGCACGACGACAGCCAATACCGTCGAGGCTATCGCAAGTTTATTGAAGGGAAGTTTCACCTTATTCTGAGTATCGGTTTCATTCATAAAATCACCTTCCTTGGGGTACAATCATTTTAGCGCACGGCGGGCGATTTGTCAAGAGCCGCCCTGATTTATGGCGCGGCGCAAGTCTTCGCTGTGCGCCTGCAGGGTATATAGTCTGAAATATCTGCCGCGCTTTGCAAGCAGCTCGTCATGGCTGCCCTGCTCGACTATCCTCCCCTCCGACAGTACGATTATCTTGTCGGCGGTGCGAATGGTCGAAAGGCGGTGCGCGACGATGAGCATCGTGCCGATATTCTGCATTCTTTCGAGCGAGCCCTGAATGAGCAGCTCGGTCTCGGTGTCTATGTTTGCAGTCGCCTCGTCGAGTATCATGACCGACGGGCGGCGTATTACCGTCCGCGCGAAGGACAATAGCTGCCGCTGTCCCGCAGAGAAGTTGTTGCCTCGCTCCCTGACTTCCTCGTCGAGCCCGCGCGGCAGCCCCGAGATGAACGGCGCGGCGTTGACGTATTCGCAGGCGCGCATTATCTCGTCGTCGGAATAGTCCTCGCCGAGGGATATGTTGCTCCTTATCGTGCCCGAAAAGAGAAAGACGTCCTGCAACATCTGCCCGAAACGGCGGCGGAGCGAGCTTATCTTAATGCTTCGTATATCCCTGCCGTCGATGAGTATCTGCCCGCGCTGTATGTCGTAGTTGCGACATATAAGCGACAGAATGGTAGTCTTGCCGCTGCCCGTCGCGCCGACGAAGGCGGCCGTCTCGCGCGCGTTGACTTTAAAGGAGACGCCGCGCAACACCCACTCCTCCCCGACATAGGCAAACCACACGTCTCTGAACTCTATCTCGCCGCGTATCTCGCCGACTTCGGCGGCGTTCTCGTCGTCCGTAAGGTCGGGCGCAATGTCGAGCACGGCGAATATCTTTTCCGCCGAGGCAAGCGCCGACTGAAGCTGGCTGAACTGCTCCGCGAGGTTGATTATGGGGTTGAAAAATTCGGTAACGTACATATAGAACGCGACGATTATCTCGCTCGTCAGCGTCTGGCCGAGGAAGGTCATTCCGTCTATATACCCCTTGCCGCCGAGGAACAGCAGGCAGAGCACGGAGGTTATATACAGCATATACACGAGCGGGCGGAATATGCCGAATACGAATACCTCCTGCAATTTCGCCGAGGCGAGCTTATCGTTGCGCGTGCCGAACTGACGCATTTTCGCGTCCTCGCGGTTGAACGCCTGCGTTATCTTCATGCCCGAAAGGTTTTCGGAAAGAAAGGCGTTTATGTCGGTCGTCGCGTCCTTGACCTTTCTGTACGCCCTGCGCGAAAAGGCGCGGAATACCGCCGTGAACAGCACGACGAAGGGCACGAAACAGAGCACGAGCAGGGTGAGCGCATAGTTTATGCACAGCATTGCAATGAGCACGCCGATTATGACGAAGACGTTTTTGACGAGCGTAGCCAATACGTTGGTGAACATCATCGACAGCGAGTGCGTGTCGTTGGTGACGCGCGTAACCAATCTCCCGACGGGAACGGAATTGAGCTGTGCGTGCGAAAGGCTTTCGATATGTGCGAAAAGGTCCTCGCGCAGGGCGGAGATTATCTTCTGCCCCGTGCGTTGCAGAATTATCGACTGGGCGTAGGTGCAGACGAGCGACAGCGCGAGCACGGCGGCATAACAACCGACGACTATATACAGCCTATAGAGCTCGAAGGGTTGTTTGACGAGCCCCGACACGTAGCTTATGAGAAGGGGCGAGAATATGTCGAATGATATGGAAAATATCAGGCAGACGAGGACGAGCACGAACTGCCTTTTATAGGGCAAAGCGTACTTTGCAAGGCGGCGGATAATCTCGCCGTCGCCCATCGTCCTGCCCGCGGGCGCGGCCTTTTCCCTGCATTTAACCGCCATATATGCCGCAATGAACACGGTTGACACCGCGCCGACGATGCCGCCCGCCACGAGGAGGGGATAATACTCAGTCATTGTGTTTCCTCCCCTCGTCTTCAAGTTTCTGGAGATCGACCATGCGGACATATTCGGGACAGCCCGCGTACAGTTCGGCGTGGCTGCCGACCGCCGCCACCCTGCCCTCCGACAGGAAAATTATTCTGTCCGCGCCCTCCACCGTGCTTATGCGGTGCGCAACGAGCAGCGTCGTCCTGCCCTTTCGGACGGCGGCGAGGTTGTCGAGTATTCTCCGCTCGGTATCCGCGTCGACCGCCGAGACCGCGTCGTCGAGTATGAGCACGGGCGAATTTCTGAAAAGCGCCCTCGCTATGGAAATGCGCTGTTTCTGCCCGCCCGAAAGCGTTACGCCCCTCTCGCCGACGACCGTCGAATAGCCGTCGGGGAAATCGTCGATATTGTCGTCGACGGCGGCGAGCGCCGCCGCTTCCTCCACCTCTTTGCGCCGCGCCCCGACGTCGTCCGCCGCAAAGGCGATATTATTTTCTATGCTGTCGCAGTAGAGAAAGTTATCCTGCGGGACGTAGGCGCAGGCCGCCCTGACGCTCTCCACGGTCAGCGAATTTACGTCCCTGCCGTCAATCAGCAACATTCCGTCGGGGACGTTGTAGGTCCTGACTATCAGGTCGGCAATCGTCGTCTTGCCCGCACCCGTCCTGCCGACTATGCCCACACATTCGCCCGCGCGCACGGTGAAGCTTACGTCTTTAAGCGCGGGACGGTCGCCGTCGGGATAGGTGAAGGTGAGATTTCTGAACTCGATCTCCCCCCTTGCGTCTGCAAGCGGCACGGCGCCCACCCTGTCGCAGACCTCGGGACGGGCGTCTAAAAGTTCGGATATCCTGTCGAGCGAAGCCCTGCCGCGCGAGGTCATTTCGATGAGGCGGGAGACTGCCATTACCGGCCAGACTATGGTCGAGAAATAGCCGATATATTCGACCAGCCGCCCCGCGTCGAACTTGCCCTCGTGCACGAGATAGCCGCCGTAACCGAGTATTATGCAGATTACCGATTCGACGAACAGAGTGACGGTTATTTCGAGCAGAGTCGCCGCGCGGGTATATTCGACGTTGACCTGCTCGTTGCGCACGTTGAGACGGCGGAAAGACAAGAGCTCCGCCCCTTCGCGCACGAAAGATTTTATGACCGATATGCCCGAAAAACTCTCCTGCGAGAAGTCGGAAAGGTCAGAAAACGCCTGCTGCCGCACCGCCCATTTCTTCATCATATACCGCGCGATTATCGCGCCGCTGCACATAAGAAGCGCCATGGGTATGAGAGAAAGAAGGGTTAAAACGACGTCCATCTTCCACATTTTATATATTGTCAGTATTCCGAGAAACGCCGCGTCGCACAGCATGAGCACGCCGTCGCCGAAACAGTCCTGCACGGTCTCCAGATCGTTGGTAAAGAGCGACATCATATTGCCGACCTTGTTCTGCTTGTAAAAGCTGAGCGAAAGCTGTCGGCAACGGTCGAACATTCTGTTTCTGAGGTCTGTTTCGACCTTTATCGACGAGCCGAAGAAGCACACCCTCCACAGAAAGCGCCCGACGACCATGGCGATTATGACGAATATCAGCGGCAGGCAGATTTCGGAGAGCAGAAAGCTTGTATCGAAGGGCAGAAGTTCGCCGTCGACCTCCACGCTGCCCGTATTCATGCCGTTTATGACCATTCGGTAGAGTTCCGGCACTTTGAGCTGAAACCAGTCGACGAGGACGAGGGCGGCAATTCCGACGAGCAATATCCACGAGTATCTTAAATAATATCTGTTAATGTGTCTGCCGAACAGCAACTTTCCCGCCCTCCTTATTTTAATGCAAGTTGAATTTTACCACCGACGGGAGCTATTGTCAATCATATACGAAAAGCCCCCGAACGCCAGAGCGTTCGGGGGCGATATAATCAGATATTTCGTTATTTTGCGGCGCGGATATTATTCGGGTTTATCGGCGGGCGCATTTTCTCTATTTATCGCAGCTTTGCCCGCGCGTTTTGCGGAAAGCGCGTTTACGCCGCGCATTATGAGCGAGAATATCGCCCTCACTACGGGGCCGGCGAAGAATAGCTGCCATAAGAGCGCCATGGGGAAATTCATTACAGTCGTCTGCACCAAGACGGCGAAAAATTCGCTGCCCGCGTCCTTGAAGATGAGTACGGCGGCGAGGCTCATGAGCGGGCACATGAACAGCACGGAGACCGCAGATATGCCGAGCACTATGAAAAATGGGTTGTCGCGCTGAGGGTTGAATATGCGGAAAGTTATCTTTTTGGCGATGAAGCCGACGAGACAGAGGTCGAGGACAAAGGCTATCGGCCCCATTATGCAAAGCTCGCCGAACGCGAGCGCGAACACTTCGTTCGTCATTCCGCCGATATTGAGCGCGATGTTATAGCATATCATGGCATAGACCATGACGAATACCATGAGTACGGTGAAAACCAATTCCTGCCAGAAAGATTTGGGCATAAAAAAACCTCCGATGGGTGATGAATTCCGCACGGGAGTGTTGTTCATCGACCATCGAAGGCGCTCGTTTCCAATTAGTTACCTGCCCCGTAACAGTACTTATATTTTAGCAAGTTTGCGGGCGGTTTGTCAAACGCTGCAATGCAAATCGGGCTATATGAAAATTACTGACCGCCGCAATGTAAATTTATAACACGCTATACGGCGAGCAGTCCGCACGACATGAGTATGAATACCTCGAAAAACAAAGTGAATACCGAGAGTATGCTCGACCACACGACGAGCTGCCCCGCAAGCTGTTCGTCGTTCTTCATCTCGGTCGCCATAATGGCGCTCGATACCGCGACGGGCGTACCGAAAAGCGAGATGAGTGCGGGATATTCGGTCTGTCCGAAGCTGAAAAGCGGCGTGAACTCGCTTAACAGCACGGCGCAACCCACGCCGAGAAGGGGTGCGATGACTATGCGGAATACGACGCCGACGACTATTTCCTTTGTCATGCCCTTGACGGCGGAGAACTCGAACTGACCGCCGAGCACGATGAGCGCGAGCGGCGTGGAAACCTGTCTGAGGCTGTCGAGCGCGTTGTATAAGAACGTGAGATCGCCTTTAAGCGTAAAGACCGCCTCGCCCCACAGCGCGCGTTCGGCGTACCTCAGCCCGACCATGACGAGCCCCGCGGCAATGCCGATTATCAGCGGGTTTTTGACTATGCCGAACAGTATTTTGCCGACGTCCGTGTGCTTTTTAACGCCCTCGGGAATATTGCCGCTCTCGTCGGCGAGGCTTTCGGGCTTTATGAATATGGTCAGCGAGATGACGGCGAGAATGTTGAACATGGGTATGGTGAACGCCTGAATTATGGCGACAACGCCGTTGACCTTTTCGAGTGCGCCTGCGGCGTCGCCCGCGAGCGACGCGGCGAGCGATATGCCGATTATGGCGAAATTACTGCGGTAAATACATTGCAGAATTACGCCCCGCCTTCTGTCGTCCCTGGTGGTGAGTACGCTTACGACGATGCCTATGCCGAACAGCACGAGGACGGCTATGACGGCATAGACGACCAGCCCCCAATCGACGGACGCAAAGTCGTCAATGCTGTAAATGTTGACGAACAGCATGGCGGGCAGGCAGACGTTGAATACGAGTTTGTTGCCGACTTTGAGAAAGTCCTTGCTGAGAAAGCCGACGCGCTTCAATATGTAGCCCAAAAGGATTAAGAGCACTATCGGCACTATGGCGTTTACCGCCGTCATGAAAATATGAAACATAAACTCACCTCGTCCTGACCTATAAAATTGTACCACCCGAGAGGGCGGCTGTCAATATGCCCGAAAATGCGGAAAGGCGAAGAAAAATACGCGTTGGTTAAGGCATATATGCGGGGCAATCGTAAAAATGCAAGGTTTTGCGCATTGAAAAAGCAGTTAATTTCAATAAAGTTACACATTCGCCCGCCTGCGCTTTGATTGTTATTTTTGCCCCGACGGGTTAAACTTTTTAACAATCGGCGCAATATTGCGCCCTCCCTCCCCGCGGCTGTTGACACGCGCGGGAAAAGCAATTATAATATCTGTAAAGACATTACGGAAGTTTTCAAATGAGTTTAGCCGATTCTGTCCGCCGCTTCTACGCTTCACCCGCAAAGAGCAAGGCGGAAAACTATTTCTATTCACTGCCGTTCACGATAGTCACGGCGGCGGTCATACTCGCGCTCTATTATCTCGGTCTGGACATTGTAATGATATGGTTTCTGGCGCTCGAAATAATAGCCGTGCTCGTACTGTGCAAGGACCTCACTCCGCTAATATGCCTGTTCATATTCATGAACATAATTATTTCGCAGAAGAACAGCCCTTCGCCGCTCGGCGCACAGTCGGACTACTTCACCCGCCCCGCCATTTTGGGGCTTATAATAGCCGCAATATCCCTTGCCGTCGCCGTCGCGCTGGTGAGAATAGGCGTTTCGGTGGCAAAAAAGCAGTTCAAACCCTCGCCAATGTTCTACGGCGTGTGCGCAATGGGCGCGGCGCTGCTTCTGAACGGGCTGTTCAGCGCCGAATATACCATAATGAACGCCGTGTACGGGCTATTCCTCGCGGCTATGTTCGTCGGCGTATATATGCTGGGCAAGACCTCGTTTTCGGCGGATAAAAAGACCTTCGACAGGGTGGCGCAGTACTTCTTCGCGCTGTTTGTGACCGTCGGGTTCGAATTTGTCGTCGCATATCTCACCACCGACGACATATTCAGCGGCGGCGTGTTCGACCGCGAGAGCATATTCCTCGGCTGGGGCATGTACAACACGATTGCAATGATTTTCTGCACCTGTACGCCCGCCTGCTTCTACTTTGCCATAACCAAAAAGCACGGCTGGATATTCACCCTCTGCGGGGTGCTGTGCGTCGGACTTACCGTACTGACGATGTCGCGGCAGGGACTTATAGGCGCGGCGGCCGTCGGAATACTGTGCGCAATCTGGCTGCTCCTCGCCCGCAAGGACGGCGAGCGGAAGATAAACATAATCATATTCGCGGTCATAGCGGCGGTCGCTATAATTATTGCCGCGGTAATGTGGGATAAGGTTTTAAGCTTTATCGAAGCGCTCAAAGAAAATCTCGATACGGGCAACGGCAGGTTCGTGCTCTGGGAGCGAGCGTTCGACAGCTTCCTCTCCTCGCCCGTGTTCGGCGTGGGCTTCTACGGCGGGCATATCGAGGACATAACCGCGCCCTACGTCGGGCTGGACATCATCCCCAGAATGTACCACAATACAATAGTTCAGATGCTGGGCGCGTGCGGGGCGTTCGGGCTTATCGCCTACGTCGTTCACCGCGTACAGACGGTCATTTCGTTCATAAAGAATATCAACCGCGAGCGCATATTCATCGGGCTCATCATACTCGTCTTTCTCGTCGTCAGCCTGCTCGACAACCACCTTTTCTATCTGTTCCCCACCCTCATGTACGTGTCGCTTATGACGCTCCTCGACGTGTCGGAAAAGTCGCAGGGTGAAAAGGGCAATGCCTCGGCTGCCACGGGCAATGACGAAAAAGCCGCACCTTGGACGGACGACGGCGGCGAAGCCGCAAAGCCGATAGATGCAGCGGAAAGTGCAAGCGGCGAGGGCACAACCCAAGCGGCGCAAGCCCAAGCCGTTGAAGAAAAGAAGGCGCAACCGAGGCGGCGAAAGCAGGCAGAAAACCGCAACGCCGCGAGCAGCAAAAAAGAGATAAAGACAGACGGAAATAACGGCTGAAAATGCCGTTAGTTGCGGCATATTGCCACACCAATTCTAAAATTCAGCGGAGGCGGCGCAGGGATTTTACCCTGCGCCGCCTCCGCTGTTTTTATGCTTTAAAGATATTTATCGAGGAGATACCGGCAGAGCGTACCCTGCATTGCCAGCTCGTCCTCCTCCGCCTTCCAGCTGAGTTTATGGAAGGGCGAGCCGTCGATTGCCGCCCTGTACACCTTTTCGTCGAACGGCTTGAAAAACCTGCTCTGGAGAATGTGTATCTTGGTGTGGTCGACGGGTACGACCTTTTCCCACTCGGCGGGAAATTCCGCCCTGGCTATCTCGAAGAAGTCGTACATTATCCAATAGTCGCAGCAATAGTCGTTCCTGCGCCAGTATTCGTAGAGCAGGAGCTTTGTGAGTTTGAGAAGCTTGTCGTTGCGGTGCGCGGAGATGAAAAAGTTATTCATTACCGCGGCTATGCCGAGCGTTGCGGGAAAGAGCGTCTGATAGATGAACAGCCCGTCGCCCATCATATACGACGGCACTTCGCCGCCCGCATAGAATATCGTGGCGTCCATCCACGTGCCGCCGTACTTTTCCAACAGTTCGAGCCTGACGAGGTCGGAATACCACTGCTTCGAGATTATGCCCCTCTTATATTTTTCCTCGATATAGTCGGGAAGCGTCACATAGTCGGAGATGTTGTTTTCGTCGAGCACGACTATTTTATACCTGTCCGAAAAGCCGTCGACGACGGATTTGTGGCACATTTTTACAATGTCGGGCGCGTTGTCCATGCCCTGCAGCCACATAGTCCAGATTATATTTTCGCCGCCGACCTGCCCGTCGTCCTCGCGCTCTGCGCGCTCTTTCAATGCGGCAATGCTCTTTTTATACTTCTTCCGCAGATTGTGTATTATTCTGCCGCACCGCTGCTGTATCTGCATTTCGCGCAGGCTGAGAAAATAGTTCCGATCGGTAAATTTATACGGGAGACGCTGAATGAACTGCATTGCCGAAAGCAGCGTAACGCCGCCCGCCATTGCCTCCCTCAATTTCTTATAAGCGCCCATAAAGTTATTTCCTCCGTACCGTGAGCGACCGCGCCTTGCCGATGGCGGTCTTCAGAAGCCAGATAACGAAGCCGTCGCGCATTAAGATGAGCGCGCCGCCGTAGACGACCGTGCCGACAATGCCGATTGCAAGGAAAGTCCACACGCTGTAACCCATGAAATACTGCATGAGGTACATTATTCCGCCCATCAGCCCGCCCGCGATGAGATAGCGCCAGCCGGGAAGAAAGAGCTTTGCGACGGACAGCCCGCCGCCGATTATCGTCATTATTATCATAACGAGCAGTATTACCGCCTCGCAAATAGCCGTGGCGACCGCCGCGCCGACCGCGCCGTAGACGGGGATCATGAAATAGTTGATGACGATATTGCTGACCGCGCCGAACGCGACGGCAATCATCCACGATTTCTCCCTGCCCATGGAGATGAACCTGTCGCCGAGCACTATCGAAAAGCCCGACGCCATAAGTCTTACGCACATTATGCGGTAGAGAAGCGGCACTTCGACGTAGCCCTCGCCGAGAAACCACGACGAGAAGTTATCCGAAAGCACCATGAACCCGGCGACGAAGAATACCGAAGTAAACCAGACGTATCTGCCCGTCATATAGATATGTTCGTTCATCACATCTATATTGCCGCGGCGGTATTCGTAGGCGTTGCGCGAGATCATGACCGACGAGAATACGGTTATAAAGGTCTGCGCGACGCTGTTTATCTTATACGCCTGCTCATAGCAGCCGTTGTCATAGTCGGCATTGGGCGACAGCAGACCTATCATGGTCTTGTCGAAAGTCGTGAAAAGCGAGGTTATGACCATCGGCAGAAAGACGACGAACGCGCCCCCGAGATGCCGCCACGGGCGGAGCGTTCCGACGGGAACGACGGTGACGTACTTCTTTATGCCCAGCCACATTATGAGGTAGGAAAAGAGCACCGAACACGACAGGTACAGCGCGTATATCCACACGTCGTCTTTGGACCTTACGAACGCGAAGATGAGGACGAGCCCCGCAAGTTTGACGAGAATATTCCTTATGGCGATAGTACGGAAATTCTCCTCGCCCATATAGAGATATTCTATGTCGAATATGACGGCTATGACCTGCAATGCCATAATCATCATAAGTCCGTTATACTTTTCGCCGAACCCGACGGTAAAGAGCATTGCCGCCAGCACGGCGAGCGCGACGAGCGAAGTAACGGTCTTGGTGACGAAAATCTCCCAGAAAGTCCTGCTCTTGACCTCTTTATTGTCGCGGCATTTGGCTATTTCGCGCTGACCGTACACCGAAAAGCCCAGCCCCGCGCCGAGTATGAAATAGGTGATTATCGAGGAGACGTAGCTTATCTGCCCGTTGCCCGTTTCGCCCAGCACCCTTGCAAGATAGGGCGTGGTTATGACGGGAATGAGAAAGGTAAGAAGCTTGCTGATGAGGTTATATACGGTGCTCGTTTTGAGGCTTGCCCGCTTTACTCCCCCGCCTTGTTCGGGCGGCTTGCCCCCTCCTTCCTCGGCTGCGGACGATTGCCCCTCGCGTTTCTCCGTCCGTTCGGGCGATTGCCCCTCGCTTTCCCGCACAGCAGAAAAGCCGTCGGCGAGATTGCCGACGGGCGAGCCGTCATCGACGGATATTGGCGTTATTTCGCGCTGTTCTTCGTCCATTGCTGTTTCCGTGCGATAAGATCCGACGACCGTCAGAGCTTACCGATTAGTATTTTAAGTCTGTAATTCAAAAAATGCGATTTGGGATAGACCTTGCGGCAGAACAGCAGGCGCATTTTTTTCGCAAAGCCGTCGCGGTATTCGGCAACCATTTTAAGATACTTTTCGTCATCGCCGCCGACGAGCCGTCCGTAGCCGCGGAGAAGTTCGCGCGGGAGGGCGCTCTGCGTGGTCTTCTTGTTGATAAACCGCTTCAATCTGACCGAAAGGGGCGGTTCTTCCGCGCCGATCAGGTTGCTGCCGTGCTGTCTGTAAAGGATATAGGAGTTCTCGTCATAGACATAGTCCGCCGTGAACATTGCGACGAGAAAGAGATAGTGGTCGTGCAAATATATGTCCTCGGGATAGTAAGAGCACACGTGGTCTTTGAACTTTCTGTCAAAGGCTATCGTGCAGCCCGTAGCGAGATTTTCATAGATCTGAACGTATTTATTTTCAAAAAAGGGCGAACCGTCGAACTTGGTGCCGACATAGTTGAGTTCGGCGTCGACGAGCGTCTGGTTGGAGAAATACATTATTCCCCTCTCGCCCTTCTTCGCCGCCTCCATCTTCTCCGCCGCCCGCAAAAGCTTTTCGGGCAGCCACACGTCGTCCTGGTCGCAGAGCGCGTAATAGTCGAAGGTGCTGTCCGCCGCAAATAGCATATCGATGAAATTATAGGTGAAATTCTTGTTCTTTTCGTTTACGGAATAGCTTACATTGGGGTATTTGCGCGCATACTCCTCCAGAATACTCACCGTGCCGTCGGTCGAGCAGTCGTCGGAGACCTTTATCGTCACGTCGACGCCCCTCTGCGCGAGCAGGCTGTCAAGCTGTTCCCTGAGATATTTTTCGCCGTTGTACGTCCCCATGAGGACGAGAAAAGTACGCTTATTTTCCATTGCTTCGCCCCGTCTTCTCGTCGTAGAGCTTTAAAAGCTTCATCAGCCCGACCGTATCCCTGCAGAGCAGCCGCGCGGCGGCAAGCCGAAGCTTGACGAAACGGCGCTGTCGCCTGAGTTCGGGCATATAGTCGACGCCCTGCTTTTCTAAGACGTAGCAGAACGATTGCAGCGCGCGCCGCCTTACCTCCGCGTCCGAGCCGCCGTATTCGCCCGAGCCCTCGGCATGGACGAGCGTCAGCCGCCCGTCGAAGCCTATCGAATAGCCCTTTGCGAGCACCCGCGAGGAGAGATCGAACTCCTCGTTATACATGAAAATATTTTCGTCGAACCGCCCGCCGTCCTCGAACGCCTGCCGCGTTATGAAGATGTCCGCGCCGACTATATAGTGCTTTCGGGGATTGAACCTGCCCGTAATTTTAATAAGTCTGTTGGCAACTGCCGCGCGGAGGGTGTACGGCATATTGCACCTGAAAGAGTAGTTCCTGCCGCCGTCCTCGGTGAGAAGCTGCACGCCGAACATATCGTATTTGTCGAAATCGGCAAGAGCCGCCCCGAACAGCGCCCCGACGAGCCTGGTATCGGGGTTAAGAAATACGAACTTATCCGCACGGGCGAGCGCCGCGCCGATATTGTTCGCCCTGCCGTAGCCGAAGTTGCCGCCGCTCGGCACGTACCTCAGTTCAAACGGGTAGGAAGCCGAAGCGATATGCTTCGCTATCTCGTCGTCGGGCGAATTGTCGACGACAATTACTTCCAGCCCGTCGCCTATATCGTTGTGTACGGCAATAGAGGCAAGGAGTTCGGCAAGCAGAGAAAGGTGCCTGTATGCGGCTATTATGACGCTCAGTCTGTACATATTTTCCCCTCCTCTGCGGCAAATTTCCCCGCATATATTTATGCGCGGTAACGAAAATCTCCTACCGCGCTTATTTTTTCTTTCTGTATTTACGCGACACCTTGAAAATTCTCATGTCGTCTATGAAGTAACGCTTGAAAAGGCGGGTGGGCTCCATGAAAAATCTGTAAAGCCATTCCAGCCCGTGGTCGCTCATCCATCTGGGCGCGCGCCGCAGCCTGCCCGCGAGGAAATCTACCGTCGCCCCCGCGCACACGCTGACGGTCGCGTCGTACTTGTCAATATTATTCATTATGAACTTCTCCTGCTTGGGACAGCCGAAGCAGGTGAGAAGTATGTGCGGCTTTGCCGCGCTTATCATGGCGTTTATGCGGTCGAGCTCCTCGGGATCGCTGTCGAAGCCGAGAGGCGGCTCGTAAGCGCCGACGACCTTTATCCCCTCGTATTTCTTTTCGAGGTTGGCCTTTGCCTTAGCCGCAACGCCCTTTCTGCCGCCGAGAATGAATATGCCGTAGCCCTTTTTAGCCGCAACCGCGCAGAGCTCGGGCACGAGGTCAGAGCCCGAAATCTTTTCCGTGACGGGTATTTTGTGCTTTTTGGCTATCCATATAAGCGGCTTGCCGTCGACGATGACTATGTCGGCGTTGTCGGTAGCGCGTTTGAGCTCCTCATCGTCCTCTATCTTTATGATGACGTCGACGTTGACGGCGACGACGTAGGACTTCTTGCCGCTCTCTATTAAGTTTTCAATTTCTTCAACACATTCGCTCATCGTACAGTTATTGACGAACGTATTGAGGAATTGAACTTTCTCCATACTTTATTCTCCGAAAAATCTGTCTTCGAGCATGAGGCAGAGGCAATGATATACGGGCAGGTGCAGTTCCTGTATCATATAGGTCTCGCTTTCGGGCACCCTTATAACCACGTCGGAGACCTTGGCGAGTTCGCCGCCGTCCGCGCCCGTAAGTCCGATAACTTTCATTCCCTTTGCGTGCGCGACGACCGTGGCATAGAGTATATTGTCCGAACAGCCCGAGGTGGATATTCCGAGGAATACGTCGCCCTCCCTGCCGTAGCCGTTGACCTGCTGGGCATAGATGAGCTGCCCCGCGCAGTCGACGTCGTTTACGTACGCGCTTATCAGCCCGTTGCGGCAGTCGAGCGCAATGGCGGGCAGACCGCCCTGCAACATTACCGCAAGCTTTTCGCCGCGCACGGCATCGACGGTGCGGAGTTTTTCGGCAAACGCATCGTCGCAGCGGCGCGAACGCTTAAAGCCCTTCATCAGCTCGCCGACGATGTGCTCGGCGTCCGAACTGCTCCCTCCGTTGCCCGCGATTATCAGCTTGCCGCCGCGGAGAAAACACTCCTCCAGCGCCGAAAAGGCATCGGCAATATCCTGCCTGCACGGTGCAAGCACGGGATACCTGTCGACAAGCAGGTCGATATGTCCTGTAAGCTCTTTTTTCATATACTTTTTCTCTCGTTGAGGATTTTTCTTACGCAGTCGAAAAGATCTTCGCCCGCAACGTCCGCACCCGCAATACCGCCTATCGCCGCCGTACTGCAACCGGCATTTCTGCCGCACAGCACGTCGTTTTCGCCGTCGCCTATCATCCACGACTGCGAAAGGTCGATATTGAACCGCTCCGCCGCGCTCAACAGCATACCCGCCTTGGGCTTGCGGCAGTTACAGTCCACCTTGTATTCGGGGCGTTCGCCCTCAAACCCCTTGTCGGGGTGGTGAGGGCAGTAATATATGGCGTCCAGGTACGCGCCCTCGCGCCCCAGAAGCGTCTGCATCTTGTCGTGTACGCGGTCAAGTTCTTCAACAGTCATCTCGCCGCGCGCGATAACCGGCTGATTTGTCGCGACTATCGCAAGCCGCCCGCTCTCGTTTATGAGTTTTATCGCCTGCGCCGCGCCGTCCGCAAGCACGAAATCGTCCGCGCTTTTGAGAAAGCCGACGTATTTATTTATCGTGCCGTCCCTGTCGAGGAATATCGCGCGTTGCCTGTTTATTAGATTGCGCGCGCCGACTATGCCCCGCCTTACGTCCTCGCACACCGCCGCATAGCGTTCGGGCGTGCCCATATCCCTGACGTATTCGGGCGAGTCGTAACAGTACAGCCCGCCGCAGTTTACGAGCGGTTTCAGAATATCCCTGTCGAGGTCAGCTCTGCCCGACGCGGGGAACATATCGAGGAGCTTCGGGGAGAGTATGTGCAGCCCCGCGTTTACCCTGTTGGCGTAATATTCGGGGCGCTCGTCTTCGCGCGTCAGCCACTTTCTGACGCGCCCGTCGCCGTCCGCGACAATAAGTCCGCTGTCGTACGGGTGGCTGTTGGGGTGAGTGAATATGGTGGCAAGCCCGCCTTTTTTTCTATGGTAGGCAATGAACCGCGAAAAATCTATGTCGAAAAGCGAGTCGGCATTGAGAAGAAGGAAATCTTCCGTAAATCTGTCGCGCAGCTTGTACAGCGCACCCGCGTTGCCCATCGGCTGACTTTCGACGAAGTATTCTATATGTACGCCGAACGGCCTGCCCGTCGCGGGCGAAATGCCGCTGCCGTCGCCGAAATAATTTATAATCTTATCGGCGAGGTGCCCGACGGTCATTATTATGTCGCAGAAGCCCTGCGCTTTAAGACATTCGGTTTCCCGTTCGAGCACGGGCATGCCGCAGACGTCTATCATCGGCTTGGGTATATCGCTTGCGACGGACGATATGCGCGTACCGCGCCCGCCCGCCATTATTACGGCTTTCATCTCACTTCTCTTTGCAGAGGTCTATGTTGTATATTTCGGGCGCATAGTAGATTACGCGCGTACCGCTCGTCTCGAACTCGAACGGGACCTCCATGAGGTCGGAAAAGGTATTGCGCACCCGCTCACGGTCCTCGGGGCGGACGTAAAAGAGCAGAAATCCGCCGCCGCCCGCGCCCAACAGCTTGCCGCCGAGCGCGCCCGCCGCGATGCCCTTATTATACAGTTCGTCAATGCAGTCGCTGGTAATTTTATTGCCCGTCTGGCGTTTGAGCCGCCACGTCTCGTCGAGCAGTCTGCCGAAATCGTCTATATCGCTTTCGCTGTTTTCGAGAATGTTCTGCGCCATGCCGACATGGTTATACATTTCGCCGAGGAAACCCGACTTGTCGCGCATACAGCCCGTCGTCGAGCGCTGTATTTCGGAGGACAGCCGCGTAAAGCCCGTGAAGAACAGCAATAAGTTGTCGCACAGCCGCTTTTTGCGTTCGGCGGAAATTCTGACGGGCGTGACGTGATATTCGTTGTCGGCGAAATCTATTCTGTTGAGCCCGCCGAATGACGCGGCTATCTGGTCCTGCCAGCCGCCCGCCTCGTTGCACAGCGTCCTTTCGAGATATATCGCGTCGCTTGCAAGCTGCTTTTTGGAGGCGAACTTGCCCTTCATGGAATAAAACGCATTTAAAAGCCCGACGGCAAACGCGCTGGAAGTGCCCAGCCCCGTCCTTGCGGGCAGGTCGGCATCATACGCTATGTGCAGTTCTTTCATGTCGAGCATCTTGATGGCGTTTCTCACCATCGGGTGCTCTATGTCGTTGATGTTTCTCACGCGCTCCGACTTGGAATAGATGACCTCGGTCGTGTACTCGAAAAAGCGCGGAAGATGGCGCACGGTGACGTACACGTACTTATCGAAAGAGGTCGAAAGCACCGCGCCGCCGTGTTCGTTGAAATATGAAGGTATATCCGTACCGCCGCCGAAAAAGCTCATTCTGAACGGCGTCTTAGTTATTATCATGGCAGTTACCCGAAAAAAATATCATGCCGCGGAGAAGGCCCCCGCGCCTTGCGCCGTGCGGCGGGAATAAGTTGCCGCAGGCAGGGCAAAGTTCCGCGCATACCGCGCGAATACCGACAAAAAAGGCGTATTCCCATTACCCTTTTTCCCCGCAATGCCTCGCGGGATACCGTAACAAAATACGCCCGAAGCCCGCAAGCGCAAGCCGCGCCGCGGGTGAATATTTGATTTCAGGAATTGTACTTGGAATAGACGAGGAAGGGCTTTATAGCACAGCCTACCTCGGCGGAGCGTTCCGTGCAGTCGCCGTCGCGCCCGCAGCCGAAAGCGGTCAGTCCGTCGGAGGACGGAACGGGGGCGTTGGCGAGGAAATTTGCAATGAGATACCAGCAGAAACCTATGACTATCGAGCAGAACGCCATTGCGCCCGCAGAGAAGGAAGCCGATTCCGCCCTGTACACGAGGCGATAACAGAATTTGCCCTGTTCGGGGTTCTGCGCCGCCGTCACCGCATTGAAAATTTCGCGCGTCTGGTTGAAGTTGATCGAAAGGACGAGGAATATGATGAAGCTTACGCCAGCATAACGGGCGAGGGAAGAAGCAAGGCGCTCGACGGTTGCGGTGAAGTTATAGCTCTTTACGCGCTTGCACCTGCAAAGAGCGACTATGCCCTTGCAGATGACAAACAGCGAGGCAACGACAAAGATTGCGCCTATCACCATTTCCTGCATCCTCCTTAAATACTACTCTGTGACATTCTATATTATATATCAAATACAGTCGCTTGTCAATGATAAGATTTTTACAATTATCCGACATAAGGCAAAAACTTGTCATTTTTAATAATTCTCAACCCGACACACGCAATTGCCCCCATACTATGCCCCGACGAACGCATATCGGCGCGCAAAAAAATTTTTATTCGCCCCGATCTGCGCGGCATAAAATTTACAAATTTTTGCAAGGTTTTACACACTTTTCGCAAATTTCGCGCACAATGAGCACAAAAGAGCAGGCGAAGGCAAAGAGAGCGCCCGTCCGCGCAAGCCGGACGGGCGCAGAATATTCAATTCGATGGACGCGGCATATATAGGGGGCAATCGCCCGCCGCCGCGCAATTCAACTATTTGCGGGAGAGAAACAGATCAGCCCTTGGAGCGGATATAAGCGGAATAGGACGAGCGAAAGATCAGCCAGAGCACGAGCGCGGTTATGCCCGAAACCACCCACAGTGCCATGGTAACGCCGTAGACGACGAACGCCGCCTGAGCCGCCTCCCCCGTCATATTCCAGCAGACGGCGATGACCAGCGCGAACGCTATGCACAACGCGAGAAAGACGAACAGCGAGATCGTCTTGGCGCAATACTTTGCGTACAGCCTGCGCCGCGCGCCGTCGTCGGTTATATCAGACGCATACTTTGAAAACAGCCTTTCAAGCATATTCCACCCTCCTTTCGGCGCCCTTTCTTATGAGGACGCACTGCACGATTATAGCCGCGACGTCTATGCAGAATATGAACTGGCAGACGCCAAGGGCTATCGCCTCGCCCGTGCCGATAAGCCCCTGCGCCCTGCACCTGAAAGCAGCCGCCGCGCCGTACATACCCGTCATTATTATCGCCGCAATATCGGTGAGCACGAACACGACGACGAAGATAATACCCCAAATAGAGAGCGTAAAGAGCACGCCGAGCAGGAATATGACGATATATGCGGGGATATGCACTATTTTCAGTACGAGCGTCAGCCGCGTTGCCGAGAGCGCGTCGCCGCCCTTTAAGAGCAGGGAAACGGCAACGCCGAGCGCGAACGCGAACGCCACTGCGGCGCAGGCGAACAGCGCGGCGATCAACAGAAAGCCGTTGCCCGCAAATACGCCCTCCATTATTTCAGGAGTATACAGACAGACAAGCCCGACTATGAGCGTGTACGGGTACAGCATTACGGGTATGCTGAGCAAATATTTTTTCATAACTCCTCCTCTTTGCGGAGACATTGCGGGGAAAGGCTGCGCCCCATTTTTAAGGTTATGCGCCTTTACAAGATTATATCACGGCGGGCGGCGGTTTGCAATACCCATCAAACCCTTTCGTAGGCTATGCGTTCGCTGCCGTCGTCAAGAATAATCGTGCCGCAGGGCGTAAAACCCTCCTTTTCGAGCGCGCCGCGCATTACGGCGTTGTCGCGGTGGGTGTCGATGCGGATATGCCCGCACACGGACAGCGCGAAGCCGACGATGAGGCGCAACATCCCCCTCTTTCCGAACGCGCTTGCCACCTTGTGAATGACGGCGTAGGGCGCGTCGGACAGCCATTGCCCGCCATATATGCGGCGGTAACACTCGTCCTCGCCCTCGTAGAACACGAACGACGCGCAGATACAATGACCGTCGTCGACGACGTACAGCCTGCCCGCGGCGAGGTCACATTCCAGCTCGTCTGCGGTCGGGCGGCTTGTGCCCCACTGCGAAGGATTGCCGTGTTCGCGCATGAATTTCCTCGCGCCGTCATAGATTGCAAGCACGGCGGCAAACTCACTCTCCGTCGCCCTGCGCACGATATACCCGTCCATAGTCCCTCCGTCAAAAATAATGCGTCGGACAAGCGATATTGCCCGACGCGCGGTCGTTTACATTATTTCTTTGAGATACCTTGCAAGCGCGTCCTTCCAGTCGGGAAGGGGCGCGAACCCGTTTTGGATAAGTTTTGCCTTGTCAAGGCGGCTGTTGAAAGGCCTTGCCGCCTTGGACAACCCGTATTCCGCCGTGGTTACGGGAATTACCTTTGTCGAATACCCCGCCTGACGGAAAATTTCGAGCGTGAAGTCGTACCACGAGATATATCCTCCCTCGTTGGTCGCGTGATAATAGCCGTACTTTTCGGTGACTATCATGTCGACCAGCAGTCTTGCGAGGTCGTAGGTGTAGGTGGGCGTACCTATCTGGTCGTTTACCACCCTGACCGTATCGTACTTCTTGCCGACCGAAAGCATGGTCTTGATGAAGTTCTTGCCGTTGAGCCCGAACACCCACGCTATGCGGACGATAAAGTACTTGTCGAGAAGCGACGAGACGGCGAGCTCGCCCTCGAGCTTGGTCTCGCCGTAGACATTGAGCGGCTTATAGTCCTTGCAGTCGGGAAACCACGGCCTTTCGCCCTGTCCGTCGAAGACGTAGTCGGTGGAGATGTACATCATCTTCGCACCGATTTTCTTGCAGACTTCGGCGATATTCTTAGTGCCGTCGGCGTTGATCGCCCTGACCTTGGGTTTATTCTCCTCATCCTCCGCCGCGTCGACAGCCGTCCACGCCGCGCAGTGAATGACCGCGTCGGGCATTGCTGAGGTTATTACCTCCTCCACCTGCGCCCTGTCGGTAATATCCATCGGGATATAGCGTTCGTATTTGTCGCACTCGGGCAGAATGTCGCTTCCCACGCCCTCTATGCCGCGTTTTTTAAGTTCGTTCATTACGTCGTAGCCGAGCTGACCGCCGACGCCCGTTACAAAAATTTTCATAGTTATATCTGCCGATTGTATTGTTTTATTTTCCGCCGCTCCCGCACAATGTATTTGACAATATTTTGCGAAGATATTCGCAACGCAATTTCCCCGTGAGCCGTTGGCTTAAAGAAGCGAGCAGCGCGACGAAATAATGCGATGTCTTATTTAAGTCAACAACCTCTGTTGCCGTACATCTTCTCGTAATAGTTCCTATACTCTCCCGAAATGATGGTCTGCCACCATTCCTTGTTGTCGAGATACCACTTTATGGTCTTCTTTATGCCGTCCTCGAACTTGGTTTCGGGCAGCCAGCCGAGCTCGCGGTGAATTTTGGTGGGATCGATTGCATAGCGCATATCGTGTCCCTTGCGATCGGCGACGAAGGTTATGAGGCTTTCGGGCTTGCCGAGTTCTTTTAAAATGAGCTTGACTATGTCGATATTTCTCATCTCGTTGTGGCCGCCGACGTTGTAGACTTCGCCCACTCTGCCCTTGTGAATTATAAGGTCGATTGCCTTGCAGTGATCCTCGACGTACAGCCAGTCACGCACGTTTTCGCCCTTGCCGTATACGGGAAGGGGCTTGTCCGCAAGCGCGTTGGCTATCATGAGGGGAATTAACTTCTCGGGGAAGTGATAGGGGCCGTAGTTATTCGAGCACCTCGAAATGGTGACGGGCAGCCCGTAGGTGCGGTGATATGCGAGAACGAGAAGGTCCGCGCCCGCCTTGCTGGACGAATAGGGGCTGGACGTGTGAATGGGCGTCTCCTCGGTGAAGAACAGGTCGGGACGGTCGAGCGGCAGATCGCCGTAGACCTCGTCCGTCGATACCTGATGATAGCGCCTGATGCCGTACTTGCGGCAGGCGTCCATCATCACCTGGGTGCCGAGTATGTTGGTTTTAAGGAAGATTTCGGGGTTTTCAATGCTCCTGTCGACATGGCTTTCAGCCGCAAAGTTGACGACTATGTCGGGGTGCTCCTCCTCAAATATCTTATATATGCCCTCTCTGTCGCATATATCCGTCTTCGAGAAGCGGAAGTTGGGGTTCTTGAACGCCTCCTCGAGCGTTGAGAGGTTGCCCGCATAGGTCAGGCAATCGACGCACACTATCCTGTAATCGGGGTGCGCTTTGAGCATATAGTAAACAAAATTTCCGCCGATGAAGCCGGCGCCGCCTGTTACGATTATAGTCATAATACAAACTCCGTTTTACTCTCTTTCAATGTGGGATGTTTCTGGTCCTTTTCGCTTAAAAGCGGCTGTCCCTCGTACTGCCAGTCGATGGCGATGTCGGGATCGTTCCACGCTATGCCGCCCTCGTCCTCGGGGTGATAGAACTGGTCGCACTTATATGCGAAAGTCGCCGTATCGCTGAGCACGACGAAGCCGTGCGCAAACCCGCGCGGGATCATGAACATTCTCTTATTCTCCTCCGAGAGCACTACGCCCACCCACTTGCCGTAGGTCGCGCTGCCCTTTCTGAGGTCGACGGCTACGTCTAAAACTTCGCCTTCGAGCACCCTGACGAGCTTTGCCTGAGGATAGGTCTTCTGGAAGTGCAATCCCCTCAAAACGCCCTTCTTGCTCCTCGACTGGTTGTCCTGCACGAAGGTATAGTCAAGACCGTTCGCCCTGAACTCGTTTTCGTTATAAGTTTCCATGAAATATCCGCGGTTATCGCCGAATACCTTGGGCTCTATAATGTAGACGCCCTCTATTTCAGTCTTCAAAAATGTCATATCAATATAACCCGTCCATAAATTTTCCGTCTATTACGTCTTTGAGGTACTGTCCGTACTGATTTTTCTTCATCGGCTCGTACAGTTCGAGCACCTGTTCCTTGGTTATCCAGCCGTTGAGATAGGATATTTCTTCGAGGCAGGCAACCTTTCTGTGCTGGTGCGTTTCGACCGTCTTGATGAAGTTGGTCGCGTCGACAAGGCTTTCGTGCGTGCCCGTATCCAGCCACGTGAAGCCCTGACCGAGTATTTCGACGTGCAGATTGCCCTGTTCGAGATATATTCTGTTGAGGTCGGTGATTTCAAGCTCGCCGCGCGGCGACGGGGTGAGCCCCTTGGCGTATTCGACGACCTTATTGTCGTAGAAATACAGCCCCGTGACGCAGTAATTGCTCTTGGGTTTTGCCGGCTTTTCCTCGATGGATATCGCCTTGCCCGTATGGTCGAACTCGACAATTCCGAAACGCTCGGGATCTTCGACGTAGTAGCCGAATACCGTCGCACCATTGCCGTTCGCGGCGTGCTCGACAGCCTTTTTAAGGCGCTTTTTGAGACCGTGCCCCGCGAATATGTTGTCGCCGAGCACCATTGCGACGTTATCGTTTCCGATGAAATCAGAGCCGATTATGAACGCCTGCGCCAGTCCGTCGGGCGAGGGCTGAACGGCATAACTCAAATTTATGCCCAGCTTATGCCCGTCGCCGAACAGTTCTTCAAAGCGCGGCGTGTCCTGCGGCGTGGAGATGATGAGTATATCCCTTATGCCCGCATTCATGAGCACGGACATCGGGTAATATATCATGGGTTTGTCGTATATGGGAAGCAGCTGTTTGCTCGTCACCCTCGTGAGAGGATAGAGCCTCGTTCCGCTGCCGCCCGCAAGAATTATTCCCTTCATAAGTATTTCTCCTTTATTCCCCGCTTCTGTCAAAGAGCACCATGAACGCGCCCTTGCAGATTATCTTGAAATCGAGCCAGAGGCTCTGCTTTCTGATGTATTCTATGTCCAGCTCCACCCACTCGTCAAACGACAGCGCGTTACGGTCGTGCTGTATCTGCCAGAGACATAACAGCCCGCCCTTGACGTCCAGCCGGTGCATCTGGTAGGGCGTGTATTCGTCTACCTCGCTCGGCAGCGGCGAACGCGGTCCGACTACGCTGAGCTTCCCGACGAATATATCCCACAGCTGCGGCAGTTCGTCTATCGAAAGCTTCCTTAAAACCTTGCCCACCTTGGTTATCCTCGGATCGTTCTTCATCTTGAACGCGGGACCGTCCGCTTCGTTCAGCCCCTCGTCGATGAGCTTCTGTTTCATCTCCTCGGCGTTGAGGCACATAGAGCGGATTTTATGGAACTTTATGTTCTTGCCGCGACTGCCGTCCTTATTATTTTTTCCCACTCTTTCGGAAGTATATATCGGGTTGCCCCTGTCTTCCAGCCATTTTACAAGGAGCGCGATTATTATGACGGGCGAAAGCACTATCATAGCCAGCCCCGACGACACTATGTCGAAAGCGCGCTTTATAAAGAGATAGCAGCCGTAGCGGAAGCCGCGCTTTGCAAACGAGACATATTCCTCCCCGCTCTGCACTTTATTATCTACGACGAGAACGGGCGAACATACCTCGTCTTCGGCGAAATTCGTCGCGGCAGTCGCCGCGGTCTCGTCCTCGGCGGGAATATCGTTTATAATTTCTTTCATCTCTTGCATAACTTTTCCCCGACGAACGAAAGCCCGCAACGCGCAGGCGCGGCGCGCATAGCGGGAAAAACTCACGGAGGATCCCCCCGCGAGCAATCTGAATTTCAGGTTTTTTAGGGCAATCCGTTCGGCGCAGCGCGGAAATGCGCGGCGGACATACGACAGAACTGCCACATTCTTTCGGTCATCTTACTACTATTATAAAATATGCCCGTTATTTTGTCAATAAATAGCGCGGGCAAATTGCCCCTCTCCTTCCCGCCAAGAGGTATTTTTTACAATTTTTAGAGAGAAAAAAGTCAAAACAGAATATGCCGATTTATATAAACCATAAAAAAATTGACTTTGATTGACTTCAAGGGGGGATTATTATACAATAGTGTCAGACGAGATTGCCGCCTTTTTGGAAGGGAAAACCATTCAAACGGGCGGCGCGGGGAGAAAAATTATGCAGGCTAAGCGCGAATTGTGGCAATACAGGGATAAAGCCAAGGTATGGGTGGGCAAATATAAGAATTCACACAATATGCCGCACTGGCACTATGACTGCGAGCTCATCTACCTCGAATACGGCGAACTGGACATTTTTTGCAACGGCTCGGCTTACCGCATAAGCGCGGGGCAATCGTTCTTCATTGACAGCGAACAGGTGCACTATATGCACGCGCGCACGCCCGACACGGTCGCGCGGCTTGTAATTTTCAACTATGACCTCATTTCGACTTTCACATCTTCGCTTTCGCTCGTTTCGCCCGTGCTCTCCGCCGACTATCAGATAGACGAGCTGTATTCATCCCTCCTTAAAAAGCTTAAAGAAAAGCAGCCCTTCTACATTCACGAGACGGCGCTGGACGTGGCGGTGAAGTTTTTGCAGATTTTCAGAAACGAGCCGACCGAGACCAAAAAGGAGACGAAAGCCGACCGCTTCAAGGCGCTGCTGACAAAGATTGACGAGCAGTACGAATTTTTCGACATTCAGTCGGCGGCGGAATTTCTCAACATGAACGCCACCTATTTTTCCCGACTTTTCCACAGTCAGATGGGCATAACCTTTTCGCAGTACCTCAACTATGTCAGGACCAAAAACGCCGTCGCCATGCTCAAAGAGAGCGACAGACTTTCTATGACAGAGATTGCCATAAAGTGCGGCTTTTCGACCATAAGGAATTTCAACCGCATCTTCAAGGACTATACGGGCTATACTCCCCGCGAAATGCCCAGAGATTACATTATGAAGGAGAACGTCAACGACATCTCCTCTGCAAGCCAGAACCCGACGCTTAAAGAGTGCGAGCTGCTTGAAAGTTCGGACGATCAGCCGTAAATTTTCAGCAATTGTCCTACATATATGCCGCAACCAACGCATATTTTCAGATTAAAAACCAATTTATCTTATTTTTTTGCGGCAATGCGGCGTTTTACTCGATTGCCCCGCATATATGCCGCAACCAACGGCTTTTAAAGCGCAGAAAGAGCACCCGAAACGGCGGGTGCTCTTTCTGCGATTTACTCTGTTTGCCATTGCCTCCGAAACAGCTTACTAAGGGCGAAAAAACGCGGCGCAGGAGAGTGCGCCGCGTTTTATATGTCGCTTTATATTGGCTATGTTGCCCGCATTCAGCGCACAAACATTGCCCTGACCGCCTGCTTGTCGGGCTTTGCCGACGAGGTGAGCGGAACGGCGTCCACCCGCACCATAAAGCGGGGCAGCTCGTTTTTGGGCAGCACGGCGCGAAACGCGGCGAAAAGCTCGCCCTCGTCACAGTTACAGACGACCGCCGCGACGGGCACTTCGCCCTCGCTCTCGTCGGGTATTCCGACGACGCAGACGTCGCGTACTGCGGCAAGGCTTAAAATTTTCTGCTCTATGGCGACGGCGGAGAGGTTGTTGCCGTTGCGTATTATTATGTCCTTCTTTCTGCCGCTGACGTGCAGAAAGCCCCTCTCGTCGATATAGCCGAGGTCGCCCGTGTGCAGCCAGCCGTCGCCGTCTATCGCCGCGCGGGTGGCCTTTTCGTCACCCCAATAGCCGAGCATTACGGCGGGAGACCTGACGCAGATTTCGCCGTCCTCGCCTATCCTGCCCTCGTTCATCGGCAGAAATACGCCGACCGTCGTCCTGCGGAGTTCGCGCTCGGTCTCGATGGGCGTTCCCGCAATGCCTATACATTCGCTCATTCCGTAGACGGGCACGAGCGTCAGCCCCAGCGTGTCCTCTATGAACGAAAACTGCTTTTCGGAGACGGGCGCGCCGCCTATTACGCCCACCCTTAAACTCGTCTTTATTCCGAGCGCCGCCACCTCTGCGGCGACTGCGTTTGCAAAGGAGGGAACGCCGTCGAGGCGCGTTATCGAATAGCGCATAAGACAGCTTACAATATACTGCGGAGTGACCTCGCGGGGAAACAGCAATTCATACCTGTACATGAGCGCGGTGGTCAGCACGGCGAGCCCGAATACGTGGTGAACGGGCAACATCTCCATGGATATGTCGCTGTCGAGATAACAGCCGCCGTAGCCGTAGTTGAGCGTGTGGTTGAGATAGTTGTACTGCGACAGCGTAACCGCCTTGAAATTGCCCGTCGAGCCCGACGTGAAGATGACGACGGCGGATGCGTACACGTCGACTTTGCCGAACGCATACTCCCCCTCGCCCTCAATGTCGAGCGGCTCGCCGTCGATGCGCCAGTCGCCGTCGGCGGAAATGCCGCCCTGCGCCTGCTCGTTGGTAATGTACGCCCTGACGGGAATATCTATGCCGCTACCCTTGAGCGCCGCTTCCGCCGAAGTATGCGGATCGGTGAGCACGACCGTCACGCCGAGCGCCTGCAGGGCGTAGAACAGGACCGCCGTACCCAGACAGCGCGTCGCGCGGAGCACCGCCGCGTCGCCCGCCGAAAGTTTTTCGGAAAGCCTGCGGCCTATTCCGCAAACCCTGCCGTAGACCTGTTTAGCCGTCAGCGCATAGTCCTCGGTAAAGAGAAATCTCTTGTCGGGCGACTGCGCCGCAAATTCTGATAGAAGTTCAATCAAGCTCTTTTTAATCGTCTGCATATTTATCACCAAAACTGTCTATGCCTGCCTGCAATCCCCTGAAAAATTCGCCCGCGTGGTAGCCGTCGGCAACCGCATGATTTACCGTCAGCGAGCACACGGCGATCAGGCTGTCGCCGCGCGGGAAATACTTGCCTATAAATACCATTGGCTGATAATAGCCCTTGGGGTTTTTGAGGTCGAACGAGCAGCTTACGAACGGCACGCTTGCCACAATGGATACGCTGAAAGAATTTACGGGCATTTCCGAGGCGAACGCGCCCGTCTTGCCGACGTTCTTCTCCCTGTCGTCGAGATACGCGGCGTAGAATTTTCTGAAATCTTCGTCGTAGCGGACGCAGTGGAAAGTTATGTTCTTATCTGCGTTGAGCACGGGATACATGGGGTGTATTGCGCTCCATTCCCGCAGTTCGCCGTCCGTCAGCGTCATTCTGAAATTGCTCTGTCTGTTGAGTTCGTCCGTAACCAGCCAGAGGAGCGCCGCCGCAAGCTTTATTTTGCGGGCTTTGACGAACTGCACGAGCCGCGTCACGTCGAGTTCGACGTTGAGCGTATGACAGCAGGTCGTCCACTTCTCGGTATAGAGCTCATACAGCTCCTTTCTGCTCCACTTGTCTATGTCGATAACCCTGTAATTTTCCACGTTTATTCCCCTTAAAACTGAAAGTACTGGAACGCGCTCATGTCGCCCATGGAGAGCAGCCCCAGCCAGCACAGCGCGACGGCGAGTATGCCGTAAGCGAATACCGCCGTGTCGACGGCGACTGCCGAACGCGCGAGCGGCAGGCTGTTGCCGTTTTTAGTCTGCGGCAGCCTGTAGATCATTATCATCGCGGCGATGAACGCGACGAGCTGAATTAGCTGCAACCAGCTCATGCCGAGGTCGTCAAGCACGTTGCCTGCGGCGTCCCACGCCGTGAACATCTGTCTGAACGCAATGCCGACGTCGGCTATGTTCTGCGAGCGGAACAGCACGCAGCTGAACACAAACATGACGAATACGAATACTCTCTTTACGACTTTGAGAACGACGTTGTCCGCGTCGATTTTCAGCCTTTGACCAAGCCGCTCCAAAGGAGCCGCAAGCAGGGCTTCCGCGCAGACGAATACGCCCGCAACCAGCCCCCAGAGCACGAAAGTCCAGTTTGCGCCGTGCCACAGCCCGCAGAGCGCGAATACTATGAGCGTATTCATAAGTTTTCTCGCCATGCCCTTGCGGTTGCCGCCGAGCGGGATATAGACGTACTGCATGAACCACTGGTTGAGCGTTATGTGCCAGCGGCGGAAGAATTCGGCAAACGACGAGGAAGTCAGCGGGCGGTCGAAATTTTTGGAGAGCTTTACGCCCATAAGCCGCGCAGAGCCCATGGCTATTTCGGAATAGCCCGCGAAGTCGTTGTATATCTGAATGAGAAAGAGCGCGCTTGCCGCAAACACCGCAAGGCCGCAGGACGAACCGAGGTCGGCATAGACCTTGTCGACGAATATGCCGCAGAAGTCGGCGACGACGCACTTGCGGAAAAAGCCGCTTAAAAGGTATTTCGCGCCCGCCGCGAAGTCATCCTCGCTGAACGAGTGCGGGGTGCGGAGCTGGGGCAGAAGATTTTGCGGGCGCTCTATCGGTCCTGCGACGAGCTGGGGGAAGTAGCTTACGTACAGCGCGAAATAGCCGAAGTGCCTTTCGGCGGGGAACTGACCGCGATACACGTCGATGACGTAGGAGAGCGTCTGGAAGGTGTAGAAGCTTATTCCGACGGGCAATATGACGTTCAGAACTATATCGTCCTGCTCCGCATTGAAAAGGCGGATGACGCCGACGGCGCTTTCGAGAATGAAATTTATGTACTTGAAGAAGATTAAAAGCCCGAGGCAGACGACGAGCGTCAGGGCAAGCCAGAAGCACTTTACCCCCGTACTATGCGCCCGCGAAATGAAAATTGCCGCCGAATACGCCGTTATCGTCGTGATGAAGATGAGCACTATCAGCCAGACGTTCCAGCTCATGTAGAATATGCAGGAAGCGACGAGCAGGAGCACCCAGCGGAATTTAAACGGCAGTACCCAATAGAGCGCGACGACCACGGGCAGGAAGATGAGAAACTCTAAGGAATTGAAGCTCATTTATCCCCCCTGCCCCGCCACGCGGGTATGAGATAGATTATGAAGAACACGACGGCGCAGACCGAAACTTCGGTGAGCGTCGCGCCCGAGATCAGCGCGTAAGTGCTTGTCGCCGCAAAGATAAAGAGGGAAATTGCCGTGAGCGCAAAGCCCGTCTTTTTAGCTACCGCAACGACGGACAGCACGAGCGCGACGGCATATCCGCACAGAATATACGGCGATGAAAATATGACGCTTTCCATTGTTCCCCCTCCTTTTTACTATTTTATCAGCGTTATAACGCCCGCCGCCTGCAAGTCTGCAAGCAGCCGTTCGGTGCGGAATATCGCGCCGAGTTCGTTGAGATGATAGTCCGAATCGTAGAAATATCTGCCCGCCATAATATAATCTTTATAGTCGGATATGGGCGCATAGCCGTAGGGGGCGAAAAGCTCGCGCAGGCGCTTGTCGAACGCCGCGCCCGCCTCCCCGACGGGAACGGCGGTAGCCGAACTGCCGTTGATCGGGCTGTAAGAGAAGCAGACCGTCGCGCCCTTTGCCTCCGCCTCGCTATAATACGCGGCGAGCTTTGCAACGCCCTCCTCGGTGAGCATTTCGGGCGCAAAGTTGTACGCGTCGCCGCTCAGGCTTTCGTCGCGCTCCGCCTCCCCCGCCTCCTCGTAGGGGCGCGAGCAGATGAAATCGCCGTAGATATTGAAGTCCTCCGCCCTGCCGTCCGAATATGAGCATTCCTCTTCGTTTTCCCTTATCGTGACATAATGCATATACGCCCTGAATATTAGGTCGCAGTCGGAGAAATCGGGTATGGACAGCAGGTCATAGTTGCCCTCGCACATTATGAACGCGCGTCCGTCGAGATAGAACGAGGACATTAGCTGCGGCGCGCTCATTACTTCGGGGGTGTGGACGAGTATGTCGCCCTCCGAGATGTAGTTGAGTATTACCTCCATCTGGAACGCGCCGTTTATGTCGCCGTTGACGCCGAGGTTGCAGACCGCGTATTCGTCGCCGACAGCCGCCTGCGCCATTGCGCTGTTTACGCCGTAGGCAAAGGAACAGCCCGCAAAGAAGATTATGCGCTTTTTATCGCCCGAAGTTATCAGCCTGTCGACGCAGTCTGCGTAATAAGTGCTGTTGTTGACCGCCTGATAGTGCGGCGGACAAGCGGCGTTTATGTGGTAAGTAGTGAGGTTATAGGTGAAAGCCGCGTCCGCAATATTTTCGAGATTGTCGAAGAAATATATCTCCTCGAAGGCGGAATTTATGAATGCGCCGCCGCCTATCGACAGTATGCCGTCAGGCAGGACGAGCGAGCGGGAAGTCAGCCTGCCGCAGGGAATATTCGTCGTGAACGAGCCCGCAATCTCGGTAATCTTATACCCGTCTATCTCGGCAGGAATGACGAACATTTCAGCATCGCCTGTGCCGCGATATCCCGTGACCGCCGCCGTCCCGTCAGGGTAAGTTCTGATTAAAAAATCCCTTTCGGGAAGCCATTCCGCCCACTCGGCATAGAGCGTGACACTCTGTCCGTCGCCGACCGTGACGCGGCTGCCGAGCCCTATATGTTCACCGCTTCCGTCGCTTCGGGTATTCCAGCCGAGCAACGTACAGCCCAACCTTTCTAGCCCCTGCCCGTTCCATGTATTAGGGCGGAGGTGCTGCGAAAGCGTATAGTCGACCGTGCGGCTCTTTTCGCCGTCCGCACTTCCTCCGTTATAGTCGTAGGTTATCGAGCAGGTCGCACTCTCCCTCTGGGCGTCAACCTCCCGCAGTCTCGACGTCACAGTGACGCGCGACGGCGCGGTTATGTTGCAGAGCGTAAGCTTGACGTCGCCATTCGCTTCGGTCTCTGCCCGATAGTCGCCGTAATCGCAGGATACGAACTCGTAGCCCGTCCTCATGTCGAGCGTGACCGTCAGGTCCTCGCCCTCGCGCACCTTGGCCGCCGCCGTCGAGGCGGTGAAGAACAGGCTGTCGGCAATGCTGACGCTTACAAGTTTGTCGTTTTGCGTCGTTTCGGCACAGCCGCACGATAAGACCGTGACCGCCGACAGCAGCGCAAGCAATGCGCGCTCAATATGCCTTAATCCTGTCCGCATAACGCCCCCAGAAATAGTTGTTGGTAAAGCTTGCAAGCGCGTCCTCGGGCACGTACACTTTAAGCGCGGACGAAGTGCCGTCGAACAGCCCGTAGCCGACGGATATGTCGGCGGGATCGCCGTGTCCGAGGTATATCGACCGAAGCGCCGTACTGCCCGAGAAACAGCCGTCGGGCAGGGCGCTTATATTGTCCTGAATGGTGACGCTTGTAAGCGATTTATGTCCCGCGAATACGTCCGCCGTAAACGCGGTTATGTAGATGCCGTCCACCTGATAGGGCAGCACGAGTTCGGTCGCCGCGCGCCCCTCGTCCGTAAGCCCCGTGACGGTATAGCGCCCGTCCTCGAGCTCGTAGGTGAAGCAGTCCTTGTCGGTATTGTCGCCGTCGCCCTCCACGCTTTCGTCGGGCGCGACGGGCATATTGGGGAGAACGATCTCCGTCTTGGTGGTGTTGCCCAGCTGATTTTTTATGTCGTTGACGAGCTGAACCGTGCGCATGGTCATTCCCGCCGAGTTGAGGTGGAAATTGCTGTCGTAGAACCAGCCCTCGTCCATTATATAGTCGTCTATATCGCTTATAACCGGACAATCGAAAAGCGATATTACCTCGTGCTGAAAGCCCGCCGCGTCATAGTCCGACGTGAGTGCAGAGGCGTTAATCGGCGGGAAGGACAGCCAGAGCGATGCGCCCTTTCCCGAAAGGTAAGCCGAACAGTCGTTGACGTACCCGACGAAATCTGCCGTAAACAGCCCGCCGTCGAGCGATATAGGGTTATTGGCGTCGTACCCTCCCGACATAATGTTGTATTCGCGATTGAAATTTTTTAAGTCGCAATGCTCGTCGAAAGAAGAAGCGGCATAAATGCCGCTCGGCTGTGCGGGAGATCCGCTACTGTAATAGCCGTATTTTTCGGCGACGTAACCCGCAAACGCGCCGGCAAGCGCGCCGCGCTGCTCTTCGGGGAAAGAGAGAAACATCGACAGGTCATAGTCGAGCGCATACCACGCTTCGACAGGCGAAAAATAAGTTGAAAGCGATTGACTTGAAAACTCGGTCGCGAGCACCACCACGTCGCCTCTCCGTGCTTCCTTTATCGCAACGTCGAGCATCATCTTTGTGCCGAGCGAGCCGTACAGCCCGAAGTTGCACACGGAATAGTCCAACCCGCCCGCTTTCAGAAGTTCTTCGGCAAGTGCGCTGTCCACACCGAAAGCTATGTTAGAGTTGCCGACGACGATTATCCTGTTACCCTCCGCCTCTCTGATATTGTCGTACATTCTGCCGTATTCACCGTACCACGTCAGCGAGAACTGCGAGGGCAGGCACACACCGACGAGGAATACGCCGAGAAAGGGCATCAAGACGCAGACAAGGGCAAATATTACGGCGAATATGGCACAGCCGCTCCTTTTCAGCGTTGCCATGTCAGTTTGTTATGAGCGTTGCGCCCGTCTTTCTGAGGTATTTGAGATACTGCGCCTTGACTTCCTGCGATTTGGTGCGGCTTAGCCCCGCAACCGCGCCCGTGGAGAGCGTTACGCCCTTGGCATCTATGCGCTGAACGTATTTGAGGTTTACGAGATAGCCCTTGTGGGTGCGCACTATGTCGTATTTTGAAAGTTCCTTTTCAAGTTCGTCCATTGTCATGCGCACGTCGATATTTTCGCCGTCCTGCATATAGATGAACTGGTGGTCCCTCAGGCTTTCGATATAGACTATGTCGACCACCCGCAGCGACCGCGTGACCGAATTGTTGTCCGTCTTGACGACGAAGAAATGGTTGGTGTCTATCTTGGAGACGATATACGCGCGGAGAGTATCCAGAAGGTCGGATGAAAAGTTATTCTTGCGGACGAAGCCGAACGGACGAACGCTCAAAAGCGTATCAAAGACCTTGTCCTCGCGGTTGGACACGAAGATTATGTCGGTATCCGGGCAGTGCTCTTTTATCGCTTTGCCGAGCGCTATGCCGTCGAGTTTGGGCATATCTATGTCGAGACAGATGAGGTTATAGTTATACTTGCCATCGGGATCGTTGATGTGTTCGTAGAGCTTGACGGGCGAAAGATATTTTGTGCCCGACGCCTCTACCCCGCAGCGTTTGAATATGCTGTAAACGCGCTGACATACCGCGTCGAGCACTATTCCGTCGTCGTCGCATACAGCAAAGTTAATTTGTTTCATTCTTGGCCTCCGTTTTGAGATCTAACAGAGCTTCGGCGATGAATTCGTCGCCCTCTATCGAGTAGTTTATATACCCGTTGTATTTATCGACGATTTTCTTGACTATCCTGTGCCCGTAGCCGTGATTTTTGAAGTCGCTCTTGGTGGTATTCAGCCCGAGCGCCGCCGAACGGTCGGTATCCTCGCTTATGGGATTGGTCACGCTTATATACAGATATTCGTTCTGCACGTGCACGTTGAGATCGACCAGCCTGTCGCCCTTGGTCTTTTCCGCCGCTTCGAGCGCGTTATCTATGAGATTGACGAATATACGGCATAGGTCGTTGGCGGTGACGGGCAGCGTTTCCGGCACGTTGATCTTGCTTATTATCTGCACGCGCTTTGATGCGGCTTTGAGCGTTTCGAGGTTCATTATCGAATTTATCGACTTATTGCCGCAGTCGGTGAAGTGCGGGAATGCCGCGAAATCGTCCTTCATGTTTCTGAAATATTCCTCGACGTCCGAATAGCGCTTCTCTTTGAGCATTACGTCCATAACGAGGTACTGATTTTTTATGTCGTGGCGGAGCTCCTTCATGTCCTCGGCAATCTGCTCTGACAGCGAGAGCATCTCTATGTCCGCCTCCATCAGCTTCTTGTCGACCTCGAGGACCAGCTTGGCGTTGTGCTCGGTACAGTGGTGATAGGTGACTATGTACACCGAGACCGTGACGAGATAGACGTACAGAAGCAGCATGCAGGTCGTAAGATCGGCCGTCATGGAATGTTTTATCGAAAGCTCCTCTATCCAGATTATGGTCGCCGATGAAGCGACGGCAACGACGAGGATTATCCCGACGGATATTGCGGGGATATTGTCGTAGACGTGTATGGAGCGCGCGCATATAAGCACGGCGAACGCCACGATGAGTAGGTCTGACGCGACGGCGAACGCCTTGGTCGCCTCCCCGCCCGAGGCGAAACAGCGCATGCACTGTGTGCCGAGTTCCGCCATGGCTATTGCGGTGACGAATACGGTCGCGGCAAGCACTATTCTGCTCTTTACGTTATAGCGGCTGAACGCCGCCGCATACACTGCAATGGCTATGAAGTGCGCGAGCGGGAAATTTATGCCCGCAAAGAACGGAACGTAGTGCGAGAGATAAAATAGCATCCAGTTGAGCAGCGTTTCGCCGACGAATACGGACGCTATCTCGGCAACGAGCAACAAAATACCCTTCTTCGTAAACGTGACGGGGCTGAGTACTATCACCACGGATACCGACACGGCGAGAAGTTGCAGAATGTTTACCCAATCGTAGACAAAGGTAAAGTATAAAAATAATTCTTCCATTTCCTCCCCCCTCCCCCGGTCGGAAGCGGCCAAGGGAAAGGATCTTCGGGAAACCAGGCATAATTTCCTTTCCGATCCGACTATATATTATCATATTTCATATACGCTTTCAAGAGACAAAGTCAAGAGGTAGTTTTTTTAATACGAAATGCAGCCCCGCCTTACCGCGGGGCTGCAGATCTCATCTGTGGAGGAGGGATGAAAAAATTACTTGTTTTCCTTTGCCTTTTTCTTTTCGAGCACTTCGGATGCGACGTACATTGATATGCAGCCCGCCGCGAGCACGCCGGTCACGCTCATCGCCGCGATTATCGCATTGCTCCACCACCAGCTCGTCTCGCCGACGGGCGTATCGGGCGTCATGCCGTTTACAGCCGCGCTGTAATTGGAGACGACGTACAGTATTCTGTGGCACGCCTCTCTCATCGACTGTGCAAACGTCGCGTTGTCCTTGTAAGAATTGAGCGCGTCGCGCGAACCGCTGCCGAGGAACAGGTCTGTGCCTGCGGGTATGCCGTCCTGATAGGTCATTATGTATGCCGTATTGGACGCCGCCATGTCGGTTATGCAATAGCCGTCAAAGCCCCATTCGCCGCGCATTATGCCGCCGAGAAGCTCCTCGGAAGCGCCTACCCAGAACGCGCCCGCGCGGTTCATCGCCGACATTACGGCGTGCGCATTGCCCATTCCTTCTGCCGACGAGAGCGAATACTCGAAGGGCAGCAGATATATCTCGCGGGCGGCCTGCTCGTTGAGCCATACCGCGCCGCCTGCGCGCTGGTCTTCCTGGTCGTTAAAGGCTATGTGCTTGACGTGAGCTACCACGCCCTTGGACTGTATGCCCGTAATTTCGGCAACGCTCGCCATGCCCGAAAGATAGGGATCTTCGGAGAAATATTCGTGCGATCTGCCGCCGAAAGGCGTGCGGTGTATGTTGATTGCGTTGGCATATATGCCCGTAAGTCCCTGCGAGAGCGCGTCCTCGGCGAGCATTTCGCCCACCTGACGAATGAGGTCGTCGTTATAGGTAGAAGCCCATATTCCCTCGCTGGGGAAGGACAGGTCGCCCTGAGAGCCGACCACGCCCGTAGGTCCGTCATATTCGTGGGTGTCGGGCTTGGCGACGGAGCTCAGAGGCACCGTCGTATACATTCCGTTGGTGATGAGATATGCCTGATCTTCAAAGCTCATCTGATCGAGCAGCTTCTGCCACTTGTCGCTGTCATAGTCCTCGCCGCGCAATTCGGTAATCGTATAGCCGTTATTTGCGTTATATGTCGGCATCTCCGCGTCTGCGTCCTCCTCTATCGCGCGGTTGCGCTGGAGGTCGGCGTAGAGCTTGTCGGTGAGTTTGACTATTATCGCCTCGGAGGGAAGCGTTCCCTCCCAGTCGCCGCGCGAGACGTAGGTAACCTCCGTTTCGCTGCCCTCGTACTTGTTGAGGTCGGCGAACTCTAACTGGTTGGTTATCGCCTCACCGGTGTATTCGGATACCGAATAAGTCGTCGCGTCATATTCCTCGGTGAAGGACTTTACGAGCAGCGCGTCGCCCTCCGCGTCCATTCTGCCGTCGGTGTTGGCGGGCGTGTAGCCCTGCGCGGCGAGAATGTTGTTTGCCGCCTCGTGCGCTCCGTTTGCGACGGTCAGGTAATATTCGCCCTCGTCGACGACGTATGTCTTTGCCTTTTGGTCGTCATAGCTCTTGAACTGACTTTCGGAGACGGTTATTTCAATGACGTCGCTCGTCTCGCCGGGCGCAAGCTCCTCGGTCTTGGCATAGCCGACGAGCTCGACAGCCGACTTTTCGATGCCGCCGTCGATGTAGGGTTTTTGGAGATAGACTTCTATAACTTCCTTGCCCGAATATTCGCTGCCCGTGTTGGTCACGGTGACGGATACGGTATATTCTCTGCTCTCCTCGTCGTATTCGACGTCGAAGCTTGAATATTCAAAGGTCGTGTAGGACAGGCCGTAGCCGAAGGAATAGGCGACGTCGTCGGAATAACTGTAATCGCCCGTACCCTCTCTGCCCGTCACGTAGTCGGTGTAGCGCGTTTCGTAATAGCGATAGCCCACATATATGCCCTCGCTGTATACTCCGTAGTACATCTGCGAGCTGTCGGCAAGCCTCTCCGCGCCGTCGTACTGGCGCATGAAGTTGTTGAACTCGTTATATGACTGCTGCATCATCGCGGGCGAGGACATATTGTCTACGAGATAAGTGTCGGACAGCTTGCCGCTTGGCACATATTTGCCCGTCAGCACGCCCGCAACCGCGTCTATGCCGCCCTTGCCGACGTTGCCCACCCACAGGCAGGCGTCGACGTCTATGTCGGATTGTTCGAGGAAATCGAGCTGAATTGTCGCCGAGGAGTTGAGGAGAACTATTATCTTATTCACCTTGCCCGAGGCTTTGAGCGAAGTGAGTTCTTTCAAAACGCCCAGCTCCTCTTCGGAAAGTGTGAGATAACTGCCGTCGGCGGTGTCTGAACGCGTGGAGTTAATGTCCGCGCCTTCGCCGCTGTTGCGGGCTATATTGACGATTGCCGTGCCGTATTCGGAGATCGAAGCGACCGCATCGGGCGTAATATCCGCATAGGGCACTTCGTTTACCATATAGCGCGTACCCTCTTTATATCTGCCCATACCCAGCACGCTGACCTGCGAGGAATAGAAATCCCACAGTGCTGAATTTACTTCCAGCCCCGCGCCTTCGAGCGCCGTCTTGAAGTCGGTATATCCCGAAGTATCCGCCGCCGACGAACCCGACGTCGCATAGTTGAACATCACCGAGCCCGTCAGAAAAGTGCTGACCTTTTCGCCGTCGGCAAGGGGCAATGCGTTCTTCTCATTTTTAAGGAGAACTATGCCCTCGCTCTCCACCTTTTCGGCAAGCGCGAGATAGTCGGCTTCGAGCTTTTCATACTCGTCTTCGCCGTAGCTGCTTTTGAAATACTGATATTGTTCGTCGTCCGACCGCTCTATCTCCGACGAGGAGATGTTGAGCGCGTTGTTTATCGCCGCGCTCTGGCTCATGGCTATCGAATAGCCGCCCGAGACAATGACGAAAACAGAAGTGACGCCGAGGGAAAGACCTTCCCACAATCTTCTTTTAAACAGTTTCATCTTTCACCTCCGTCCTGCTTTCTTGGGCTTTTGCCCACGGGCGCCACCCGCTGAGTATGCCTGCAAGCAGCGCCAGGACAAAAGAAAGGAGGAAGAAAACGAATGTGACTATAAATCCGGCCGTAAAGCCGTAGCCGTCAATTGCAACGAACACGTTTGCAATGTAAGTGACCTGCGAATATATGAACCACATAAAACCGTACAGATAGAGCATTGCGGCGACGTATCTGACATCCTTGAAGTCGAACACCGCAGTGATGGCGCACAGAACTACCGCCGCCCATGCGCAGCCGACCGCGCAGCCGTTCAGGTCGGGATTAAAAGAGGTTACGCCCGTAGCCATATAGGTTATACCCGCGACTATGCCGCAGATAACCGCACACAGAGAGAGGTAGTAACCTACCCCTCTGCCTGCCAGAAATTTCTTAAAAGCGTTCATCTTGCACCAAAATTATTTATTGTATTCCGTCATGGTGAGATTGGCATCGGTTATAATCTTTATGCAGTCTACCATGGGCGAAGCGGCGTCGACGGTGCCTGCGTCGCCTGCGGGAGTCTGGTTGTTGTTGACCGTGAGACGAATGATATTTTCGCCATCGTTAAGGCTGATGCTGCCGAGCGTTATCTCCTGCCAACTGCCGCGTATGCCGGGATTGGTGGAAACTTCCGTGCCGTTGCCGAGGCTTATCTGCGTCGTGTAGGCAAGCTTCTGCCCGTTGATAGTCACGCTGTAAGTTGCCGCGGTGAGCGTTATGTCGGCATATTCGCAGCCGAGCACTACGCGCAGTATTGCGTTGCTGACGGTAGCGTCGGAATTTATGACGAATTCGAGATAGCCGCCGCGATAGTAAAGGCCGCTTACGCACTTGCCGTTGCTTGCGTTTTGGTCGCCCTTGATAAGCGCAGTGCCGTTGGCGCTGCCGGAGAAGTTATATCCGAGCTTATTGCCGTTCTGGTCGGCATAGTCGGGATAGTCCGCCGTCAGCCCCGTAAGCTGAGTATATTCCGCCTCGAACGTGTAAGAAGTCTGCCACGACGCGTAGAATTCTACCGAAGCGTCATACTTCTTCGCGGGCGAAAACTCGGTACCGTCCTCGGTATACCAGCCCGCGAACGCATAACCGTCGCGCTTGGGCTCTGCAACAGAGCCTATTCTCGAACCGCTTTCAAAGTTGACGGTGTAATACACTTCCTCTTCCGCGCCATCATAGTTCCAGTAGAACGTCGCCGTCAGCGCGTTGCTTTCGTCCAGCCACGAAGCGTATATCGTGGTATTTGAAGTAACCGCCGTCGTCTCGAACTCGTACAGATTTTCAAGCGACTGATCGGCGTACCAGTTACCGAATACCAAGCCCTCCTTTTCGGGATCTTCTTCGGGACGGACGGCATAACCGCCCTCTTCCACCGTCTGCGAGGGAACGGCAGAGCCGCCGTTGGTTTCAAAGGTTACGGTATAGCTCTTTTTATTTTCGGCCTCGTCGCCGTTTTCGCCGCAGGCTGCAAACGAAGTACAGAGCACAGCCGCGCAGAGCGACGAAAGTACCATCGTGGTTATCTTTTTCATGATATATCTTCTCCTTATTATTTCGGGGTTAATTTCGTATTTAAAGTCTTTTAGTTGCGGCATATATGCCGCCCAATTAGTATTTACAGGCAGGTTTTATAAAATTTTCAGGCGACAGGTATGTCGGATTTCTCCGACATACCTTGCCTGCCTGACATCTGTTATTCAGGGATCGGCTGAATAACGGGGGGAGCATTTTTTTATCAGTCTTTCCTGCTCTTTCTGCGTGCGATAACTACTGCCGCAGCCGCTGCGAGCGTTGCGCCGACGATTGCCGCGGTGCTTGCGATATTGCCTGCACAGCCGCCTTCGGTATTTCCGCCCTCGGTGTTGCCGCCTTCGTTTCCGCTGTTCTGTTCGAGCTTGGAGATGGCGTCGTCAATCATATCCTGAACTTCGTCGCCGGTTACATAGTCGGGCTCTTCTACTACGGGCGCGTCGGCCTCTGTGACCACTAACGTGATGACATAGTCGACTTCGGTCGTGGTGGTCGTCGAACCGCCCTTGTTGCCGCCCATGTCGAACGTCTGCATTCCGCTCTTGCTGCCCTTGTTGTCGCCGCCGCCGTCAGAGCCCTGCGTAGCAATCAGTCTGATGGTAACTTCATAGGTACCTGCCACTTCGGGAGTACCGGTGATTTCGCCCGTATCCTTGTTGATCGTGAGACCTGCGGGAAGGGACGAGCCGGGTGCGATACCCCACTCTATCGTAGTGTAGTTCTCGGTAGTGAACTCATCGGACTGAAGCAGAGCATAGAACTCTTCGCCGACTTTAAGTCCGTCGAGAGCGTCGCTGTCCGCATTGACTTTGATAGCTTCTGATATGCTGATGCTGTATGTAGCCGTTTTATCTACCCAGCCGTCGATCATGAATTCGACGGTGAAGCTGAAATCGCCTGCTTCTTCGGGAGTACCCGTGATAGAGCCTGTGTTCTTGTCGAGCGACAGACCTGCGGGAAGCGAACCCGAGGTTATCTCATATGTAGCCGTCGAACCATCAGTGAGAAGGCTGTCTATTGCGACACTTGCTTCATAGCTTACCTGCTGGGTGCCGCTGACAAGAGCTGTACCCGTAACGGCGAGTTCGCTATATCCGTTGAACTGAGCGGAGGTGTCTGCAAGCTGATAGAGAATAGCCTTAGCCGCCTCTCTTACGCAATACCACTGCGTAGGGCTTGCAATAGTCACATCTGCACCTGTTTCCTCGTCAACAGTATCAATCATAACCATACCCTTGTGCTTTGTGCCGCTTGCGTCAGTCCACTCGTAGTCGGGATCCCACTCGCCGGAGAGATATTCTACGAAAGGCGTGGTGTAGAGCTCCATCTGATGACCGGCACGAACCATCATATCGGGATCGGTTCTGGTTCTCCAACCAATGTAACCGTCGGTTACAAAGTATGCCTGAGTACCCCACTGGTTCTGATAGAGTTCAGTATTAAGATTATAGTTATTGGTATTTGACCAGCCGCCAAGTCTTCCATAGCCCGTCATCGCAGCCTTGGAGCCGCCCTCCTGAAGAGCCATCTGGAAGGACTTGCAGTAGTTTTCGCGTATGGTCTGCTCATCTGCCCAGGTGAAGAGGTTACCGCGGTTGGTTTCCTGATCGTTCATGAAGCAGTGCTTTACATAGCATACGATGCCCTTGGACTGTACGCCCTGGATAACCGCTGCCGCCATATAGCCGCTGTGCAGACCGTCCTGCGAATAGTATTCGTTATTTCTGCCAGAGAAAGGCGAGCGGTGAATGTCCGCGCCGGGTGCATACCAGCCGTTTCTGCCGAGAAGCAGACCGAGGTTGCCCATTATTGTACCCTGCTTGTTTGCAAGTTCGGTATTGAAGGTTGCGCCGATCATGTCCTCGGACGCCCAGCAATGAGAGCTGTCCCAGTTGTTTGGACCGTCGGAATCCTCACTCTTGAGCTTGCCTATGGAAGCGATGTCAGCCGTCGAATAACCGCCGAACTCTATAAGAGTGCAAAGTTCGTCATAAGTCAACTGGTTGAGGAAGGTATCCCAAAGAGGATCGTCATAGGGAACGCCTGCCATGTCAGCAAACTTGATGGTCGTCTCGTCCGCCTCAGATACGTACATGGGATTGGAAGTTTCGGTACGGTTATTCTGTACGACGTGGTCTTCGTCGTATACGCCCGTTACCTGCGACCATGTCGAAGGAATGTCAGCTTCGTCCTTGTACCAGGGGTCGGTCTCCTTATCGTAGCTGGGACCATACTCATATGTACTTGTGCCGGGCTTTTCAAGTCCTGTGCTGCTATCAATTTCAGGCGTCTTGGTTACACGGAAGTTATCCCAATAGCCGATGTTGTCGAGAACTTCGTTCTTGAACGTGAGATCTGCCGCCGTAGGTGCTTCGGGGAAGGTCGTGACCATGTTCGCACGCGAAATTATGGTCATTCCGCTCTCGCCGTCAGCCATCATATCTGCCGTACGGACGTTGTTGAAGTCGAGATCGCCGAGCTGCGTAGTGCCGTCAGCCGAGCCGTTCTCCGCCGAGAAAAGATTTTCAAGCTCGTTGCCCGAATAGTCGTCAAGCTTGAGAATTGCGTCCTCGGTGAGCGAGAAAGTGACTTCGTCGTACGCGTCGTCCTTGTTGTCCTTGTCGGTCTTATAGTCGAAGTGCGAATCTTCCATCAGACGTATGGTGTAGTCGCCCTCGTCGAGTTCATAGCAGCCCTGGTTGTCGTTGTGGTTTGCGTCGTCATAGTCCCAAGACGCCATATCCTGAACATTGATTTTAATGACAACCGTCTGCTCTTCGCCGGGCTGCAACGTGTCGGTCTTGGCAAATCCGACGAGCGATACCGCTGCCTTTTCAACTTCGCCCTTTGTATAAGGCGCCGAAACGTAAGCCTGTACCGTCTTTTTGCCTGCTACGCTGCCCGTATTCTTGACTGTTACAGGAACATATATGGTATCTATCGTTGCTTCTTTTCCGACAGATGAGCTGAACAGCTCGGCAAGTCCGCTCGAAGCGAGCGCCGTCTTGCAGCTTGCGTCGGTATATATACCGCCCGCGTTGAAGGAGAACGTCGTGTAGTTGAGGCTGTACCCGTAAGGATAGAGCACGTTCTTTTCCCACCACTTTTCAGCGGCGTTGAGCGAAGCGTCGCTCTGACCTGCGGAAACTGTGTTTTCGGTGAGCGTATCGGTTTCCGCATTATAGTTGAGGTTGCCGAGAGCTATTTCGGTATATACGGTCTCATAGTACTTATATCCGAGGTAAATGCCCTCTTCATAGTCAACGCCGTGATAACCTTCGCTGTCGTAAGAGGTATAGGAATTTGTATCAGCGCTGCTGCCGACAACCGTTCCGTCTTCGCGCATATACGCGTTGGAGCCTGCGCCGCCCGTTGCGCCGCCCGTCTGGTTATTGCTGCCGAAGTTGTACCAGGTGGGATCGGTGGTGAAGTCGGTCATCCACTCGTCAACAAGTCCGCCGGAAGGGCTTAAACCTTTAAGAATATCCGTCATTCCCGCAAGTCCGCCGACGCCGGGACGTCCGATATGCAGAATTGCGCTTATCTTGTCGTTGTTTTCAAGATCTTCAAGCTCCATTGGATTGGAGGTGTTTGTGATGACGATAACCTTATCGAAACGCGCGGTGACGTATTCGATGAGCGCTTCTTCCTCGTCGGTGAGCATGAGATAGTGCTTGTATGTCTTGCCGTCCTCGTCGGTATAGAGCGCAAGATGATCGTCATTCTCGTCTACGGTCTGGGTAGTGACCCTCGAAGCGTCCGAACCTTCGCCGCCCTCGCGGGAGAGCACGATGAACGCCGCGTCGTTATATATCTTTGTAGAGCTGTCCACCTGACCGGAGAAGTTTGTAACTTCCTTGCCGATAGACGAATTGTCACGGCTGTAAAACTCCTTCAATGTGGGGTTGACCTTGAAGCCTGCGTGTTCAAGCGCATCTGCAACCGTCTCGTCGCTGGCGGATGAGCCGGAACTGAACGCACCCGAGCTGTCGGAAGCACCCACGAGATTGTCGGACGTGACACCGAATACGCTTACCCATTCGCTGCCCGCCATAGGAAGAGCCTCATCCTTGTTTTTGAGAAGCGATGCACCTTCTGCAACTATCTCTCTTGTGAGATCTTCGGCAGCGGTCTTAGCCTCTTCCATACTGTTGAAGTCAGTATAATACTTGGTTAAACTGCTTTCCTCTGTGGCGCTGTCGTCAGCCGAGGCAAACGCCGTTCCGGTAAACATAGTCGTCCCCATCACCGCTGCGACAGCTATCGCAGAGAGAGATGCGGCGGCTTTTTTACCTGCTTTGAATCTTTGCATTTTGTCCTCCTTATTTATTCTTATTTGTTTGCCACTATCATCTTCTGTGGCTTTTCAACAGCATATTATCACCGCATTTTTATATTTTCAACATAAGTCGTTCAACCCGCACAATTTTGCCGCCAAACAACATATTTCGCTACGAAATGTAGATTTTTTAATACGAACTGCACGCCGCCCGACCGCGAAGATAAAACTTTTTTCACCTTAGCCCCGCCTTTCCGTCCGAAATCCGCCGTCCTTCTGCCGCCTGTCGCCAAAGACCGCCCTTAGCCGCCTCCCTCCTCCACACAGCGTTTGCCATCACTAAAAGTTTGCCGCCGCTTGGGAACTGCCCTTAAACCGCCGCACTTACCACCCCGACAACAACAGACCGCTTACCCCTCCTCACACGTCATAAAAATTGTCGTCTTGCCGTCTTTCTGCCGCCGTACAGCGTTTGTCTTTGCCGCCCAAAAAAGTTTGCCGCCGCTACGAGGCTAACCTTTGCCGCCTCCCCGCGCTTGCCGACACTAAAAGTTTGCCGCCCTCTCCCCGTGCGTTTTGCCCGCCTCGGCAAACGTCCCCGCGGCAGCAAAAGCGCACCGTTACAGCTTTTCAGTTTATTTGCCGTGTTGAGCAAACGACTATTCCGCTCTCTTTTCAAAGCGTTTAATGATTTTACCGCTTCTTCTCCGCAGGGCGTAAAACTCCGCAAAACTCAAAAAGGGCGGAGAGAACTTTCCCCGCCCGAATAATAAAAGCGGAGAAAAAACTCCCTCCGCTCTGCCTGAAATCAGCTATATATAATATGGTATAAATTTTGCGCGTTAACCGCATATTCGACTGTCGGACCGCCGCGCCGACTTGTCCGAAAAGTATTCTTCCTCTCCCCGACGGCTTCTGCTTCCTGCGCTCCTTTCCGCACTTGCAGACGGTCAGGTTCTGCCCCTCGCGGCGGCAATCGCCGCAGACGCCCGCCCCGCGTCAGCTCTGCCCGTGACGAGCGGACAAACAGGACTAATCGTCCAAAAAATACGGAAGCCCCGTTCCCGAATAAAAGGGGATGCGGGAGCCGCAAATACGGCCCCCGCAGGAGAAAAATTTATGAGGAATGAAAGCTCGCGTGTAAACTAAATCAGCAATTCCTTATTGCACCTGAATAATATCAGCATTCCGAAAAAATTTCAATACTTATTTCATAATCTGCCGTTTTTTTAGCATAAACGGTAAACGGATTACGTTTTTGCCGTTTTCCCGCCCGCTCATCGCCCCGTTTCTCTCCCCCTTTCCGCTCATCCCCCAACCCGCCCGTTACGTGGTTTGAGGGCAAATTTCCGCAGTCTGCCGCCCTTCCCGACAGGCATAAAAAAGCTGTCGCCCGATTTAATCTCGGCTGACAGCCCGAATAATAGTCAATATAACCTTAATTTCTCTCCGTAATGACGGGTTTTGCCGCTTTTGCCGTCTGCGCTTCGGATTTGTAGCTCTCCGATGCCTTTAAAACGCCTATCAGCGCGGCATAGAGAATTGTCGGGAACAGATAGAACATGTGATTGTCGAAAATACTGACGAGCAGGAACGCGCCTATCGTTATACCGATATATACTCTTTCAAAATTTATATTCTTTATCAGCGACCATATCGTCTGTACCCTGTGCACGGCGTATGCAACGAGGCCGACGATGCCGCAACCTGCAAGCATCTGCAGGACGGTATCGTGATACATCTTGGGTATGATGTCCAGCCCGACCAGCCCGACGTCAATCTCTTTGAGGTAATAGAACCCGACGCCGAATATCGGCGCTTTGAGGAAGTCCTCTATAGCTCTGTCCCAGAGATCCATTCTATGACCGCCGTCCTGCGCATTTTCGATAAGCGGCTCTAAAACATTCATTATAAAGTCAAAGTTAATCCATACAACCAGCGTCATCACGAGGGCGACAACCGCCAACAAAATAATATTGAACAGCCTCTCCCTGCCCTTGGAGCATATCAGCAGCCATACGGCGCACACGACCGCCAGCACCGACATTATGACCATGCTCTGCCTCGACAGCGTCATATACGTCATTACAATGCTGAACAGACCGCCGATCGCATAGATGAAGCCAAACTTCTTTTTCGCGGCGAAATAAAACCATGCGGGAACACAGACGCAGAACAACATTCCCATAGTGTTGTACATACCCCAGCCGAAGAAAATCTTGCTTCGGTTAATTCCGCCATTGACAAAGAGCCCGTCGTAGGTCGCGTACGCCACGATCAGTTCTGTCGCAAGTACGACCGAAAACACGCAGCAATAATATGCGATGCGCTCGAACGTCCTTTTCGTTACGTCGAGATTGCCGCTGAACAGCATAAAAATGCAGATATAGATAGCCGCAATAAATATGCCGTAAACCAGGTTCATCGCGGTATATTCCGCGGTGAATGCCCCGTTGAGCAGGACGGAAACGGACAGCGCGACCAGCCCGGCAAAAAGCGGGGAAAATCTGAATTTTTTTCTGTAAACCGTGTAGACGAGCCGCGCTATCAGTACGGCCACGCAGAGCGAAATTGCCACGGCTACCTGAATGTAGATCTCGGGACGAACGAAATAGTCCGACCTGTCGCCGAGCGGAGACGGCGAGTTTTTGACGGAAATTATTATGTGCATAAAGAGCACGATGGCAAACGCCGGCGTCACGTCTCGGCAAGTCGCAAGCATGGCAATGGCGCATACCGCCATAAACCATATCATAACCATATCGAGGCTGAGATAGTAAAGCAGCAGTATTACCGCCGCAAGCGCAATCGGGAAGAACGGCGAATCTATAAACCACGCAATCTTTTTTACCGCTATTGAGTTTTTATACCTTTCAATAAAGCTGCTCATAATTATGCTGAATATGGGTTAAACGGCACATAGTACCGCACCAATTTAATTTTGCTGTCCTTCTTCGCCGGCAGATTCGGGCTGTTTTTTATTCCGTCTGAACAGGTTGCCGACCGACCTGAATAACGCCAGAAGACTTTTCCTGTAAATGACCGCATACACGGCGAGTGCGCAGGCATAAGCGAGGCACGCCCACCAATGGGTAAGCAACCTGACCGCGAGAATAAACGCAACCGTCATGACAAATTCTATTATGAAATCTATCATGATATTCTTATGAATTATTCTTGTTACGACTATTTCAGACGCGACAGACCTCAACATTATGACGGCAACAAGCGCATAGAGCACGAACTCGAGATTATTGAGCACATAAGCGCCGACGGCGAACAATATTATGCCGAGCACGACCGAAGCCACGTTTACCGCAAGCATGAGTTTTTCCTTGCGATAGGCTTTCAGGTAGTTATTCGTAAGCAGGCTGACCTTTGACGAGAATATTATTATCGGAAGAAGTATGCCGAGATAGACCAGACTGTCTGTGTAGTTCGGCAACCATTTTTCAAGAATCCAACAACCGGGGAAGTAAAATATCATTGCAAAGAACAATAAGGGGGAAATGGCGTTGCGTATCTTCATATACACATTCGGCAAATCCGCTTCGTCCATTCTTTTCAACGACGGAAAGAGAACCACGCTGATTGCAGTAACAAATGTCAGGAAAATATTTGACGCACTGAAACTGAAAGCAACTTGTCCGAAAACTAACTCATCCCATCTCCACTGAATGAGCATTTTAGCACTACCCACGAGCAGATTGGATGAAAAATTTGCAATCATCAACATTATCCCGACAGATATATTAAGCCAACATTCTTTTAAGCAGTCTTTTACTGGGATTCCTTTGCCGAAATATAATCCTTTATTAAAGATTGCTCCAAGTGTTATACCAAAGATATCTCCAAACAAATCAGCAACGCAAAACAAGGCAAAGTTATTTACTTTACAAGCTAACAATATAATCACAAATATTGCATAAGCCGCCCGTTGCGCTATAATAAGTATTGCGTATTTATTTATTCTGTTAGTAATTTGGAAAGTGTATGAAGTATAATAAAAAATATTCTTTGTTATTATACCTATTGACACAAATATCAAGATCCCTTGTGTCACATTATCGCTCAGGAAAGCGGCAATTAGACACCCGCTAAAAGTAAGTATTGAATTAAATGATAAAAGAAGCTGAAACTGTGAGCGAATTCTCGGCTTATCCAACTCGTCATAGTCATATTGGGAATATCTTAGAACCAAACCATCTAAAAGCCCAAAATGCAAAACCCCGACATAACTAACATATAGGAGATATGTTTGCCAATAAGAATATTGCCAAGTATCGATAAATTTAGGGACTATGAAATTTAATACAAAGCTTGTAATAATCGAAATCGCCTGGGCAGATACCGACATTACAAGATTTTTAGCAATTCTTTTATTTGAAACTACTTTTGACATTTCTCAAACCTAGACAGCCAACTTTCAACCCTATAATATTCTAATACTTCCTCTCCGTATTTGACAAAGGGCTTATTCAAAAAATTATCAATATCCTGTTTTGTAGTACATTCATCCAGCACAAATATATTGTTAGGATTATAAAAAACTGCTTGCTTTATCAATTTATTATTTGTAATTAGTTTCTTCTGATAAAACAAAGCTTCCATTGTTCGTAAAGTATAATCTGCATTATCAGTAAAAAGTATTTCAACAACAGATTTGGAACGAACTAACACATTTAGATATTCTTCATAAGACAACCTAAGAGTTTTTAATTCAAGAATATTTGAAACTTCACTATTGTCCTTTACAACATAAAAATAAGGATTATTAAATAAGCAATATACTCTTTCTAATAAAGACAGCCGATTTTTATTTTTGCCTATAAATATCGCGTCAAACTCGCATGTATTTGTTTTTTCTGCTGGCAAGTTAACAAAAAAAGTAGGGTTATATTTTAGATCATATTTTTGCGAATCATAAACCGAATATGAATATACTTCAAAATTTTTTTTCAGTTCGGCGATATTATCGTTTTCTTTTACGGGATTCCAAAAATAAATAATAGGCTTATTCCTTGCTTTTTTTAAAACTCTTTTAAGTCTATGATATGGTTTACAACTATCAAACACAATAAATTGGACATCCTCATTTAAATATTTAGTCCATTCTGAATAAAACGTATAAAAAGTCCCTAAACCGATAAAGTAAATAAATTTTCGGAAAATTCTGATAAAAAAGTTAATTTTTGTATTTTTATACACACTATATACTTTGCATTGAACAACATCAATATATTTAAAAGTATAGGTTGATTTATCTGGAAACAAAATAATATATTTCATAACACTTATACTATTTACAATTCAATCGACTTCTTTTTCTCGGTATCCTTATTTTACCTTTAATACTTTTAACAAGAACAACATAAACAATTACCACCAAAACAATTTGAACTAATGTTCCTAATGAAAGTACTCTAGAATAGAAACTATCTGTAACACCATGTAAAAAAAGCGCATAGGCACAAATACCAAATATTAACAACTCAATTACATTATTATTGTTCCTAACTCTATTATAAGCGCTGCTCATAACATAAGAAAATACAAACTGCAATATCATTAACCCAATAATACCAAAGTCCTGATAGTTTCTTCTAAACCCCGTATATACATTACCTAATGATATTCCATTCCAGATCCTAAATTCCAAGTGAGTAACATAAGAATCCGCATCTAATATTCCCAACTCGATCAATGTATTGTTAATCGCATAAAAAGACTCTTGACCAAAAATTTTAGATGGCTCAACAGGATCGCATAGATACATATCAAATAACGGGATTGAACCTCCCAGATATGAAGCAATGTACTCAACAAAACTTGCATTTTGAGAAAAATCGCTTGTCCTTCCAATCAATTCTCTTACAGCATAAAACCCTAATAACGCAAGAACTATAAACAGAACTAAAAATAAAATGATTTTTAATGTAATACCGTGATTAGTTTTTCTTACATAAAGAACATTAAAGATTACTATCCCTGCACAAATAACTATTAACGAGCTAAATCTTCCTCCGGTCGTTAGTGACGATAAGATATACAAAATTATTGGTATAACATATCTTATATTCTTTTTTAATCCCACTATTAAGACATTGTTAATAAAAATATACAAATTAACTATACAAATCGCAAAGGATACATTAAGCATTTGGTTGACTGCGAATGAAACCGAAACCTCAGTTCCGTATGAAGTTTCATCACGGAATATATTCATTATTTCAGAAATGCTCCCAACATTCCCGACAATTCGTATAATTTCTAATAAATACAAAAAGAGTGTCAGTAACTGAAACAATATAATAATTGTCAATAAAATAAAGCTTACATTTATTACTTTTAAATTAGCAGAAGCATTCAATAATTTATATGCTTTTCTTCTTCTTACAGATGTCTTTGACTTATAACATAATAAATTAGCTAAATAAATAATTAACAACCCGAAAGCAATGATTAGTACAGTTTTTAAATGATATTGATACTCCCACTTAAACTGCATTACTATTGCGCAAACCACACACAAAATAAACGATAACGTAATTAAACAAGCAGGCTGAAAAAAATCCTTACCTAACGAATAATAAGATAATACAAATATAATAACTAATGCAACAAATAAACTTATTAACATTACTAAATAATTATCCTTGTTATTTTGAATCAATTCATAAAATTAGTATAAAAGCTATCTCGCTTTAACCTTAGCAAATTTTCATTATATTTTTTTGATTTACAAAAATTCGTTTCGGCCATTAAAAGTAATTCTTCTGCATTAGTGCATTTCTCTTTAATTAATGCACTTAATGCCCTTATATCCTTAGGTTTATATAAATAATCATTTTGAATTAACTCGAAATTACCGCCCACATCTGTACAAATTATAGGACACGCACGACTCATTGCTTCAACTATAACACGACACAACCCCTCTTGAAAACTAGGCTGAATATATAAATCTATATTATCCATCCATTCAAAAACTTTATCGTGAGGTAAAGCACCCATAAATCTCACACAATCATCTAAATTCAATTGTTTAACTAGCTTTTTTAACCTCTGCCCATCGCCTGCACCCACTAATTGGTATTCAAATTTGTTGAAACCTAACTTTTTAAGTTTTGCTATGGCCTTAATTACATACTCCTGTCCTTTCCATTTAACATCAAGAAAAGCTGCAGTCCCAATAATAAATTTATCTTTATTATTCAAGATCCTTGTAGCCCTTTTATTTAATACGCGTTCATCACCTTGCGTTAATCTAACATCCGAACAGCCAATGGTTGTTCCGTTACAAGGATATCTCTTTTGCAGAGCCTCTTGAGTCACATATACCGCATAAGGTGTGTTTTTCAGTGCTTTCTTTAAATAATATTCCCTTTGGAAAGCGACCATTTTACCTTTCCAAGAATGATACCATAACCCATCAAACGCAAAGCCAGTGACTTCTACTAAAAATTTTTTATTGTATTTTTTGCAAAATTTGTATACTGTATTTGTATAAAAATTACCTATACTTCTTATAATAATTCTGTCATGGCTTTTAACTAATTCCTCTACTTCATTTTTTGAAGCTTGTAAAGCCTTAATATTAAATCTTGATTTTATGTTTTTATAAAAATCAGGTAATAAATATAAATTATATTTTGCATCTAACTTATTAAACCTATCATCAAGTTCTTCATCGCTATATCTTTTACTGTCTTTACGCAATAAAAAAGTAACCTCATCAGCTAACTTAAAATAATCTTCAAACACACTGTTAGTAAAATTCCCGTCAACATAATGCTCGCCTTTACTACTTACTTTAACCCGCGATCCACCTTGAACAAATAATAGTTTCATATTTTATAAGACCTTATGTTTTACAATTTTCTCATTCCGATTCTGTAAGTTGCCGCTCTGCTTCCTCGGACATACTTACTTCTTTGGCTTTCTTTATCGCCTTAAATATATACAACATAGTCATAGCTATGCAAGAACCGCAATAATACACCGCGCAATATATCACTACTATATCCAAAAACCCGAATATCGTGCCGAACAGTATAAGCATGGGCAAAATTCCGCCTATACCAAGTTCCGCCTCGATCCTTACGCGCAAACTTCCGACATTCTCCTTATTGGTACGCACGTCGTTTTCAGCGTTGAGCACGCCTTTATCGACCAACTCGCGTTCTACGCTTTTATACTTCTGATAAATAAGCCTCATCAACGTATCGCCCTCGGAAGCAAACACGCCCAAAAGCAATATCCAGAGAGTTGCGGGGGCGACCAAAACGCCGCCGTTGCGATAAACGCACACGCCCAGAGAAATGCCCAGCAGTCCGACAAGAATATAACTGCTTATGCTGTCGGCAAATTCGCCGAACGCCTGTTTTTTAACGCTTCTTGCAAGGTTTCCGTCGGTACAGTCGGACCACAGCCATACATTGATTAAAATTGCGCCCGCTAAATTGCACGCAAAATTATCGAAAAAGAAAAGAGCGCAGCCCCCTATCGCAATCAATATGGAGAAATATGACACCGCATTTGCCGAAATTTTTAAGTTGGCACACAGCGACGCCGTGAGAAAGGATAGAGGTCTGTACAGAATTCTTGAAATTATGGGATCTTTCTTCCTTTTCCATGCAGGCATGTTATCTCTGAAATATTTAGGAGAATATTTCATATTATTTCAGCTCCTCTTTTATTTTTGTAGTGCTGATTTCAGGCGTACGCGACAGATAAACCACTTCCACCCCTTCATCCTTCAAAAAGTCAAACTTACCCTTCCAGTCGTCGCCGATGACAAAAGTATCTATATGGTATTCGTGAACATCGGTTTTCTTCTGTTCCCAACTTTCTTCGGGAATGACAAGATCAACATATCGCACAGCTTCAAGCAATGCCTTCCTCTGCTCGTATGTAAAATAGCACTTTTTGTGCTTCATATTCCAATTAAACTCGTCAGTCGACAAAGCCACTATGAGATAATCACCCAAAGCCTTAGCCCTCTTTAAGAGATTAATGTGACCATAATGCAACAGATCAAATGTTCCGTAAGTTATTACTCTTTTCATTTTTACCTCTCACAATCTGAAGCGCAAAACCGCTTATACATATTTACAAGTTTCTGTGCCTCGACCAAAATATCGTATCCATTCAAACGAAACTTCTCGACATCTAATTTTTCTCTCTTTCCCGCACAACTTAAAATGGCATCAACCCATTTAGAATAATCGCGATCAAGTTTCAGATGAACAACGTTATCGTTGACGTTAACTTCGTCGGGGACATTATTTGAAACAATACAGGGCAGACCTGAAACCTGCGCTTCAACAGCAACCATACCAAGTCCTTCGTACAAACTGGGTAATACAAAGCAGTCCATAGCCTGATAATAATCCTCAGGCAATCTCTTTACTCCTGCAAAAATAACGCTACCCGACAGATTCATTTCATAAGCTTTGAATTTGAGTTCGTCGTCCATCTCGCCGTTGCCTATCAGCAACAACTTAGATGAAGGTTTGACTTTAAGAAGCTCTTGAAATACATTCAATAAAAAAAGCTGATTTTTTTGCTGGCAGAATCTGCCGATATGCCCCACGACCAACTCATCCGAGACTTTAAGCCTATCCCTGAGTTTTTGCCTAATTTCAACATTGAACTTAAACCTGTCCAGATCTATGGCATTATTGATTATTATTACTTCTCCGCGGTCAAACGTTCTGTTGCCGAATAGCCAACGCCCCGCAATTTCAGAGCAGGCACAATAATGCGTGGCATACACCTTTGAAAAAGGCCGAAGCAAATTTTTAGCGAACATCTTTTTCCACTCCTTCCTGTTTGCCGTGGAATGGGAATGAGCAATTCTTACTGGTATGCCGGCCATTTTTGCCGCACGCAAAGTAAATACGCTTAGCGTATTCATATTGGAATGAACAACATCGTAATTACCTTCTTTAAATAACTTTGTAAGCGTCTTCATATATTTAAAGACATTATTATAGGAAGGAATAATTATGACCCTGCCCCCGAGAGACTCTATACGTTCTCTGTTGATTATTCCCGATGTCGACTCTACAAAAAAATCGAACTGCACTTTGCTTCTGTCTATATTCAGATAATAATTCATTGCAAAAGCTTCGGTTCCGCCGTTGATTGCCTTACCTATAACTTGTGCCACCCTGATAATCTTATCCATATCTATTCTCACTCACCGCTTCTGTCAAAGAGCACCATGAACGCGCCCTTGCAGATTATCTTGAAATCGAGCCAGAGGCTCTGCTTTCTGATGTATTCTATGTCCAGCTCCACCCACTCGTCAAACGACAGCGCGTTACGGTCGTGCTGTATCTGCCAGAGACATAACAGCCCGCCCTTGACGTCCAGCCGGTGCATCTGGTAGGGCGTGTATTCGTCTACCTCGCTCGGCAGCGGCGAACGCGGTCCGACTACGCTGAGCTTCCCGACGAATATATCCCACAGCTGCGGCAGTTCGTCTATCGAAAGCTTCCTTAAAACCTTGCCCACCTTGGTTATCCTCGGATCGTTCTTCATCTTGAACGCGGGACCGTCCGCTTCGTTCAGCCCCTCGTCGATGAGCTTCTGTTTCATCTCCTCGGCGTTGAGGCACATAGAGCGGATTTTATGGAACTTTATGTTCTTGCCGCGACTGCCGTCCTTATTATTTTTTCCCACTCTTTCGGAAGTATATATCGGGTTGCCCCTGTCTTCCAGCCATTTTGCGAGGAGCGCGACTATTATGACGGGCGAAAGCACTATCATTGCCAGCCCCGACGACACTATGTCGAAAGCGCGCTTTATAAAGAGATAGCAGCCGTAGCGGAAGCCCTTTTTGGCGAACGACGTATATTTTTCCCCGCTCTGTACCTTATTGTCGACGACGAGCACGGGCGAACACGCCTCGTCTTCGGCGAAATTCGTCGCGGCAGTCGCCGCGGTTTCGTCAACTCTCTCGTCAATTTTATCTATCGTATTCAACATTTTACCTTTCTCGCTAATCCGAATTTTTAATTAAATAAAAAAGCGCATCGAATATGCCGCTCGCAGAACGCAAGCAGGCACGATAAATCAATACGCCGATAAGGCCCGCGGAGAGGTCCGCGAGCAGAATATTAAGTTTTAAGAATTATATCTTGAATAGATTAGAAAGTTTTTAAGCGAAATCTCACGCTCATGAGCAAGAGCACAGAGCTTGATGTTCTTCTTGCCGTCGCGTATCTTTGCCTGTTTTTCGACGAATATTTCCGCCGTCCTGACCACGACGAAGCCGAGGCAGGAGCATAAGCTTATGAAAAGCGAATAGAACATCATCGCTTCCATGAAGGACAAAACAGGCTCCGAACGGAAGATAAGTTTGAAAAATACGCGCATATTCTCGAAGCTGTGCGAGGGCAGCGCGTTGGCAAAAAATCCCTTAATCTGACCGTAGGAAATTATGAGGATGAAAAACATACAGCAGGTAATGCCTGTATATTTCGTCACGTGCATGAAAAACATTCTGATGCACGGGAACAATCCGCCATTGCCGGACTTATTGCGAATGCTGACGAATGCGATTGCCGAAACGACGATGAACGCCAACGCGGCAACGGCGCAACATAAGCTTATCATGACTGACCTCCTCAATAATTTTGCTTCAAAAGCTATTACATTATATAATAATTGAGCTGTCTTGTCAATTAACGGAAAGGGGCTTATATGCCGTCACCAAGCCGTAAAATTGTTCTTATTAGCTTAATTTCTGTGAACTTTTTGTTATTAAATGACAATATTTGCATTGCAATAACTGTTTTTGACGAACTTTGTGAAAACGCGTGAACGATTGAAAGGCGTTAGCTGCGGCATATATGCGGGGCAATGGCAAAAAGCGTGAAATTTTCGTCTTGCAGATATCCGCATTTTATCCACGTAAAATTCACAAAAAAAATTTTTTGCAAAAATTTTACTTCTTAAAGCTAATTTTGACTTAAAAACGCAATTCAGCGGGCAATATGCGCCGTCCTGACATTTTTTTACAATTGTTTTCATGATTGCAGAGGTTCTACTCTACCTCGCTGAAACGAGCAGATATAAACAAAAATGCACAGAAAAATGCAGGTCGGGCGAAGCTTCTCCCGACCTGCATTTTTGCAGCCGATTATTTTCATCTCGATTTAATGTGATTATAGATATCCTCGTCAATGCGGGTATGGCGGACGAGCTGCATGTCGTACCTGCCGAAAACGTCGTACATGAAGGCGCTGCGGATGAGTTCGCCCCTTAGCGGGAAGGTCTTTGTCCTGCCGCCCCTGACGACAAAACACTGTTTAACCCTTCCTCTGCGGTGAAATGTGATTTTAAGGCTGTCGATATTCTTTGTCTTCTGCGATTTAAAGAGCTTGGAAAGTCTCATCTTATCCCCGTTTATTATGGGATAGTGCAGATTTCTTATAAAATAGCTGCAAATATAGATTTTGGGAAAGATATAGCCTTTGAGGTCGAAATAAAACTTATCGTCGAGCCGCCAGATACCGCGTTCGTCGCAATATATGTCGAGGGCAATTGTCTTTCCGACGAGATATTTCGACCTTATCCCGACGAACGTCCCGCCGTCGACTTTGTTGAGCGGGTACAGGTTTGTGAGCGACGAAAGAGTAAAAGACAGGGCGACGAATTGCAGGGCGGCGGCGATGAACGCAATTGCGGCATAGCCGAAGTTTATGAGCGAAAGGGCGGCGAGCACGACGAGCGCGACGAACGCCGCGAGCGTCATTGTCGTTGAGGCGATAAGACAGAAAAATGCCGTCCGCCTGCGCCTTATTCTTTCAGTCACGCGGCACCTCCTTAAACCTCTTTTTCAGACGGCTCTGCCGTCTGCCCGCTTTCGGCCGTCTGCCCGTCGGACGATATTTCAAACCCGTTATTCAGTCGACCGACTTTATATATTCCCGCCCTGCGCTCCTTAAAATAGTAAAAAATGTCTATGCTTTCAATGAATACAAAGTCGACGGCTATCGTAAGGAACATCCACGCGACGTAAGACGGCGCAAAGATGAGCACGAACAGTGCGGCGATGACAGACAGCGCGCTGTATGTATATTCGACGACGGTCAAAGCGACGGTGAGAACGTACACCTCCGTCTTTGAATATACGCCCTGCGGGTTCAGACAGCCGATTTTGGGGAATTGCGGCACCCACAGCACGCATTTTTTGGGAATTTTTACCCTGCGCATATCCGACTTCAACGCCTCTAACCGCTGATTGATTGCTCCTATCGAACCAGCCGCACCCAGCATGGCGACGAGCGCGACGCACACGCAATAAGCTATGAAGATTAAAATCGCTTTGCCCATACTTCCTCCCTTTACCCCGCGAAATATGCATTCGTTGCGGCATATTACGGGGGCAAAGACTTAATTTAAACTTTCAATTAGCAGCATTCATATATAATTACCAAACATATATAATTACCAAATTTGCTTTGCAGGTTAATACCGCCCCTGCTACTTGGAATTGGTGATGCGGGAGAGGCGGGCGTCGGTCATCTTTAAGAGCTTTGCGTAGCGGGCGAGCCCCGTCTTCTCATACAGAGAGTTAAAGCGACGGCGCGCCTCCTCCAACAGAGCTTCGCGCGGAAGTCTGGCGTAGGGCAGGCAGGATTTGTTATAAACTGCCATAGCAATGAGGTCTTCCGCGTCGATGGTATGATATTTTGCCTCCGTCGCCCTGAGAATGTCCAACGCCCGGTCATAACTTTCGGATATGGCATTTATATATTTTAAAAGCTCTGCCCTGTCGCCGTAATAGAGATATTCATAAGCCAACTTTTCCGCCTTATTGTTGGCGGCAAAAATTCCGACGACGGCTGCCGCCCAATCGTTTTCCGAAGAAGGTTCGGTTTCAGCGACGTACCGGGAAAGTCTGCAAGCCTCGCGATACATAAGATTTTTCATAAACCCGTTGAGTTTATGGTCGGCAGTTTTAAGCAGTCCGACTATAAGTTCGTTGATATCGCCAACGCCTGAAAAGCCGTCCTCTGCCTCCGACAGACTGTAATTTATACCCGGAGAGGTCGGAAATATGCCAAAGCGATGGACAACGGACGAACTGACCGACAATCTGTACGGAGCAAAGGCGTACATCTCCCCCGCGGGAATATGCCGCCGCACAAACCCGAGGGCGCGGCGATAGTATTTCTGCGATTTTTTTCTGTCTGTCGCCGAATACAGTTCGCCGCCCAGAGAATAGTACCTTATGAGCAGCATCATTCCCGACGGCTGCCTGTGCGAATTGTGCAACTTTATCGACTTCATAAGCGGCTTATTAAGTTTTTCGTACAGCTTTTTCGCCGCAGCGTTCTGCCCGATTGCCAGATAAGCCGAAATGAACGAAAACCGCATCATCGTCTCTGCATCTGCGCAGTTTTCGTGACCGAAGCAATAGGTAAGCACCTTTGAGAGCAGCTGACCGAGCCGACTTTCCGCCTGCTGCGCGTCCGCCTCCCCGCTCTGATAGTCGCGCCTTATTTTGCCCGCCGCCTCGCCGTACAGTCTTATGACGGGCGATATGAGATCATACCCCGAAAGCAGATAACGCCAATCTGCCTCCGCCACGTTTGAGGCAAGGTCGGTCAATATAGTCAATCTTTCCCACGCAAGCTTATCGCGGCGGACGAGCCCGCATAATTTTTCAAGCGCGACGCAGGGCGTATTTTTATTGAGGAATACGTCGTCTTCAAATTTATTGAGATAGAAGCGGCTGAGATATTCCTGCAATGTTTCAGTAAGTTCGTCGTCCGTCAGGGCAGGATCTTCAAATATTTGCAGGTAATAATAAGCTATCTTTTCAGTACTCTTGTCGGATTTTGCCGCCGCCAGAAGCTCTTTGAGATATGCCGTCCTGCCGCCGCTGTGCGACAAAAATATGTCTTTCGTCCGCCTTTCGCTGAATTTTACCCTGCCGCCCGAAGTATAGACAATGAGGTCGGGGCAGAGAAAGACCGTGCGGAAAAAGGCGGTCTCGTCCCATTGCAGACCGTTGACTTCAAATACGTATTTAATTTCGTCCTTGGTAATGCTTTCGGCAAGGGATATGTACGAGAGAACCCTTAAAACGAACTGTCTGTCTATGCGGTCGCAGAGCAGTTCAAGACACTTCCACAATAGCTCTTCCTCGGTTTCGGGCAGCTCGCGTATCAGCCGAACGAGCGCAGCCTTTGCGGGATTGTCGGGAATGCTGTAATCTATCTCGCTGCTGTCTAAAAGGACGAGCCGATTGACGAGCAGGCTGAGATAGCGCGGCGTAGCCGCCCCGCTCTTTTGAAGAATAAGCCCGAGAAGCTCGTCGTCGCATTCCTTGAAATTTTCGGCAAACGCCGACTGCACGACGCACTTTGCGGAAAACTCCATATTGTCAGTACAGTATACGCAGTCGTCAATAAAACATCCGTATCCGCCCGCACTGTCGAGATAGCAGATATTGCGGGCATTGAAATATTCAAACCGTCTTTCGCGCTCAATATTGCGCCTCACGAACGGAAATTCATAGTCGCCGGACTTGTCCGAGGCGATAAGTAAAACGGGCATATCCCTGCGCGAATACTCGTCCAACAGCTCGCTGAAACGGGCGTAGAGATTGTAGCCTATGTGCTCGTCCAGCTCGTCGTCTCCGTACTCTTCCTCGGTATATCTGCCGTCGGTCGACGGCAAAGAAAGAAGCTCCTCCAACTTAATCACGAGTTGTCTGAGCGCAGAAAAATTCTTAGTGCCGTCGGGCAGGACGGCGCAGACATTCCAGCCCATTCGGGCGCACTCTGTGACCACAGCCGAAAAGAGCATGCTCTTGCCGCTGCCGCTGCCGCCGCGGATATATACCCGCCTGCGCCTTTGGAGGCTGTCTATTATATCCACAACTGCCTGCGGGCGGGCGTTGGGAAGGGACGCGTCGTGCGTTATTTTAAGCTGCGTCGCATACGCATCGCGGAGCGGAAGCGAGAGCTTTGAAAGCTTATCCCACTGCGGCATAAATTTTGCATACAGCGCATTATATACGCCGCTGACGAAATCTTCTATGCCCGTGACCGTCTTCTTTTCTTCATCCCAATGCAGGGTATATTCGATTATGTGTCCGTCCTCGCTCCCGAACTCTGAGATGACGCGCCGTCTTATCTGTTCTTTGAGACGCAAGAGCTTATTTTTATTATCTTCGTTTTCGGCGAGGTATTTTTCGGGCGCACCCTCCACGTGGTTGCGGAAGCAGAAAAGCACATTGTCGAATTGCTCTCTGTCGAGGGTAAGCGGGCCGAAGCGTATTTCGAGCTCGGTAACGCTGACCTGTTCATCGGGCACCTGCATCCACCCTTCGAGCACGCGCGACAGCAGCGTACTGTCAGGCACCCAGCCGTAGCGTTCGCCAAGTATGACGATAAAATATGGACGGCAACGCGCGATGACAGAAAGACAGGATATCAGAACTTTGCTATCCGCTTCTTCTTCGGTTCTTCCGTCAGAATTTATGCCCCAGCGCAGATCGCATATATCAATGTTGTCCAGTCCGCAGGTGTTGGAGCGCAGGGCGGGCAACACCTTATCGCGCAGTGCATCGCGCTCTGCCTGCATATCGAGAAATGTGCTTGACACAAACAATACTTTGCCTTGAAGAATATCCATATCCCTTGCCTTTTGTCTGAGCAGGAAAGCCGCATTCAGACCTTAAATTACTGCTATTTTCTATTTTATATCCGCGCAGCGCCTTTGTCAATATTAGTTACGCAAATAAAGCCCTCCGCTTCCCCGTGAAAACGCCATAAGGCTGTTTTCCGGGTTATCCTGCGGCTATTTCGAGAAGGCAAAATAATATTGATTTAATAAACTGCGTTTCTCTATTTTGTATTGACAGTTTGACGCCTTTGTGATACTATAATTGAAGTTATGTCAGTTTGGAGAAAATAATGATAAAAGCTATCAAAAATCTTCTTGTTACCGTGGCGGCGGGCGGCCTTATTATAGGCGGCATAGGCTTTGTGCCCAGCCAGTCCGCAGGTTACGACTATACGGTGGGGATTGTCCAGCTTGTCAGACATTCCGCACTCGACCAGGCGACGCAGGGCTTCAAGGATAAGCTTACAGAGCTCGTCGAAGACGCGGGCAAGACGGTCAAGATTGACTATCAGGACGCGCAGAACGACACGGTAAACTGCTCGGTAATAGCCAACAACTTCGCCGCCAAGCAGTACGACCTCATCATGGCAAACGCCACCTCCGCGCTGCAAGCCTGCTATAACGCCACCGCCGACATTCCCATTCTCGGAACGTCCGTGACGGTCTACGACGTGGCGCTCAAACTTGAAGATTACGTCGCCGAAAACGGCACGGGCACAAACGTATCGGGAACAAGCGACCTCGCCCCGCTCAAAGAGCAGGCGCGTATGTTATACGAACTCGTACCGGACGCGCGGGATATAGGACTTATGTACTGCTCGTCGGAGACAAACTCCAAATACCAGATAGAGGAAGTCATCAAAGCGCTTGACGAACTCGGCGAGGAATACGGCATACAGTACAACTGCACCACCTACACCTTCTCCGACAGCAACGACATTCAGGCGGTAGTCGAAAAGATGGCGTCCGAGAGCGACGCGGTATATCTGCCGACGGATAACACCGTCGCCTCCAACGCGCAGCTCATAGACAATATCTGTTCGCCCAAGGGAATACCCATCGTCACGGGCGACGAAGGCACCTGCTCTGGCTGCGGCATAGCCGTGCTGGGCATTGACTATTACAGGCTGGGCGAGATTACCGCAGAAATTGCCGCCGAGATACTTCTCGAAGGAAAGGACGCAGCCACTATTCCCATCGCCTACGACGAACAGCCCGTACACAAATACAACGCGGAAATATGCGCTGAACTCGGCATAAACGTGCCCGAGGGGTATGTGCCGATAGCACAGTAAAGGAGGAAAACCGAAATGTTCTTCGACGCTCTGCCGGGAGCCATATCGCTCGGACTTATCTGGGGCATTATGGCGATAGGCGTATTCATTACTTACAAAGTTCTCGACTTCCCCGACCTGACGGTCGACGGCTCTATCTGCACGGGCGGCGCGGTCTGCGCGGTGCTCATGGGGCTGGGCGTAAACGCGTGGTGGGCGCTTATTGTCGCTGTCATCGCGGGCGCGCTCGCGGGGCTTGTAACGGGCATATTTCATACCCTTCTGGGTATTCCCGCCATACTTGCTGGCATACTCACACAGCTCATACTGTGGTCGGTCAACCTCAAAATCATGGGGCAGGCGAATACCCCCGTCGACACGCGCAGCACTTATGTAATAATCACCCAGCTCGAGGCGGGTTGGGCAATACTCATACTCTTTGCCTTCATCGCCTTCATTGTCGGCGGACTTTATTGGTTCTTCGGCACCGAATTCGGCTGCGGCATAAGGGCGACGGGCAATAACCCCAACATGAGCCGCGCGCAGGGCATAAACGTCAGCCTTGACAAGATTGTCGCGCTGATGATTTCCAACGCTCTCGTCGCGCTTGCGGGCGCACTTCTCGCGCAATATCAGGGCTTTGCCGACATCAATATGGGGCGCGGCGCGATAGTCATCGGGCTTGCCGCGGTAATAATAGGCGAGGCGATAGTTTCCAGAATTTCCATAAACTTCGCCGTCCAGCTTTCGAGCGCGGTCATCGGCGCGATACTCTACTACATAGTCTATCAGTTCGTCATCTGGTTGGAACTTGACACCGAGTATCTCAAAATGTTCTCGGCGATTGTCGTGGCGATTTTCCTTGCAATACCCTATTGGAAAAAGACTTATTTCAGGAACTTCATCAAAAAGGGCAAAAAGCCGCTCATTGGCGGCAATGCCGACGGCGGCGCGTCGGGCGGCGCGGGCGAAACACCCGAGGGGGCGCAGAACAATGGCTGACAAAGTTATGCTTAAACTTGAAAACGTGTGCAAGACCTTCAACCCCGGCTCTGTAAACGAGAAATCGGCGCTTAAAAATATCGATCTCGAAGTATACGAAGGCGACTTCATAACCGTAATAGGCGGCAACGGCGCGGGCAAGAGCACGCTGATGAACGCGATATGCGGCACTTTCCCCATCGATACGGGCAAGATTATTCTGAACGGCGACGACATAACCCGTCTGCCCGAATATAAGCGGGCGAAATACCTCGGCAGAGTGTTCCAGGACCCCATGCTCGGCACTGCGCCCAATATGGAGATCGAGGAAAACCTCGCGCTGGCATACAGGCGCGGCAAGACGCGCTCGCTCATGCCCAGAATTACCCGAAAAGAGAGAGAATTTTACCGCGAACAGCTCTCGCGGCTCGAACTCGGGCTGGAAAACAGGCTGACCGTCAAAGTGGGGCTGCTGTCGGGCGGACAGAGACAGTCGCTCACCCTGCTTATGGCGACGATGAAAAAGCCCGATTTGCTGCTTTTGGACGAACACACCGCCGCACTCGATCCCCGAACGGCGACGAAAGTGCTTGAACTTACCGAGGAGATAACCGCAGAAAACAAGCTTACGACCATAATGATTACGCACAACATGATGGACGCGATACGCTGCGGCAACCGACTTGTAATGATGCAGGAGGGCAGAATTATCTACGACGTCAGCGGCGAGGAGAAAAAGTCGCTTTCGGTCAGGGAGCTGCTTGAAAAATTCCGCGAGTCGGGAGGCGAAATCAACGACAGAATGGTGCTCAGCTGATACAATTCAGACAGTTCACCCCTGCCCGGGGGTAAGACAAAAAATACATAAGGCAGGCGGCGCGGAAGTTTTCCGCGCCGCCTGCTTTTTAAGGTTAAATTAAAAGCAAAATTTTTAATTGGTTGCGGCATATATGGCGGGCAATCGGGTTTTTGCAGGCGTCAGCCCGCCGCCTTTACCCGTCAAAATAACATTATCCGACGGCGATAATCCCGACGAGAGGCCATGCCTGTTTCAGCGTGAATTTCCCCTTTCTGCCCATATCGAACAGTTTATATTCTTCGTCGAATTGCCTGTAAAAGCTTACCGTCTGATAGTCGTCGCGCGTCAGTCTGCACACTATTATTTCAACTGATCGTCCTCCGCCTACATCATCTCGGCGATAAAAAATGGCACAGTCGTCATAATGCGGATATCCTTTCAGCCTGAAATTTACCCGCTTAATCTCTTTTGAATTAAATTTTCTGATAAATTCGCAGTATTCCATAGTTTAAACGTCTTATGTTGCGCCATTACCGATAATTAAATAATGGTCGGGCGAGCCGTGCCTTGAAATCATTTTACTTTCGCCTGTATTTATTTAAAATATTGCAGACGGCCAGGGTGAGAAGATATGCCGTGTACAGGTCTTTGCCATCCTCCGTTCCGATATTGTCTTCAATCAGCGGAGAGATAGCGCTCAACTCGCTTTCGCTGAACGGCACAAATTCTTCGTAGTATCTCTTGCCGTGCAAAAAGCTGTCGACGCAGCCTGCCAGATAATCTTCTTCCAACTCGAACCGATGATCGAGAAGCTTCCTGCTCGGTAATTTCAGGTACGCCTCCAGAATCTGCCTTTCATATTTTTCAATCAATTGTATTCACCGCCTCAAAAGAGATGTTATACGTCCAACTTGCGCCAAAGATATCTGAAAATGGGAATCAATATGCCCGAAGTCGTGATCATCAGCCCTATGTCAAAAATAAGCTGACTTATATAGCTGAAAGTCGTGCCGTCCTTAGCAAGGGCGCAAAATACTATGCCGATAACCAGAACGAACAGCGATATTCCGAATAATATTGCCCAGCTCTTTATGTCTTCCGCAGTAAAAACTTTGCGCCTGTAAGTACTCCCTTTTTCTTCGCACTCCCTCTTATATTTTTTGATGGTGTCTCTGTTTTGCAGATATTTTATAAGAAGCAATATGCCGAAAATCAGTATTGCCAGAACTACCCAGCCGAAATACCCCACCACGACATCGCTTATCGTCATCGGTTGCTTGGTAGTGACAAGCGTCATAGCCGAAGCCGAGCCGCCCGGGCTTCCCCCTTCGAGAAATAAAAGGAGCATACACTCTAAAACATACAGAATAAACATAGTCTTTCGTCCGAAATCTTCAACTCTTTGAGCGGCAACCCGCTATATTTTTTTGCAACTATATTTTACCACGCCGCGCCAAAGCTGTCAATATCGATTAAAACGCAAAGGCGGGCGAGCCGTGAGGAGATTGCCTTTTGCGCCCTCTCCCTTCGGCTCGCCCGCCCATTTCTTAATATTTCAAATCGTTACGAGTTTTTTTGGTGGTTTTCATTGTTTTCCTGACAAACTTATCCTTAAAAACCGCCTCGAATTCCTCAATAGTTCCCTCGGTTATTAAGTTTTTCGACATAAAAAGCCGTCTTTTTAGGAAACTATAATTTTAATAAAACCATTCATCATATTCTTCTGCTTTTTTATTTTGGAAAAAATGATTTTTCAATCAGCGTATCTTTTTTTCTGAAAACATCATAATATCCCCATTACCATCAATTACTACTTTGAAGGAATAATCATTTATTATAGGCTTTTTTCCTTTAAAAAATATGCGCAGGACAAAGTGCCCTGCGCGATTTTAAGGAGGGGAAAGGACTTTTATTTCGCCCTTTCCGCAGATGAATAAGTTTATCCCACTCCTGACGGCCTTCCTCCTTTAAAACCGCCGGAGATTTTTTTGATAAATCAGCCTGAAATATCTGACTTATTATTGCCGTTTTCGGCTTTTTCGCCCGTCTTTCTGCCCTGCACGAGCGCAATAGTCGGGATGACGATGCCGACGATGCAAGCCGCGCCGAGCACTCCGTCAACGACGTAGAGCGCTATCTGCCAGGCGGCAGGTCCCGTCATGCCCGTCTTGCCCGAACCGTAGTCCTGCACGGCGTTAGAGTTGGTGATTGCATAGACGATATTCTTCGCCGCCCTGTGAACATAGCTCATTACCGTCGCATTGTTGCGGTAGTCGTCGAGCGACCAATAAGTCGTGTTGGTATTGAGCCAAAGGTCAGTTCCCGCCCAGAGCCCGGAAATCATATCCTGATAGAACATTGCAGATACTGACGCCTGGTCGGTAATAACCATTCCCTCAAAGCCCCACTCGTTGCGCAGAACTTCGGTCATAAGCCCCTTATGGGCACCCGCCCATCTCGTACCTATGCGGTTCATTGCCGCCATTGCCGCATTTGCGCCGCCCTCGGTAGTAATGAGCTCGAAACCTTTGAGATATATCTCCCTTATGCTCTGTTCGTTGGCAAAGATTGCATTGCCGTAGCGGTTAGTTTCCTGATCGTTGAGGGCAAAGTGCTTCATATACGCGATGACGCCCTTGGAGCGAACGCCGCGCATTTCCGCCGCGCCGAGCTTGCCCGAAAGGTAGCCGTCCTCGGAATAGTATTCAAAATTCCTGCCCGAATAGGGAGAACGGTGAATGTTTGCGCCGGGAGCGTACCAGCCTGTTATGCCCGCGCCGATACTGTCCTCGCCGATGAGTTCGCCCATCTTTTCCAGAAGCTCGACGTTCCAGGTCGAAGCCATGACGACTTCGGTAGGCCAAGCCATAGTGCTCGTTCCGCCTACGAGCGTACCCGAAACGCCCGAAGGACCGTCCTTATCCTGCGTTGCGGGAAGCTTTATCGTGTCTATCTGTATGGTGCTGTAACCGCCCATTCTGACAAGCCTTGTGACCTGCGACCAGCCGAGCTGGGTTATCATCTGCGCCCAGCGCTCGTCGTCATAATCCGCATCCGTAAGGTCGGTGACATTATAATTCGTCGCGGTGCTGCCCTGCGCAGGCAACGTCTTGGAGCTGTCGTTTATTACCTCGTCGGCGCGATACCAGTTGAGGTCGGAAATCATCTTGTCGGAAGCCGTCCAGCTGCCGCCCTTGTATGCTCCGACGGGCATAGTAGCCTGCCAATCCGAACGCGAAAGATATGTACAGTCGTCGTAATAGTTTGCATCCGCCTCCTCAAACTGATTGGTTACGGCGTAGCCCGTAGCCGTAGATTTGGAATAGGTCAGAGCGTCAAACTCCTGCTGAACATACTCATAGACGAGATTTTCGTCGCCCTCAATATCCGCGCCCTTGACGGCGAGAATGTTGTTGAGCGCGTCGTGCGCGTTTCTGCCCGCCGCGAAATAATAAGTGCCGTCGTCGACTATGTAGGTCTTTGCCCCGTCGGCGTCATACGCCTTCATGCTCTCTTTGGACACGGAAATAATCACTTCCTCTGCCCCGCCTTTCTCTATCAAACCCGTCTTAGCAAAGCCGACGAGTTCTACCGCCGACTTCTCTATGCCGTGTTCCCCGTCATAGTCGGTATAGGGCGACTGCATATAGATTTCGACGACGTCCTTGCCCGCATAATCGCCGCTGTTCGTGACGGTGAGCTTTATCTCGAAGGCGTCTTCCTTTTCGGTCACGGTATAGCCGCTCCATTCAAACTCGGTATAGGAAAGCCCGTAGCCGAAGGGGAACTGAACGGTCTTATCATAGTCATAGTTGCCGGCATTGCCCTGCCCGAGCACGACGTCCTCGTAGCGGGTTTCATAGTACTTATAGCCGACATATATGCCTTCCTGATAGACGATATAGTTCTTTGCATTGTTGGAATAGTCGCTGACTTCGGAAGCGTTCGTTATGCTGTAACTTCCCAAATTCTGCGCGGAGGGCGCGCTGAGCGAGTCGTAGGCATAAGTGTCGACAAGCCTGCCCGAGGGATTGACTTCACCGCTGAGCACCTCGCCTATCGCATACATTCCCTCCTGTCCTACCGCGCCCACCCAGAGAGCAGCTTTGACTTTAGCATAAGCGGGATCTTCCAGAAAGCCGAGCTCCATGGCGTTGTTGGAATTGATTATTACGACTACCTTTTCAAACTTATCGCAAGCCATTTTGAGCATATCCAGCTCGTCCTTGTCGGGTTCGAGATAGAGATACCCGCTTGCGAGCGGCGTAGTGGGAATATCGGCGCTTTCGCCGCCGCTTCTGCCGAGCACGACTATGCCGACGTCATCGCCGTTCATGCTTGAAAGCACGGCATCGGTATAGACGCTCTGCGGCACTTCGTTGACAGCAAAGTCGCCCCTGCCCGACGAATCGGGCACCTTTTTACGATAATTCTTGCCCGCGCCCGTCGTATAGAATTCCCAGAGAGTTGAGTTTACGGTAAAGCCCGATTTTTCGAGCGCCGCCCTTAACGTGGGGGCGTTGGCGGTATCTACCGAGCCGGAGCCCGCGCCGCCGTAGACGAAGTCTACGCTGTCCTGACCGATGAGCGCAAGCTTCTTCTCGTCGAACGAAAGCGGGAGCGCGTTATCCTCATTTTTGAGGAGCACTATGCCCTCCGCCTCCACCTCTTTGCAGGCGGCTTTACCCTCCGCCGAGGAGACCGTTCCGCCGGCGCTGAGCGCAACCGTAATGAGCCCCGAATAGATGCTCGTAACGATATTTGCGACTATGAGCAGAACGGCGAGAAAGACGCTTACAGCCATTAAAATTATAGATTTTTTTCTGCTCAATTTAATTTTTTTCAATTTATCTTCCTCCGTTTACCCGTTTCGGACGCATTACGCATTGGGGTTTGTCAGCGAGAAGGTATTGTTTGCGTCGCTGACGTAGACGGTCATCTGCGCGCCGTAGGCGTCGAATACATCATCTGCCGACTGCGCCATGTTCTTTTCGCCCTCACTCTCTGCAGGGAGCTCGACGGGATAGGTTGCCGTTGCGGTATCGATATAGATATTAAATCCGCCTGCAAGCGAGTACGCATTGACAATCGCCCTGTCCGAACGGTTGAGCGTATAGGAAGTGTAACCGTCGACGCTGCTGCCCGCCGTGTATGTGCCGAAAGTTTCGACGCTGTACGTGCCGAGGTTCATGCTGTAACCGTAGGTATAGGTCGTCTTTACCAGCTCATATCTCGAATTGTCGAGAAGGTGCAGCTGATATACGCTGTAATTCGTGCCCGCGGTTGCGCCCTCGGTCGTTTCGCTGACTATGTAAGTCTTCTGAATTTCGCCCGCGCTTTCTCCGCCGCAAGCCGCAAAGCCTGCCGCTGCCGCAGTGACTGCCGCTGCCGCCATAACGATTGCCACAATTTTGCCAAATTTTTTCATCTTTAATTCCTCCTTAACACTTTTTTGATTAAAAGTGTATTTGTTTTAGCAGGTTTATGTTAATTCATTTCATTATTGCAGTCAATACAGTTGGCACGCCTTATCGCTTTTCTGGCACGCTTTTTCTCGGCGACATAAAAACACCCCTGCAAAAATGCAGAGGTGCAGAACTTTGAGGATATTTCCCGCTCCCGACCGCGCCGAGCGCAAGGTCATTTGCAGAATGTTATAGTAAGGATGAAGATATTGTCTTCGGCAGAGATATTCATATCCCCATTATACTTTTCGACTATGCTCTTTATGCTGCGCATGCCGAAGCCGTGGCTCGCCTTGTCGCTCTTTACCGTGACGGGCAATCCGTCGCGCATTTCCAGGCTACCCGAATAATAGTTGTTGGAGGAAAGCGTGACTATGCCGTTCTTGTCGGAGATATTCAGGGTTATTACGCGCTTATTCTTCTCGCCGAGCCGCATAACCGCCTCTATGCTGTTGTCTATTATGTTGCCGATGAGCGAATACACGTCGACGCTGTCCATAAATTCAAGCGCCTTGGGGTTGACCATATACGAAAGCTTTATGTCGTGCGCCATACAGTACAGCCACTTCTCTGCGATTACCGTATTTATTGCCGCGTTGTCCGTCTTTACTACCGTATCGTAGGCACCCGTAAGGCTTTCAAGTTCCGAAAGCAACCTTTCCGCAGGCTCTCCGCCCGCCCTGAGTACGGCGACCTGATGTTTGAGATCGTGCGCCTTTATGCTTATCTGTTCGGCATTTGCCTCGGCGAACTTATATTGCTTTTCCTGCTGTTCGAGTATGGTATCCACGACTTTCTTGTCGCTTTTGAGCTGCATTCTGTCGACTATCAGCGTTTGCAGGCTCAAAACGAGCACCATGCAAGCAATCTGCAATATCAGCCCCATGATATAGAGATCGGACCGCTCGCGCCCGTAAAGCTCGCTTATGGTATTTATTACGACGTTTATCGTCAGCACCACGGCATACAGCAATAGAATTGTCTTGCCGAATTCGTATACGCTGTTTCGGTTTATTCTGCGCACGAACAGAAAACATACCGCCATGTTCATGGCCGTGTAGACCGTGAGATAGACGGGGATCATTGCCCAGTGAAATGCACCGAAGTTAAACAGATTGAACTGCGGACAGACGAGCGTTACGAAAAGCACGTAGATGCTGAATACGAGATGTCTTGCGCAATACCCGAATATGGCGCAGAACGAGAGGCTGTACAGATCGCATTTATAGCAGCATCGCATAGCCGCTACACTACACAAAAACAGAACTATAAAGGAAATGCTTATTACTATATACAGCTGGACATCGCTCACATCATAGTTAAGCGCAAGCAACACCCTTTCGTTTAAAAATGCGACTGCGACGGAAATTGCCGCAAGCAGAATTATGCCGACGCCCGCCCTGACATAATAATTCTTTTTCCGCGGAAATTTGCCGATGAGCATATACTCGTTTGCCAGAAGTTCGGCGGTAAACAGCATAAACCGCATTATAAAAAAAGCTTCTATGGACATTTACATTACACCGTTATAGGCATTCAGCGCGTTGAGGAACGCCACCCTGCGCGTCTTGGTAATGGGTAATGACTGCCCCTTGACCATTACACAGTTGTCCTTTACCCCGTCAACATGCCTTAAATTTACTATAAAACTGTTGGCGCACCTGCAAAAACTTTTGGAAAGTCGGCTTTCCATATTCTTAATACTGCCGCGCACGGTAAATTCGCCCTTTGCCGTGTGGACGATAAGATAGTGCAGCATTACCTCTATATAGTAGATTTTGCTCTCGCCGATGCGCGTCGTGCCCTCCTTGTGGTTGAGCACTATGAATTTTTCTGTATGCAGCATTATATAGCGCATTGCCTTTTTGAGTTTAAGCGCAAAATCTTCATACACTAAGGGTTTAAGCACATAGTCGACGGCGTCGACCTCATAGCCGTTTATCGCAAACTGTACGGTCTTGGTTATAAACATAATCGCCACGTCGTTATTGACTTTCCTTACTTCTCTTGCAAGGTCCATTCCGTTGGGCTGACCGTCGGGCAGAATTATATCCATGAGGAGCAACTGAAAATCTTTAAAGTTGCTGCCGTTGCCGAGAAAGCTCTGCGCGTCGGAATAGCAGGTAAGCGACAATTCGACGTTAAGTTCGGCGAAAAAACGCTTCAACATACTCACGGTATGTTCTCTCTCCGATTGTTCGTCCTCCAACAGCGCGACGTTTACCTTCATTTGTCTGCTCCTTAAGATGTACGGCAAAATGGCTTTGTATGCCCTCATTCTTATACATAATCATACTACTACAATATGCAATTGTCAATATGTGTCAGAGCCAAACGGCGCTTTTGCAAACCGCCGCTTTAACTATTTTTATTAAGAAATTGCCCCTCGTTATATATTTTGTCCCTTAAATCAATCCATTGCCACATTTAAATGTCGCCCGCATCCGCTTCCAGTCAAAAAAAATGCGAAACATAATAAGATACAAAATATAACATTCGACGGGGCGTTGACAACAACGCCCCGTCGCTTATATTTTTATGAGTTATTATAATTGCCCCCGTACTATGCCCCGACGAACGCAATTTTATCCCTATAAATTGCATTTTTTGATCAACGGCAGAAAGAGGCTAAAACACGCATAAATCTGACAAGATTAAAAGAGTATAACAATAACTGCGTTGCCTGAAAAAATTTGCGAGGGCGGACCGAAAAGGGCCGCCCTCTTTACTTTTACTTTATCATACTGTCTTTACTTTATCATACTGTTTTACTATATTAAAGCTTCTGCTTAAAATACAGCTTTTACTTTACAGTAAATGCTTACAGGACCGTCATGCCGTCAGGGCTTTATGAACGGATAGATCTTTTCAAAGAGCACGCCGCTGACGATCTTCTTCTTATAGAGCAGAGCGAATACGCCGTACGCCAATACAAGCGTGCCGACTACGCTGGCGACGATTATAATCGGCTGTCCCGTCCCGCCGTCGGGGGTTACTTCGGGTTCGGGTTGGGTGACGGTGAGCGTCAGCTCGACCTCGACGGTATTATAATTTTCGGTATCTTCGGGCGTATAGACCGCGACTGCCTTATACTCCCCGCTTTCAACGAGCTGCAGAACTTCGTCCTTCCACGTCCAGCCTGCGGGCAGCTCTACGTCCGCCAGAATATCGCCCGTGTTCGCCGTCAGCCCCGTCGGCGCGGTATATATGGGGGTTGCCTTTACGATAGTCAGCTTTGCCGTCATTTCGTCAATGGGGTAATAGTTGTCATAGTCGCCCTCGAATACGGCGATAACGTCATATTCGCCGACGTTTATTTTGTAGTTTTCAATATAGCTTACGTCAACTCCGTCGGGGAGGACGCCTTCGATTTCGATGCCGTGCGTCTGCCCGTCATAAATAAAGCTGCCGTAAGCAAAGGTTATGCCCGACATATCGTACGTACCCATGACTATCGTCAGTTTAGCCGTCATGGCGTCGATGGCGTAATAGTTGACAAAGTCGCCCGCAAACGTAGCCGTCACGGTGTACTCGCCCAAATCCGTCATGTCGTTACCAGTATAATTTACGGTAACTCCGTCGGGGAGAACGCCTTCTATTTCGATGCCGTGCGCCTGCCCGTCATAGGCGAAGCTGCTGTCCGCAAAGGTTATGCCCGTCATGTCGTCTGTCGCCTTTGCAATGGTAATGCCGACCTGCGCGGATAAAAACTGCCTTGCCTCGTTCAGCGCGACGACGCATACAGTATAATTGCCCGCATTCGTCGGCAGACCTGCGACAAGCGATCCGCCGTTGACGCTGTAAAGCCAGGTCAGCGCCTCGCCGTCCGCGCCTTCGACAATCAGGTCAACGCCCGCCTGCACGGGGCTGCCGTCGTAGACAATATTTCCCGCCGTAACAGCAATCGCAGCGCCGTTTTCATATACGACGTAGGGGAAATCTTCCCTGAAATTTTCGTCGAAGTCCGCGCCGCCGTACATGGAAATATCGTGCGCGGAGTAATTGTCGGCAAGCTGCTCCTCGTCGGGCATTTGCGCAAACCTGCCGTCCGTCACGGCGACCGAGCCGCCGCTGTTTATCAATTCTCCGCCGAAACAGCCGCCGTTCATGGTGAACGTGCCGCCGTTTACGCTCACTCCGCCGCCGTACTCCGCGCTGTTGCCGCAGATTTTGCCGCCGCTCATAGTCAACGTACCGCCGTTTACTTTTACTCCGCCGCAACCCGAAATTTCGCCGCCCGACATTTCAAACGTATCGCCTGCCTCGATAGGGATCTCCCCCTGCACTTTGCCGCCCGACACTTCGAGAGAGACGAGATCGCTTTTGAGATCGGCAAGGAATTCTCCGCCGCCGATATTCACGTCGGTCAAATAACACGACGCCTTTTGCGAATTTCCGCTGCAGATAACGCTGCTCGACATGATAAGCTTACTGCTTCTGTTACTTGCAGTCGATCCGATCCGCTGTCCGGTTTCAAACGTAATTTCGGATAACGTCAGCGTGCTGTCAGCGGCGACGTCGAAACTGTACATGCCGCAAACTTTTCCGTACCCGTAAGGAGTATCCGATCTGCAACTGCATAAAGTCAGATCGCCCCTCGTACGCACGAACGCATCTCCGCCGTCAAGCGCCTGAAATTGCAGTTTATATCCGTTCAGGCAGATAATAACCCCCTCCTCTAAATACAATAATCCGTCTTGGCTTACCGACAACATCGTCGTATCGCCGGTCAGATAAAATTTCTTGCCCGCCCCCAGAAGACCATCGAGTTCACCTCGCCGGAGATCGCAGTCCACGTTCCGTCGTCGTGATCGTGCACGGTAGCCGCCTCCGCCGTTCTGTTTTCCGGGACGAGCATAGCCGCAGCTATCGCCGCGCAGAAAAACAACAATATCCCGAGCAATAATACAGCTGTTTTTTTAATTTTCGTCATAATTTCCCTTCCTTACCTGTCGGGTACTGCCCTTTCGCCGTAATTTGCAGCTTTCGCGCCGTTCCGTCGGCAATTATTTCGCGCAAAACGATTATAATTCTGCGCCGCCGACCTGACGACCTGCGCCCGCAAGGCGCGGACTCGGGCGCGTAACCCTACTCGGATTATACTATAAATGACATATTCTGTCAATGCCCCTCGGCTTGGGGAAATGCCGACGAACGGCCGCAAAATTCAGGCGGAAGCGAACTGTCTGCGCCACAGCCGCGTCCAAGTTGTCAATATTGGTAAAAAGTAAGCAGCCGACAAAAAATCGTCGACTGCTCAACACATTTATTCCCTGTTATTTTTTTTCTATATCATTTTCTTTTTTATCTGCTTCTTTTTTATTCTTATTTTTTTTAACAAAATCAATAAAAATAAA
>CALVHL010000009.1 GCA_944327625.1 uncultured Clostridia bacterium
CTTTGTGTTAAATTTCTTTTCTCTTGACATAAAAATATGCACCTCCAAAAGTGTCCAACTTTTGGGGTGCATATCACTTTCGGGCTGCCTAATCTGCCGAAAAACGCCTTGTCCTCGTCGTCGGTCAGGGTTATTCCCGCGTTGGAGGCGAACACCTTAATTCCGCAGCCCTCGACCATTTCGTTTCCGCAGCGCAGACATTTTCTCATCTGGTTTTACCTCATCTCTTTATCTCGTAATTCTGGTTCATCAGGCTGACAATGCTCTCCTCGTCGTCGGTAATGTTGAAGTCGCCGTGCATGGTGTGCTTGATGACCGACGAAGCGACGGCAAAGTTGACTATGTCCTCGGCCTTCATTCCGCGCATTATGGCGTAGATCATGCCGCTCGCGAATGCGTCGCCGCCGCCCACTCTGTCGAGAATGGTGAACCTGAAAGTATTGCTCTCGTAGGTCTCGCCGTCGTACCACATAAAGGCTTTCAGGCTGTTCTCGCTGCCGCTGTGTACGTAGCGCACGTGCCTGCCTATCGCCTTGAAGTGATATTTTGCGTTGAGCGCGCGGAAAACCCTGTCCTGCTCCTTGTAGGTGGGGTTCATCGACAGCCCCTCTTTAAGGTCCTTGCCGTCGGGGCCGGGCAGATTGATGGGCTCTATGCCGAAAAGCACGTCGACGTAGGGCAGGTATTGCGTAATGCAGTCCTTGGCGTCCTGCCAGCTCCACAGCGCCGAGCGGTAGTTACAGTCGAACGAGACGGTTATTCCCAGCTCTTTCGCGGCTTTGAGGGCGTACATCATCAGGTCTTTGCAGTTCTGCGAGAGCGCGGGCGTAATGCCGCTGAGGTGCAGCCACGTAAAGCCTTTAAGTTTTTCCTTGAAGTCTATCGTCGAGAAGTCGTAGAGCGCAAAGGCAGAGTCCTTTCTGTCGTAAGTCACCTTGCTCGCCCTCACGCCGAAGCCTTCTTCGAGGAAGTAAATGCCCATTCTGCCCTTGCCGTAAACGCAGGGAGAGCAGTGGACGTCGTTGCTCCTCAGATACCTTATCGCCGCTTTGCCTATCGACGAGTCGGGCACTACCGTAAAGTAGGAGCTGTCTATTCCGAGGTTTGCAAGCGATGCGGCTACGTTTGCCTCCGCGCCGCCGTAGGTCACTTTGAATTCGTCCGTCATCCTTATCTTCTCGTTGTTAGGCGGCGACAGGCGGAGCAGAAGTTCGCCCATGGTTATAAATCTTTGGTCTGTACAGTTCATAAAATCCCCCTTCTTTTCATTCCGAAAAGCTTTCTGTAAAGACATTATATCATTTTAAAACTATTTTGTACATACCTAAATTCAATTTTCTCGCGGGCAAAATAAAGCTCCCCGACGAAAAAATCGTCGGGGAGCGACAGTTTTATTTAACTTGCGTTTGGTTACGCGCCCAGATCTTCAAGGGTGAGCGAGCTGAGGTTATACTGCATGGTGCCGAGGCTGAACGCCGCAGGGCTTATGACGCGCAGCAACACGCTCCTCGCCGCGTTGACGTCGTCGTTCTCGACGGTCGAATACCAATAGGTATCGCTCTGTCCGGACATGGACGAATTGAGCGAGAGGGTGACGGAGGTATAGCGGTATCCGCGCGCCTCCTCGTCCTCGCTTTCGGAATTGCCCTCGACGAAGATGTAGGGATATGCCGCGTCGAGCGCGTCGATTATTGTCTTCTGTCCTTCGTTCTCGTCGTCGAGTTCATAGTCGCCCGTGCATACTGCCTGTACGCTGTGCAGACCGCCGTCCTCGGGCGCGAATACGTTGAAGGTATAGGAAGTGCCGTTGGTCTTGGTGAGCGCCCTCGCCGCCGCGCGGAGCTGGAAGTTCTCGAACAGCGAATAGTCCTCCTTGCTCGAAATATCCGTGCTCTGCGTGCTTTTCTCGCCCTCGTCGGGCTCGGTTATCACCGTCGCCTCGGTGCAGTCGCGGTTATAGTAGGTCGTGAACTGAGATTTTACCTCGCTGTACATGCTGTCGACGCTGATCGCCCTGTAACTTGCGGGCGTGGTGCTCTCCACGTCGTGGAAGGAGTAGACGGGGCGCAGGTTGTCGCCCGACATGCGGAACTTTACGACCGTCTTTACGCTGTCGGTAAAATTATACTGCTTGCCCGTCGACGTCAGCGTGAACGTGCCGGAAACCGAAAGCTCGGTCTCGAATACGTAGACCGCGTCCTTTGCGTCGGTGCGGTAAGCTTCGGGGATATCGGCAGAATTCCAGTCGTATTCCGCCTGCATATAGAACCTGGTCGTGTACGTGCCGCCGTCGTTATAGTCGAGCGAATACGTGGGGTTTGTGCCCTGCTCGAAGGAGACGTCGTAGGTCGCAACTTCGGCGTGTTTCTGCCAATAGTCGGCATAGTCCCGCTCGACGTCGTTATAGGTCCTTATGTTCCAGTTCGCCGCCGTCGTTATTCTCGACGAACGGGTGCTGCCGCAACCGCCAAGGGTTATCAGGCTGCCTGCCGCAAGCGCTACGGCAACAATCTTGGTCAATCTTTTCATACTCGCTATTATAGCATATAATTTTACGAAAGTAAAAACTTTTTATGCGGCAAATATGGAAAAAATGCCGCGCGGTATGATATAATGGAGGCATATCATACAAGGCGGTCAACATGGTAAAAGCTTATATCGCCCCGACGCTGTCGGCGGCGCTTACAGAATTCAAAAAAATAGTCGCCTCCTCGGGCATCGACGGGCGGAGCGCGGTCGTCTTTTGCGAGGACAGGCTGTCGCTCGTCGCCGAACGCGCCCTGTGCGAGGCTGCGGGCGGCTCTTTCTCCGTCTCGGTCTACACGCTGTCAAGGTTTCTTGCCGCCGAGCGCGGCAGGGCGGAAAACCTATTGACGAGCCAGGGCTCGGCAATGGCTCTCCGATACATAATCGACGAGAACGCGGCAAAGCTCAATCTCTTTAAAAAGCTGTCGGCGACGAGCGCGGCTCAGCAGATCTACGACACCATCGCCCTGCTCTATTCCTCGGGCATATCGTCGGAGGACGTCGCCTCGGCGGAGGCGGGCGGCGAACTTTTGCGCCGCAAGCTCTCCGACCTCGCCCTGCTCTATTCCGAATACGAGCGCTATCTTGCCGAAAACGACCTCGTCGACAGAAACGCATATCTCCGCCGCCTGCCCGAGGTCATCGCGTCGTCGCCCAAAATAAAGGGCGCAAAGGTGATAATTCTCGGCTTTCAGGCGTTCACTTCGTCCGTCAGGGAGTGCGTCCGCGCGTGTATAGGCGCGGCGGAGAGCGTCGACGGACTGTTCGTCGGCGGCGAGGGCGCGTTCTACTTCAATCAGGCGTGGGCTTCCTTCGTAGGCATAGCCGCCGAATGTAAAAAGCCCGCGTCGATAGTCAATCTGCCCTCGGACAGGATTGGCGCTGCCGAACATCTGCGGCGCAACCTTTTCGACACCTACGCCTTTCACCGCGCGGAGGTAATGCCCACCGAGGACGTGACGGTCACCGTCGCCGCGGACGAGCGGGAGGAGTGCGAATATATCGCCTCCCGCATAGTCGGGCTGGTCTCGGGCGGCGGGGTGCGCTACCGCGAAATTTCGGTAATGCTGCCCGACATACCGACCTATCAGCCCGCGTTGGAGAGGGCGTTCCGCTCCTACGGCATACCGCTGTACGCCGACAGGCGCTATCCGCTCTCCTCGCACCCCGCGTGCGCCTTTCTTCTCTCTTATCTCGCCTGCCTTGCCGACGGCTGCCGCCTGCAAAGCGTGGCGGAGGTGGTCTCCTCGCCGGTATTTCTTGCGGCTTGCGGCGAAGACGCGCGGCGGGACAAGGACAACTTCATCAACTATCTGCTCCGCGCGGCAAGCGGCCGCGGCGGGGTAAAGCGCCAGATAAACACAAAACTCTGCGAGGCGGCGGGGCTGGACGCGCAGGCTGTCGACAGGGTGCGCTCGCGCTTCCTCGGCGGGCTGTCGCGCCTTGCGGCGGGCAGGGGTACGGCGGTGCTCGACGCGCTCGTCGCGCTCGCTGACGACTTTGCGCTCGCCGATACACTCGCGCTCGCGGCGGAGGACGAGGCGCTTGAAGCCTTCCCCTCCGTGGCGGCAATGAACGGCAGGGCGTACGAGGCGATAATGACCGTCATAGGCGAAGCCCGCAGGCTTTCGGGGCAGAATATGCCGCAGCGAAAGCTCATTTCGGTTTTAAAGAGCGGGTTTGCGGCGGCGGAAATTTCGCTCATTCCGCCCAAGCAGGACGCGGTGTTCGTCGGCGATCTTTCCAAGACGGTCAACACGGGCAGCAAGTACGTTTTCGTGGCGGGGCTCACCGACGCAGTACCCGCTTCGTCGCAGGATACTGCCATACTAACCGACGCCGAACTGCGCTCGCTCGAGGGCATAAACCTCGCCGTTTCGCCCAAGATAAGCGAGGTAAACGATCGCCTGCGCGAGATAACCGCGCTCAATCTCTGCGCCTTTTCGCGCGGGCTGTACCTCATAACGCCCTTAAAGAGCGGCGGCGAGGAGCGCGCGCCCAGCGAGGTCGTCGACTATGCCTGTCGGCTGTTCTCGCGCGGCGGGGGCAATCTCTCGCCCGTGCCCGCCGACTTCGGCGACGGCAACTTCACGCAGAGCCCGCAGTATTTCTCCCGCCCGCTCCCCGCGCTCAGGCGGCTTGCATTCTACTTGGGCGGCGAAAGCCGTTCGGCATCCTCGGCGAGGGATATTCCCATAGATAAGTATTCGGCGGTCAGCCGCGCCCTCTCGGACTATGCCGAAAAGTCGGGCGACGGGTATATTTCCGCCGCGCTCGGCTCGGTGCTCGGCGAAAAGTCGGCAAAGCGCCCGCTGACCGACGGCAGGGGGCTGTACGGCTCGTCGTTGTCGCCCACCGCGCTCGAAAATTATTTCGCCTGCCCCTACAAGTGCTTCATGTCGCAGGGGCTGAGGCTTGCCGAACGCGCCGAGGGCGAACTGCGCCCGCTCGACAGCGGCAATTTCATTCACGAGGTATTGCAGAGTTCGGCAAACGCGCTCAATACCTTTTCAAGCGAGGACGAGTGTGCGGAATACGCCGAGAAGATAGCCCGCGACCTCATAGCAAAGCCCGAATATTCGGCGCTCGGCGGCGATAAGCGCGGGCAATATACTGCGGCGGCGCTCATAGCCGAGGCGCGGCGCGTCACCGTCGGGGCATACCGCCAGCTCGCCAACTCGCTGTTCAAGGTCGACGGGGCGGAGCGCGATTTCCGCATACCGCTCGGTCAGACGGTGCTGCGCGGCAGGATAGACAGGGTGGACACCTGCGGCGACCTCGTCAGAATAATAGACTATAAGACTGGCTCGACGGACGACAGCGCAAGCGCGTATTATATGGGGCTTAAAACCCAGCTTCCGCTCTATCTCCGCGCGGCGGCGGAGGGCAAGCGCGCGGTCGGCGCGTACTACTTCCCCGCCAAAGTCGAATACGGCGCGGAGAGCTCGCTCAACTTCTGCCTGCAGGGCTTTATGGACAGCAGCGAAGAAGTCGTCAGAAGCTCCGACACGGCGGTTAAGGAAAAGGAGCGGAGCGCGTTCGTCAACGCCTACCTCAACGGCAGAAAGATAGACAAGGCTATGGACAGGGAGGAATTTTCCGACTTCCTCGACTATTCGGTAATGGTAGTCGGCGGCGGCGCGGAGGAGATGTACGGCGGCAATATTTCGCCCTCCCCCGCCGAGGGAGTGTGCAAGTACTGCAAGTTCGGCGGCTGTTGCGGCTTCGACCTCAGAAAGCAGGGCGAACGCCCGACCGTCAAGGTCGATTGCAGGGGAGTTGCCGAGGTTGCGCGCAGGCAAAAGGAGGGTAAGAAATGAAAAGAACGCCCGAACAGCTCCGCGCGATAAAGGCGCGCGGCAAGGTAATGGTATCCGCGTCTGCGGGCGCGGGTAAGACCTCGGTAATGATAGAGCGGCTTGCCGACATAATAGCCGAGGGCGCGACTCTCGACGAAATACTCGCCGTCACGTTCACCAAGAAGGCGGCGGCGCAGATGAAGACCAAACTGAGGGGGGAGCTCATCGCCCGCCTCAAAGACTGCGACGGGGTTGTCGCCGAGCGCATTAAAAAGCAGCTCTCGGCGCTCGGTCAGGCGGACATAAGCACCATTCATTCCTTCTGTGCGCGGCTCATCCGCACCTATTTCTACGTTCTCGACGTCGACGCGGGGTTTGAAATACTCGCCGACGGCTACGAAACGCAGCAATTCAAGCAGAACGCCGTCGACCAGCTCTTTGACAGGCTCTACGACGGCGACGACGAGGACCTCGTCTACGCCCTCGAAAGGCTGCGCAGCAAGCGCTCCGACGACGGGCTCAAAAAGATGATCATCTCCGCGCTCGACGACGCGCGCATACTTCCCGACTATGCCGAAAAACTTGCGGTCGCGGCGGATGAGACCTTTTCGGAGCAGGGGTTTGCCGCCGTCTGCGGCGAATACCTTAAATGGCGGGCGCAGAGGTGCAACGCCCTGCTCGCCGAAACCAAAAAATTTGCCGACGGATTTGCCCCGCCCATAAACGCCGACAAGTACGGGGTACTGCTCGACGAGGCTTGCGACGCGCTGCAAAGCGTGGCGGCTTCAAAGGACGTGTTCTCGCCGCTTCCCCCGCTCGTCAGAACCAAAAAGCCCAACGTCAAACCCGAAGTCGCCGAGGCGGACGAGGCTTTCAAGGCGTTCATTGCGAGGATAAAGGGCATATATTCCAAGCTCAACGGCGACATTGCGGACGAGGCGACCGAGCGCTCGCGCTACTTTGAGAGCGGGCGGCTGGCGCGGGCTTTTGCCCGCCTCGTGCTGCTGTTCGACGCGGAATATGCCGCGATCAAGCGCGACGAGGGCAAGCTCGACTATGCTGACCTCGAACAGCTCACCTACCGCCTGCTTAAATACGGCGACGGGGACATACGCAACCAGATACGGTGCAAATATAAATACGTATTCGTCGACGAATATCAGGACGTCAACCCCATTCAGGCGGCGATATGCGACATGACGGGCGGCGGCGACGTGTTCGCCGTGGGCGACGTCAAGCAGGCAATATACGGCTTCCGCGGCAGTAAGGCGCGGATATTCACCGACAAGTGCGAGGCGGCGCGGGCGACGGGCGACTATATCGTCCTGCCCGACAATTTCAGAAGCAGCCGCGCGGTGATAGACTTCGTCAATGCGCTCTTTCCGACGGTCATGACTTCGCCGCTCTCGGACATAGACTATTCCGACGGCCACGCCATGCGCGGCGGAAGCCGCTATCCCGAGGAGGCTTACGGCAGGGCGGCTGTCAGGCAGTTCGACAAGACAAAGGAGCAGAAGGAGCAGGCGGACGGCGTATATTCGGTAATCGGCCGTTCGGGTGCGGCAAAGACGGCGCACTCGGGTGCGCTCGCCGTGCTCGCCGCCGTCAAGGAAGAACTCAAAAAGAACTGGTACGACGCCGACGCGGGCTGTGAAAAGCCCGTTCAGGCGGGGGATATATGCGTGCTAACGCGCAAGCGCTCCAACGCGGCGGTGCAGGCGGTAATGCGCACGCTCGGCAATGCGGGCTACGGCGTCACGGGCGTCGCCGAACAGAACGTGCTCGAAATTTCCGAGGTGCGGCAGGTGTGCGACGTGCTCGAATTTCTCGACAACTCGTTGCAGGACATTCCGCTTGCCTCGGCAATGCTCTCGCCGCTCGGCGACTTCACCGAGGACGAGCTCGCCGAAATAAAGATAAAATCGGGCTACGTCGGGCGGGGCGTGACTTTCAGGCAGCTCGCCGCCGACTATTGCAGGCGGCGGAGGGACGCGCTCGCCGCAAAGCTTGCGGCGTTCTTTGCCGAGGCGGAGAGGCTTAGAAAGCTCTCCGACTACGTCGGCGCGGCGACGCTCATCGACGAGCTTCTGACCGTCGGCGGGTTCGTCGGCAAGTTCGCCTCAAAGGAAAAGCTTGCAGGGCTGAGGCGGTTGCAGAGCGAGGCGTATACCCCGCGCGGCGAACTGTCGCTCGCGGCGTTTATAATAAAGCTCAAAGCCGGCGGCTATAAGGTGACCGCGCCCGTGCCGCAGTCGGCGGACAGCATAACCGTCATGACCATGCACGCCTCCAAAGGGCTGGAATTTCCCGTCGTGATAGTCACCGATATTTCAGAAAGTTTCGAGGGCGACGGCGGCTCTGACGAAATGCCCTTCGACGAGGACTTCGGCTTCGCGCCGAGGTATTACGACACCGATCAGCGCGTGTATAAGAACACAATGCTCCGCCGCGTCATCTCCTTGCGGGAGAGGCGGGAGGAGCTCAACAACGAGATAAATCTCTTTTACGTCGCCTGCACCCGCGCAAAGTATTCTTTGCAGATACTCTCGGGCGGGGCGGAGTACGACGCGCTGTCCGCGCTCAACGCCGACTGCTATGCAAAACTGTTCGACGCGGCAAAGTTTAACCCCGCAATATTGCCCGTCGAACGCCTTTCGGACGAGGGCGGCGGCGAGAGCGTGCGCATAGACGAGGCGCGCGCCGACGATAAATTCTACGGCTGGCTGACGGCGCAGTTTGACGCGCGTTACCCCTACGAGAGCGGCGCGGATCTGCCCGTCAAGAGCTCGGCTTCCCGCCTCATCCGCTTCGACGCCGAGGACGACGTCTCGCCGAGACTTTTCGAGGGCGAACAGCCGCGCGGCGCGACGGGCATAGAGCGCGGCATAGCCTATCACCGCTTCCTCGAACTGTACGACTTCTCCCGCAGGCAGGGCGCCGAAAAGTGCATTGAAGAATGGGTAGAGGGCGGGCTTATGACCGAGGCGCAGAGCGCCCTTCTCGACGGCGCACAGCTTGAAAGAATACTCGCCATGCCCGCCCTGCAGTTCGGCGGCGAAGTGCGGCTCTATAAGGAGCGGGAATTTATCTGCCGTCTGTCGTCGGAGGGCTACCGCGCGCTCGAACGGGGCGAAAAGGCCGACTTCGGCGTGGGCGAGGAGGACGGCAACGGCGTAATCGTGCAGGGCGCGGTCGACCTGCTCGCGCTCGGCTATGATGGCGGCAAAGTCGTCCGCGCGGACATAATCGACTATAAATTCTCCTCCCGCGGCGACGAGTATTTATTAAAGGAATACGCGCCCCAGCTCCGCCTTTACAGACAGGTCGTGCGCACCGTATTCGGGCTGAGCGACGAGGCGGTGACCACGCGCGTAGTCAATATCTTCGCCGTGCGCGAAATAGGCATAGACTGATACCGCCGAAAGTTTTAAAATACGGCAAAAGCCGCCATATATTTTGCGGCTTATGCGGATATAATCAGTCTGTATGGACGAACTTGTAAACTTTTTCGACGGTATTTTCGCCGCATTCGACGGCGTATCTTTCGGGCTGGTCGCGCTCGTCGACCTCGCCGCGTTCGGCGGGGTGTGCGCGCTCTCGCTGATCTGTTCGCTCGCCTCGGCGCGACTGCGCTCGGCGGACAAACGCCCCTTTCTGCACCTTGTAAACGCCTTTGCCGCGCTGACTTTCGCGCTGTTCTGCATTAACTATGACCTCACTCATTCGGCAATGGTCGCGGCGGCTTTATGGCTTGTCGGCTATCTCGTGTACGGCGCGCTGTGCGCGCTGACGGTAAAACGCGCCGGAAAGCCCCTGCCCGCACCCGTCAGGGTGAGCGAGGAGAGGAAGTTCGTGCCCGAATATGCCCCGCCGAAAGCCCCGCCCGCGCAGAGCACCGTGCGCCTCGAACACGCCATGTCGATAGCCGACAAACTGCTCTCAAAGAACCTCGGCAGGGGCGACAGGCAGGAGCTTGAAAAGATTAAGACCGCGCTCACCCTTTTAAAGGTGCGCGGCACGCTCACCGCCGACGACGGCGAGGCGCTCAACGAGATGTTCAACGCCCTTCTTAAACTCATGGCAAAATACGACCTTTAAAAGGCGGGTATTTAGGGAGGCGGGCGCGGCGCAAAAAAGCCGCGCCCGCCTCTCCGTCTTTTTGCGGGGCTGCGTCCTTTTCAGCCCGCCCGCAGCTTTTCGCCGCGCCAATAAATTTCGGCTTACGCCGCGCGGTGAACGCCGCGGAAGCGGTCGGAAATCAGCCGCACACCGCGCCTATGAACATATCCCTTGCGGCAATCTCGGCAAGCGATCTGCCGCGCACGATGACTATGTCGCCCAGCACCAGCCGCGAAAATTCGTAGCGCTTGCCGCCTATCTTCGCGCTCTCCAATTCAATGCCCTTTGCCGAGACGTCTTCGAGGTATCCCAAAAATTCGCCCGCTTCCGTAAACGCCGCCCTGCCCAGCCTGAGCACGGCGCACGGGACGGGCTTTTTTGCCGTCCGCGAATAGGTCAGCTTTCTCCCGAAGGTCGCGCCGTCCGCAGGCACGAACGCTTCGCGCTGGTTGTCGTCGGCGATTATCAGCCCCGAAATATCCGTGCCCTCGTAGGTCACCGCAAGTATGACGCCATCCGCGCCGCCGTCGGCGCGTTCTATCCTGCTGCCGTAAAGTCTGCTTATTTTCATAATTTCTTTCTCCTTACGCTTTAACTTATTTGCCGCCCCGTCCGTAAAGTACGAAAAATTTTGACTTTTGCTGTCGATTGTTCACATACTTGCCTTTTTACAGCAAACTTGACAGTTGACTTGACAGGTGTAAACTTTTGCTGTATACTGCTTACAATCAAAGTTAAAGGCGGCATTATGTATTCACTTAAAGAAAGATATGACGTAATAATCGTCGGCACGGGCGTCGCGGGGCTAAACTGCGCGCTCAATCTGCCGCGCGACAAGCGCGTGCTCGTCTTATGCAAGAGCAAGATTACCGACTGTGACAGCTATCTGGCGCAGGGCGGAATATGCAGGCTGAGAAACGAGGGCGATTACGACAGCTACTATGAAGACACCATGCGCGCGGGGCATTACGAGAATAATCCTGCCGCGGTGGAGAGCATGATTAAGGGCTCGCAGGAGGTAATAGCCGACCTCGTCTCGCTGGGCGTCGAATTTGCCCGCGAGGAGGACGGTTCGTTCGCCTATACCAAGGAGGGGGGACACTCCTTCCCGAGGATATGCTATCACGAGGACAGCACGGGCAAGGAGATAACCACCACCCTGCTTTCGGCAGTGAGAAAGCTTGACAACGTCGAGCTTGCCGAGCGGGTTACCATGCTCGACCTCATCGCCGACGGCAACGAATGCTTCGGCATAGTCGTGCTCGACAACGCGAGCGGCGAAGTGCATAAGATCTTCGGCGACTATACCGTGCTCGCGACGGGCGGGCTGGGCGGCGCTTTCGGCAATACTACCAATTTCGGCATATTGAAGGGCGACGCGCTCGCCGTCTGCATAGATCGCGGCGTGGCTGTCGACAGAATTAACTATATTCAGGTGCATCCCACCTCGCTCTATTCCAAAAAGCGCGGCCGCCGTTTCCTCATTTCGGAGTCGGTTCGCGGCGAGGGCGCATACCTTCTCGACAAGAACTTCAACCGCTTCACGGACGAGCTCAAACCGCGCGACGTCGTAAAGGACGCGGTATTCGCGCAGATGAAGAAGGACGGCACCAAGCACGTCTGGCTGGATATGCGGCACATTCCCGCAGAGAAGATAGCGTCGCACTTCCCCGCCATCGTTCAGCGCTGCAAGGAGGAGGGGTATGACGTATTTACGGAGTGCATACCCGTCGTTCCCGCCATACACTATTTCATGGGCGGCATAAGGAGCGACCTCAAGGGCAGAACGACTATGTCGCGGCTGTACGCCGTCGGCGAAACGTGCTGCAACGGCGTTCACGGCAAGAACAGGCTGGCCTCCAACTCCCTGCTCGAAAGTCTGCTGTTCGCCAAGCGCGCGGCGCAGGACATAACGAGCGTATATTCCCCCGCCGAAAGCGAGGGGGAGAGCGCGGCGGTCGCGTCGCTCGACATGGATAAGTACAAAAACCCCAAGAAGTTGCTCGCAAAGTACAGGACGCAGGTAAGAAAGGCGGTAAAGGCGGCGTCCGAGGGCAAGGATATAAATATAAACTATAAGGAGAACTAAGTTATGAACAACCTCACCGAAAAGATGATAATGGACAGGCTCATTCAGCAGGCGTTAGAGGAGGACATCGGCAACGAGGACGTCACCACCAACGCCGTTATGCCCGAATACAAGAAGGGCATGGTCAAGCTCATTGCCAAGCAGGACGGCATCATCTGCGGACTCAACGTGTTCGAGAGGGCGTTCAAACTGCTCGACGAGGGCACGACGGTCGCAAAGTTCGTCAAGGACGGCGACGAAATAAAGAAAGGTCAGCGCCTCGCCGTCGTTTCGGGCGACATTCGCGTACTGCTCTCGGGCGAGCGCGTCGCGCTTAACTACCTGCAGCGCATGAGCGGCATTGCAACCTACACGAGGAGCGTCGTAAAACTGCTCGAAGGCTGCAAAACCCGACTGCTCGACACCCGCAAGACCGCGCCCAATATGCGCGTGTTTGAAAAGTATGCCGTAAGGGTGGGCGGCGGCAACAATCACCGCTACAACCTCTCGGACGGAGTGCTGCTCAAAGACAACCACATCGGCGCGGCGGGCGGCGTTAAAAAGGCGGTTGAAATGGCAAGGGCTTACGCGCCGTTCGTAAGGAAGATCGAGGTAGAGGTAGAAAACCTCGATATGTGCAGGGAAGCGCTCGAAGCGGGCGCTGACATAATAATGCTCGACAATATGTCCGTCGAGGATATGAAGGCGGCGGTTAAGATGATAGACGGCAGGGCGATCACCGAATGCAGCGGCAACGTCACGCTCGAAAATATAGCAAATATCAGGGAAACGGGCGTGGACTTCGTGTCCAGCGGCGCGCTTACCCATTCCGCGCCCATACTCGACCTGTCGCTCAAAGAGCTTCATCCCGAGGAGGACGACAAGTGAAAGCCACACAGCGGCGTCAACTTATCATAGAGAGCATAGCTTCGTCGGCGACGGCGGTATCTGCGGGCGCGCTCGCCGAAAAGTTCGGCGTGTCTCGCCAGGTGATAGTGCAGGACATAGCCCTGCTCCGCGCAAACGGGTACGAGGTCATCTCGACGAGCCGCGGCTATCTTTTAGACGGCGGCGGGCTGAGGAGCAGGGTATTCAAGTGCCGTCATCCGCTTGAAAAACTCGTCGACGAGAGCGAGATCATAATCTCGCGCGGCGGCAGGATAGACGACGTGTTCGTCAGCCACAGGGTGTACGGCAAGATCTCGGCGAAATTGGGGCTTTCTACCATGACTCACGCCGAGGAGCTCTACCGTTCGCTCAAATCGGGCGCGTCCAAGCCGCTTATGAGCGTGACCGACGGCTATCACTATCACACGGTCAGCGCCGACAGCGAGCAGGCGCTCGACGACATAGCCGAGGCGCTCCGCGAGGCGGGCTATCTCATAGAGATATAATTTTTTACGGAATTCAAGATGAAAAGATTGGAAAAACAGACGCTCACGGGTGAGCGCGCGCTCTTTCAGGGCAGGGATCTCGAAATATTCGACTGCACTTTTGCCGACGGCGAATCGCCCCTCAAAGAGAGCGCCAATATCGCGCTCTATGGCTGTACTTTCGACTGGAAATACCCCGTATGGTATTCCGACGACGTGCGCATAAGCGACAGCCGCCTGACCATAAACGCGCGGGCGGGCCTGTGGTATACCCGCGACTTATCGCTTAAAAACTGCCTCATCGAAGCGCCCAAGACGTTCCGAAGGAGCAGGGATATCACCCTTTCAGACTGCCGAATGCCCAACGCGGAGGAGACGCTCTGGGCGTGCCGCGGCGTGCATATCGACGGGGTTAAGGCAAAGGGCAACTATTTTGCAATGAACTGTGCGGACGTGACCTGCGACAGGCTCGAACTCGACGGCGACTATTGCTTCGACGGCGCCGAAAACGTCGTCATAACCTACTCGCGCCTCATCTCCAAGGACGCGTTCTGGAACAGCCGCAACGTCGTCGTCAGGGACAGCTTCATAAGCGGCGAATACCTCGGCTGGAACGCCGAAAACCTGACTTTCATAAACTGCACCCTCGAAAGTCTGCAGGGGCTGTGCTACGTCAGAAATCTCAAACTTGTCAACTGCACCCTCAAAAATACGACGCTCGCGTTCGAGTATTCGACGGTGGAGGCGGACATAGTCGGCACGGTCGACAGCATAAAAAATCCCTCTGCGGGCAGGATAATCGCGGAGGGCTTCGGCGAAATAATAATGGAGGCGGACAAGGTCGACGTGTCCGCGACGGAGATAATATCTCGTGGAAAATAAATTCGGTTTGGACAGGCTCACCGACAGGTCGGGCACGAACTCGCTCAAATGGGACGTGGCGGAGGGCGAACTCCCGATGTGGATAGCCGATATGGATTTCGAGTGCGCGCCCTGCATTAAAGAGGCGGTATTGCGCCGCGCCGAACACGGCATTTACGGCTATAACGTAGTGCCCGGGGAATGGGCGCAGGCGTACGTCGATTTCTGGCAGAGCCGTTACGGCTGGAAGATGAACGGCGGGTTTCTGACCTTCACGACGGGTATAATCCCCGCCATATCGTCGCTCGTCAAGCGCCTTTCCAACGTCGGCGACAGCGTCGCGCTCTTTACGCCCGTCTACGACATATTCTTTCACAGCATAGAGAACGCGGGCAGGCACACGCTCGAAGTGCCGCTCGTCTATCGCGGCGGCGGGTATGAAATAGACTTTGCCGTCCTCGAAGAAAAGCTCTCGCGGCCGCTTACCACGCTCTTTATTCTCTGCAATCCGCACAACCCCTGCGGCAACGTGTGGACGGAGGAGGAGCTTTCTCGCATAGCCGCACTCTGCAAGAAATACGGCGTCATAGTCATCTCGGACGAAATACACTTTTCGTTCGTCGACGGCGGCGCAAAATATACGCCCTTCGCGTCGGTCAGCCCCGAGGCGGCGGAAATAAGCGTCACCTGCCTCTCGGTAAGCAAGGCTTTCAATATCGCGGGTATGCAGTCGGCGGCAATCTATGCCGAAAACGCCGTAATCTGCAACAAGGCGGTGCGCGGCGTAAATTCCGACGAGGTGGCAGAACCCAACTGTTTCGCCGTTGCGGCTACGGTCGCCGCGCTCAATCGGGGCGGCGAATGGCTGGACGAAGTTGCCCGCTATATCGCCGCAAATAAGGCGTTCGCCCGCGGATATATCGCCGCGAATATCCCCGCGCTCGTCTGCGCCCGCCAGAACTGCACCTATCTTCTCTGGCTGGACTGTTCGTCTTTCTGCTCGGACAGCGACGAGCTTACGGAATTTATCCGCCGTTCGACGGGGCTCATAGTGTCGTCGGGCGCACAGTATCGCGGCAACGGCGCACTTTTCATTAGGCTGAACGTCGCCTGCCCCCGCGCCCGCCTTCAAGACGGGCTGGAAAGGCTTAAAAGGGCAATTGAGGCGTACATATCCCGCAACTAACGCATATTTAATATATTTCGGGCGGCGCGGCGCATTGCCCCGCATATATTCCTCGACGAAATCAATTGCCCCGCATATATGCCGCAGATAATGTTGCGAAAAAATCAATTGCCCCGCATATATATACGGTTCAATAATAAGCGGCGGCGCAGTACCTCAAAGGTGCTGCGCCGCCGCTGTTTTCTATCTTCTCAGGCTGTATTTATGCCCGTCGAAGGAGACGAGCCCGTTCTTCTTCATCCTGTCGAGAATGTGCTTTACGTTCTCGGAGGGCAGGTTGACCATTGAGGCAAGTTCGCCCGCGCTCGCCGTCCGCCGTTCGGTAAGGCAGTCGACGATGAGCGAATATTGTAGCGGTCTGACGGGCGCCGCCCTGCGCCTTTCGTCTTGCTCGCTCTCGGCGTTTTCGCCGCAGAAGTAGAGAACGAGGCGTATTTCGTCGGGATCGAAACTCTCCTCGAATACGGGCGTCGCCCAGCCCTTTCTGCGCCACAGCGAATATATGGCGGGTATGCCGCTGCCCGAGCCGTTGCCGATGCCCAGCTTTGCGAACAGATTTTTCGTCGCCTCGTTGCGGGGCGCGGAAACGCCGCCCCTTTTCGCCTCGTCAATGTCCGTGCGGAAGCGGCCGCCGTTGATGAATTCCATTCGGTCGCCCTCTTTTATGACCGTCACGCCCCGCCCGTCGGAATAATCGGCGTTCGCTACTGCGTTGAACAGCGCCTCGCACAGCGCGTTATAAACCGCCATTCCGTCGGCGTAAGCCGCCATGCGCTCGCATACGGCGAAATAGAAGGAGTAGAGGTTGCAGCTCTCGGCGCTGTCGGGCGCAATTCCGCCCTCGCCGTCGCGGTATTCAAGGCTGAAAGCGGGGTAGTATCGCCCTATCATCTCCCGCCTGCCGAATGTGAGAAGCGCCGCGCAGGTGGGGTGCAGGCGGGTATCTCTGCCCTTTTTCGCCGCGCCTATGCGTTTGAGAAAGCTTATGTCCGAACCCTCGCTCTGTCGCCCTTCAAGCGTTTCCAGCCTTATCCTGAAATCTCTTACGCAGTCGAAGTCGAGTGCGGACAGTCCGCTCTTGATAACCCTCGCGTCGCCCGCCGTCGAGCGCGCGTCTTTGAGCATTGCCGTGACAAGGTTGGGCTTGCAGATATAGTCGCCCTCGCCGTTCCTTAAATACGTGCCCGTGTACGGGTTGTCGCCGATATACACGGGGCGGTCGAAGCGGGAGGCGCGCGGCACGGTTATGACGACTATGCGTTTGCCCTCATAGTCGACCTTTTTTACGTCCTTTGCCGTAAGCACTACGGCGCTCACCCGCCGCTTGTCGCGCACGGTCCGCCAGAAAGTATCGACAAGCTTATCCCTGTTGGGCAGGTCAATCGCCGAAAGCGAGTGGTCCTTTTTCTCCTCGACGCCCAGCAGAATAACGCCGCCCATGGTGTTGGCGAAGGAAGAATAGGTCTCCCACAGGCTCTTGGGGAAGCCGCCCAGCGCCTTTTTGGCCTCTATGCGGTTATTTTCGGTGTATTCGTCGATTTTAAGATAGTCAATCATCGGCAAGCTCCTCACGGCGATTATATCACTTTCCCCTTAAAAAGGCAACAGTCCGCCCCGTATTAGTCGTAATTTACTTAATTCACCTGCGTCCGCAGAAATACGCGGTCATTCTGACCGTCCGTCCGCGCCCGCAATACGCAGTCAGCCCGCCCGAACGCGATGCGACGGGCGGAAAAATAAAGTGCGCCGCGGCGTTAGCCCGCCGCGGCGCAAGAATTTGTCATAAGTGTTTTTTGTTTTTATCTGCCCATGTTGAACAATACGTATGCGAGGGGTGATACGCCGATCGCATTCTTATCGCTGTCCATTGCGGATAAGTTTTCGTAGAAATCTGTCATAACAGCACCTCCCTTTTAAATATTGAATGTTTTTTGCGGCAGTGCGCACCCGCGGTGCGCCGTATTGACGCGTCCTTAAATCAGATGTTCTCCGACCAGTTGGAAAGGCGGTTCTTGGAAGAGCCCTGCGCCGACCATGTAGCCATATTCATGGAGAAGAGAAAATTTTTAATTATATTATTCATAATATCTATTACCTCGCTTTAAAGTATTTATATATCTGTCGTCAGCTTTTTATCTTGCACAGTCAAGGACGACGTAAGAAAGGGGGCTCACCCCGTAGAATTCGTTTCTTTCTTCAAGACTTGCAAGCCTTTCATAAATCATTTCCATATTATCTGTTACCTCCTGTGGGTATATCCGCGTCAGGTCGTATCCCCTGCCGCATCGTATGCTTACGCATTGAAATACGAACATCTCCGTCCGTTTTCGTTTGTAGTATATCATCTGAAAAAATGTTAGTCAATGACAAACCGCAAATTTTTTTAAATGTAGAAAATGTTTGATTATAACATAAATATATGATAAAGCCGATTATTTATGTTAATTTAAAGTGTTAAAATTAAAATTTTGTTGTAAACTTTCATAATTCCCAAAATTTAACATAACTGAACACTTTTAATTTCCCGTATAATATAACCGCTAAAATGTAACCTCAAACGCCGCGTATAAAAAAAGTCCGCAGGCGGGCGCAAGCCTGCCTGCGGACAGCGATATGGGGGGGGGAGGAATGATCATTTTGAAGAAATTTCGAGATAATCCTCGGGGTTTGCAAGTTCCCCGTCGTCATATATTGCAAAGTGAAGGTGAGGGCCGAGCGCGAATTCCGCGCCGTTCGCCTCGGCGATCGTGCCTATAACTTCGCCGCGCGCAATGCTCTGTCCTGCTTCCAGCCCTTCTGCGGCATCGATGTAGGAATAGACCGTCTTTATGCCGTTATCGTGGGCTATCGTCACCGTCGTGCCGTTGAGACGGTCGCCCTCGACAATGCTCTCTATCGTGCCGTCGAGACAGGAAACTACCTCGGTGCCTGCGTCTGCGGCGAAATCAAGCCCGCTGTGGAAGTGATAGTGTCCGAGCGTCGCGTCCTTGCAGAAGACGTAACCCGTCACTATCTCTACTTCGGAAACGGGCAGGGCGAAGGTGTCGTCCGTCGCGGTGGGGGTATCGTCCTCGTCGTCATCGTCGGGCGTCTGGTTCTGACCGTCGTCCTCGTCGTCCTCGTCGTCGGGCTGCTCGATGTCCTCGTTGCCCTTGTCGACCGACTGGAAGCCCCTGCCCCAGTCGTTGGCGGCAAATACGCAGGTCACGGTCACCGCCGCAATCACCAGAATGCACGCCGCCAGGATAAGCGACCTTGCGATAAGCTTTCTCTTTGTCATCCTTTTTTGTTCGTTCATTGTTCAAAACTCCTTGTTTTACTTTTTTTGTGCGATTGCGGAAGTTTGTCCGCAAGAAGATTATTGCCAAAGCCGCCGCGGTTATACGCGTCGAATAAAAAAATAAGAATTCCCGAAAAATCAGTAGCCCCCGAAGATGATCGGCGAGGCGACTATCGTCCTGTCCTCCCTGACGCAGATATGCAGGTTGACCGTCCGACCGTACAGCCTTACCGAATAGGGCAGGTCTGCGGAACAGTAATAGTTGACGCTGTCAGACAGTTCTTCGGTGAACAGTACCTCGCCGTTTACCGAAGAAAGATAGCTTTCGACGTCAAATTCTTCAAAAGTCGCGCTCTCGCCGCAGACGTCTCTGAGCGTCAGCCGCACGAGCGGCGCGCTCTTTGCGTCGGCCGTCACCGTGCGACAGTCGGAGGAGGTGTGCCCCGTAAAGAATGTGTATTCCGTCGCCCCGTCGAAGGTCAGTCGGTCGGGGAGCGCGCAGAGCGCTGCCGCCAGAATGAGCGCCAGCCCCGTAAGTATTGAGGTAAGTATTGCCGCGCCGCGCACGAACATGGAAATAACCCTCCCGCAAAGTTTACGGAAGGGTTATTGCCTGCGACGGCGGGCTTTATTCGCTTTTGCCGTAAATTTTTCGGGGCGCGAAAAAAGCGGAGGATAAATCCTCCGCATAAAAATTTCCGCGTTTATTTAGTTTGCGCCGCCGCACTTTTTCAGGCTTTCCGGGGCGGTCAGGCACAGTTTATCTGCAACCGCCGCAGGTCTTGCAGTTGCCGCTGCACTTCTTTACGGGCTTGCCCGTCGCCGAAAACATTGCGCCGCTGTAACATCTTTCGGCTTTGGCGCCGCAATGCGGGCAGAGCACTTCGTCGTCGTGTTTTTTGACCAATTCTTCAAACTCCCTGCCGCAGGCGGGGCATCTGTACTGTAAGACGGGCATCTATTTTCTGTTCCTCTTGTTGCGTTTTTTCGGCCTTCTGTTGAGCACGTTGGACTTGACGAGAAATACGCCCGCTACGGCGGTCAGCGCAAGCGTCACGCCGACGACCAGCCAGAACCACACCAATCCGTCCATCCCTTGGAAGGGAACGGGCATATTCATTCCCCAGAAGCCGGCTATCATCGTCGGTATGGCAAGCAGAATGGTTATGACCGTCAGTTTTTTCATCGTGTCGTTGGCGTTGTTGGAGATGACCGAACCGTAAGCGTCCATCGAGACCGAAAGAGTATCCTTGTAAATTTTACACATTTCGGCTGCCTGCCCCGACTCTATCGCCATATCGTCGTAGAGGTCCTGATAGTCCTCGCGCGTGGCGACCGCCTCGACCTTAGCCAGTTTTTCGTGCACTTTGGAGTTAGAGTTGAGCGACGTCGAGAAGTAGACGAGCGAATTTTCAAGCTCTAAAAGCTGTAAAATGTCCTGATTGCGCAGCGTCTTGGCAAGTTCCGCCTGCACGCGCTGGCTCTTTCTGTCGATCTGTTTGAGGCAGTAGAGGAAGCGCTTGGCATTGCCGAGCATAAAGCTTAAAATAAAGTGCACGGGCTTGTCGCAGAACACCTTAACCCTGCCCGTTATGAAGTCTTTGAGCACGGGGTTGCCTTTGAGGCAGACGGTGATGACGCAGTTCTTGTTGTAGATTATAGCGAGGGGGAGAGTGGAGTAGGTATCGCCCGAATCTCTCTCCTCGATGACGGGACAGTCGACGACGAACAGCGAGCAGCCTTCGTCGAATTCGGTACGCGCTCTTTCTTCCTCGTCGAGCGCGGCTTTAATCATGTCCTCGGGCACGCCGGTATCGCGCGAAACGCTCTCGACCTCGCCGTCGGTGGGGCTTACCATATCCACCCAGCAAAGTCGCCTGAAATCGTCCAGACGGCTGAGCGCGGAGCCGCTGTCGGAAACAAAGTAATTGACCATAATTCACCTCTTATTCGATGCGCGTAAAACCTCTCCGCACCGAACGGCGAATATTCGCAGGTCAGGCGGAAAGGGTGTAGAAGTTGCCTTTAAAACTTGGGTTAGCGTCCATAATATCCCTTTCAAAAAAATTTTCTATAATATTATTATATCCCACATTTACGGCATTTGCAACCCATTGCGGGCATAAATTAAGCGAAAAAAATGCGCCTCGCGGCTTGCGGCGCGCTTATCGCTCGTTGCAGTTTTGCAGAAAATAAAAGCCGCGCCCCCGCCTTTTTGCGGGGCGCGGCTTTGAAATACCGTCAGATTATGGTCTTGCCGCTTAAAAATCCGTCAATCATTCCCTCGACGTCGTACTTTTCGTCGAGCGCGGCTATGAGGTGTTCCTCGCCCGCGAGGGTGAATTTGCAGCGCTCGAAATAATTTCTCAGCGCACCGAAAAATCTGTCGTCACCCATGGCGGAGCGCAGCGCGTCGAACATTATCAGCGCCTTGTTGTAGGCAATGTTGGCGTATTCATAGTCGCCCGCGAATTGGTCGAGCGACCTCGTCATGGTCGTGTCCGCCTCGCCGAAAATCTGGCTGTAAACCGAATAGTACGCCCTGTATGCCCGCGTCGCCGCGTCGAGCATCGCCGTCCGCGTGAAGCCGTAGACGGGGTTGCTCTCGAAGAAGCAGAGCGTCGAATATTCGGCAAGCCCCTCGTCCTGCCACGCGGCGCGTACCTGATCGCTGCCGACCATTGCATACCACCATTGGTGCGCCGTTTCGTGTACTGTCGTATATACCGCGTCGGACGTATCAAGGTCGTCGTCAATCATTACGAGCGCGGGGTATTCCATTCCGCTCACCGAAAGCGAGGTCATGGCGACGGACAGGGTGGGATAGGCGTATTCCCCGAATTTCTCCGAAAAGTATTCAAGGCTCGCCGCGGCAACTTCCCCGACCTTTGCGGGTGCCTGGTCGCCCGTATAGTATACGGTTATCGTCGTGTCGCCCGTCCTGACGCTCTCGGTCGAAAAGCCGTCCGAAAGCACCGCCGCAAAATCGCGCGCGTTTTCGAGCGAATAGCTTACGATAATCTTGCCTTCCGCCGCCGTGCGGCTCGTCTCTTTGCCGCTCGTCGCAGCAATATAGTTTTCGGGCAAGGTGAAGGTCACCTTATAGTCGGCGCACTCCGACACGAACGGATCGCCCGTCGGATAGTACGGCGTCTGCACGAACCCTTCGCCCGTGTACGCGCAGAGCACGGGGTAGAAATTGCCGAGGTTGACGCAGTTTTCCTCCGTCACGCCCGTGCGGTGGTTTACTTTTGCGAGAGTGAGGGTATAAGAGATAGTGACGCTCGCGCGTTCGTCGGGGAATACGCTCGCGGGCAGGGCGACGCTTAAAATATTTTCGTCCTCGCCGCACACCTCCCACGCCGAACAGCCCTCTACGGAGGTTATCTCCATTCCGCCGTAGTTCGTTCCGTCATAGTACGCCGCCGACTGGCTCTCGCGGCTGACGGGCGAGTAGGTCGCCCCTTCGCGGTAGGCGTTGCCCCACAGGTTGAATTTAAGGTCGCTTATCTCGCTCCCCGTGTCGTTGAAATAGTCGAAAGTCACCGTTCCCGTAAGCGTGCGTTCCTCGGCGGAATATGTCGCGCTGATGTCGTAGGAACAGAGTTTTTCTTCTTCGCCGCCGCAGGCTGCGGTCGGCAGTGTGAAAAGCGCCGCAAGCGCGGCAAGCAAGAGAGAGGTTGTCTTTTTCATATTCATAAGGTATGCGCCTGTCCTCCGCCATAGAACAAGTAACCTTTTTGCGCGGCGCAAAATAGTATGGGAGTATGAAAATCTGCGTATCAACGAGGAACAGACTGCCCTCCGACGCGCGTCTGCCCGAATGCGACATCGCCGTATTCAATTTTTCCGCGCTCGGCGAGGTCGACTATGAGAGCGAACTTTCGGGCAGGAGCAACCGCTTTGAAGAGTTGGCAAGGCTGTCCGCAGCTTCGGGGTGCGGCGTATTGTGCGGCTGCCATACGGACAGCCGCGGGCTCAAACGCCGTTCGGTGGCGGCGGCGGACAAGGGCAGACTGCTCGGCATAACCGATATGCGCAGGGTGCTCGACGGCGATTTCGTCAGGGCGGGTTCGGGGCTGGGCGTATACCGCCTCGGCGGTTATTCGGTCGGGCTGATAATCGACAGCGATCTGTATTTCGCGGACGACATGGCGGCGCTTTCGGCGTGCGGGTGCAATCTCGTCGTCGCCATCTTGCGCGAGGTTGCGGACGAAATGCCGCCGCTCATAATAAGAAGCTATGCCTATCTCTACGGCGTTCCCGTCGTAATGGCGGCGCAGGGCGCGGCGTATTTTGCCGACGTGACGGGGGTAATCGCCTCGTCAAATCAGTCGCTCTGCACATTCGAGACGGCGTCCCGTCCCGCCTGTCGGCTGGTGACCGAGCGGCGCAGGGGGCTTGCCGAGCGGGAGGCGGGCGACTATTGAAAAAATTTTTCCGCATTGCCGCAAACGGGTTGTCTTTTGCTCGGCGGTATAGTATAATGTATAAGCAATAATATCGTTCGGAGCAATTTGCTATGTACAGCATGACAGGTTACGGCAGAGGCGAATACAGACAGGGCGGGCTTGAACTCACCGCCGAAATCAAGACGGTCAACAACCGCTATCTCGACATATCCGTCAAATGCCCGCGCGTATTCGTCGCCTCGGAGGAGGTGGTGCGCGGCATAGTCAGGGACAAGTTGACGAGAGGTCATGCGGACGTATTCATCACCTTTACCGACAAGCGCGAAAAGGCGCGCAGCCTCTATCTCGACGTCGGCGCGGCAAAGGCGTACGTTGAGGCGGCGGCAAAGATAAAGGAGCTCTTTCCCCAGCTTGCCGACGACGTGACGGTGTCGTCGCTCATGCGGCAGACCGACATTGTAAGGCAGGAGGAAGCGTCCGGCGCGGACGAGGAAATGCTGCGCGCGCTCGAAACGGCGCTCAAAGCCGCGCTCGAAAATCTCGACCTCATGCGAGATAGAGAGGGCAAAAAGCTCGCCGAAGATATGCTCGGCAGGGTTGATACGATTGAACGCATAGTCGGCGAAGTGGTGCTCCGCGCGCCGCTCGTCGCCGAGGACTATAAAAAGAGGCTGGAAGAAAAGGTAAGGGGCTATCTCGACGGGGTAAATCCCGACGAGGGCAGGCTGCTCACCGAGGTCGCCGTGTTTGCCGACAAGAGCAACATCGACGAAGAACTCACCCGCCTCAAATCGCACATAGCGCAGTTCAGGGAGATATGCAATCTCCGTCTGGTCGGCAGAAAGCTCGACTTCCTCGTGCAGGAATTCAACCGCGAGGCAAATACGATGTGTTCCAAGTCCAACGACATAGTCATCACGAGGCTGGGGCTGGAACTCAAAAACGAAATAGAAAAAATAAGGGAACAGGTACAGAATATTGAATAAAGGTACGCTTCTCGTCCTGTCGGGACCTTCGGGCGTAGGCAAGGGAACGATCGTCGGCGAGATTTTGAAGCGCAGAAAAGCTGCGCTTTCGGTGTCGTGCACAACTCGCGCGCCGAGAGAGGGCGAAGTCGACGGCGTAAGCTACTTTTTCCTCACCAGAGACAAATTTGAAAAAATGATAGAGGAGGACGGGTTCCTCGAATATTCCCGCCACTTCGACAACCTCTACGGCACGCCGAGAAAGTTCGTCGAAGACAAGCTTTCGGAGGGCGACGTCATACTCGAAATAGACGTCGACGGCGCGCTCAACGTCAAGAAAGCCTATCCGCAGGCGGTGCTCGTTATGATAGCCCCGCCCGACAGAGCGGCGCTCCGCGCAAGGCTCGAATGGCGCGGAACGGAGGACGAGCAAGTAATCGCCCGCAGAATGGAGAGGGCGGACTATGAACTGTCGAAAAGCCCGCTCTATGACTATGTAATAGTAAACGACGACCTCGGCAAAGCCGTGGGGCAAGTCATCCAGATACTCGAAAAAGGAGATATAATAAATGATTAACGTACCCGCAGTAGATTCACTCATCGAAAAACTCGGTCACGACGGTCAGCCCGCTTCGCGCTACGAACTGTGCGTAGTCGTCGCCAAGCGCGCGCGTCAGCTCATAGAGCAGAACAGCGTCAACAACGTCAACGAAAATCCCGGCAAGCTCAAAGAAATTGCCCTTGCCTGCGATGAGATCGAAGAAGGCAAAATCAAATCGGTCAAGGACTGAAAAAAGGTGGATATTACGGCTTGCGCCGTAATATTTCATATTACAGCAAAATTGGCGTTAGTTGCGGCATATATGCGGGGCAATTGCCCGCTTGCGGCATAAAAACAAGCGCGTTTTGCCCGAAACTGTACGGAAGTTTGAAGCTATGTACGCTCGCGTTATAGTAGATATAGCCCACTCTCAGACGGACAGGGTTTTTGAATATTCCTGCCCCGACGATATGGCGGTGGGTTGCAGGGTAAAGGTGCCGTTCGGCGGCAGAATTGTGGAGGGGTTCGTCATCGGTCTTTGCGATACCCCCTCTTTTGCCGCGGAAAAAATCAAGCCTGTAAGCGAGGTCTACGACGAACAGCCCGCGCTCGTTCCCGAATGTTTTTCTCTGATGGAGGGCATAGCGCGGCGTTACCGCGTTCCCCGCGCGGCTTCGCTCCGCCTCTTTCTGCCCTCCGAAATGCGCCTCGGCAAGGTCAGCGAGGTATATAGAAAATATTTAAGGTTTACGGGCGCGGAGGGGGAAATCCGCGCTTCGGCAAAGAAGCAACTCGCCGCGCTGGACGAACTTAAAGGCGGCGACAAGCCCTATACGGCAATGTGCGAAAGGCACTCCCGCAGCGCGATAAACGCGCTCGTCGGGAAGGGGCTTGCCGAGGTGTATAAGGTGCGGCGCAACCGCACCCCCATTCCCGCGGACGGCGGCGAGGAGGCGGCAAAGACGCTCACGCCCGCGCAGACCGCCGCGGTGGAATATATCGAAAAGTCGGACAAGCGCGTTCAGCTCATTCACGGCGTGACGGGCAGCGGCAAGACCGAAATCTACCTGACGCTCATCGCGCGTCAGCTCGCGGCGGGCAGGTCGGCGATATTCCTCGTGCCCGAAATCTCGCTCACCCCGCAGATGCTCGGCCAGTTGCGCCGCAGGTTCGGCGCGCAGGCGGCAATACTGCACAGCGGGCTGTCGGCGGGCGAACGGTTCGACGAGTGGTGGAGACTGCGCTCGGGCGAGGCAAAAATAGCCATCGGCGCGCGTTCGGCGATATTCGCCCCGCTGGAAAACATAGGCGTGATAATAATCGACGAGGAGCACGACTCGTCGTACAATTCCGAGACCGCGCCCCGCTATTCGACGGCGGATATTGCCAAGATGAGGGCGGAATATAACGGCTGTAAGCTCATTTTAGGCAGCGCGACGCCCTCGGTCGAGAGCTATATCGAGGCCTCGGAGGGCAGGTACGGGCTGGTCACGCTGACCGAACGCATAAACGGCAAGCCCATGCCCGAAATACTCATAGCCGATATGCGCAGGGAAGTAAGGCGCGGCAACCCCTCAAATCTCTCGGCAATGCTCCGCGCCGAGCTCGACGAGGCGCTGTCGACGGGCAATCAGGCGATAATATTCCTCAACCGCAGGGGCTATTCGCAGACGGTTATATGCACGGACTGCGGGTATGTCGCAAAGTGCGAAAACTGCGACGTGTCCCTCACCTACCACAGCGAGGAAAACTGCCTCAAATGCCACTATTGCGGCGCGAAATACCGTATGCCGTCCGCCTGCCCCGAATGCGGCGGCAGACATCTAAGGTACAGCGGCACGGGTACGCAGAGGGTGGTGGCGGAGCTTAAAGAGCTCTACCCCTCGGCGCGCATACTCCGAATGGACAACGACACCGTGACGGGCAAGGACGGACACTATAAAATACTTAAAAGTTTTGCCGACCGCGAGGCGGATATACTCGTCGGAACGCAGATGATAGCCAAGGGGCACGACTTCCCGTCGGTCACGCTCGTCGGCATACTCGACGCGGATATGAGCCTGCACTTTTCGGACTATCGCAGCGGCGAGCGCACTTTCCAGCTCATCACGCAGGTGGCGGGCAGAAGCGGCAGGGCGGGCGCCAAGGGCAGGGTGGTATTGCAGACCTACTCGCCCGAAAACTATATCCTGCGCTATGCCGTCGCCTACGACTATCGCGGGTTCTTTGAAAACGAAGTCAAGATGAGAAAGGCGGCGCTGTTCCCGCCCTACTCGCTTATATGCAGGGTAATGGTCGTCGCCGAGCGCGACGACGAGGCAATCGAGGCGCTAAGGGAGGCATATACCGCCGTCGAAAAGCTCCGCGCCGCTTCCCCGCAGGAGTTCATCTTCCTCAACAAGATGCACTCCCCGATAAAGAAAATACAGGGCAAGGTGCGCTATCAGGTGCTCATGCGCCTGAGAACCAAGGCCTTGCTTTCGGATATTTACGACATAGCCGTCGCCGCGTCCAAGCCGTCGGTGCTCGTCTACGTCGAAGAAAACCCCGCAAACCTCTCCTGACGGAGTGCGGGCGCAAAACAAACACATTGCCTGCGGGCAGGAGGTATAATCAATGGCATTGAGATATGTCGTTCAGGTCGGGGACGAAGTTCTCCGCAAAAAGAGCGAGGAGGTAAGAAAGTTCGATAAGGAGCTTTTCGCGCTTCTCGACGATATGAAGGAGACCGTCCGCGCCGAAAACGGTGCGGGGCTTGCCGCGCCGCAGGTGGGCGTAAGCCTGCGCGTCGTCGTCATCGACCTCGAAGAAGGGTATTTCGAGATGATTAACCCCAAAATACTCTCGGTCAAGGGCGAACAGACGGGCGGCGAAGGCTGTCTTTCGGTCAAGGGCAAGCAGGGCATAGTCACCCGCCCCAACAAGGTCAAGGCGGAATACCGCGACAGGCACGGCAGAAAGCACACCGTAACGGGCGAGGGGCTGTTCGCGCGCTGTATGTGCCACGAATTCGATCACCTCGACGGCATACTCTATATCGACAGGGCGAGCGAGGTATTCGACGAGCCCAAGGACGGCGAATAAGATGAAGATAGTTTACGCGGGTTCGCCGCAGTACGCCGTCGCGCCGCTCAAAGCGCTGATTGCGGCGGGCAGAGAGATAGTCGCCGTCGTAACCCAGCCCGACAGACCTGTCGGCAGGAAGCGTCAGCTGACGCCCACGCCCGTCAAGAGCTATGCGCTCTCGCTGGGCATACCCGTCATCGACTGCCCTAAGATACGCGATCGCGCCGACGAGGTGCGCGCGCTCGGCGCAGACCTGATGATAACCTGCGCCTACGGGCAGATACTGACGCAGGAGATTTTGGACGCGTTTCCGCGCGGGGTGTATAATCTCCACGCCTCGCTGTTGCCTCAGTTCAGGGGCGCAAGCCCCATTCAGTCGGCAATACTTGCGGGCTGCGAATATACGGGCGTGACCGTGATGAAGACCGAACTCTCGCTCGACAGCGGCGGGATACTGCTCGTCAGACGCACTTCGGCGGTCGGCAAGACGGCGGGCGAACTGTCAGACGAGCTGAGCGCTCTTTCGGCAGACGCGGCGGTCGAAGCCGTCGAAATTCTGGAGAGAGGGGACGAGAACCTGCTCATTCAGGACGAGGCGCGCGCCACCTATTGCAAAAAGATTTCCAAGGCGGACGCGGCGATAGATTTTGCCTCGTCGGACGGGGCGCAGGTCGCGCGGCTGATAAACGCCATGAGCCCTTCCCCCGCGGCGTACTGTACGCTTGCGGGCAATACCGTAAACCTTCTCAAAGCCTCCCCCTGCGAGGGCGAAGGCGAGGCGGGCGAGGTGCTTTCCGCCGACAAGGGCGGCATAGTCATCGCCTGCAAATCGGGCGCGGTCAAGGTCACACTCATTCAGTTTGCGGGCGGCAGGGCGATAGCCGCCGCCGACGCGGTTAACGGCAGAAAGATAAAGGCGGGCGACCGCTTTGACTAACCCGCTCACAGACCCCTATCTGGTACTCACCAAGGTATATTCGGGGGGCAAATACCTGAAACAGGCAATCGCCGAAACGCCTGTCGAGTTCATAAATAAGCCCCGCACCGTAAAGATATGCTACGGCGTGGTCGAAAAGGACATATATCTGACGAGCATTATTTCGCACAACGCCAAGAGTAACCCCAAGGCGGCGGTAAGGCTCATTCTCAAAATTGCGCTGTATATGCTCGAATTTATGGGCAAGCACGACTATATGGTCGTGGACAGTGCGGTAGAACTTGCCAAAAAGCTGGGCAAGGGCGGCGCGGCGGGCTTTATCAACGGCTTTCTGCGCGGGTACGAGCTGCCGCCCCTTCCCGAACGCGCGGACGAGGCGCTTTCTATAAAGTGTTCCGCCCCGCTTTGGCTGGTAAAAAAGCTTAAAAGGAGCTATAAGGCGGAGGCGGAGGACATACTTTCCGCCCGCTCGCAGGGGCTGTGCGTTCGCTTCGTGAAAAACGCCGAAAAATACCTTTCGTCGCCGCATATTCCCACGCCTTTCAGGGATGTATATATCTTCCCCAACTTCGTCAGGGACGAGGGGTTTTTTGCGGGCGACTATACCTTTCAGTCGGTCGGCTCTGTCGCAATCTGCGACGCGATAAAGCCGTGCGGCAGGCTGTACGACGCCTGCGCCGCGCCGGGCGGCAAGAGCGTATTGCTCTCCTCGAAGTGCGGCGAAGTCGTCGCGGGCGAACTGCACCCGCACAGACGGCAGCTAATAGAGGAATACGTAAAGAGAATGGGCGTGCAGAACGTCCGCTCGGAGGTCGGCGACGCGACGGTATTCAACCCCGCCTACGAGGGCGCGTTCGACGCGGTGCTGTGCGATTGCCCCTGCTCCGGCACGGGCGTAATCAACGAAAACCCCGACATAATGCTCAACCGCAGGGAGGAGGACGTAGCCTCGCTCGTTGCAACGCAGAGGGCGATACTCGACAACTGCTCGCGCTATGTGGCGACGGGCGGCAGGCTGTACTATTCGACCTGCTCGGTACTTCCCGAGGAGAACGACAGCGCGGCGGTCGGCTTCCTCGAAAGACATCCCGAATATGAGCTGGAAATTCCAAGCTCCCCGCTCGCGCACAGGACGACGAGGTACGGCCTGCAATTCCTGCCGCACATCTCGCAGGGCGCGGGCTTCTACGTCACGTCATTCGTCAGAAAATGAAAGAGATTTTACAGGATTTAAACTTCAACGAAATAGAAGAACTCATGCTCTCCCTCGGCGAAAAGAAGTTCAGAGCAAAGCAGATCTTCGAGGGAATAAACAAGGGCAGGCGCATATCCGAAATGAGCGGTCTGCCCGCCTCGCTCAAAGCTTCGCTTATCGAGCGCTTCGAGGACTGCCCGATAGAGATAATAAAGACGCTGACGGGCGCGGACGGCACGGAAAAATATCTTTTCCGCCTCGCCGACGGCAACGTAATCGAGGGCGTTTTAATGAAATACAAGTACGGCAATACGCAGTGCGTCTCGACGCAGGTCGGCTGCCGAATGGGCTGTAAGTTCTGCGCCAGCACGCTCGGCGGCAGGGTGCGCGACCTCACCTCGGGCGAGATACTCTCGCAAGTGCTCGTCGTCAACGCCCTTCATTCGGAGGGCAACAGGCGGGGCGTTACCAATATCGTGCTCATGGGCAGCGGAGAGCCGCTCGACAACTACGACAACGTCGTAAAATTTCTGCGGTGCGTGACGGCGGAAAACTGCATAAACATCTCGGCGCGGAACATTTCGCTCTCCACCTGCGGGCTGGTCGAAAGAATGTACGACCTCGCCGACGAGGGCATACCCGTAAACCTTACGGTGTCGCTGCACAACACCACAGACGAGGAGCGGGCGCGTACCATGCCCATAGCCAATAAGTACAAGATTAAGGACATACTCGCCGCCTGCGCCAACTATTTCGACAAGACGGGCAGACGGTATATCTTTGAATATTCGCTCATCGAGGGCGAAAACTGCGACAAGCGCCACGCTGACGAGCTCATCGCGCTCCTCAAAGGCAGACCGTGCCACGTCAACCTCATAAGGCTCAACGAGGTCAAGGAGCGGCACCTGAAAGCGCTCGGCGAAAAGCAGGCTTACCGCTTTTTGGGGCTGCTCGAAAAGGGCGGGCTGTCGGCGACGCTCAGGCGGCAGATAGGCTCTGACATAGGCGGCGCGTGCGGTCAGCTCCGCGCGGGCTATCTCGACGGCGACGGCGAATAACCCGGCCGAACGGAAAACATTGTACATTCAACACTTTCAAAGGAGAAATATCATGGCAAAAGTAGCCCCTTCAATACTCTCTGCGGACTTTTCGGCAATGGGCGAGGCAATTAAAAAGTTAGAGCTCGCGGGAGCGGATCTCGTGCACTGCGACGTAATGGACGGCTCTTTCGTCGCCCCCATAACCTTCGGCGGGCAGATGGTTAAAAATATCCGTCCGCTCACAAAGCTGCCCCTCGACGTGCACCTCATGATAGAGCACCCCAAGACGCAGATAAAGTTCTTCGCCGAGGCGGGCGCGGACATAATAACCGTGCACTATGAGGCTTGCGCGAAGATTTCGCCCGACTACCTCAGAGAGACGCTTGAACTCATCATATCCTACGGCGTAAAGTGCGGCGCGGTGGTCAACCCCGATACCGACGTCGAAAAGATTTTCGACGTGTTCCCGCTGTGCGACATGGTGCTCATAATGTCGGTATTCCCCGGCTACGGCGGGCAGAAATTCATCCCCTCCGCGCTCGAAAACGTCAGAAAGGCGCGGGAATATGCCTTAACTATCGGCAAACCCGATATAGATATTGAGATTGACGGCGGCGTGAATATCGCCAATGCCGCGGCTATCAGAGAGGCGGGCGCAAACGTGCTCGTCGCCGGTTCTGCCGTGTTCGGCGCGGCGGATATGTCTGCGGCGGTTGCCGCCATAAAGGGCTGAAAATGAAGAAGGGCATACTGCTTCTCAACGGCGATCCCTACTCAGGCGAGATTGACGACGCGGGCGCAATCGTCGTCTGTTCGGACGGCGCTTACGAGTGGGCGCATACAAAGGTGCATATCGACAAGAACGTCGGCGACTTCGACAGTCTGCCGTATATGCCTACGCCCCCGCCCGAGGAGATATATCCCAGCGAAAAGGACTTCACCGACGGCGAGCTCGCGCTCCATAAGCTCATCGACTGCGGGGCGGACTATATCGAGATATACGGCGGCGACGGCGGCAGGGAGGACCACTTTTTCGGCAATATTCACCTGCTTCTTGCCGCAAAGAAGCGCGGTGCGGAGGCGGTTATGATAACGCCGCGTTCGCGCATATTCGTCGGCAGCGGCAAGGTCAGACTGGACGGACTTAAAGGCAGGACGCTCTCGGTGTTGCCATTCGGCGGCAGCGCGCATATAATGGGTAGTGCAGGGCTCAAATACGCCTATCCCCAAAGGCTGGACTACGGCAGGTGCATAGGGCTTTCCAACATAGCCGAAAGCCAGACCGCCCATATCGAGGTGAGGGAGGGCGACTTTGTCCTGATAATAATCAACAGGGGTAAAGTATGACCGTAATATGTGTAAAACCGCCCAGACCGATAAGAAAAATTTTAAGGCTGATCGTGCGCAGATAGCCTGCGCCGATATGCACTGCGACACGCTGACCGCCTGCTTCGGCAGCGGTCGGGGGCTGGACGACTTCGACGGGCAGGTGAACACCAAAAGACAGCTTGTAAGCCGCATAGCCGTGCAGTGCTACGCGATATTTACAGAGGGTAAAAATTCCGCCGCGGACTTTGAAAGTTACGCGGCTTTTTTCTTCTCCGAACTCGGCAGGGTGAACGCGCTCGCGCCCGCCGCCTGTCTTTCGGACATAGCCCGCGCCCGTGCGGAGGGCAGGGTTGCCGCCGTGCTTACCGTCGAAAATCTCGGCTTTCTCGGCGGCGATGTTTCGGGTATTGCCCGCCTTGCCGAGCGCGGGGTTAAGATGGCTTCGCTCGCGTGGAATAACCCCAACGCCTTCACCGACGGCGAGAACCTCACGCGGCGCGGAGAGCGGGCGGCGGAGGAGCTTGAAGCGCACCGCATAATCGTCGACCTCTCGCACCTTGCCGACGGGGCGACCGCGAGAATGCTCGATCTGTGCCGCAGACCGCCCGTCGCCAGCCATTCCAACGCCCGCGCCGTCTGCCCGCACCGCCGCAACCTGCCCGACGAACTAATAAGGCGCATAGCCGACATGGGCGGGGCGATAGGGCTCAACTTTTCGCGCACCTTTTTAGGCGACGGCGACGCCTTGCAGAACTTCTATCGCCACTTTTTTCACGTCTTGAACGTCGGCGGCGAGGACTGCGTCGCGCTCGGCAGCGACTTCGACGGCATAATCGCCTGCAAAGAAATACCCGACTGCACGGCAATACCCCGCATATTAGCGGGGCTGTCGGGGCGCGGTGTGCCCGAAAGAATTGTCGAAAAGTTCGCGCTCGGCAATTTTTTAAGGGTATTCGGCGAAGTCGTCGGCTGAAAATTTCACCGTACTTTCGCCTTTGCCCGCCGCGTCAATCCTTGCAAAAGGTGCTGCAATGTGCTAAAATATGCCTATGATGAAGAAACTCGCAAGCGGCGCGCTCGCCGCCATACTCGCCATAGCCGCGCTCGGCACGTTTTCGGGCTGCGGCGAGGCTCAGGTCAACTATACGCTGTCCGAGGACGGCACTTACTACATAGTCAGCGGCGTAAGCGGCAACAAGTCGGCGCTTAAAAGCTTTATCGTGCCCGAGACCTATTCGGAGGAGGGCGGCGAAGAACTGCCTGTAAAGGAGATAGGCTACGAAGCGTTCATGAGTTGCAGCCGCCTTTCGGAGGTGGTGCTGCACGACGGCATAGTCAAGATAGGCGACAGGGCGTTCATGTACTGTTCATTCAGGGAGATAACCATTCCCGACAGCGTCACCTATATCGGGTTCGGCGCGTTCGGAATGTGCCGCGCGCTCACCGAAATAACCGTTCCCGAAAGCGTCACCGCGCTCGGCCCGCTGTCGTTCGCCTATTGCAGCGCGCTCAAAAAGGCGTACGTCAGGGCGCAGATCGACACGCTGTACGCGCAGGTATTCGCCAACAGCATGGCTTCGGCGGGCGGCAACTACTACACCAATACCAGCCTTACAGAGGTCTATCTGCCCGCCACGCTCCGCAAGATACATTACAGCGCGTTCGACGGCAACGCCATAACCGACATCTACTTCGCGGGCACGGAGGAGCAGTGGGACGAACTGTATTTCTACAAGCTCGTCGAGGTCGAGGACGGCGAGGAGGGCGAGACCGAGGAAGTGCGCGTCGAAAAGGACGACGTGATGACCGATACCGTCACAGTCCACTTCGAGGTCGAGTTCTGACAACGCTGCCCTAAGCCGCATTGCGATAATGCGACCGTAAGTCCGGCTGCGACAAATTAAAAATATTTCTGCCCGCGAGGCGAATTTTCCGCCCGCGGGCAGTTTTTTCGGGTTGCGCCCCGCCGCATAGTCGGCGGGGCGCGATTTTTTATATTCTGACGATTTTCACCCTTCCGCCCTTACGGGCGGAAAGCCCCCGCCGCGCGGCAATGCGCAAAAAAATTTTCCAAAAAAAGCAAAAAATTTTTCAAAAAACTATTGCAAAACCAAAAATCGGTGTTATACTAAAAAAGTCGTTTGTCAGAAATTGGAAATTTCCGACGCGATAAAAATCGTCAAAATCTGTCTGCGCGATGGCGGGACAAAGGAGGATAAAATGGCTGCCAACAAGAATAAACACGTTATTCTGCATCCTGACGGACTGTCCGTCCGTGCGTTGTCGGGCAAACTCGCCCTGCTCGGGGCATTCTCGCCCGTCGACAACGGAAACCGTATTTTATCCGCCTCGGCACGCCTTTTGTCGTCCGCAGCGTCGGTTTACGGGTTGCAGATTACAGCTTCATCTGAAAATAAAAGTTCCCGTTACGATTTTCATAAGGGTATTTTCGGCTTTTTTGCCGCCTTGCGGTGCAGTTTTTCGCCCCGATTGCGGCAGCGCCCGCGGAATGTTCCGCGGCAGACGCTCTGCGGCGCACTGTCTTCGGCGCCCGTCCTGCCGAAATAACTTCCGTTCGCCGTCGGCGCATAGCTGTTTGGCAATGCCCGCCGCGAGCGACACAGAAATTCGTAAAAGAACTTGTAAATTTTACAGGTTCTTTTTTTGTTCCCCAAAAGGGGCAGAATTTGGTTTAAATTAACCCCTGCGCCGCCGACGAACGGCTCGGCGGCGCAGGGTATGGCAATCTGCGCGGCGACAGTCCGCGCACAACCGTTCACTCAGCAAGACAAAAAAATTCAGACGGAGGTGGGAGAATATGAACGGATATCTGAGGCTTAAATTGATAAAGGCGTATTTCACGGCAGACGCGGTTCTGCCCGAACAGGCCGACAGACAGCGCATTTTCGGTGCGCTCTGCTCGGCATACCTCGGCGACGGGGACGAGGTTGAACTTAAAGAGCTGCTCATGTCCGAAAAACTCGGCGAGATAGACACGCTCGGCAACTATTATCTCTACAACCGTCTGCGCACCCTGCGCGATATTGACAACTCGTTCGGCAGGACGGACGAGCGGTATGACGAGCTCATTCAGCTCAAGGGCGCGGTGTTGGAGGAGATACACTCGACGGGCTACCAGAACGAGGGCGGCTCTGCCGAGGACATCATAGCTTCGATAGGCGAATTCTGCGGCAGGGGCTACGTCTTTGCCATCGGCTTATACGGCTTTATGCTGTGCGAGGGACTGTGCGTCGCCGCCGACAGGGAGGAGGGCAGGCGCATACTTGACCGCGCCGCCCGCTGGAACTGCGTTGACGCCGCCCTGCTCGCCATGCACTACTTCCCCGAAAAGGCAAAGTGCTATGCCGATATGCTCGCCGCCTGCCTCGAAGAAACGCCCAACTACGGCGCGGTGGGCGAGGTTGCGGCAAAGTACGGCGTTACGCCCTCGCCCGACGAGCAGTCGCGCCTGCTCGCAAAGGTGTTCCGCCGCGGCGAGGCCAACCCCGCCCAGTGCAATTTCAGGATAGCCCGCATACTCAAATGCCGCGCGCTCGGTCAGGCGGACAAGAAGACGGTATTGCTCTCGGGCAGCGCCGAATATATCGCCGCCGTCGCCGCGCTCCCCTTAAATATCGGCGATTTCAGGGAGACGAGCGTTAAAGTGCCCGAATTGCCCTTCGAGCGCGAGGAGGAGATGAGGGCGGTGAGAATTGCGCTCTCCAACTGCGCCATTTCCTCGTCCGCGCTCTACCGTCCGCTGTGCGTGTGCAGCGACGAGCACTATGTGCTCTCTGCCTGCATGGACGTCATTCGCGGCGCGTTCGCCTCGGCGAACGTCGCGGAGATAAACGCTTCGTCGTTCGGCGCTTCGGCGTTTGCCGCCCGCAGGGACAACGTAGTCCTGCGCAGCCTGCGCGAGCGGGAGCGCAACGTCGCCGTGTTCGTGTTCGAGGGCGAGACGGAATGCGGCAAGAGCGAGGGCGCGCTCGGCTTTATAGTGCCCGAACGCAGACGCGCCTACAAGCTGGAGGAGGGCATAAGCCTCGACCTTTCCGACCTGTTCGTCGTCGTGCTGTGCGACAGGCATAACCTGCCCGCCTTTGCCGAATGTTGCAACGTCGTCATCTTCGGCGAGCTGACTTTCGGCGAAAAGCGCAATATCGTCCGCGCCGCCATAGATCGCAACGCCGCGCTGTTCGGGCTGCGTTCGGTGCAGATCGACGAGGACGCGCTCTCCAGCTGTTGCGGCATGGACATTGACCTTGCCGTCGGCGCGATAGGCAGAATATTCCAGACTTTTGAGCGCGGAACGGACGAAACGATAACCGCGCAACGCCTTTCCAAGGCGCTTTCGGCAAACGCGAGAAGCCACGCGATGCTCGGCTTCGGAGGATAAAATCATGTTGATAGACGACCGCTTTTTTGAAGGATACGAAAATTCCAGACTTATAACCTACGACAAGTTGGAGGAGAACGGCATACCCTCGGTGGCGTATTCCGACCTCGGCTCTTTCAGCGGCGAGGGCGTGCTCAAATCCAGCCGCTACGTCGACGGCAAGCTCGTGCAGACCTACACGCCGCAGGGCAATCACGTCTGCGTAATAGCCGGCACGCGCCTCGGCAAGACCACCTCTTACGTCATACCCACCGTGCTGTCGTTCGCCAGACAGCAGGTCAAAAAGCCCATGCTCATTTCCGATCCCAAGGGCGAAATTTACCGCTGCTGCGCACAGACGCTCGAAGACGAGGGGTACAGAATAATACTTCTCAACTTCCGCGACTATATGCACAGCGAGCGGTGGAACCCGCTCACGCCCATATTCAGGGCATACCGCGCCATCGACGAGGTGGAAAACGAGGTTGAGATAGTCGGCGAGGGCGAGGACGCGCGCTATACTTTCAGGGGCAGGGTGTACGAGGACGACACCAGGCTCGCCCGCGCGGTCGAGGGCATACGTTTTATGCGCAGGGAGACGGTGAGGAATATGATAGACAACCTCACCTCGATGTTCATAACGACAAGAAAGGACGCCGATCCCTATTGGGAGGACAGCGCACGCGACGTGTGCAGGGCGTTTATCTGGGCAATGCTCGAAGACAGCGACCTGACCGAGGACAACCCCAACCGCATAACCGAGGACACTTTCTCGTTCAATACCATACTCTCGGTCATAGCCACTTTCTCCGACGACGACAGCGCGCTGTATGACGACGGCGGCTATTTCACCTCCCGCGGGAGCGATTCGCTCGCCTACCGCCTTGCCAAGAATAACCTCATCGAAAACGGCAAGCCGACGAGAAAGTGCATATTAAGCTGTCTCTTTACCAAGCTTTCGGTCTTTTCCGAGAGTTCGGTGAGGATGATAACCGCCTGCAACTCGTTCGAGATGAGCGAACTTGCGGGCGACCGCCCCGTGGCGGTGTTCATAAATTTCAGGGACGAACTGCGCTCCGGCTTCGAGCTCATAAGCCTGTTCGTGCAGGACGCATACAGGGTGCTCATCGAGCGCGCCAACTCCATGCCCGACGGTAAGCTCGCCGTGCCGTTCTACTTTATTCTGGACGAGTTCGGCAATTTCGCAAAGCTCACCGACTTCGAGACGACCATTTCGGCGTGCGCGGGCAGAAATATCTTCTTCTGCCTGATAATTCAGTCCTACGCCCAGCTCAACAACGTCTACGGCGCGGACGTTGCCGAGATAATACGCGACAACCTCAACGTGCACGTCTTTTTCGGCAGCAATAACCCCAGCACTCTCGAAGAATTTTCGCGCGAATGTGGCGAAAGGCGCAGGATATCCCCGCTTACCGCGCTGTCGGGGCAGGGTAAGAATATTCAGGGCGTTCAGCTGGAGACCGTTCCGCTCGTCACCAAGAGCCGACTTTCCCGCCTCGAAGAAGGCGAGGCGGTCGTCACCGAGGCGAACAGCGGCTACGTGCTCTTTTCCAAGCTCGTAAGGTATTTCAGGTGCGAAGAATTCGGCGCTCTGCCCAGGCGCTCCGCCGCCGGATACGAGTGCGCTGTCGATCCCTGCGACGAAAAATACGTCTACAGGTATAAGCGCGTCAGGGAAAAGCGGAGCTGGTAAAGGAGGGTTGTTATGGACGAAAAACTGGCAAAAATCAGACAATACGCCCGCGCAAAGGGCACTTTTACCGCGCCGCAGCTTCAGCTCGATACGTGCATGGGCTATATTACCGTCGCCCACGCCCTCGAAGCGCTCCTGCGGGAGGGCTCGGTCTCCTTCGACGGCAAGCGCTATACGTGGATCAGGCCCGACATGAGCGGGCGGGAGAGGGAGCTGCGCATTCAGATGCTGGAGGACAGCATAGCTAAAATCGACGAGCAAAACCGCAGGCTCGCCGAGCAGTTCGGGGCGGAATTCGGCGACGACGGCGACAGTTCGGACGACGATGACGACGACACGGACGATGAAACCGACGACGAGCTCTTTGCGGACGACGAAGACGACGAGCTGGAGCAATTCATCGCCGAAATGAATTTGTCCGCCGAAGACGATGACGACGAGGATGACGACGAGGAGGAGCGGGCGGCAATCGAGAGGTTGCGCAGGGCGACCGCGGCTCTGCACGGCATACGGCAGGGCGCGGCGGCGGAGCGGCTTCAACGCTATGTCGAAAATACCCTCCCCTCAATGCACGACTACCGCGCGTCGGACGGTTCTTTTTCCTTTGTCTCGGCGATAATATTCCCCGACGGCAGCAGGTTCAGGGCAAAGGTCGAAAATATCGACGGCGCTCTGTACATATCGGACAACGGCAGCGCTTGCAACTATATTTATTCCCGCTTTGCACCCGTCGCGCTCGAAAGGCAGCTGCCCTATCTCGGCGGCAGGGATGACGCGCTGCTGCGCGGCAATGAGATATTGCTGCCCCTTAACCTCGACGACGGGCTTGCGGGCGGCGCGGCGGAGCTGATATCGGTCATACTGCGCCTCGTCGAGGACGGCGAGCTCGGCAATAAGCTGCTCACCGACGAACAGTGCGCGCTGATCGACGAAATTCTCGCCGAAAGGCGGGCAAAGCTTATCGTAAAGTTCGCCTACCGCGCGTTCGTCGAGGGCGTCGACGCGACGGAATTTGCCGACGACGAGCGCATTTCGGAGGCGGAGGCGGAAAAAATCGCCTCGTACCTCGTCGAGCGGCGGATAATAAGGAACAATATCGGCTACTATTGCAAGAGCTATTCGGTAAACGACGCAATGTTTTGTCACTTCAAATATCTTGCGGTCAGGGGCTGACGCCCTCTCGGACATTTCCGCAAAGGAGGCACTATGATATATTTTACAGCCGATCTTCATCTCGGGCATAAGAGCGTCATAAGCTCGTGCAACCGCCCCTTTTCGTCGGTCGAGGAGATGGACGAGGCGCTCATATCCAACTGGAACGCCCGCGTCAGGGGTTCGGACACGGTGTATATTCTCGGCGACCTCGTCTGGAAGTGCGACGACGCGGCAAAGCTCATCTCCTCGTTGAAGGGCAAAAAGGTGCTCATTCTCGGCAACCACGACGGCAAGCTCGTTGAGGACAGGGCGGCGCTCGCCTGCTTTCAGTCGGTGGAGCGGTATTCGGAATGCGTCATCTGTTCGCGCAACTTCACGCTCTGCCACTATCCCATGACGGAGTGGAAGAACAGCCGCAAGACGACCTCGCGCAGGCTGGGTTTTCACGTGTTCGGGCATATTCACAACCGGACGGACGTCGCGCTGTACGGGCACCTTTTCCGCACCGCCAACGCGCTCAATGCGGGCACGGACATAAACGGCTTCATGCCCGTCACCCTCGACGAGCTCATTGCCAACAACAGCGCTTTCAGGCACGACCTGCTCCGAGGCACGCCCGCCGACGACGAACTGACGGAGAGCGAGCGCAACTTAAAGCGGCTTTTCGGGTAATTGCCCCGACAATATGCGGCAATCAACGCGCATTTTAAGGGCGGTTCAATGCGAAATTTAAAAACGGGAGCAATGCGGGCGGAAAAACTCCGTTGCCCCCGCAATATGCGGCAATCAACGCGTATTTTAAGGGCGGTTTAATGCGAAATTTAAAAACGGGGAGCAATAAGGGCGGAAAAACTCTGTTGCCCCGACAATATGCCGCAGATAACGCAATATTCATAAATAAAAAGGGCGGGGCGCAGACAATTTCTGCGCCCCGCCTTTAATGCTTTATGCGGGTTGAATTTTTATCAGTCCTGCGGCTCGCCGTCAGTCGGGCTGTCGCCGTCAGTCTGCGCTTCGATCTCGGCCGCTCCGTCCGCGCCCGCCTTTGCCTTTCTCAGCTTTCTGAAAATCTGTCTGCGGTACAGCAGTACGTTGAGCGCAATGAAGAAGGCTATTATCACGAAGAAGGTTATAAGACATTCGGTAAAGCCCAGGCAGGCATAGGTCGCAAGGAACATCAGCGGGAAGCCGAATACTATCGCGGGCAGACTCTGATATACGAGGTTCTCGCTCGCGGGGGAGCGGTAAGAGCCGTCTATCTCGCGGAGGAGTATTATGCCCGTGCTCGCCGTGCCCGTAAGCATGCCGAACATTGCAAGGAACTGCTCGTTGACGTACCCGGGGAACAGCGTCTTGGAGGTATAGTAGACGTAGAGGAAGGTGACTATCGCGCCGACCACGGCAAGTATTAAAAGCACCGCCCAGTGGTCCTTTAAAAGTGGCAGCTGAATTGCCGCCACGCCCGAAACTATCATCAAATCGAATGCAAAGCCGCCTATTCTGTTCATCATGAAGTTGTTGACGATCTGTTGCTTTATAATCTTCTTGTCCTGCATCTTGTTGAGTATTGCCTTGACGGGCACGGTCAAAAGCGTTCCGATGAGGAAGTTGAAGCCGAAAAGCGTCGTCGAGAGCGAGGGCAGCAGCGCCGCAAGCCCCGCCATAATCAGATAGGATACGGCATATATAGCAAGCACTATGGCAAACTGTACGGTGAACTTGTCCATAGACGAGACGACGGGTATTTCGTTTTCGTCCTCATAGTCGGCAAGCGAGGACTTTTTCTCCTCCTTGACAATCGTAAGTTTGCCCTTTCTGCGCATTACGTTCATATATATTACGCCGACTATGCAGGCGACGAGGAAGCCGAGCGCGGCAATGGTAAGCCCGAAGTTTGCGCCGCCTTCCAGCCCGTATTCGGTATATATAGTGCCGTAGTTGAGCGCCTGCCCCGTGCCCTGACCGAAGCCGAACGCAAGCAGTATGCCCGTCGCGTCGATGAGCCCCGAAACGTGCAGGGCGCTCGCCGCAATCATGGTGATCGCAATGCCGACTATCGCCTGAATGAGATAGCCGTTGACCGTGATAACGCCCGAATCGAACACTTCGCCCGCGCGCTTTTTGGTGAATTTCTTTTTGGAACTCCTCATTCCCATTGCTATAAAGCCGATGCCCAGACAGTGGTATGTGATTAGTTCAAGTATCTCCATTCCGCTGTATGCGTCCTCGCTCGCCGAGGGGGAGAAGATTTCAAAGTTGAAAAGATAATCTCCCGCCGCGAAGTATGTAATGGTGGAGATGATGAGCAGTATTATGCCGCCCAGCACCGATGAGGGTATGAGTGATTTTTCAAGCGCGGGTATGAAGTATTTGAGTATGCTGGCAATCAGCAGGTTGACAAGCAGTACCGCGATTATAAGCATAAACGACCAGACGCTAAATGCCGAGAAAACCATCGCCGTTCTCCTTTTTATTTTTATAGTTATAGTAGATGTTTACATATTTAAGCGCGCAGAAAGTTCTGCCCGCTACGAGCTGATAGGTCTTTCCGCCGCAGTAGAAGTCAAGTCTGGCGCGCCCGCAGACGGTCATTGCCGTCACGTCGCGGTAGGGGAATACGTATCCGCCCGTCTCCAGCCTGTCGGAAAAGAGCTTCGTCTCGCCGTCCTCGCTTAAAATTATCTTTTTGCCCTTCTCCCTGTCAAGCACCCTCAGCGTCGCCTTTTCGGTGAATATAGCCGGCGCATTTTCGTCGGGAACGATGCCGTTCACCCACTCGTTTTGCAACTTCGTCCATTCGCTTATCGTGCGCACGGGGAAGTTTTCGTCAAACCTCATTCTGTCGTCTACACCCGCAGATATGCCGCAACTAACGCACTTTATTCCGTTATTTTTGCTGACGATAGTGCCGACTTTGCCGCACGAGGGGCAGATATAGACCGCCCTTTCCATGAACTCGGCGCGGCGGTCGCTCTTTACGGGTGCGGGCACGCTCTCGTCGACGTACAGCGCCTCGCAGATGAGCGCATACAGCTGGTCGTCGGAGAGGTCTTTATAATCTTCGTATTCTATGACGCGCGTAATTTCGCCCGTCACCCTGCCCCGCCTCGGCTTGTCGGCATATCTGGGTATTACGCCGTACCCGCCGCGCACGGTGAATACCGCGACGGGCAGCCTAAGAAGCTTTACAAGCTTGGCGACCGACGGCTTTATGTGCACGGTCTCGCCCGTGAAGGTGCGGTTGCCCTCGGGCGACAGCGCGATCGAACAGCCCTCTCTGACTATCCTCACGCAGGTCTTGACCGCCGAGAAGTCGCTTTCGGACTTCTTGAACGGTATGGGCGCCTGGGTGTGCTCGATTATGCGCGTGACAAACCCCATGGTGAACAGGTCTTCGCTTGCTATCGTGTAGGGCTGTCTTTTTAGCGACAGGTATAAAAGGTGCTGGTCGAGGGGAGTCTGGTGGTTGAATATGTACAGATATTGCCTGCCGCCGTCGTCGAATTTCTTGCCGCGGTAGCGGTAGACTATTTTTACGTATATCCCCACCAGCAGGCAGGAGAGTTTATAGTAGAAGGCGTGTCTCGCCTTTTTCCAAGTAGTTTTTTTGCCTTTCATCCGTAACCCGTTCCTTTCTATGCTTTTTATAATAACTTTTTTCGGGCGCTTATTCAAGTCTTTTTAAGTAATTTTCACACAATTTTGTGCAAAATGTATGTAAAATTTACTCGCATCCCCGTTTTCGCCGCCGTAAAGGGGCAACAGCCGCCGCAAATATTGCCTTTAAGAGAAAAAAATAATTGACAAAAGACGGCGCTTCAACTTATAATAGGATACGGATAACTTCTATTGTATAGAGTCTTCCGAAAGCAACTATTTCCGGACCACTTCGTCTATGAAGTCAAGGCCATACGGACAGCCGGGTCCACTGCCGAGAACGGCGGTTTTCCGCTTTATTGATTGAGTTAAAAGCTCAAATTTTATAAGTTGGTTACTTTATAACCGAAATGCGTAGACGCGCAAACTTGTGAAACGGTCAATAAGAGTAGTAAAATTGTTTGCAATATAGACTCTGTATGCCAAGCTATCTACACGGAATACGTAATGCGGTCGGAATTTACTCCGACGGCAGACGTTCTCTTTTTCGTCACGATGATAATAGCGCAAGTTGTGTGTCACAGCTTGCGCTTTTTTGTGAGGTGGAGCAGTTGGAAAACAAAAGAAAATCAGATCAGAACAGGGCGCCCATATACGAGGCGCTTCAGATGTTCAGGGAGATGAGGGTTGTGCCCTTCGACGTCCCCGGACATAAGCGCGGCAGGGGCAATCCCGAACTGACGGCATTCCTCGGCGAACAGTGCGTGTCCATAGACGTCAACTCCATGAAGCCGCTGGACAACCTCTGTCACCCCGTCTCGGTCATAAGAGAGGCGGAGGAGCTCGCCGCCGAGGCATTCGGCGCGGCGCACGCCTTCCTCATGGTCGGCGGCACGACGAGCTCGGTTCAGAGCATGATACTCTCGGTCTGCAAGCGCGGCGACAAGATTATTCTCCCCCGCAACGTCCACAGAAGCGTCATAAACGCGCTCGTGCTCTGCGGCGCAATACCCGTGTACGTCAATCCCGAAGTCGACGTCAAGCTGGGCATATCGCTCGGAATGAAGCGCGAGCAGGTCGCCAAGGCGATTGCCACCCACCCCGACGCCGTCGCCGTGCTCGTCAATAACCCCACCTATTACGGTATTTGCAGCGACTTGACGGCGATAGTCGACATGGCTCACCGCGCGGGAATGTACTGCCTCGCCGACGAAGCGCACGGCACCCATTTCTATTTCGGCGAAAATATGCCCGTATCCGCAATGGCGGCGGGCGCGGATATGTCCGCCGTCTCCATGCACAAGAGCGGCGGAAGCCTCACCCAGTCCAGCCTGCTCCTCACCGGCCCCAATATAAACAGCGGCTACGTCCGCCAGATAATAAACCTCACCCAGACCACCTCGGGCAGCTATCTACTCATGTCCAGCCTCGACATAAGCAGGCGCAACCTCGCATTGAAGGGCAAGGAAGTGTTCAGAAAGGTCATCGACATGGCGGACTATGCGAGGGAGGAGATTAACGCCGTCGGCGGCTACTATGCGTTCGGCAAGGAGCTCATAAACGGCGACAGCATATTCGACTTCGACAGCACCAAACTCAGCGTCCACACCCGCGACATAGGGCTTGCGGGCATAGAGGTCTACGACCTCCTGCGCGACGAGTACGACATACAGATAGAATTCGGCGACATCGGCAATATCCTCGCGTATCTGTCGATAGGCGACAGAATGCAGGAGCTCGAGCGGCTGGTCTCCGCCCTCGCCGAGATAAGGCGAAGATACCAGAAGGACAGCTACGGCCTGCTCAGTCAGGAATATCTCGCACCCGAGGTCGTCATCAGCCCGCAGCAGGCGTTCTACGCCAAGAAAAAGAGCGTACCGCTTAAAGAGAGCGTCGGCAGCGTGTGCAGCGAATTCATAATGTGCTACCCTCCCGGAATACCCATTCTCGCCCCCGGCGAAAGGGTGACGGAGGAGATAATTCAGTATATCGAATACGCCAAGGCAAAGGGCTGTTCAATGACCGGCCCCGAAGATCCCGAAATAAAGAATATAAACATACTCGCATAAGGAGGGAGGGCGATGGAACTCTGGTTCAGCGAATTTCACGCACCCGACGTCAAGCACAGCATAAGGGTAGACCGTCATCTCTACTCGCAAAAGAGCAGCTATCAGCAGATAGACGTCTTTGACACGCCCGAATTCGGCCGAGTGCTCGCGCTCGACGGCAACGTCATGCTCACCGAGCGCGACGAATTCATCTACGACGAGATGATAACGCACGTGCCCATGTCCGTGCACCCCGACATCAAGGATATTCTCGTCATAGGCGCGGGCGACGGCGGGGTGGTCAAGGAACTCACCCGCTACGAGACCATAGAGAAGATAGACCTCGTCGAGATGGATCCGCAGGTTCTGCAGGTCTGCCGCACCTATCTTCCCGAAAACGCCAAAAAGCTCGACGACGCGCGCGTGCATATCTATTTCGACAACGCGCTGCGCTTTTTAAGGCGCTGTCACGCCGACTATGACCTCATAATCGTCGACAGCACCGATCCCTTCGGTCCGCTCGAGGGCTATTTCACCCGCGAATTTTACGGAATATGCTATAACGCCCTGCGCGACGACGGCATTATGGTAAATCAGCAGGGCAGCCCGTTCTACAAGCACGACGCGGACGCAATGCGCCGCAGTCACCACAGGATAGTTTCGACCTTCCCCATAAGCCGCGTATATCAGGCGCATATCCCCACTTACGCCGCGGGCTATTGGCTGTTCGGCTTCGCCTCCAAGAAATATCATCCCGTCGACGACTTTCAGGCGGCGCGGTGGGAGGCGCTGGGGCTTAAAACCAACTATTACACGACGAGACTGCATATAGGTTCGTTCTATCTGCCCGCATTCCTCGAAAGAATGTTGAAGGAGGTAGAGTAATGCTTAAACCCAACGTGCAGACCTTTATCGCCTGCGACGCCGACTATAAGGACGCGAAGATAGTGCTGTACGGCGCACCGTACGACTGCACGACGAGCTTCCGCCCCGGCGCGCGCTTCGGCCCCGCCGCCATTCGCGGCGAGAGCTTCGGCATAGAGACTTACAGCCCTTATCAGGACAGGGACCTCGCCGACTGCCTCATCTTCGACAGCGGCGACATGGAATTGTGTTTCGGCGACAGCACGCTCGCCCTGCGCGACATTTCAAAGCGGGCGGAGCGCATACTGCGCGACGGCAAACTGCCCTTTCTGATCGGCGGCGAACACCTCGTAACTTTCGGCGCGGTGCGGGAGGTATATAAAAAATATCCCGACCTGCATATAATCCACTTCGACGCTCACGCAGATTTAAGGCAGGACTATCTGGGCGCAAAGCTCTCCCACGCCTGCGTGATGAGGCGCTGTCACGACCTCGTCGGCGACGGCAGAATACACCAGTTCTGCATAAGGAGCGGCGACAGGACGGAGTTCGAGTTTGCCAAGAGCCACACGGATATGCACCCGTTCGACTTCTCGGGGCTGGACGAGACGGTTGCCGCGCTCAAAGAAAGCCGCGCGCCCGTCTATATAACCGTCGACCTCGACTGCCTCGATCCCTCGTGTTTCCCCGGGACGGGTACGCCCGAAGCGGGCGGGGTGAACTTTAAGGAGCTTCTCGCCGCGCTCGTAAAGGTCTGCGCCCTCAACGTAGTCGGCGCGGACATAAACGAACTTGCGCCCACGCTCGACTCAAGCGGCGCTTCGACGGCAATGGCGTGTAAGGTGACGAGGGAATTCCTCCTCGCGCTGTACAGATAAAATAACTTTACGGAGATAAATATGAGCAAGGTTTTGATTATAGGTTGCGGCGGCGTAGCTTCCGTCGCCATAAGAAAGTGCTGTCAGGTCAGCGAAGTATTCACCGATATCTGCATTGCAAGCAGAACCAAGGAAAAGTGCGATAAACTCGCCGAAAGTCTCAAAGGCAGGACGGCGACCAAGATAACCACCGCAAAGGTGGACGCGGACAAGGTTGAGGAGGTAATCGCGCTCATAAAGAGCTATAAGCCCGACCTCGTGATGAATATCGCCCTGCCCTATCAGGATCTGACCATCATGGACGCCTGCCTCGCCTGCGGCGTCAATTATATGGATACCGCCAATTACGAGCCCGAGGACACCGACGATCCCGAATGGAGAAAGGACTACGAAAAGCGCTGCAAGGAAAAGGGCTTTTCGGCATACTTCGACTATTCGTGGCAGTGGGCGTACAGGGAGAAGTTTGAAAAGGCGGGGCTCATCGCCCTGCTCGGCTGCGGCTTCGATCCGGGCGTAACTCAGGCTTACTGCGCCTACGCGAAGAAGCACGAGTTCGACACCATAGACACCATAGACATTCTCGACTGCAACGGCGGCGACCACGGCTATCCCTTTGCCACCAACTTCAATCCCGAGGTAAATTTAAGGGAAGTTTCCGCCCCCGGCAGCTATTGGGAGGACGGCAAGTGGGTGGAAATACCCGCTATGAGCATAAAGAGGGAGTACGACTTCGATCAGGTCGGCATGAAGGATATGTATCTTCTCCACCACGAGGAGATAGAATCGATTGCCGAAAATATCCCCGAAGCAAAGCGCATCCGCTTCTTCATGACCTTCGGACAGAGCTATCTCACCCACATGAGATGCCTTGAAAACGTAGGTATGCTGTCGACCACGCCCGTAATGTTCGAGGGCAGGGAAATAGTGCCCATAAAGTTCCTCAAAGCGCTGCTGCCCGATCCTGCAAGCCTCGGCCCGCGCACGCACGGCAAGACCAATATCGGCTGCATATTCACGGGCAAAAAGGACGGCAAGCAAAAGAGCTATTATATCTACAACGTCTGCGACCATCAGGAATGTTACAAAGAGGTCGAAAGTCAGGCGATAAGCTATACTACGGGCGTACCCGCAATGTGCGGCGCGCTCATGCTGCTCACGGGCAAGTGGACAAAGACGGGCGTTCATACCGTTGAGGAATTCGATCCCGATCCCTTCCTCGACGCGCTCGACAAGTACGGTCTGCCCAGAAGCGAAAATCATAACCCCGTTCTGGTGGACTGATGGACGGTCTGCCCATAACCTCGCCCGTATTCGCCGCGCTCGGCGGCAAGTCGCCCGAAGTACTGTTTTCGGCATTGAATACGCCCTGCTATATAATCGACGAGGGCGCGTTAGAGCGCAATATTACGGTGCTTCGCGGCGTTGCGGAGCGCACGGGCGCAAAGATATTGCTCGCCCAGAAGGCGTTTTCCAACTTCGCCACGTACCCGCTCATCGCCCGCTATCTCGACGGAACGGAGGCGAGCGGACTGTTTGAAGCCCGCCTCGGTGCGGAGGAAATGCCCCAAAGGGAAGTACACGTATTCTGCGCGGCTTACAGAGATGACGAGTTTGACGAGCTCTTGAAATACGCCGACCACATAGTGTTCAATTCCCCCGCCCAGCTTCAACGTTTCGGCAAACGCGCCAAAGCGTGCGGCAAGAGCGTGGGGCTCAGGATAAATCCCCGCTGTTCTACGCAGGAGGAACACGCCATCTACGATCCCTGCGCCGACGGCAGCCGCCTCGGCACTACCCGCGCGGTGTGGGAAAGGGATATGACGGACGAGCTCATCGCTCTCCTCGACGGGCTGCATTTCCATACGCTGTGCGAGCAGAATTCAGACGCGCTCGAAAGGACTTTCGCCGCGTTTGAAGCTCAGTTTGCGGACGTCCTCCCTAAAATGAAGTGGCTGAATATGGGCGGCGGGCATCACATAACCCGCCCCGATTATGACATAGCGCGGCTTGAAAAGGTTATCCTGCGCGCGGCTGAAAAGTGGGGCGTACAGGTCTATCTCGAACCGGGCGAAGCCGTCGCTCTCAACGCGGGCTTCGTCGCCACGCGCGTTTTAGACGTCGTCGAAAACGAGGGCGTGACTACGGCAGTGCTCGACGTCAGCGCCGCCTGCCACCTGCCCGACGTCATCGAAATGCCCTACACGCCGCCCCTGCTCGACGAGGGCGAGGGCAGAACCTGCGTCTGCCGCCTTGCCGGGCCTACCTGCCTTGCGGGCGACATAATCGGCGAATACCGCCTCAGCCGCCTGCCCGCGACGGGCGATCTGCTGATCTTCGGCGATATGGCAATCTATACTACCTGCAAGAACAACACATTCAACGGCATGCCCCTGCCCGATATCTGGCTGAGAAAGAAGGGCGGCAAGCTTGAACGCATCGCATCTTTCGGGTATTCCGATTTCAAGATGCGCCTCGGCAACGACGGCGCTCCCCGCGACTGAAAGGGCAATTAACCCCCGAATATGCCGCAATCAACGGGAAAAACGCAATTGCCCCCGCAATATGCGGCAACCAATTCAATAAAATATAATTGCCCCCCGCAGTATGTACCGATTAACGGGCAAAATTCAATTGCTCCCTCAATATACGGCAACCAATTCAAAAAATTATAATTGCCCCGCATATATGCCGCGGATAACGGCTTTCGCGCGGGCATAAGCCTGAGATAATAAGGTGCAGCGGACGGCTCTGCCGTCCGCTGCACCTTTAAAATGCCCTCTTTAAATGTTCTCAAAACAAATTACGCTAAAAAAGCAAACTCGCCCCGACGGACAGTCGGGGCGAGTTTGCTTTAAATTATACTCAATCTCAATAGTTTTCCTTATGCACTTCAAAGTATGCCTGAGGGTGGTTGCAGACGGGGCAGACGTCGGGCGCTTTGGTGCCTACGACTATGTGACCGCAGTTGCGGCACTCCCATACCGTCACGCCGCTCTTTTCAAATACGGCTTTGGTCTCGACATTGTTTAAAAGTGCGCGGTATCGCTCCTCGTGCGTCTTTTCTATTGCCGCAACGCCGCGGAACTGCGCCGCAAGCTCGGTAAAGCCTTCTTCCTCGGCTTCGCGAGCCATTCTCTCGTACATATCCGTCCATTCGGCATTCTCGCCCTCGGCGGCGTGAAGCAGGTTTTCAGACGTATCGCCCAGCTCGCCCAGCGCCTTGAACCACAGTTTTGCGTGTTCCTTTTCGTTCTCGGCGGTCTTCAAGAACAGCTCTGCAATCTGCTCGTAGCCCGCCTTTTTTGCCACGGACGCGAAATAGGTGTACTTATTTCTCGCCTGCGATTCGCCCGCAAACGCCTCCCAGAGGTTCTTTTCGGTCTTGGTGCCCGCGTAAGGGTTTTTCTTGCTCATTGTATTTACTCCTTTAAAAAAATTATTTTTCTTATATTTTCCCGACGCGTATTTGCGCCGTCATTTTTGTTCTTTCAGCCCGTCCGCGCGGGGCTTTTTTATGCGCACTGTCACGCGCGTTCCCTCGCCTTTTGCGCTTGCGATATCGATTTCTGCGTTCATCAGCAGCTTAAATCTCTCGCGTGAGTTGCGTATGCCGTAAGAATTTTCCTTTATGTCGCTCTCGTCGAAGCCCGCGCCGTTGTCGCTTATCTCCAACCAGATCTCCTCGCCGTGTTCGCTCGTCGAAATCTCTATAAAGCCGTCCTCTTTGGCGTTGACCTTGCTGTACTTTATGGCGTTCTCGACGAACGGTTGAAGGGAGAGTACGGGCACGGAAAAGTCGGTTATGTCTATGTCGTATATGACGTTGAATTTTTTGTCGTAACGCGCGTTTTCCAGCTCGATATAATTTTCGATATTGTCAAGTTCGCGCTCGAAGGGAATTAGGTCGGTATCCGCCGCCTCGACGTTGGAGCGCAGGTGCCGCGAAAAGAGGTTCATCGCGTGGTCGCCCTCGTCAAGGTTCTTGTGATAGAGCGATTTTATCGCCGTAAGCGAATTGAATATGAAGTGCGGCTTAATCTGCTCCCTCAGAACTTCCGATTTGAGCGTATTGAGTTGCAGTTTATATTCGCTCGCTTTGAGCGCCGCCCGCGTCGTGCGGATGATGTAGTAGAAGTATATGATGAGAAAGACGAGCACTATTATGAACATATACACGAGCGAATATCCCGCCGTGCTGACGTTTATAAGCCTGTTTCTCTCCATTACGTACACCGTCTGCGCCCCGTAGACCGAATAGGTAATAAACGAGGTCATATAGAAGGTGAAGTCGTCCTTTTTCCGCTTGCAGATTATGACGCTCATCGCCGCGAATACGCCCAGCGTAAGCGCAATATAGATGATATAGGGTATATAGCTGAGGTTGCGCTCCTGCATGAGAACGTAAAATAGAAAGGCCGTGAGCGAGATTATGAACAGCGCGAGCACGACGGGCGGCTTCATTTTGAGCGCGTACAGATAATTGAAGAAATAGTAGACCGAACCTACGAGGCAGACGAACGACATAAAGCTGAATATGTCGGCGACGTCGGGCAGGAAGTGCAGCCCGAGCGTCTGAAAGGTGTTTATGGCGTCGGTGGAGCTAAGGTAGTAGAAGAACAGCATCGCCGCTATTATCACCGTGTGCACCGTCGAGCCTGCAAGCTTCATGCTCGCCACTATCTCTATGAATACTATGAGCAGCAAAAGGGCGAGCGCGACCATGCTCATCAGGTTTACCACCGTAAGGAAAACCTGCGAGACCTGGTTATTGAGCGCGTCGCATACGAGCGCGACGATTGTGCCGGAAATGAGCAGCAGCACGTCCAATACCGCCGCCGCAATTCTCTTTTGCCTCATACTTTGATTATACCAAATCGCGCGCCCGCCGTCAATGCCTTTTAATTATTTCCCCGCTCGCCCGTCCGCGCCCGCAGCTTTCCCGCCCGCGCTCTGCCGCGCCGTTGCCGCTTTTTGCCAAAGCCCGCCCGTCTGCCTGCCCTGCGGACAAAAAATATTTTACGAAGTGTTTAAAAGCCGCAAAATTGTCTTATAAATCTATCGTAAGCAAAATTGTAAAGCGCCGCGAAAGAGAGAGGCGGCGCACAGAGGAGGTTAAAACTATGGATAGTAACCGCTTTACCAAAAACAGTATTCAGGCTATTACCCGTGCGGAGAGCCTCGCCTCCGAATACGGCAACAATCAGATAGAGTGCGTGCACCTTTTATATTCCCTGCTCGACGCGGACGGGCTCATTTCCCGCATTCTCGCAAGGGCGGGCGTGGACGCGCAGGGGCTTGCCTCGGCATGCAAGGACGAGATAGTCTCCCTGCCCAAGGTCTACGGTTCGGGCGCGGGCAACGTCTATATTTCGGGCGAGCTCAACAAGGTATTTTCGGCGGCCGAAAAACTTGCCGAAAGCATGCACGACGACTATATTTCCGTCGAGCACCTGTTCCTCAGCCTTATAGACAGCGAAGACAGGCGCGTCCGTTCGCTTTTCAAGCGTTTCAACGTCGAAAAGAGCGCCTTTCTTGCGCAGCTCAAAAAGGTCAGGGGCAATACTTCCGTCAGGACGGATAACCCCGAGGACACCTACGAGGCGCTCGAAAAATACGGCTCCGACCTCACCGCGGCGGCGAGAAAGCACAAGCTCGAACCCGTCATCGGCAGGGACGAGGAGATAAGGAACGTAATAAGGATACTTTCGAGAAAGACCAAGAACAACCCCGTGCTCATAGGCGAGCCGGGCGTCGGCAAGACGGCGATAGCCGAGGGACTTGCCCAGCGCATAGTCAAGGGCGACGTACCCGAAGGGCTCAAAGACAAGACGCTCTTTTCGCTCGACATGGGCGCGCTCATCGCGGGCGCCAAGTACAGGGGCGAGTTCGAGGAAAGGCTTAAAGCCGTGCTCGAAGAAGTCAGAAAATCCGAGGGCGGCATACTGCTGTTCATTGACGAACTGCACACCGTCGTCGGCGCGGGCAAGAGCGACGGCGCAATGGACGCGGGCAATCTCTTGAAGCCCATGCTGGCGCGCGGCGAACTGCACTGCATAGGCGCGACGACGCTCGACGAGTACAGAAAATATATCGAAAAGGACGCGGCGCTCGCCCGTCGTTTCCAGCCCGTAACCGTCAACGAGCCGACCGTCGAGGATACCATTTCCATTCTCCGCGGGCTCAAAGAGCGGTTTGAAATATTCCACGGCGTGCGCATACACGACAACGCGCTCGTCGCGGCGGCAACGCTTTCCAACAGGTATATCACCGACCGTTTCCTGCCCGACAAGGCAATCGACCTCGTCGACGAGGCGGCGGCGATGCTGAGGACGGAGATAGACAGCATGCCCTCCGACCTCGACGCGCTCAACCGCAAGATCGTGCAGATGGAGATAGAGGAAAAGGCGCTTGCCAAGGAAAAGGATAACCTTTCGGAGGCGCGGCTCGAAGCGCTGAGAAAGGAGCTTGCAGAATTGAAAGAACGCTTCCGCGAACTCAAAACCAAGTGGGACGACGAAAAGCGCGACATAGACAGCGAAAAACAGCTCAAAGAGAAGATCGACGAAATGCGCGGCGAGATAGACAGCGCAACCTCCAACGGCGACTTTGAACGCGCGGCGAGGCTGAGGTACGGCGAAATGCCCAAGCTCGAAGAACAGCTCAAAAACCTCAAATCGCGCACGAGCGGCGACATCTTGCAGGACGAAGTCACCGAAGAACAGATAAACAAGATAGTTTCGCGCTGGACGGGCATACCCGTCGCCCGCCTCAAAGAGGGCGAAAGGCAGAAAATACTGCACCTCGGCGAACAGCTCCACCGCCGCGTAATCGGTCAGGAGGAGGCAGTCACCAAGGTTTCGGAGGCAATACTCCGTTCGCGCGCGGGCATATCCGATCCCGCCCGCCCCATCGGTTCGTTCCTGTTCCTCGGCCCGACGGGCGTCGGCAAGACCGAACTTGCCAAATCGCTTGCCGAAAACCTCTTTGACGACGAGAAGAACATCATAAGAATAGATATGTCGGAGTACATGGAAAAGTTCTCGGTATCCCGCCTCATAGGCGCGCCTCCGGGATATGTCGGTTACGACGAGGGCGGCGCTCTCACCGAGGCGGTAAGAAGAAAGCCCTATTCGATAGTGCTGTTCGACGAAATCGAAAAGGCGCACCCCGACGTGTTCAACGTGCTGTTGCAGATTCTCGACGACGGCAGGCTGACCGATTCGCAGGGGCGCACGGTCGACTTCAAGAATACGATAATCATTCTTACCTCGAATATCGGCTCTCAGGACATAACCGAGGGCATAGAGGGCGGCGAAATAACCCCCGCCGCGCGGGAGCGCGTCAACGCCCTGCTCAAACAGTACTTCCGCCCCGAATTCCTCAACAGGCTGGACGAAATAATAATGTTCCGTCCGCTCACCGCCGAAAATATCGTCGGCATAGTCGACATACTTTTGAGGAAGCTCGGCGACAGGCTGAGCGGCGAAAATCTCAGGCTGGAAGTGACGGAGGCGGCAAAGCGCTGCATAGCCGAAAACGGCTGCGACAATATCTACGGTGCAAGACCTTTAAAGAGATATATCCAGTCGCACGTCGAAACGCCGATAGCGCGGTTCATAATCGAAAAGAACCCTCAGGCGGAGACGGTCATCACCCTCGACTGCAACGAGGACGGACTGTTCATACGCACATAAAACCAAAGTATCAGCCCAAGACGGCGCGTATTGCCGCCCTGCCCGCGCGGGCAGGGCGGCAATTTTTGCCTTTTATCCTAAATGTCGTTGTAATGCCGCGCGGTTTGGTGTATAATGGTTCAAACGGCTTTCAAGGGGAACAGATATGGCTTATAATTTCTACGCCTTCATCGACAGAATGAAGTACATCAAGCGCTGGTCGCTCATGCGCTCGGTGCGGGAGGAGAACATAATGGAGCACTCCCAGCAGGTGACTATGCTCGCCCACGCGCTGGCGGTCATAAGCAATAACATATTCGGCGGCAACGTCGACGTCGGCAAGTGCGTACTGTACGCGCTCTACCACGAATCGAGCGAGGTAATGACGGGCGATCTGCCCACGCCCATAAAGTATTTCAACAACTCCATCCGCGGCGCATATAAGAGCCTTGAAGACAAAGCCTGCGATACGCTGCTCGCCATGCTGCCCGAGGAAATGCAGGGCGAACTGACGGTCAGCCTCAAACCCGACACCTCCTCCAAGGAGTACGTGCTCTGCAAGGCGGCGGACAGGCTGTCGGCGTATATCAAGTGCCTCGAAGAACTGCGGTGCGGCAACAGCGAATTTGAAAAGGCGAAAAAGAGCATAGAGGAGGACCTCCGCGCCCGCAATCTGCCCGAGGTCGACTACTTCTTTGAAAACTTCATCCCCAGCTTTCTTTTGACGCTGGACGAGCTGGACGGCGGCATCTGAAACGCCTCTGTTTTTTGTAATACTCCTCATTCAAGCACAAAAAAGTGCCCGCGCGGGTTTTTCCCGCGCGGGCATAATCTTTTCAGGTTGAATATTTTTGTCAGGCAATGCTCTCGCCGCTGCCGTCTATGACGGGCGTAACCGTCTCGTCTGCGGGCGAAGCGGGCTGCTTTTCGCCGCCTTCGGGCAGGTGAGGGGTACGGTCCTTATACAGAAGTTTCAAAAGTATGGGCGTGAGTATGGAGGAGATGAGTATGAGCAGCACGGTCATAATCATGAACTGGTCGGGCAGCGCGTTCGCGCCGAGGTCCTCGCTCATGGCCGTCGTCGTTACGATGAGCGCCACTTCGCCGCGCGCCATCATTCCGACGCCTGCAATCGCGCTCTCTTTAAGGTTGTACTTGAAGCACTTTGCCGCACCGCCGCAGCCTATTATCTTGCCGATAAGTCCCATCAGCACTGCGAGGAAGGCAAATAAGATTATCTTGCCGTCCATGTCGGCGAAGGTTATGTTGCTTATGCCGATATTGGCGAAGAATACGGGCGCGAACATCGTGTAAGTGTTGACGTCGACCTTCTTGTCGGTGTATATGCTCGCCCTGTGCGCCGTCGAAAGAATAATGCCCGCGAGGAATGCGCCGGTAATGTCCGCAACGCCGAAGATCTCCTCGGCAAGCCACGAATAGAAGAAGCAGACGACTATCGAGAACACGGGCAGTCTGTGCGTGTTCGGCCATCTCTTTTCCATCCAGCGGAACACCTTGGAGACGGCGAAGCCGAGCGCGATAGCCACCACGAAGAAGGCGACTATCATTATTACCGTGCCGTAGGGGGTTGCCTTGAACGCCTCGAATGCGTTTGCGTTGGCGGTATCCGTCGCGCCGCTCTTTGCCATGCCGCTGACTATCGACAGGACTATTATGCCGATGACGTCGTCGATTATCGCCGCCGAAACTATCGTCGTGCCCAGCTTGGTCGAAATCTTGCCCAGCTCTTTGAGTACGGAGACGGTGATTGCGACGGAGGTGGCCGTCAGTATCGCGCCGACGAATATGCAGCGGTAGATATTTTCGGGGCCGAGGCCGATGCTGCCGAAGGGCAGGCAGATGAGTACGCCCAGCGCCATGGGTACGGCAACGCCAGCGCAGGCTATTACCGTCGCGGCAAGTCCGGTCTGGCGCAGCGCCTTTATATCCGTTTCAAGCCCCGTCGAGAACATGAGGAACAGCACGCCTATCTTGGAGAAGATTTCAAGGCCGTCCGTACCCATCGAAAAATAGGTGCCGTCGACCGTGCCTTCGAGGAGAAGGAGCGGCGTATATTTGCTGCTCTCGAAGCCGATGAGACAGAAGCCGCAGAACTCGCCGAATATCGAAGGACCGACGAGTATGCCTGCAACTATGTAACCGAGAACTTGCGGAAGCCCGAAGTGCCTGAAAATCAGGCCGAAGGTCTTGGTGAAGAACAGGATGACGGCAATGACAAGCGCAAAGCCCAGCCCGTTGTCAATCACAAAAGGTATCATAAATTACACTCCGTAAATTAAGCTCGCATTAAATAAGCTTACCTATTATAGCAGATGACTTTTAAAAAGGTAAGCAATAATGGGTACCTCTTTATATAATTTCATATTATGTAACCTATAAACAGAAGAAATGTGAAATCTAAAAGAAATTTCAAAAAAGGTATTGACAAATAATTTTTCTGTGCTATACTTGAATTACAAAAAGAAAATAACTTACAAAAAATGTTGGCGCGCAACATAAATACAGGAGTAAGCTATTATGAAGGACAAGTAGCGGCGAAAGCCGGACAAGGTTTGAGATTTTAAGTAAAAAATAAAAAAATCGGTTTCTAAGTGGCACATGAGCGGATAGCTTATAGCAACCGCCCGTTCACATATACCAAACTTAATAGTCTCGCAAAAGGAGGGTTAATTATGTTAATGATTAAACTGTTTTGCAGAGCCAATGAAGTAAAAGTGAGGTAAACTCCGATGTACGACATAAGAGGTGAAATCTGATTTCCAAAGACGGTTAGGTTCTGACGGAGAGGTTCTGTCGAGGTTGTAATCCAAAGTAATGAACCGTAGGAAGGCGATTTCCGCAAAGTAAAACTTAATATCATCTATACCGCCCTGCATAGAATATATGCAGGGTTTACTTTTTGCCCTGCGGCTTTGCCTCGGCGATGCTTACTTTACTGTGCGCCTGCATTTTGGTGTGTTTCGCGGCGGGTATGCCGCAAAAATCGCATCTTGACAGCGTGCGACATATAGTTTATAATGTATTCAGGAGGTATGAAATAATCATGAAATGCAGAAGATATATCGCTGCGGCGGCTGTCGCAGTGCTTTCGTTGGGTATTGCGGTCGGCGCGGCGGGCTGTTCGGGCGGTTCGACTGCGGCAAAGGGCGTCAGGTCCGAAGAAGTCACCAAAGAGCAGTGGGATACCGCCATTGCCGAATTCGGCACGGGCGAAGCTTATGAAAATTTCAAGGCGGAAATTTCCATCTGTGTGCACGGCAGAAGATATACTGACGGCGTATTTGTAGAACTCAAATTCTATACAGACATAGTCATGGTCGTCGCCGACGGCAAGCAGTACTATTCCGAGAGCGCCTGGCAGAAGGGCAAGTACGGCAAGATAGGGCTCGACCACGTCTATGCGACCGACGAATATTACAGCGTCGCCAATACCGACGGCACGTATACCAAATATACGCTTAATGCCGCCGACGAGTGGAGCACTTCGACGGCTTACAGCGGAGTGGTAAGTTACAGCCAGGTAACGAACTACCTGTCCGATAAAAATTACGACAGCTATGTTTTCAGCGGCGACAGGGGCGGTTACGTCGAATACAACGACCGCGACGAGACGGGCGTAGTCGTCAAGTTCAAGGACGGAAAACTTGCGGCAATCTGGGGCGACGATCAGGAATTTGACGGCATATCGTCGGGCGCAGTTGTCGAGACGACGCTCAGCATAGTAATAACCTACGGTAAGCAGAAGGTCGAATTGCCGGAGCTTAACTGACGCGCAGAAAGTGCGTTCGTCGGGGCATATATGGCACTCAATTAAAAAAATAATACGGGGCGGGCAATATTGCCCGCCCTCTCTGCGTGCATAAAAACAGCCCCCCCGAGGCCTCGGGGGGCTGTTTATCGCTTAATTATTTGAGGTAATAGCTGTCGCCGACCTTGATGACGTCGACCTTTTCTGCGGGCTCGCCCAGGCAAACCCTCAATGCGTCCATCTCGACCTGCTTGCCGTCGAATTCGACGGGGTGCTTGATCTTCTCGACCAGCGCGATGTGGAACACCTCGTTTGTCGCATAGCGCTTGATGAGGTTGCCCTTTTTGATGTCGCCGTGGTCGGAGAGGGTGATGATATAGTACTCGTCAAGGTGCTCCTCGGCGGTTATGTCGGGGCTGATGTCGATTATCGGCGTGCCGCTGAAAACTCCGTAGGAGGGGTGGTTTTTGTCGAAGTCGGCTTTAAGTCTGTATTCAAACGTGGCGTCGTCCAGCTTTTGCCCCATCTTCTTGAAGAAGCCCTTTATCTTGCCCTCTTTGGGCGTCTGGTTTTCATCCGTTTCGGGGTAAATGTTTTCCTTGTTTTCTTCGCTCATTGAATGTTCTCCTTATCAGTTATTGTAATTTCCGTGTTCTGCGGAAGCTGTTTGAGGTTGACGTCAAGCTGATTGAAGGGTATCTCTATGCCGTTTTCGTTCATTGCGGCAAGTATCTTGCTTATCAGCCCGTAATATACCGTCCAGTAATCGCCGCGGTTGCACCACACCCTGGTGGTGAAATCGAGCGAGCTGCTGCCCGTATTGCTCAGTTCGACGAAGGGGGCGGGATCGGTGAATACCAGCTCGTTTGCGGCGCAGACTTCATTGATTATGCGCCTTACCTGCTCGACGTCCGTGCCGTATGCGACGGAGGTGATGACTTCCACCCTCCTCGTATCCTTGGCGGAGGTGTTGACTATGACGTTGTTGGCAAGCTGTCCGTTGGGTATGACCACGCCCTTGTTGTCGGGCGTTACTATGTGCGTATAGAACAGTTTGATGTCCTCGACCGTGCCCGACTGGTCGTTGGAGGTGATATAGTCGCCTATCTTGAAGGGGCGCATGACTATTATTATCACGCCGCCCGCAAAGTTGGAGAGCGTACCCTGCACGGCAAGCGAAATGCCGACGCCTATCGAGGCGAGCACCGCCGATATGGAGGCCGTCTCTATGCCGACGTACCCGACGAGGCAGACGAGCACGACGATTTTGAGAAGTATTCTCAGCGACTGCGAGCCCACCCTCGCAATGGTCTCGTCGACGTTCTTCTTGTGCATGCGCTTGTAAAGGCGCTTGCAGAATACGTTAATTATCTTGAACGAGATAATCATCAGCACTATGGCGATGACCAGCTTTATGCCCGTGGTCGTCAGCCATTCGTAGACGATTGAAAGCAGCGTGCCCCAGTCGAAGTTTGAAGCGCTGCTCGCCTCGTCCGCAAGCAGATTGAGTTGCATTTTAAGTTATCCTCTTTTTTTATTTATTTTAACCGAATTTATTATAACCCGTCGGCGGATTTTTTGCAACATCAAAAACAAAAAAAGCGCCGCAACTTAGGTTGCGACGCAAAATATCGTCAATAATTCAGTGGGAGAACACCCATTCTATGACCTTTTCCCGCTCGATGGGGGTAATGTCCTCCTTCTGGTAGCGCGAATGAGCGCCGCCGTTGGTGTATATGAAATATTTGCCGTCAACCGATATGTACAGCGTCTCTTCATATCCGCAGGGATCGCCCGGCGCGCCGCAGGTAAATTTCTTGTCCATCGTCGCGCGCTGAGTGTCGTAAGTAACTCCGTTTACGGTCTTTTTCATAAGTCTCCCCCACAATAACCATGTTATTGCCTAAATAGTACCACCTGCGCGGCAATCAGTCAACATTTATTCGCTCTTTGGGGCAACTGTAAGAAAAATGTAAAAATAAATACAAATAAGTTATAAAGTAACTAACGCTTCGCAAAAAATGCGAAAAATCTGTCAAGTAAAAATGCTTGACAAACGCTTTCGCGGACTATATAATGGTACAGGTAAGGACAGAGGAGGCGGCAAGGTGAACAAACTGAGGTTTATGCGGCTCTGGGATCTCTATGGCGGACTTCTGACGCCCACCCAGCGCGAAATCACCGATATGTATTTCAACCTCGATCTGACCGTTTCGGAGATCGCCGAACAGAAGGGCATATCCCGCCAGGGCGTTTCGGACTGCCTTTCCCAGTGCAGGAAGGAACTTATTTCGGTAGAGGAAAAACTCGGGCTGGAAAGGCTCATTTCGGAGGGCGATCTCGAAAGCTCGTTCAGGCTTACCGATATAGTCCGCTGGGCGGCGGCGTTTGCCGAAGCGCACCCTCAGTTCGCGCAGGAAGTTGCGCAGTTAAATGAGATTATAGACAGAGATTACGGCGAAGAAGTCAAAGCCGCAATGCTCAAAAAGGAGCAGTAATGGCGCTGTTCGCATCGCTTTCAGAGAGATTAAATCATATATTTTCCAAACTTACGAAGCACGGCAGACTGACCGAGCTTGAAATAAAGACCGCCATGCGCGAAGTCAGGGTTGCCCTGCTCGAAGCCGACGTCAACGTCAAGGTCGCCAAGGAGTTCTGCGCAAGCGTCTCCGAAAAGGCGGTCGGGCAGGAGATTTTAAAGAGCCTCAATCCCGCCCAGCAGGTCATAAAGATAGTCAATGAGGAGCTCATCGCCCTCATGGGCTCTACCAATTCCAAGCTTACGGTCGCGCCCAAGCCGCCCACGGTAATAATGATGTGCGGACTTCAGGGCGCGGGCAAGACGACGCTGTGCGGCAAGCTCGCCCTGCTCCTCAAAAAGGGCGGCAAAAAGCCCCTTCTCGTCGGCTGCGACATATACCGTCCGGCGGCAATAAATCAGCTCAAGGTCGTCGCCAAAAACGTCGGCGTCGAGGTGTTTGAAAAGGGCACGCAGAACCCCGTAAAGACCGCCGAACAGGCCGTCGACTACGCGCGTTCTATGGGCTATGACACGGTCATAATCGATACGGCGGGCAGACTTGAAATAGACGAAGCGCTCATGCAGGAGCTTGAAAAGATAAAGGCGGCGATAGAGGTACACGAAATACTGCTCGTCGTCGACAGCATGATGGGACAGGTCGCGGTCAACGTGGCAAAGACCTTCAACGAGCGGCTGGAAGTCACGGGCATAGTCTTAACCAAGCTCGACGGCGATACGCGCGGCGGCGCCTGCCTTTCGATAAAGGCGGTGACGGGCAAGCCCATAAAGTTCATAGGCGTGGGCGAAAAGCTCACCGACCTCGAATATTTCTACCCCGACAGAATGGCGTCGAGAATACTCGGCATGGGCGACGTTTTGACGCTCATCGAAAAGGCGCAGGAGGCCGTCTCCGAGGAGGAGGCGCGCAAGATGCAGAAGCGCATGCTCGAAAACACCTTCACGCTCGAAGACTTCCTCACGCAGTTCGAGAGCATGAAGAAGATGGGCGGCGCGCAGGCGCTCGTCTCGATGATGCCCGGGCTGGGCGGCAAGATAAAGGAAGGCGACATAGACGAAGGCAAGATGGAGCGCACCAAGGCGATAATCCTCTCCATGACCAAAGAGGAGCGGACGGATCCTTCGATAATAAACTCCTCCCGCAAAAAGAGAATTGCCGCGGGCAGCGGCACGACCGTGCAGGAGATAAACACGCTCTTAAAGCAGTTCGAGCAGACGAAACTTCTCATGAAGCAGCTCAAAGGCGGCAGGAGAAGGTTGCCCTTCTGACAAATTGAACGGCACATATATGCCGACTAACGCAAAAAAATAAAATTTTTATATATAAGCCGAGAGGCAAAAAGGAGAAATTACAATGGCAGTTAAAATGAGATTGACCAGAATGGGCGACAAGAAGTCCCCCTTCTACAGGGTAGTAGTCATCGATTCGAGAAAGGCTCAGTCGGGCGAATACATCGACAAGGTCGGCTATGTGGACACCACCAAGAACCCCGCAGAGGCCAACATCGACGTAGAGAAGGCAAAGAGCTGGCTTTCCAAGGGTGTTCAGCCTACCGAGACGGTAAGAAACTATCTCGTTAAGGTCGGCGCAATGGAGCAGAGCACCAAGCTTTCCGCACCCAAGACCAACGACAAGAAAAAGAAGAAGTAAGAAGTAAAAGATGGATACGCTTCAGCTCATAAAGTACGTCGTCGAGAGGTTCGCCGACAAGAAGGAAGTCATCGAATACCAGGTAGAGGAAAAGGAGAACGCCATAGAAGTTACCGTTCTCCTCGACTCGTCCGACATGGGCAAGGTAATCGGCAAGCAGGGTAAGATAGCCAAGGCGCTTCGCACCATCGTGTCCGCATACACGCCCAGAGAAAGCAAGAAATATTTTATCGAGATCAAGGAAAAGGCGTAAAAGCCTTTTCTTTCGCTATATACGGCAATGGAAGATTGGTTGACAGTAGCAAAAATAGTTAAACCCCAAGGCATACGCGGGGAGGTAAAGGTCATAACGCTCACCGACTATCCCGAGGACATTCAGGCGTTCGGCAAGGTATATATCGACGGCAACTGCCACAAAGTGCTCAGGGTGCGCCCCATGGCGGGCGACAGCGCGATAGTCGCGCTCTCGGGCATAGCCGACAGAAACGCCGCCGAACTGCTGCGCGGCAAGGAGCTTAAAGTTGCCCGCGCCGACGCCCCCGAACTGCCCGAAAATACCTATTATATAGTCGACGTGATAGGCTGCAAGGCGGTTACCGAGGAGGGCGAAAGCCTCGGCACGGTCACGGACATTACCCCCGCTCATACCGACATATACGAAGTCAACGACGACGGCGGCAAGAAATTCGCGTTCGTCGCCGCAGACGGAGTAATACTCGACATAGACATCGCGGCAAAGGTCGTGACTTTATGCGGCAAAAGGCTTTCCGAGGTCGCCGTAGACAGATGAAGATAACCGTACTGACGCTCTTTCCCGAGATGTTCGCCCCCTTGCAGCAGAGCATAATCGGCAGGGCGGTGGAGAGCGGCAAGCTCTCGATAACCGCCGTAAACATACGCGACTATGCCGAAAACAAGCACAAGAAGTGCGACGACTATCCCTTCGGCGGAGGCGCGGGCATGGTCATGATGCCTCAGCCCGTCGGCGACTGCATAGAGGCGGTCGATCCCGACCATCGCGCACTCCGCGTGTACGTGTCGCCCAAGGGCTCGCGGCTCGACCAGGCAAAGGTTCAGAGCCTCGCCTCGCTCGACGAGCTCGTCATACTCTGCGGGCATTACGAGGGCGTCGACCAGCGCGTCATAGATATGTATATCGACGAGGAAATATCCATCGGCGACTATGTGCTGACGGGCGGCGAACTGCCCGCCATGGTCATCTGCGACAGCGTCGCGCGGTACGTCGACGGCGTCATTTCGGGCGGTTCGCTCGTCGACGAAAGCTTTTCGGACGGACTACTCGAATATCCCCAATATACCCGCCCCGCGGTGTATAAGGGCGTAAGCGTACCCGAAGTGCTGCTCTCGGGCAATCACGCCGAGATTGACAGGTGGAGACGGGAGGAGAGCCAAAAGCTTACGCTCGCCCGCCGCCCCGACCTAATCAAAAGAGACTGATTTTTATGAAAATTCTGCAATGGTTCCCCGGCCACATGACCAAGGCGCTGAGAATGATGGAGGAAAACGTCGCGCTGTGCGACGGCATAATCTACGTCCTCGACGCCCGCTGTCCCGCCGCCTCGTTCAACCCCAAACTCAAAGATATGTTCGGCGCAAAGCCCGTACTCTACGTCCTCAACAAGGGCGACCTCGCGGACGAAAAGGCTGACTTGTTCGTAAAATATATCCGCGACGGAGGCGGCGCGGCGATACGTCTTAACGCCGTCGACAGCCGTTCGCGGCGGCATATTACGGGGGCAATGGATAAACTTGTCGCCGAAAAGCGGCAGAGGAGCGAGGACAAGGGCTATACGCGCACTTTCCGCTTTATGGTCTGCGGAGTGCCCAATACGGGCAAGAGCACGGTCATAAACCTCGTCGCGGGCGCTGCCCGCACGCAGACGGGCAACAAGGCGGGCGTGACGCGCGGCAAACAGTGGATAAGGCTGGACGGGTGCGAACTCTTAGATACCCCCGGCACAACGCCGCCCTCGTTCGTCAATCAGAAGCTTGCGGTGCGGCTGGCGTTCGTCGGCAGTCTCAACGACGACATAGTGCCGATGGACGACCTCTCGCTTGCGCTGCTTGAAGAGCTGGCGCAGAAATATCCGCAAAATCTTGAAGTGCGCTACGGCATAGATGGAGGAACGCCGCTCGAAATGCTTGAAAAGCTGTGTAAAAGGCGCGGTTTCGTGCTGCGCGGCGGCGAATACGACTATGAGCGCGGCGAAAGGGCGCTCATCGACGATTTCCGCAAGGGCAGAATAGGCGCGATGACGCTCGACGAGCTGTCCGATGCGGAGGGGCTTAAATACTGATGAAGAAGATTTACGATGCAGAGGCCAAGCTCGTCAACGAGCGCGCGCTTTCAAAAGAGGGCTATCGTCTTATATGCGGCGTCGACGAAGTGGGCAGAGGTCCGCTCGCAGGCCCCGTAGTCTGCGCGGCGGTTATTATGCCGCTGGGCGACATAATAGAGGGTGTGGACGACAGCAAAAAACTGTCGGCAAAACGGCGCGAAGAACTCAGCGCGAAGATACTCGAAAAGGCGATTGCCTGCCATATATGCCGCGTCGAAGCCGAAGAAATAGACAGTATAAACATATTGCAGGCCACCCGCCTCTGCATGAAGCGCGCGGTGGAGGGGCTGAGCGTTCCCGCCGATTTCGTGCTCACCGACGGCAATATGACGCTCGATATTTCGTTGCCCCAGCGCTCGCTCGTCAAGGGCGACGCTTTAAGCTACACTATAGGCGCGGCGTCGATAGTTGCCAAGGTTTACAGGGACAAAGTGATGGCGGAATATGACGCGCTCTATCCGCAGTACGGGTTCGCCCGCAACGTCGGCTACGGCACGGCGGAACACATCGCGGCTATACAAAAATACGGGCTTTGCCCCGTCCACAGAAGGAGTTTTACAAAAAAAATTCTTCTTTCGTAATTTTGTCGCTTGGTAACAGCGACAAAATTGACGATTTTGGGAGGCGCTGCCTCCCTGCCCTCAATTATAAGGGCTCTCATATTACTGAATTGAGGGCATTCCCACCGCCGAGGTGGCGAAGCCACAAATGTGGTGCGCGGGCGCAAAAGCATGGTTTTTGGTCTTTCCGTTAATTATTTGAGAAGCAGGTATGCGCAAAGCGGCGGCGGAATATATCGGAGATATTGTCGATAAACGGAAATAAACTTTTTTCAAAGACGCGCGGAAGGAGGGAGGAAAGTGGCGATAAACGGCATAAAGCGCATACTCGGCTTTTCGGGCGAAAAGCGGGCGGCGAAATATCTGCGCGGGCAGGGCTATGAGATAGTCGCCCGCAACTACCGCTGTCCGTTCGGCGAGGTCGACATAATCGCCGAAAAGGGCGAAACCCTCGCGTTCGTCGAGGTCAAGACGCGCACGGACGACAGCTTCGGAAGTCCGTCCGAGGCGGTCGACGCGCGGAGAATGCAGCGCTATTTTAACTGCGCAAAGTTCTATTTTGCGGGAAAGACCTGCGACAGGGTGGTGCGCTTCGATATAATCGAAGTGACGAAAGAGGGCGTAAATCACATAGAAAACGCCTTTTGCCCGCGCTGAAAGGTGTAAAACGCTATACCTATTATATAGAATAACGGCTTCGTCGTTTCGGGCGCAAATTCTTTTGTGAAAATTGCGATATACCCCCTGAAAATGGTTGCGTTTTCGCGCGGCGTCTGTTAAGATATTATGGCAAAACAAGAAAAATAACGACTTCGGGTATTCCTCTGCGCGAAGATGTGCGCAAGAATGCTTGGTTTATGGAGGACAAGTCAAATGAGCAAACTCATCGAAGCAATCGAAAAGGAAGGAATGAAGGAAAACGTACCCGTATTCAACGTGGGCGACACCGTAAAGGTCGGCTTCAAGGTCATAGAAGGTACGAAAGAGAGAATTCAGAACTTTGAGGGCGTAGTAATCGCAAAGAAGCACGGCGGCATCCGCGAAAGCTTCACCGTTCGCCGTCTTTCGTTCGGCGTAGGCGTTGAAAGAACTTTCCCCGTTCACAGCCCCAAAATCGCTTCCGTAACTGTCGTCAAGAAGGGTAAGGTAAGAAGGGCAAAGCTCTACTACCTGAGAGGTCTTACCGGCAAGGCTGCGAAGATAACCGAAATCAAGTAATTAAAAAAGCTCCCGCTGCGTGCGGGAGCTTTTGATTTATACGCATTTCCGCGCGTCCGTATAAGGTTTTTACGGGTATTTCGCGCGGCAAGGGGGAAGAAGATGCTTTCTAAAATGACAAGTTACGCCCTCGTCGGGCTGGACGGAGTGCCCGTCGAGGTAGAGACGGACATAAACAAGGGCATGGTCAGGTACGAACTGGTCGGCCTGCCCGACGCCGCCGTCAAGGAGAGCAAGGAGAGGATATATTCCGCCATCCGCAATTCGGGGCTCAAATTCCCCGTCAACAAGATAACCGTCAATCTCGCGCCCGCCGATATAAGAAAGGAGGGCAGTCATTACGACTTGCCGATAGCGCTCTCCATACTCCGCGCAAGCGGACAGCTCGCGTCGCCCGCCGACGGACTGGTCGCGCTCGGCGAACTTGCGCTCGACGGCACTTTAAGGGCGGTTGCGGGCGTAACAGCCGTGCTCATCGCCGCAAAGAACGCAGGTTACAGGCGGTTCATAATCCCCGCCGCGAACGGCGGCGAGGCGAGCTTTATAGAGGGCATAGAGGTGTACGCGCTCAACAGCCTCGCCGAGGCGTGCGCATTTATAGACGGCAGCGCGGAATTTGCGCCCGTCGCCGCGCGGACTTTCGAGAGCGTCATAAAGAGCGTCAGCTACAACTCTGATATGAGCCTCGTCAAGGGGCAGGAGGTCGCCAAGCGCGCGCTGGAAATAGCCGTGGCGGGCGGGCATAACATACTGCTTTCGGGCCCTCCCGGCGCGGGCAAGACCATGCTCGCGCGATGCATACCGACGATTATGCCCGACATGACCTTCGACGAGGCGCTCGAAGTTACCAAAATTCTCTCGGTTGCGGGCGAACTCGGCAAAGAGGGCATAGTCGCCCTCCGTCCCTTCCGCACGCCCCACCATACCGCGACAACCGTTTCGCTGTGCGGGGGCGGCAATGCGGGCATAAGGCCGGGCGAAATGTCCAAGGCGCACAGGGGAGTGCTCTTTCTCGATGAGCTGCCCGAATATTCGCGCGGCGCACTCGAAGCGCTCCGTCAGCCGCTCGAAGACAGGGTTATAACCATAACCCGCGCGGGCGGCGCGGTGACATTCCCCGCAGACTTCATACTCTGCGCCAGCATGAACCCCTGCCCGTGCGGCAATTACGGCAGCGCCGTAAGGCCTTGCACCTGTACGCCCGCGCAGATAAGAAAGTACAGAAGCCGCATTTCGGGCCCCCTGCTCGACAGAATAGATCTGCAGGTGGAGGTCGACGGAGTGGGTTATGACCAGCTCGCCTCGGACGAAGCAGCAGAGACGAGCGCGGAGATAAAGGCGAGGGTAGAGCGCGCCCGCGCCATTCAGCGCGAACGCTTCCGCGAGGACGAGGGAATAACCGTCAACGCCGACATGGGCGAGCGGCAGATAAAGAAATACTGTGTTCTGTCGCCGCAGTGCGAGGAAATTCTGCGTTCGGCGTTCGAGCGGCTGGGGCTGTCCGCCCGCGCCCGTTCGAGGATAATCAAGGTGGCGCGGACTATTGCCGACCTCGATCTGTCGGCGGAAATCTGTCCCGAGCACATATTGGAGGCGGCTGGCTATCGCAATTTCGACAGCAGCCGCGATAAGTTCTGACAATGCAGTACACCCCGACAGAGCGCGAGCTCATAGTCGTCGACAGCTTCGGCGAACTCAACTATAACAACAAGAAAAATTTTCTCGCGTCGCTTGCGGGCAGCGAGGGCGAAAGGCAAAAATTTGCCCAAAGCCTGATTAAAACGCCGGGCGACGGAGTATATAATAAATTGAAGGCTAAATTTTCGGACGGCGGATACAGGGATAAATTATTCGCCTCGCTCGAAAGGCGGGGCGTGTTCTGCGTGACGATTGCAAGCGCGGACTATCCCGAAAGTCTTAAAAATATCCCCGTTCCCCCGCTCGTGCTCTATTGCCGCGGCAACCGCGCTCTGCTCGGCGACAGAAAACTGACCGTCGTCGGTTCGCGCAGAACGCTACCGCAGATAGCCGAGCAGTGCAGAAATATCTGTTCGGAACTCACCCGTCGGCTGACGATAGTCACGGGCGTTGCGGACGGCGCGGACAGCGCGGCAATCAAGGGCGCGCTCGCCTCGGGCAGAATAATCTGCGTATTGCCGGGCGGTCACGATTCGGGCTGTGCGGCTCACGCCCAACTGCTCGCCCGCGCGGAGAGCGTCGGGCTGTCGATAAGCGAATATCCACCCGCATTCAAGGCACAGCGCTACACCTTTCTGGTGCGCAACCGCATAATGGCGGGGCTGTCGTCGGGTACGCTCGTCGTATCCGCGGCTAAGAGGAGCGGCGCGCTCAGCACTGCGTCCTACGCCGCCGATTACGGCAGGGACGTGTTCGCCTTTCCCTACTTTGCAGGCGTGCCCTCGGGCGAGGGTTGCAACGCTTTAATAAAAAAAGGTGCCTATCTCGTCGAAAATGCGCTTGACATTCTTTCGGTATTCGGGTTAGAATTGCCCGTAGAGAAATTACCCGAACTCAGCGAGTCGGAGCAGGCGGTCTTTCTTGCCGTAAGGCAGACGGGCGAAATGCACGCGGCGGAGATAGCCAAGATTTCGGGCAGACCGATGAGGGAGGTTGCCGCGCTGTGCGCCGCCCTCGAAATAAAAGGACTTATAACAAGGACGGGCGGAAACAAATTCGCCGCCGTTCAGACGACAATAAATCAACGGTAGTATAAAGATGGATCTTATAATAGTCGAATCACCTTCAAAAGCAAAGACAATTTCCAAGTATTTAAAGGGCAAGTTCCGCGTCGACGCGTCGGGCGGACACGTAAGGGATCTCCCCGAACGCACTCTGGGCGTAAGGATAACCGAAAATTTCGAGCCGCGCTATGAGATAACCGCCAACAAAAAGGACGTCATAAAGCGCCTTGCCGAAGAAGCCAAAAAGGCGGGCAAAGTCTATCTCGCGACCGACCCCGACCGCGAGGGCGAAGCCATAAGCTGGCACTTGCAGACCGTGCTCGGCATGGATCCCGAGGGCGCGAATAGGGTAGAGTTCAACGAAATCTCCCCCAAGGCGGTGCAGGAGGCGCTGACGCGGCCGAGAAAGATAGACTATAACCTCGTCGACGCTCAGCAGGCGAGGAGGGTGCTCGACAGACTGGTCGGCTATAAGCTCTCCCCCCTGCTCAACAGCCGTATTCAGGACGGTCTTTCGGCGGGCAGAGTGCAGTCCGTCGCCCTCCGTCTCATAGTCGACAGGGAGAGGGAGATAACCTCCTTCAAGCCCGAGGAATATTATACCTTTACTGCCAACTTGCAGGACACGGACGCGAAATATGCGCCCTTCAAGGCGACATATCAGCTCAAAAAGAGCGGCAAGAGCATAACCGCAGAGCAGGCGGAAGTCGTCGAGGCTGCCATAAAGGCGGGCAATTTCAGGGTAATCAAGGTCAAGAGCGGCGTGACGAAACAGCACGCGCCCGCGCCTTTCACCACCTCGTCGTTGCAGCAGGACGCTTCAAATAAGTTCGGAATGTCCTCGCCCGAGACCATGCTCGTCGCACAGCACCTCTATGAGGGCATGGACGTCGGCGGCGACCACATCGCGCTCATAACCTATATCAGAACCGACTCGGTAAGGATTGCGGTCGAAGCGCAGCAGAACGCGCTCGAATTCATAAAGAATACTTACGGCGAGGAATATGCGCCCGCCAAACCCAACATATACGCCACCAAAAAGGGCGCGCAGGACGCGCACGAGGCGATAAGGCCGATAAATCTTTCGGTCACGCCCGCAAGCGTAAAGCAGTTCCTCGACAAGAAACACTATAACATATATAAGCTCATTTACGACCGTTTCGTCGCCTCGCAGATGGCGGAAGCAAAGTATAACTCCATGCAGATCGAGGCGGACAGCAACGGCTACGTATTCAAGGCAAGCGGCAAGGCGCTGCTCTTTGCGGGTTTCACCGCGGCATATCAGCAGGCGCCCGCAGGCGAGGGCGACGAGGAGGAGAGCGGCAAGCTCCTGCCCCCGCTCGAGGAGGGCGACGCGCTCAATCTGCACTCGCTTTCCAAAGAGCAGAAGTTCACCCGCCCGCCTTTGAGGTACACCGACGCTTCGCTCGTCAAGGCTATGGACGAAAAGGGCATAGGCAGACCGTCGACTTACGCTTCGATAATCTCCGTGCTCAACAAGCGTCACTATATCGAAAAGGACGGCAAGTATATGGTACCCACCGAGGTGGCGTACAAGATAACCGATATGCTCGTCCACTATTTCGACGACATAATGGACGTCGGCTTCACCGCCAAGATGGAGGAGGAGCTCGATAAGATAGAGGAAGGCGGCGTAGACTGGCACAAGATTATTGCCGATTTCTACCCCGGCTTTGCCGAAAAGCTTAGAAAGGCGGCTTGCGACGGCGACGAGGAGACGGACATCAAGTGCGAAAAGTGCGGAAGTCCGATGATACGCCGTTCGGGCAAGTACGGCAAATACCTCGCCTGCTCCAACTATCCCGTCTGCTCCAACATAGTCAGCGAGAGCGAGGCGGAAATTTCCGACGTGCGTTGCCCCAAGTGCGGCGCGAATATGGTCGTCAAGAGCGGCAAATACGGCAAATTCCTCGCCTGCCCCAACTATCCCGAATGTTCGTCCATACTGCCCATCGACGCAAAGATAACCGACGAGAAGTGCAAGGAATGCGGCGCATATATGCTCATCAAAAAGGGCAAATACGGCAACTATAAGGAATGCCCCGTATGCGGCGCAAAGCAGACGGCGGAGGTCGCCGACGGCAATCCCCGTCAGGGCGAGCGCACCGAGGGCAAGTGCCCCGAATGCGGCAAGCCGATGAGGAGAATGCGCTCCAAGACGGGCAAGATATACTACGGCTGCACGGGCTATCCCGAATGTAAATTTTTAAGCTGGGACGTCCCTACGGGCGACAAATGCCCCAAGTGCGGCAAATTCCTCGTAAGGCGCGGCAAGCAGATAAGGTGCTCTGAAAAGTCCTGCGACTATTCGGCGCCCGTACCCGAGGACGAGGATGAAAATTAAGATTATAGGCGCAGGCCTCGCGGGTTGCGAGGCGGCGTATTACCTTGCGGAGCGCGGCTATAAGGTCGAACTGTCCGACATAAAGCCGCAGAATTTTACGCCCGCGCACAAGAGCGAGGACTTCGGCGAGCTGGTATGCTCCAACTCGCTCAAAGGCAGCGATCCCTATTCCAACGCCTGCGGACTTCTGAAAGAGGAGATGAGGATAATCGGCTCTCTGATGATGGAGGCGGCGGACTATGCAAAGATACCCGCGGGCGGCGCGCTCGCCGTCGACAGGGATAAGTTTTCGGCTTTCATCACGGGGAAGATCAAAGATCACCCCGATATCGAGGTGGTCTGCGGCGAGACAAAGAGCGTGCCGGACGGCCCCTGCATAGTGGCTACGGGTCCCCTCACGACCGACGCGCTTTCGGCTTCGATCGAGGATATGACGGGGGGTAGCCTGCATTTTTACGACGCTTCCGCGCCGATAGTTTCGCGCGACAGCGTGGATATGGACTTCGCATTTTTCGGCGACAGATACGGCAAGGGCGGCGACGACTATCTCAACTGCCCGATGGATAAAGATACATACGAGTTGTTCGTAAAGGAGCTTGTAAGCGCCCAGAAGACCGTGCTTCACGACTTTGAAAAGCGCGAGATATTCGAGGGGTGCATGCCCGTCGAAGTGATGGCGGCGCGGGGCGAGGATACTTTGAGATACGGTCCTTTCAAGCCCGTCGGGCTGAGGGATAAGGACGGCAACAGGTTCTATGCCGTATTGCAGCTCCGTAAGGAGAACGAGCACGGCACGGCGTATAACCTCGTCGGCTGTCAGACAAATCTTAAATTCGGCGAGCAGAAGCGGGTGTTTTCGCTCATTCCCGCGCTTAAAAATGCCGAATTCCTGCGCTACGGCGTAATGCACCGCAATACCTTCATAAATTCCCCCGAGGTGCTGAATGCCGATTTTTCGCTCAAAGGCGATCCGCTCGTATTCTTCGCAGGTCAGATGACGGGCGTCGAGGGGTATGTAGAGTCGGCGGCAAGCGGACTTTTAGCGGCAATACACCTCGGTCGCAGGCTGGCGGGCAAAGAGGTCATTATCCCGCCCGAAACGACGGTGCTCGGCGCGCTGTCGGCGCACATATCGCGCCCGACGGAAGACTTCCAGCCGATGAATGCCAATTTCGGCATACTTAAATCTTCCGAAACGCCGATAAGAGATAAAAAACAGAGATATGCCTTCGTCGCTCAGCGGGCGATAGACGGCATCAGGCAATATAAGGAGCTAATATGTCAGTAGAATTTCACGCAACTACTATATGCGGCGTAAAGAGAAACGGCAAGACGGCAATCGCAGGCGACGGTCAGGTGACCATGGGCGAAAGCGTCATCTTCAAGAGCAGCGCGACCAAGGTAAGGCGCATCTACGGCGACAGGGTAATAATCGGGTTCGCCGGCTCGGTTTCGGACGCCTTCTCGCTTTCCGAAAAGTTCGAGGGAATGCTCAACAAGTTCTCGGGCAACCTCATGCGTTCGGCGGTAGAGCTCGCCGAACTCTGGCGCGACGACAAGATGGGCAGAAAGTTAGAGGCGCTCATGATAGTCGCCGACAGCGAGACAATGCTGATAATTTCGGGCACGGGCGAGGTAATCGAGCCCGACGACGGCATAGCCGCGATAGGCAGCGGCGGCAACTATGCGCTTGCGGCGGCAAGGGCGCTCGTGCAGAATACCGACTATTCCGCCGAGGAAATAGCCGTAAAATCGCTTAAAATAGCCAGCGAAATCTGCGTCTACACCAACGACAATATCAAGGTAGAGAGCATCTGAATTTCGCGTTAATTGCGGTATATACCGCACCCAATGAGGTTATATTATGGATTTGACACCCAAACAGATAGTACACGAACTCAATAAATACATCATCGGTCAGGACGAGGCGAAGAAGGCGGTTGCGATAGCGCTCAGAAACCGCTACCGCCGCTCTCAGCTCTCCCCCGAATTGCAGGACGAAGTCACGCCCAAGAATATCATAATGAAAGGTCCGACGGGCGTCGGCAAGACGGAGATCGCAAGGAGGCTTGCAAAGCTCGTCAAAGCGCCCTTCCTCAAAGTCGAGGCGACAAAATATACCGAGGTCGGCTATGTCGGCAGGGACGTCGAGAGCATGGTCCGCGACCTCGCCGAGAGCGCGATAAGGCTGGTCAAAGAGGAGAAGATGCAGGAGGTCAGCTATAAGGCGACCGCCCTTGCCGAAAGGCGCATTGCCAACGTGCTCGCCGACAACCTCAAAGAGGAGCGGGGCGAACTCTCCAAGGACGTATTCGTCCAGAACCTCGTCGACGCCATTCACGCGGGCAAGTACGACAATACGGTCATAGAAATCGAAGTCACCGATATGCCCAAGCCGTTAGAGCTCTCTCCCGGTCAGGGCGCGGCAATCGACCTCGGCTCGGTATTCCAGGGGCTGGGCATGAACAAGCGCAAAAAGCGCCGCATAACCGTCAAGGAAGCCAAGAACCTGCTCATCGCCGAGGAGGCGGATAAACTCATTGACAACGACGCCGTCAATGCGGAGGCAATCCGCAGGGCGGAAAACGACGGAATAATCTTCATCGACGAAATAGACAAGATCGCGGGCAAGGGCAATCAGGGCGCGGACGTCAGCCGCGAGGGAGTACAGAGGGATATTCTGCCGATAGTCGAGGGCAGCACGGTAATGACCAAGTACGGCCCCGTCAAGACCGACTATATCCTGTTCATAGCCGCGGGCGCGTTCCACGTCTCCAAGGTCGAGGACCTCATTCCCGAACTCCAGGGCAGGTTCCCCATACTCGTCGAGTTAAAGAGCCTGACAAAGCAGGATTTCGTCAATATACTCACCCAGCCGCAGAACGCCATAACCATGCAGTACGCCGCTCTGCTTTCGGTCGACAATATCGATCTGCAGTTTACCGACGACGCGATAGAGAAGATTGCCGAGATTGCCGAGGACGCAAACGCAACCAGCGAGGATATCGGCGCAAGAAGGCTGCACACGGTAATGGAATACCTGCTTGAAGACATTTCCTACAACGCGGGCGGCAACGACTATCCCATCGTAACCTTGAAGATAGACGCATCTTACGTCGAAGATCACCTCGGCAAGATGATCAAGAGCAGGGATATGAGGAAATACATTATATGATTGTTTCGTTGATTTTGTTTTCTGGTGACAAAAACAAAACCAACGATTTTGAGCGGCTCTGCCGCTCTTGCCGCGACATTCGAGGGCTCTCGAATATCAGAAGTCGCGGCAATTCACACCGCTGAGGTCGCGGTAGCGACAATTTGAGTGAAAGACCAAAAAGCGTGGTTTTTGGTCTTTCCGTAGTTTATTTAAAGAAGTAGTTTCATAACAAGCGATTACTGCTTCCGAAATTATTTACTGGCGCAAGCAAAATCGCCATTTTGCGCCAGCGGTCGCCTCGTATCCTCGTTGGTCGGCTCCGCGACGCCTCACGCTTTGCTCGGCATGTCGCGGTCTCTCCGCGCCACACGGACAGTGTACCACACTGTCCTATGAAATGTGCCGCTCGTCGCCTCGTATCCTCGTTGGTCGGCTCCGC
>CALVHL010000010.1 GCA_944327625.1 uncultured Clostridia bacterium
GAGCCCGGTGCAATACCGAACTCATTACCAAACATTTTAATTTAATTTTTTGTCCAAACTTTGGGGTTCAGTTCAAAGTTGCAATCTGCCCCGTCTGCGGCGAAGTTTCGCTGTATATGCCCGACGGCGAAAAGCTTAAAAAGCTTGCCGGACGAGACAAAAAGTAAGGCGCGGCGCACGGCGCGACGATAAAAAAATTTATGCGGCGGCACTTTGAAGTGCCGCCGCATTCTCTTTATCTTTGAAGTTTTTTGATATTTCGTCAGTCGGAGAACATTGCCGTAGACAGATACCTGTCGCCCGTGTCGGGGAGCAGCACGACGACCGTCTTGCCCTCGTTTTCGGCGCGCCCCGCGACGGCGATTGCCGCGCTGAGCGCCGCGCCAGACGATATGCCGACGAGCACCCCCTCCGTCCTGCCGAGCATTCTGCCCGCGGCGAAGGCGTCCTCGCCCGAGACGGCTATCACCTCGTCATAGACGGACGTATCCAGCACCTCGGGCACGAAGCCCGCGCCTATGCCCTGAATGGTATGCGCGCCCGCCTTGCCGCCCGACAGCACGGGGGAGTCGGCAGGTTCGACGGCAACCACCTTTACGGACGGCTTTTTGTCTTTGAGATAGCCGCCGACGCCCGTTATCGTGCCGCCCGTGCCCACGCCCGCGACGAATATGTCTATTTCGCCGTCGGTGTCCTCGTAGATCTCCGGCCCCGTAGTCGTGCGGTGAGCCTCGGGATTGGCGGGATTTGTGAATTGCCCCGCCACTATGCTGCGGGGAATGGAATTTTTGAGCTCCTCCGCCTTTGCGATTGCGCCGCTCATCCCCTTGCTCCCTTCGGTCAGCACGACCTCCGCGCCGTACGCCTTCATGAGCGCTATGCGCTCCGCCGACATATTGTCGGGCATGACTATTACCGCGCGATAGCCCCGCGCCGCCGCGACCGCCGCCAGACCTATGCCCGTATTGCCCGAAGTCGGCTCGATTATCACCGAGCCCTCGGAGAGCCGACCGCGCTCCTCGGCGTCGTCAATCATTGCCTTTGCCACCCTGTCCTTGACCGAGCCCGCGGGGTTGAGATATTCGAGCTTGGCGAGCAGTTTGGCTTTAAGTCCCAGCTTTCTCTCGACATTCGTCAGCTCCAGAAGGGGCGTATGCCCGATGAGTTCGTCCGCCGAAGTATATATTCGTGCCATTTATGCCTCCTCCGCTCCCTGCGCGACTGCGGGAGCGTCCATTTTTTTAAGTATTTTGCGGAATTTGAAGAAGAAAATCGTTCCGCACAGCGTCGCCGCCGTAAGGTCGGCGGCGCACTCTGCCCAATACACGCCGCCCACGCCCGCAAACAGCGGGAATATGTAGGCGAACGGCACGAGCAGAAGTATCTTGCGGAGTATTGCTATGAACAGACTTATCTTAGCCTCCGTCACGGCGACGAAGGTCGTCTGGCAGGCGCGCTGTATGCCGAATATGAGCATACCCGCGACGAATACGGGCAGATATGTGTCGGTTATGGCAAGTATTTTCTCGTCGTAGGTGAATATTCTGCCGAACAGCCTCGGGCAGCTCATCATGACTATGCAGCATATACAGCAGTACGCCCAGCAGGTTATAAGCGTTATCAAGTATGCCTTTTTGAGCCGCTCCTTATTCCTTGCACCGAAGTTGTACGAGAGTATGGGCGTTACGCCCTGCGTGAAGCCCTGAACGGGTACGGTGATGAGCATCATTACGCTCTGCAATACGGCGAGCGCGGTGACGTAGTGGTCGCCTATGTCCTGACCTATCATATCGCCGTAGTATTTGAGCCTGCCGTTGAGCACGAAGCCGATGACCGATTCGGTCGCCGCCATTACAAAGGGCGCGAGCCCCAGACCGAGTATCGCGACGATTGCCGAGCGGTCGGGCTTCATATACTTCCAGTCGAGCCGCAGAACCGAATTTCTGCCGAGCAGACCGCCGACGACGAGAACGCAGCTTACGAACTGGCTTATTATCGTGGCGAGCGCCGCGCCGCCTATGCCCATGCCGAAAGTGAAGATAAAGAGCGGATCGAGCGCGATATTGAGTGCCGCGCCGACGATGACGCTTATCATGGCAAAGCCGCTCTTGCCCTGCGCGGTCAGAAAGGTGTTCAGCCCGACGCTGAGCTGCACGAACAGCGTGCCGATGAGATAAATGGAAAGGTATTCGTCGGCATAGCCGTAATTGTTGGAGCTTGCGCCTATCAGCGTGAGCAGCGGGCGGCGGGAAAAGTACGCCGCAAGGCCGAGCACGACGGAAAACACGACGAGCATGACGAAGCCGTTGTTGAGAATTTTCTGCGCGCGACGGTTATCGCCCTCGCCGAGCGCCTTTGCCGCAAGCGGCGCGCCGCCGCCCGAGACGAAGGAAGAAAAGGCGGCTATGAGCGTCAGAATGGGCGCGCAAAGCCCCAATCCGCCGAGCGCGACGTCGCCTATCTCCGCCATATTGCCGATATATATGCGGTCGACTATGTTATACAGGAGATTGACTATCTGCGCCGCGACGCAGGGCAACCCCATTTTGAGGCACAGCTTCCACAGCTTTTCCGTGCCCATCAGTTTATCCTTTGCCATACTTCGATTATACCACCGACGAGGGGCGCAGACAACAGTCTGCGCCCCCGCTTTTCAATATTTTTAAGTTTTTACATGAACAATGAGAACAGATTGTACTGGTTGAACACTACTACCATTACGAGCGAGATCGTCGACATTATCTTGATGAGAATGTCGAGGGACGGTCCGACGGTGTCTTTGAGCGGATCGCCGACGGTATCGCCGACGACCGAGGCGTCGTGCTCGGGCGAGCCCTTGCCGCTGCCCTCTATTCCGCCGCTCTCGATATACTTCTTGGCGTTATCCCACGCGCCGCCCGCGTTGCCCGTGTAGATGGCGAGCATTATAGCCGAAATGGTCGCGCCGATGAGCAGACCGCCGACGAATTCCGCGCCGAACACGAAGCCCGAGACGACGGGAATGATTATGGCGATTATGCAGGGCATACGCATCTCTTTGAGCGAACCCTGCGAGGAAATCTCTATGCAGGTCTTATAGTCGGGCTTAGCCTTGCCTTCGAGTATGCCGGGAATGGTGTTGAACTGTCTGCGCACTTCCTCCACCATCTTCCCCGCCGCCTTGGCGACAGCCTCGATGAGCATGCCAGAGAACATATAGGGCAGAGCCGCGCCGACGAGCGCGCCGACGAGCACGAGCGGGTTGACTATGTTGAGAAGTATGTTGCCGACGGCGTCTATTCCGCCGAATGCGTAGAGATAGGAGCTCATAAGGCTTAAAGCGGCGAGCGCGGCAGAGCCTATCGCGAAGCCCTTGCCGATTGCCGCGGTAGTATTGCCCACCGAATCGAGTTTATCGGTTATTTCCCTGACCTCCTTGTCGAGCCCGCTCATCTCGGCAATGCCGCCCGCATTGTCGGAAATGGGGCCGTAGGTGTCGACCGAGACGGTAGCCGCGACGAAAGACAGCATGCCTATCGCGGCACACGCCACGCCGTACATTCCCGATACCGCGTAAGAGCCGTATATGGCGATGCCCAGCACGACGACGGGCAGCATACAGCTTATCATGCCGTTTGCCATGCCCTGCGTTATCGTCAGCGCCGCACCCTCCTTGGAGGCGTTGGCGATCTTTCTCGTCGGCTTATAGTCGTAGCTCGTGTAATATTCGGAGATTATACCTATGACTATGCCGGCGACTATGCCGAATATTGCGGCTATCCAGGGCGAGAGGTTATCCGCCGCGAAGCCGAGCGTCATCGCCGCTTCGCCAGAGATGTCCCTGAACATGAAGAAGCTTAAAATAAAGCAGAGTATTACCGACATTCCCGCGGCTATCCACGTCGACATATTGAGTTCTGTATGCACATTGGACGAGAGCCTGGGTTTGATGAGCACGTATCCCACGCCTATCACGCAGGAGATGAGGCCGCAGCCCGCAAATACTATCGGGAACAGTAGGAGCATCCTGAGAAGTTCGGCGCTGACCGTCGAGCCTATCTGGTTTGCGAACAGTTCGCAGGCGAGTATTACGCCCGACATTATCGCGCCGACATAGCTTTCGAGAAGGTCGCTGCCGAGGCCTGCGACGTCGCCGACGTTGTCGCCGACGTTATCGGCTATCGTCGCGGGGTTGCGGGGATCGTCCTCGGGTATATGCGCCTCGGTCTTGCCGACGAGGTCTGCGCCCATATCCGCCGCCTTGGTGTAAATGCCGCCGCCGACGCGGTTAAAGAGGGCGATTACCGAACAGCCGAGCGCATAGCCCGAAACGGTCATTGTAAAGCCTGCTTTGAGCCCCGTCCAGTAGACGATTTCTTCGCCGTTTGCCACCGCGTCTATCTGACCGCAGCCGAGGCCGAATATGAGATATACTATTATTATGCCGAGCAGCGCGAAGCCCGCCACGCACAGCCCCATTACGGAGCCGCCCTTGAACGCGACCTTGAGCGTCTTGCCGATGTCGCGCGTCTCGTTTGCGCAGTTGGCAACCCTGACGTTGGCGTAAGTGGCTATCTTCATGCCGACGAAGCCCGCCGAGGCGGACATCACCGCGCCGATGACGAACGCCACGCCCGTCTGCCAGCTTATGAACGCCGCGAGTATGGCGGCGATACACGCGCCGATTATGGCGACGATCTTATATTCGTAGGCAATGAAGGCGTTTGCGCCCACCCTTATCGCGGCGGCAATCTCCTCCATTCTCTCCGAACCCTCTTTCAGCTTCTTCACGGTGAAGTAGTTGAAAGCCGCGTAAGCGCAGGCGAGTATGACCGCCGCGCCGACGACGATTAGCAATAGTTCCATTGAACTTCCCCCCAAACTTCTAATATTTTGCGCGAGCTTCTGCATTTTGCAAAAAATTTTCGCGCCATCGGTTAAATACTAACATATTTTGATAGAAATTGCAATAGTGTTTAAAATTTTTTCATAAATTTAGGGACGGAAAAGAGGCAAAAATTTTCGCGGGGGATATTGAATAAATGCGGCAAACGTGTTATAATTATCTTTGCAATGAAATTGTAATTTTTTATGGGGGATAATATATGAAAGACACACAGTGCGGTTATTGCATGAGGGGCGAACTTCTCGACAAGTTCGGAATTTACATCTGCGACCTCGAGGTCTCGTCGCTCATACTGTTCAGGGAACAGTCCAAAAAAGGCAGGTGCATAGTCGCCTACAAGGACCACGTCAGCGAGATAGTCGACATCTCCGAGGAGGAGCGCAACAAGTTCTTCGCCGACGTAACGAGGGTTGCAAAGGCCATTCACAAGGTATTCGCGCCCGACAAGCTCAACTACGGAATGTACGGCGACACGGGCTGTCACCTGCACGTCCATCTCTGCCCCAAGTACAAGGGCGGCGACGAGTGGGGCGGCACGTTCACGATGAATCCGCAGAAGACCTACCTCTCCGACGACGAGTACAGAGAGATGATTGAAAAGATAAAAGAAGCGCTCTGACGCGCGGGGAATATAATTTTTTTAGGGTAAGAGGAGAAAAATAATGGCGCATAACGTAATTGCGGAAGCAAAGAGATGTTTAAACTGTAAAAAGCCGCTATGCAGGACGGGCTGCCCGATAAATACGGACATACCCGGGTTCATTTCGACCTTTTTGAAGGGCGACATAGACGAAGCGGGCAGAATACTGTTCGACAACAACCCCCTTTCAGTCGTCTGCTCGATAGTCTGCAACCACGGCAACCAGTGTCAGGGGCACTGCGTGAGGGGAATTAAGGGCGAACCCGTCGAGATCTCTACGATAGAGAACTTCATCTCCGAGAGATACCTCGACAGCCTCGAACTGACGAAGGCGCCCGACAACGGCATTAAAGTCGCCGTCGTCGGCTCCGGCCCTGCGGGAATAACCATTTCCATAAAGCTCGCACAGCTCGGCTACGACGTGACGGTATTCGAGAGCAAGGCGGACATAGGCGGCGTACTGCGCTTCGGCATACCCGAATTCAGACTTCCCAAGTCGATAATAGACAGGTACAAGTCGCTCATGCTCCACCTCGGCATAAAGCTCAAATTCAACGTCACGATAGGCAAGGCGTTCGGCTTGGAGGAGCTTTTCCGCGACGGCTTCAAGGCGATAAGCATAGGCACGGGCGTTACCTGGCCGATCGCGCTCAACATCAAGGGCGAGACGCTCGGGCACGTGCACTACGGCGTACACTTCCTCGAAAACCCCGAGAGCTACCGCTCGCAGATTGGCAAGAGCGTCATAGTCATCGGCGCGGGCAACGTGGCGATGGACGTGGCGAGGACGGCGCTCCGCATGGGCGTAAAGGACGTAAAAGTAACCGTCCGCTCCGACAGGTACACGGCGAGCAAGGAGGAAAAGGAATACGCCGAGATAGAGGGCGCGGAATTCATATTCAACAAGGCGCCCGTGGAGATAACCGACGAGGGCGTATGGTTCAAGGACACCGTCTGCGACGAAAACCACAGGGTTATTTCGACGAGCGAGGAAGCGCATCTGATGAAGTGCGACACCGTAATGATCTGCGTCAGCCAGCGTCCGTCAAACATGATACTCACCCAGACCAAGGGATTGGAGATAAACGAGAGAGGGCTTGCCAAGATAAGCGAGAACGGCGAGACGACGAGAGAGGGCGTATTCGCCTCCGGCGACGTCGTAAAGGGCGCGAAGACGGTAGTCGAAGCCGTCGAACAGTCCAAGCGCGTTGCGTTCGCCATGCACAAGTATTTGCAGAGCCTCCCCAAGGACTGAAAATGCCGATAAATGCGGCATATATGCGGAGCAATTGGTAAAAACGCTTATCCCGCGCATATTGCGGGGGCAATTGCGATAACCGCGGCATATATGCAGGGCAATTGAATTTTTAAATAATATTGCAGAAATTAAAAAGTGCGGAGCGCCGAACGGCGCTCCGCACACTTCATGTTTGGGGAAATATATTACTTTTTGCCCTTTTTGTCGCCCTTATCCGCCTTTTCCTCTGCGGGAGCGGGCGCGCTCACCTCGGCGGGCGCGCTGACTTCGGGGGCGGGTTCCGCCTTATCACCGACGTGCGCGGGCGCGATTATCTCGGGCATTTTAAGCCCTGCCATACCGTAGAGATCTTCGAGCGGGGGAAGCGATTTGAGCATGCCCGACAGGAAGTTCGCCGTCGAGGTCTTGCCGTTTTCGCCGCCGTTGTCCCAGACGGTTATCTTGTCTATTCTGAGGTTCTTTATAGCCTCTACCTGCGTCGCTACGAGCGTTTCGAGCTTGTCGGCGATCATCAGGCGCACCGCCTCGTCGCTGGTGCCCGCCGCCCTGACGAGCTTTTCCATACCTTCCGCCTGCTTGGACAGCGTTTCGTAAACGCCCCTCGCCTCGGCTTCCATCTTGGCGAATATCGCGTCGGCTTCACCCTTGGCCTTGCGCCTTATATTCTCCGCCTGAGCGTCCGCCTCTATCTCTATCCTTCTCTTTTCGATTTCGGACGCGACGATTATGTCGGCTTCCTTGGTCGCCTTTTCCTTGGCTGCTCTTGCAACTTCGGCTACCTGTTCGGCTGCATAGCTCTCCTCTTTTGCCTTAGCCGCCTGCACATTCTCGGCAGTGACGGCGAGTTTGAGCGACTCTGCCTCCTTTTCTCTAAGGCGCGCCTTGGAGAGCGCAATTTCCGCCTTGGACTTGTTTTCGCCCTCGATCGCCTTGCTCTCTGCGTCGGCGACGCTTATACGCTCCTGCATCTGCGCGTTGGCTTCACCGATAGCGCCCTTCTTATTCTCCTCGGCGACGGAGATCTTCGCGTCGTTGATTGCCTTTGCCGCCGCTTCCTTGCCGAGCGCGATGATATAGCCGCTCTCGTCGGAAATGTCGGTGACGTTGACGTTGATGAGCCTTAAACCGAGCTTTTTGAGTTCGCCCTCGACGTTGCGCGAAATGGCTTCGAGGAACTTATCCCTGTCGGTATTTATCTCCTCAATGTCCATCGTCGCGATGACGAGACGGAGCTGACCGAAGATTATGTCCTTGGCAAGCTCTGAAATCTGGCGGAGTTCGAGCCCGAGCAGGCGCTCTGCCGCGTTCTGCATTACTGCGGGATCGGTCGAGATGCCGACCGTGAATATCGAGGGAACGTCGATACGAATATTCTGCTTGGACAGCGCGCTCTTTAAATCGACGGATATGGAGAGCGGCGTGAGGTCGAGGAAGGTGTACGACTGGACGAAGGGCAGAACGAGCGCCGCGCCGCCGTGAATACACTTCGCGCTGCGGTAAGTGCCGTCCTTGTTGGGCGAAATCTTACCGTAGATGACCATGATCTTGTCGGACGGGCATTTCTTGTACCTGACGAGCACGACGAGAAGCAGCATGACAAGCACGAGAACCACTACTATGGCGAGCACTACGCCAATAGTTGAAGCTACGCTTAAAATATTGAGCATTTTGTATTCTCCTTATATTATTCCGCCGCAGCCTCGCCCGAGCGGGCGCGCCTTACCACGGCACATTCGTTTTCGGTTGCAACTATTTCGACGACTTCGTCGACGGCGATCTTTTCGCCCTCCTCGGTGAGCGCGTCGATCTCCATGAACCTGCCCTGCGCTTCGAGGGTTATCTTGCCCCTGCCCGAACGCATGGGAGGCACGGATACGTAGACGGTCGCGCGTTTGCCTACAAGTTTTTCGTGGTCGAGTGCGCCGTTGCACTGCAATTTCAGCATGGCGCGGATTAAAAACGCCACGGCAAACATTGCAATGAGCCCAGCAACCACGGCAACGACGGCGGCAAGCCAGCTGAGTTCTTCCGAGACGAGCACGTCCGTGAGAAGCCCCGCCCAGCTGCCGACGGCGAAAAACGCCGTGACCGATTTGACGGTGAAAATAGAAACTCCGCTGTCTACGTCTACGTCAATATCTCCGTCGCCGTCCATGTCCAGATCCCCGCCGAACGCAGAGAAGCACATAAGCACTATCTGCACGACGAGAAAGACCGTTGAAACTATGCCCAGCCAGAACAATACCTGGCTGAATACACTCAACGACTGATACCATTCTATCATTTTTACTCCTTATGTTCCGCCGCGCGTTTTGTCCGCGGACGGCAGCGCCGAATGTCGGGCGCTATCGGAATATATTATATTAAAAATTGTGACAATAGTCAACAGGGTGAGGGCATAAAAGGGCGCTTACACCGATTTTTCGTCGAAATAAGCACCCTTTTCATACTTTAACATGAGATTTTCACCCCGCAGGGCGTCCGTCAGTAACTTTCAAACTGCGAGCGGTACAGCCGCGCATACACGCCGCCCGCCGCCATCAGGCTGTCGTGAGTGCCCTGCTCGACGGCGTTGCCGTTCTCCATGACTATTATCTTATCGGCGTTGCGTATGGTAGACAGTCTGTGGGCGATGACAAAACAGGTCCTGCCCTTCATCAGCCGCGTCATCGCCGACTGAATTATCTGCTCCGTGCGGGTGTCGACGTTGCTCGTCGCCTCGTCGAGAATGAGCATGGACGAATTGGCGAGCATTGCCCGCGCGATGGTCAGAAGCTGTTTCTGTCCCTTGGAGATATTGACGGCGTTGTCGCTCAGATACGTGTCGTAGCCGTCGGGCAGGCTCATTATGAACGAGTGTATTTTGGCGGCGCGGCAGACCTCCTCCACCCGTTCGCGTGTGGCGTCCTCTGCGCCGTAGGCGATATTCTCGTACACCGTGCCTGCAAACAGCCAGGTATCCTGCAATACCATTGTGAACGCCGAGCGCAGTTCCTGACGGGCAAGCGTGCGTATGTCCTTGCCGTCGAGCGTTATCGCGCCGCCGTCGACGTCGTAGAAGCGCATGAGGAGGTTTATGAGCGTCGTCTTGCCCGCGCCCGTATGCCCGACTATCGCCACCACGTCGCCCTTTTTCACGTCGAGCGAGAAGTCGCTGATTATCGTCTTGCCCGGCACGTACCCGAACGAGACGTCCTTGAAGCTCACGTCGCCGCGCACTTCGCCGAGGCTGTCGGTCACCTCGTCGTCGGCACATTCGGGCTTTTCGTCGAGCACCCTGAACACGCGCTCCGCCGCGGCGATGACCGACTGGAACTCGCCTATTACGTCAGCAATTTCGTTTATCGGGCCGGAGAACTTGCGCGAATAGAGCACGAACGAGGAGATCTGGCTTATGCCTATGCCGAACCAGCCGAACGCGTAAGCCAGTGCGCCGAAGGTCGAAATGAGCGTCAGCGACAAGTTGTTTATGAGCGTTACGGTAGGCCCCGATATAGTGCCGTAGTATTCCGCGCGGGTGTATGCGTCGACCGCCTCCCTGTTCTTCTCCTCGAAGCGGTCGCAGATCTCGCGCTCCCTGCCGTACGCCTTGGTCGTCTTCTGCCCCGAAAGCACTTCTTCGGCAAAGCCGTTGAGCTGGCCGAGTTTTGCCGAACGCGCCCTGTAAAGGGGCTGAACCTTGCGGGTTATTATGACCGTCGCGGCAAAGGACAGCGGTATAGTCACGACGAACACCAGAACGAGCGGAGCGGCTATGACGAGCATCATGACGAGCGAGCCGACTATATTGACGACGCTCTTTATGACCATTATTATGTCGTTGGCGAGCGAAGTGCCGACGGTGTCTATGTCGTAACTTAAAACCGAGATTATGTCGCCCGCCTGACGGCTGTCGAAATAGCCGACGGGCAGGTTGACGAGCTTGGAGAACATATCCGCCCTGAGGCGCATGCTCACCTTGCGGGCTATGCCCGCCATGCCGATAGTGCTGAGGTAATTGACGACCTCCGACAGCACATATACGCCCGCGAGCAGCGTACAGAGGTAGGTTATCCGCGCAAAGTCCGTGCCGCCCTCGGGATCGATTTCGCCTATCGCTATGCCGCAGACGTATGGTCCTAAAAGTGCCAGCCCGACGGACGCCATATTGAGCACTATGACCAGAATAAACATCGGCAGCGACGGGCGGATATACCTGAAAAGATTTTTAAGCGTATAGCGCCAGTCGGCCTTTTTAGCCGCGAACGAGCGCTTGTCGCTTATATTCATGCGGGGCTCTTTCATAGGTCGCCTCCCATCTGCGCGAGGGATATGAGGCGGTATTCCTCACAGCTTTGCATGAGCTGTTCGTGCGTGCCCTTGCCGCAGATCTTACCGTCGTCCATGACTATTATGAGGTCGGCGTACCTCACCGCGCTGACGCGCTGGGCGACGATGAACTTGGTACACGCCGAGTACCGCTCTTTGAGCGACTTTCTCAGCTTTGCGTCCGTCGCATAGTCGAGCGCCGACGAGCTGTCGTCGAGCACGAGTATTTCGGGGTTGCCCGCAAGCGCACGGGCTATGAGCAGGCGCTGTTTCTGCCCGCCCGAGAGGTTTGTCGCCTTCTGGGCGAGTTCATAGTCCAGCCCGCCCTCGACGCCCTTTATGAACTCCGACGCGACGGCGCTTTCGCTCGCCCGCTCTATGTCCTCCTCGTCAAGCCCGCGGAAATAGTCTATATTCGAGCGAATGGTGTCGGCGATGAGGAAATCGCTCTGGAACGCCACGCCGAATTTGCCACGCAGTTCGTCTGCGGAATAGTTCCTGACGTCCTTGCCGTCGACGTAGACCGCGCCCTCGTCGACGTCGTAGAAGCGCATGAGGAGGTTTATGAGCGTCGTCTTGCCGCTGCCCGTGCCGCCGATTATGCCTATCGTCTGACCGCGCTCGGCGGCAAAGGTTATGCCCTCGACGTTGTTGCAGGTCTTATTATAGGAAAAGGCGACGTCCCTGAACTCGATCGCATACCGCGCGTCGCCGTCGGGATAGCCGCCGACGGGCATGGCGGGATCGGTTGCCAGCACTTCCTCTATTCTGTGCGCCGAGGCAATGCCCCTCGAAAGAACGACGAATATCTTGGAAATGCCGAGCATGGCGTTTAAAATGAGGGTGAAATAGGTGAGGAACGCCAGCACCCTGCCCGCCTGCGCGCCCGTGAACGCGCCGACGAGTATGACGAATACCAGCCCGAGATTGAGTATGAGCGTGGCGAGCGGATTGGTAAGCGCCGTCAGGCGGTTGCTCTTGAACTCGTTTTCGGTCAGTTCGGCGTTGACCTTGCCGAACTTCTCTATCTCCCTGTCCGTGCGGGAGAGCGCCTTGACCACCCTCACGCCCGTGATGTTCTCCTGCAAGGCGCGGACCGCGCCGTCGCCGCACCGCTGTACTACGGTGTACATTCGTACGCTCTTTTTGGTGATTATCACGACCGCCGTGACGACGAAGGGCACGCAGGCGAGCAATACGCAGGCAAGCCGCCAGTCGAGCACAAACGAGAAGACAAGCCCGCCGACGAGCAGTATGGGCGCCCTTACGCCGAGGCGCAGAGTGCGCGCTACCGACTGGTTGACGTAATAGCTGTCGCTCGTCAGACGGGAGATGAGCGACGGCGAGGTGAATTTATCGACCTGCGAGCTTTTGAGATAGGAGATGCGCGAAAAGAGCGCGTACCTTAAATCGTGCGTCATTCTGCCCGCGACGACCGCCGACATGCGGTTGGCGATTATGTTGCCGACGAGCGCGATGACCGAAAAGACGAGCATTGCCCCGCCCATGAGGAGAAAGAGCCTGACGTCGCGCGTGGGCACTACTTCGTCTATCATGTATTCCATTATGAGCGGCAGAAAGAGCTCCGCCGCCGTGCCTGCCGCCTTGAACGTCAGTTCGGCCGCGACTTTGCCCGAATAGGGCTTCAAATAGCTTAAAGTGCGTTTCATCTCGACTTGTCGTAAACCTCGCTTTCAAGATGACGCTGCGCGTTGTCGACGAGCAGTTGAAGTATTCTGACGAGCTCCGCCTTATCCTCGTCGCTCAGCCCCTCGCAGATGAGGTTGCGCCACGCGGCGTTGACCTCGCGGATAAGCGGCACTATCGCCTTGCCCTTGTCGGTGGTGTACACGCACATTACGCGCTTATCGTCGGGCGACTGACGCCTTTCGAGATAGCCCTCCGCCTCCATCGCGCTGACCTGGCGGGCGACGTTGCTCTTGTTGACGAGCATGATGCGCGCCAGCTTATCCTGCGACACCCCCTCGTTGTCGTACACCGAGAGGATATACCGCGCCTGATAACCCGACACCTGCGCCTTTTTCAGTCTGTCGTCGCGGTACAGCGCCGCACTCTGCGATATGAGCGTTATGTTTTTGAGAAAAGATGCCATTATCCACAATCTCCCCCCGCCCGCAATCGGCTTTTATAAATTAGTTGCGGGCGCAACCATTTTAATTATAGAACGCGCGCGCGTAATTGTCAAGACTTTTCTTGACAGCGCATATTTCTTTTGTTAAAATATGGGAGATGGCAAAGAATGTGAAAAAGAGAAGCGCACTCGAAAAGCGGGTGCAGATACAGAATACGCTGGAAGGGTACAGAAGGTTCGATTTCGACTATATTCCCATGGGCGACAACTGGACGTCGCCCGACGCCGATTTCAACTACCGCAAGAAGTTCCCCGAAGTGCTCATCAACGTCTTCTGGCGGACGCTGCTGAAGGTTTGCGCGCCCTTTGCGCTGAAGCTACTATACAGCGCAAAAGTGACGGGCAAGGAAAACCTTAAAGCTATTGAGGACAGGGGCGCGCTGTGCGTATGCAACCATATCTCCTTCCTCGACACGCTGTTTGTCAGGCAGGCGGTGGGGCATTACAGAAGCTACCACACTATGACGCAGGAGAACAACAAGAACGGCATAGGCGGGCATATTATCCGCCACGGCGGAATGTTGCCGTTCAGCTCTAACTTCTCCGCGTCCAAGCACCTCAATACCGAGATAGAGCGGCTTATCTCCGCAGGCAAAATAGTCAACTTCTATGCCGAAAAGGCAATGTGGGTGAACTATAAAAAGCCCCGCCCGATGAAGGACGGAGTATTCTCCTACGCGGTCAGGCTGAACGCACCCGTTCTGCCCATATTCTGCACGTTCGACACCGACAAAAAGGGCAGAATGAGAAAGCTGCGCATAAACATACTGCCCGCGGTATTCCCCGACGAAACGCTCGCCCGCAGGGAGCGCATGGCGACCATGCGCAGACAATGCGAAGCCGCCTGGAAAGAGTGCTATGAAAGAGCTTACGGCAAGCCGCTCGAATACCTGCCCGACAGGCGAAAGGGCAAGCTCGCACCGCGCCCCGCAGACACGGCGGCGGCAGAAACGGCGACAGCAGGCGAAGCAACGGCAACGACTTTATCCGCAGGCGAAATGCCCGCAGAGATTATCCCCGCAGCAACGGCAAACGCGGCGACCATACCCGAAACACCCGAAGCAAAGGTCGAATAATAAGGCAAAAAAACATCGCGCCCCGCCGATATTCGGCGGGGCTATAATTTTAAAACGGGCGGCATATATGCCGCAACCAACGCACTTTTCAGGGTGTTTTAAAGGCAATATGCGGCAATTTAAAAGCCGTCCCCGATACATCTCGGGGACGGCTGAATTTTTTATTGTCAGTCCGCCGCGGAACGCGCGTCCTCGACGGGTTTTTCTTCCTCCTCCTGCTCGTTGTCGCAGGGTTCGGGAATACGCGAAAGCCCGCTTATGCCGCGGAAGTGTATGTGCTTGGTCGGCGTCCAGTCCCAGCCGTGCTTTGCCTTGAAGCGGCTGTGAATGAATATGGGGAAATACTCCCACATATAGAAGGGCGCGACGATAAGCGTCAGCACCCGCTCGGACACGGGTATGCGCCTGAACGAATCGTGCATTGCCGTCATGCACATAATCGCGTAGATTACCGAAGCGAGGTACAGAACGCCCATCGGCAATACTATGAGAAGCAGTACGGGATACAGCCAGTCGCCGCCGTGCAGGGCGGTGAATATGCTTACGCCAACGCCTAAAAAGGCGGTGACGAAGGTCAGGGCTATGAACGTCGCAATGGGTATGAGCATATAGAAATACTCAAACTCCCCCTCGGTCAGCTTGCCGCGGGCGCGGGCGTTTGCCTTAATCTGCTTTTTATACTTCTTTTCGCACTGCGAGAAGCCCGTAAGCCACCTCAGCCTGCGTATATAGTCGGTGCGGTGGGTGAGCGTTTCCTCGGTATAGATTATCGCGTAGGGGTAATACATAGAGGTGAAGCCGCGGAGGAAACAGTCCATTCTCAGCTCATAGTCCTCCGCAAGCGTACGGTACGGCCAGCCGCCTATCTGCTCTATCACCCTGCGCCTTATCATCATTCCCTGCCCGCACATATTCATGGGTATGCCCTTGCGGGTGCGGTAGATATTGGAGAGGTCGTCGAGCTGGGCGTAGGTCAGCGCCGAACAGTCGGTAAAGATAGTCCTGTCCCTGCGCGTGCCGAGAAAGTTCTTTATGCGCTTGCGGGAGAGGAATATGTCGCAGTCGTATTCGAGCGCCCTGTTGAGCTCGCTGAGATAGTCGGGCGAGAGCACGGCGTCCGCGTCGACTATTACGAACGCGTCGTAGGCGGCGATCTCCGACTTTTCAAGCTGTCTGAAATAGCCGTCTATCGCGTCGCCCTTGCACTTCTGCCCCGTCACGACGAATACCCGCGCGCCGTAGGACTTTGCAATGCACACCGTGGGATCGTCCGCCTCGTTGACTATGACGTTGACGTCGTAATGCCGCCCGTCATAGCTTTGCTGGGCAAGCGAGGCAAAGAGGTCGCCGATTACCTCGCTCTCTCCTCGCGCAGGCACGACTACGGAAATTTTGCGGTTGCCGCTCGCCAGTTTATGCTTTACGCGCTTTCTGAAATAGAAGCACTGTTTTATTTTAGGTAAATACGCCACAACCAACACGAGCGCGAGCGCCGCGTAGATTGTAACCGCTATATCTGTAAACATAACCACCTGCTCTTTTCCGCAGAAAAGCCTTTTGCTTGATTATATCCGAGCCGTCATTTTTTGTCAACCGAAAAGGCTGAACGCCCCGTTTTTATGATATTATTGACATCAATCCTGCGCAATTATGCAAATTTTACGCCTTATGCGCAGTTTTACAGCCCCAGCTTGCCGCCGACGAGTATTACCGCCGTACAGCCGAGCGACGAGGACGGCCGCTCGAATATCGCCGTGACCGAACAGATGCGGGAGGGCGACGAACAGTCGGTGCACTCCCCCTCGGTGCAGGGAAGATTTAACCCGAGGCGCTTGGCGTTCGCGCCCGCGCAGCCCGCGCTCTTTATGCGTTCAAAGGCGGCGGCGAGGTCGGGCACTATCTTATTCGCGCCGACGACGAGCAAGGCGTTCTTCGGCCCGAACGACAGCGCCGCCACGCGGTTGCCGCTACCGTCGGTGAGCACTATTCTACCGTCCTCGGTGAGGGCATTGGCAGAACAGATATACCAATCTGCCGCGGCGGCCTTTCTCTTTGCCTCCGCGCCGTCCTTCCAGTGCCAATAGAGCGCATTGCCGCCCTCGCGAAGCCGCTCGTACAGCCCGAGCGACTGTACTGTCAGCGAGCCGCCGAACCCCGCCGAGCCCTTCCCGACGAGTTCGCAGGCAATCTCCGCCGCCCTTTCCTCCGTCTCCGCGACGAAGGCTTTGAAACCTCTCTTTTCCAGCGCAACGCGCACTTCTTCAAGTTTTTCCATAACGTTATTCTACCACCTTTTTGCCCCGCCGTCAATGCCCGCGCCGACGGTCGGAGAGAACAGATAATGCCGCCCGCCTGCAACGCCGCCATAGCCGCCGCTGCGACGAGCACGCACCGCCCGTCACAGCCCGAAAGGGCGCAATTGCACAGCGAATATGCCGCAACCGACGCGCATACCGTCGGACAGAAAAAGCGCAGAGCCGCGCCGCCCCTCGTGCGGGCGAAATACAGACATTCCCACAGCGCGACGATCGGCGCGACGAACGTGCAGGCAGTCAGATCGCAGGCGTTCAGAAGCGCCCCGCCGTCCGCCGCCATTATCGGGGTGAGGGCGAACGACGCAATACATACCGCCGCAATGAGGTTTTGCCTTTTCGGCATTGCGGGATAGACGAGCGCGCAGGCGGAGTTGAGCGCGACGACGGTCAGCATCGCGAAAAATGCCGCACCGAACGCCGTGCCGACCACACCCAAACCGAACGCCGCCGAGATTATGCGCGGAAAGAGCGCGAACGCCGCCGTCATCCCCCCGCCGCCGCCCGACGAAAAGGGCAGTACGGCGAGCGCAGAGCAGGCGCAGGCGCAGATATTGGCGGTTATTATGCGCCATGAACAGCGCGCCGCGTCAAAGTTTTTGCCCATTCCCGCCGCGAAAGAGGGCATTACGCCCTGCGCGAGAGACAGCGAGAGCATTGCCTGACAGACCGCCTGCGCCCACATTTCGGGCGATAAAAGCGACGAAAGCCCGATTTCGGGCTTAAACCGCAGCGCTCCGAACGCGGCGAGCGGCAGCATTGCGCAGGCGAAACAGCCGAGCGACAGCCTGCCCGCGACCGACATTCTTCGGGGACCGCCCTTTAATATGAAGTAAGCCGCCGCCCATGCGCCCGCCGCGCAACAGAGCGCGGCGGGCGCCCCGTAAGCGTCGGGTAAAATATACGAGAGCGAACATTGCGCCGCAGTCTGCACGACCGCGCCGTAGCTTACGCCTGTATATGCCGAATTAAGCGCCGCCGCGACGAATACCGTTCGCCGCCGCCCTCCCCTTGCGCCCTCGCAAAGCTCCGCGCACAGCAGGGGACGACAGACGAGCACGCAGACCGCGACATATACCGCCGCGAACGCCAGACCGTACTTAGCGCACAGCCCGGGGAAGCGCACGGCATTGCCCAGCCCCGTCGCCGCGCCTATCGCTGAAAATATATCGCCGCCCTCTGACCTTTTCACAGTTTATTATACTATGCGAAAGGCGCGTCTTTATTCCCCGCGCCCGCCCGAAAAGGTCGGAAAACACATTATTTCCGGCGATTGCCCCCGCAATATGCCGCAACTAACGCATAAATTGCAAGCGGGGCGCAGAGTTGCCCCGCGCCCCGTAAATTACCTTATATTCCGCGTTCGTCGCCCGAGAAGAAGAACAGCGCGACCGTGCCGGGGCCCGTGTGAGAGCCGATTACCGTGCCGATGTCGTTGATCTCTACCTTGCCGCACATCTTGGGGAATGCGCCCTCGACGAGCGAAGCGACCGCCTTTGCGTCGTCATACGCCATGGAAGTTGAGATGTACACCTTTTCGCAGTAGTCCGCGCCGCCCTCTGCCTGTGCGCATATAAGCGAGAACATCTCCCTTATCGCCTTTTTCTTACCCATTGCCTTCTTGCGGACGATGAGCTTGCCCTCGGAATTGACGTCCATGACGGGGCAAACGCCGAGCAGAGTGCCTATCGCCGCCGACGCGCCCGAAATTCTGCCGCCGCGCTTGAAGTGCTGGAGATTGGTCGAGAAGAACCAATGCCTCAGCCTGAGCTTATTCTTTTCCAGCCAGTCGCGCAGTTCGTCAATGCCCATGCCGCCCGCTTTGAGCTCTGCCGCCTTGTCGACGAGCAGACCGTAGCCCGACGAAGCCGCGAGCGAATCCACGACATAGAGCTTTCTCTTTGGATATTTCTCTTTAAGCTCCTTCTGAGCGGCAAGCGCCGAAGCGTACCCGCCCGAAAGCCCGGACGAAAACTCGATATGCAGGACGTCCTTGCCCGCTTTGAGGTGCGGCTCGATTACCGAGATGAGTTCCTCGGGCGTGACCTGCGAGGTGGTGGGCATTGCGCCCGCGTCGATGTCGCCGTAGAATTTTGCGGGCGTTATCGACTGATAGAGGTCGTCGAGGTGGTCAACTCCGTCGATTACGTAGTGGTAAGTTCCGAAATCGACGCCGAGCGCTTTGAGGTGAGCGGCCGAGAGATCGCAGGTCGAACAACAGGTTATTACAAATTCGAACATAATAATATCTCCTTAAACGTAAATGATTTTTTGGTTCGTATTTATAATAAGTCACGCGCCGCGCAAAATCAAGCGTTGCCTTTCTACGCATTGAAAAAGCACTCTACTAATAATTTTTTACACTCTACCGTCGGTAGAGTTGGCAGTTTACAGCCCTAAAACGCGCATATTTTTGTGCTTTTTTGGTCATTCATGGCATTTATGCGTATTTTGCCGACCGCCCACAGCTCTTTCGCCGCATAATATTTTATGTACGCGCGCGCTAGGTAAGTGCGGTTGCGTCGGGTGACGGATTGGCGCATTAAGCACGGGGCGAGAACGGTTCGCAACGGGCGCAAGCGGGAACAGTCGGCAACTGCCTGCAACGGGGTTGGAGAGCTCCCCCCTCTGCCGCTCGGCAAAAGTTCTGCGGCATTGGGCGGCGGAGCGTTGAGGGCAGGCGGGTTGCTTCGTTTGGCGAGGGCGGAGCGCGTTGGATGAGTGCGTTAGGCGGCGGGCGTTGGGCGTGGGCGGGAAAAGTCCGCGACGCTCGGAGCGTTGGGCGGGGTGCGTTAGACACGGGGCGGAAAGGCGCGATATCGGCGCGCTATATTCGCGCTATATTGCTATAATATTTATTTATGTACGCGCGGAGACATTCAAGGCGTTTGCGGCTGGGCAAGCGGAAAAATCTTGGGCGGGGGCGACAGCGACGGACGGCGGGCAGACCTTTAACGCTTTAACTTTTTTGACGATGACAAATTTTGGCAGAAATAAAAATTTAAGGGAAAATTGCGGCGGGCAATATTGCCAAATCGCCTTAAAAACGCCCGAAAATTGCGCCGTTTTGCCGTTTTTTCGCGCTTTTTTCGCAAACTACCCACTATATATTGTTGATTTGTTAAAAACTTTCATACAAGATATTGTGTTCACTTTCTTGACATAGCCGCAAGCCTGACATATAATGGTTAAGCCGTCGCAAAAAAAGGGCGGCGCGGTATAAGTAAAACAAAATATTTTATGCACAATATATTGTACATTAGGTATTGACTTAACACAATATCTGTGATATAATAAAATCGTTCCGCAGAAAAGAACACACCCAAAGGGGGTTAAGATAAATGAAAGTTATTAAGAGAGACGGCAAGACCGTAGATTTTGACAGAAGCAAGATCTTCAACGCAATAAGCAAGGCCAACCAGGCCGTCGACTTCGAGGACAGGGCGACGGACGAACAGATTACCGCCATAGTCGACGACATCGCCAGCCGCCACAGAACGAGACTGCTTGTCGAGGACATTCAGGATATGGTCGAGGAAAAGCTGATGGAGCTTCAGAAGTTCCAGCTGATGAAGGCGTATATCCTCTACCGCTATGAGCGCGCGCTCGTCAGAAAGGCAAACACGACCGACGAGAGCATACTTTCACTCATCAAGAATGCCAACAAGGACGTCATGGAGGAGAACTCCAACAAGAACGCGCACACCGCGTCCACCCAGCGCGACCTCATCGCGGGCGAAGTTTCCAAGGATCTGACGAGGAGAATACTGCTCCCCGAATACATCTCTAAGGCACACGACGAGGGCGCAATCCACTTCCACGACGCCGACTATTTCCTTCAACCCATCTTCAACTGCTGCCTTGTCAACATCAAGGATATGCTTGACAACGGCACGGTGATGAACGGCAAGATGATAGAAAGCCCCAAGTCCTTCCAGGTTGCCTGCACGATAGTCACGCAGATTATCGCCTCGGTCGCATCCTCGCAGTACGGCGGTCAGTCGGTTAACGTCGCTCACCTCGGCAAATACCTGCGCCGCACGCGCGAAAAGTATATGAAGGAGTGCGACGAGGAGTTCGGCGACAGCATGAGCGAAGACGACAAGAAGCGCGTCGTCGATATGCGCGTCAAGGACGAGCTCAAAGCCGGCGTTCAGACCATTCAGTATCAGATAAATACCCTCATGACGACCAACGGTCAGTCTCCCTTCGTCACGCTCTTTTTGTACCTCGACGAAAATGACGAGTACATCGAAGAAAACGCGATGATAATAGAGGAAATACTCAAACAGCGCTATCAGGGCATCAAGAACGAAGTGGGCGTATACGTCACCCCCGCCTTCCCCAAGCTCATCTACGTGCTTGACGAGAACAACTGCCTCAAAGGCGGCAAGTACGACTATCTCACCAAGCTTGCGGTCAAGTGCTCCTCCAAGCGCCTCTATCCCGACTATATCTCGGCGAAGAAGATGCGCGAAAATTACGAGGGCAACGTATTCTCGCCCATGGGCTGCCGCTCCTTCCTTTCCCCCTGGAAAGACGAAAACGGCAACTATAAGTTCGAGGGCAGGTTCAATCAGGGCGTCGTTTCGATAAATCTTCCCCAGTGCGGCATACTTGCGCGCGGCGACGAAAAGAAGTTCTGGGAGCTGCTTGAAGAAAGGCTGCAATTGTGCTTCGACGCGCTCATGTGCCGTCATAACGCGCTCATGGGTACACTTTCGGACGTTTCGCCCGTGCATTGGCAGTATGGCGCAATCGCAAGACTGGGCAAGGGCGAGAAGATAGACAAATACCTCATGGACGGCTATTCGACCATTTCGCTCGGCTATATCGGCCTCTACGAAGTGACCAAGCTCGTCAAGGGCGTCAGCCACACCACCCCCGAGGGCGAAAAGTTCGCGCTCAAAGTAATGAATACTTTAAGGGCGCACTGCGAGAAGTGGAAGAAAGAGACGGGGCTGGGCTTCGGTCTCTACGGAACGCCCGCAGAGAGCCTGTGCTACCGCTTCGCGAGAATAGACAAGGAGCGTTTCGGCACGATAAAGGACGTAACCGACAAGGGCTATTACACCAACAGCTATCACGTCGACGTCAGAGAGAAGATAGACGCGTTCTCCAAGTTCAGGTTCGAGAGCCAGTTCCAGCAGATTTCCTCGGGCGGCGCAATCTCCTACGTCGAGATACCCAATATGCGCAACAATCTGACGGCTATGGAGGACGTTGTCAAGTTCATCTACGACAACATTCAGTACGCCGAATTCAACACCAAGTCCGACTATTGCCACGTCTGCGGCTTCGACGGCGAGATAATAATCAACGACGACAACGAATGGGAATGCCCCGTCTGCCACAACAAGGACCAGAGAAAGATGAACGTCACCCGCCGTACCTGCGGCTACCTTGGCGAGAACTTCTGGAACGTCGGCAAGACCAAAGAGATAAAGGCAAGGGTTTTACACCTTTAATTTAACTTAATAAAATGCACCTTTTCGCCGCCACGCTTACAGCTCGGCGGCGAAAACGGCTTTAAATGCGGCAATACGGACACGGGCGGCAATGCCCCGAAATACAAGCCGCACGGACGGCCGCGGGAAAGCGGCAAACAGGGAAAAGATTTATGAACTACGCAACAATCAAATGGTATGACATATCCAACGGCCCCGGCGTGAGAGTGAGCCTGTACGTTTCGGGCTGCAGAAATCACTGCAAGGGCTGTTTCAACAAGGAGACGTGGGACTTCGACTACGGCGAGCCGTTTACAAAGGAGATCGAGGACAAGATAATCGAGGCGATGAAGCCCGACTATATCAAGGGCTTTACCCTGCTGGGCGGCGATCCGTTCGAGCCGGAAAATTCCAAGGTCTTGGCCCCCTTCATGAAGCGGCTGAGGGCAGCCTATCCCGAAAAGTCGTTCTGGTGCTTTACGGGCTATGACTACGAAGCCGACCTGCTGACGGGCAGGCAGGGCAATATCGACGACGTAATGGACATACTCTCGACGCTCGACGTGCTGGTCGACGGCAGGTTCGTCGAGGAACTCAAAGACCTCAACCTCAAATTCAAGGGCTCGTCCAATCAGCGCACCATACTCGTCAAGCCCTCGCTCGAAAAGGACGAAGTAGTGCTCTGGGACGAAGTGTCGGTTGTATAAAATAAGATAACGAGAGGACAAAGATGAAAGTAAACGTAAAGAAACTTAACGGCAACGCAAAACTCCCCTCCTACGGCAGCAAGGACGCGGCGGGCGCGGACCTCTACGCCTGCACGGACAGCGCCCTTGAAATAGCCCCCCACACGACGGCGATGATACCCACGGGCATAGCGTTAGAGCTGCCCGTCGGCTATGCGGGCTTTATCTACGCGAGGAGCGGGCTTGCCTCCAAAAAGGGGCTTGCCCCCGCCAACAAGGTGGGCGTGGTCGACTGCGACTATCGCGGAGAAGTCAAGGTTGCGCTCCACAACCACACTGACCTGCCGCAGACGATTGACGCGGGCGAGCGCATTGCTCAGCTCGTCGTTGCGCCCTACGTCACGGCGGACTTCGTCGAGGCGGAGGAACTCTCCTCCACTGAGCGCGGCGCGGGCGGCTTCGGCTCTACGGGCACGAACTGAACTATAAAACGCTTTGCGGCGCGGCGGTAATAAACCGCCGCGCCGCTCTTTTTTTGCGCTATATTCTGAAATTACCCCGCATATATGCGGCAATTAACGCAATTGCCACCGCAATATGCCTCAAATACGCCAATTTTACGATTGCCCCGCATATATGCCGCAGATAATGCGTTTTTACGCGTAAAAAAACGCGCCGCCCGCAATTTCTTGCGGGCGGCGCTGTCTGTTTCAATAGACGCTTGCGTTAAATGTTACGCCTCGTTTGCGCCCGCCTCAATCCTGCCCAGGGCGCGCCTTTTGTACAGGGCGTACACCCCGAACAGCACGAATGCAACGAGAAGATACAAGAGCCCGAAGGCAAGCGGTATCACCCACCACGACGCGCCCGTCGTAGTCGTCATACGCGAAAGCGCAACCGCCGAAAGTATGCCGCAGTGCACTACCATTGCCGCAAGCACGGCTATGGGGACGAAGTACAATATCTTTCCGACCTTGGGGAGATCGCCCCTCGGTCTTGCGCGAACTATCAGCCATACAATGCCGATTGCCGCAAGAGGTATGGCGTAGACTATGGGCACGTTGAAATATACGGCTATAAAATCGCCGATCACGCCTTCTATCGTGACGTGCAACGCCATTGCGACAAACGTCAAAAGAATTAGCGAGAAGAAGACGACGTCGGATATACCCCACATCTTCTCCGCCCTTGCGACAAGCCTCAGCGACAGGGCAAATGCCGCAATTGGTATGCCGTATGGCAATATATTGAGCAACATACTCTGCACGTCAACGGCAAAACGTCCTGCCGCCGAATATGCAATTATCCAGATAAGGTGCGCCACCGTCACGGCAATCGCCGTGCAGAGGGCTATATTCACAGCCCTCTTTACGCTTACAATATTCATAGCAATAACCCTTAATAATTCAAGCGGCTGAACGGCTTAAATCTGTAAACCATACACGCCTGAATATTACCGTCAGTATTATCTTATGTCAATAATACTATAATTTTTAACTTTTGACAAGGGCGATTGTTCAAATAATATATAGATATCACCCATATAACGCGCCGTCAGCGCCGCCGTCACTTTGAGCGGTTTACCCCTCAGAGATAGTCTTTGAGGGCGGAAATGTCGGTCTGCCACTCTCTTTTGCTGCGTTCGCGGTGGAGCGCGTTCGCCTCGCCGAGCGCCTTGCGGTATTCGGCATAGCTTACGCCGTTGACCTTCATATAGTGCTCGCTCGCCTCCCTTTCCCTGCCCATAAGAGAGGTTCTGCCTATATGAATTACCTCGTGACAGGGGCGACAGACGGCGACTATGTCTTTAAGCTTCTGTATGCCGCGCTCGTCGTCGTATTCCCAATTTTCGTGCGCTTCGAGCCGCGCAGTCGGCGCGCCGCAGATCATGCACCTGCCGCCCGCGCGGGCGTAAGCCTTTTTCCTTACTTTGTCCCACACCTCTTTGGGCAGAGCGCTTCTGAGATTTATGTACCAGCAGCTGTCCGGGACGAGCCCGAATTCGAGTTTCATTTTATACCTCCGCGGAACGGGCGCATATTGCAAAAAATAAATTGACAAGCGCGGCGCTCCGACATATAATATAGTAAAATAATACAGACGCGAGGTCAGCAATGTTTTGCCGTAAATGCGGAAAAGAAATTGACGACGAAGCCGTCGTATGCCCTCATTGCGGCGTACCGACGGTGAACTACTACGGCAGGAGCGGAAGCGCACCAAATACCGCCCGAACGTACACGGCACAGCCCGCCGCAGCAGAAAAGCCGAACAATCTCGCCATAGTCGCATTCGTAGTATCGGTCGCGAGCATCTGGCTGGGCGAGCTCTTATGCCTGCCCGCGATAGCGGGGCTTATCCTCTCGATCGTGGCGATGAAAAAGCGCAAGGACTGCAATAAATACAACGGCTTTGCCGTCGCGGGGCTGGCCGTCTCCATATTTGCGACCTTCTTGTGGGTAATGGTATGGACGATGGTGATTATCCTGATTTTAAGCCAGCCGCTCAGCGGTATCTATTGATTTACCCGATAACCCGAGGCAATGCGCCGCGCAAGCGGAAAAATATAAAAAATTTTAATAAGAGAGAGTTTTAACTATGTTTTGCAGAAAATGCGGAAGTCAGATTGACGACGAAGCCGTCGTATGCCCCAACTGCGGCGTGCCGACGGTGAACTACTACAACAAGGGCGGCATTGCGCCGAATACGCAGTCGCCCGCACAGCCGAATACGCAGCCGCACGTTCAGACGCCCGTGCCGCAGTACGAAAAGACCAACGGAATGGCTATCGCCGCATTCGTCGTATCGCTTTTAAGCCTCTGGCTGGGTATGCTGTTCTGTCTGCCCAGCGCAGTCGGACTTGTTTTAAGCATCGTCGCCATGGCGTCGAGGAAGAACTGTACGAAGTGCAACGGGCTTGCCATTGCCGCGCTCGTGCTTTCGATCGTCTCGCTCTCGTTATGGGGCTTCATCTACATACTTGCAATGATGGGCGCGTACAGCGGCGGCTATTATTACTGATAAAAATTTCATTATTCCCCCGCTTCCCCGCGGGGGAATATCCTTTTTAAACGGACGGGCGCTCTGCCGATATGCGGCAGAGCGCCCTTAAATTTTGTCTTTAAAGCTTTTCGGCAATCTTTAAAAGGAATGCACGGCTTTCGAGCTTTACGGGGGTTACGCCCTCGCGCTTAAAGAGCGGAATGAGGTCGCCCGTCATATAGCCGCTTTCTATGGTCTCTATCGTCGCCCTTTCGAGCTTCTTTGCAAACTCCGTCAGGGCAGGGGTGTTGTCGAGTTCGCCGCGCTTTGCAAGCGCGCCCGTCCACGCCCATATAGTTGCGACCGAGTTGGTCGAGGTCTCCTGCCCCTCTCTCCACTTGTAGTAGTGGCGGGTGACAGTGCCGTGCGCCGCCTCGTATTCGTACTTGCCGTCGGGCGAGACGAGCACCGAGCTCATCATGCCGAGCGAGCCGTATGCGGTTGCGACCATATCGCTCATGACGTCGCCGTCATAGTTCTTGCACACCCACAGCACGCCGCCTTCCGAACGCATTATGCGTGCGACGACGTCGTCGATGAGCGTGTACATATAGTAGATGCCCTTTTCTTCAAAAGCCGACCTATACTCGTTTTCGTAGATTTCGGCAAAGATATCCTTGAAACGGTGGTCGTATATCTTGGAAATAGTGTCCTTCGCGCCCAGCCATACGGGGATATTGTTGTCGAGGGCGAAGTTGAAACAACTTCTCGCAAACGACGAAATGCTGTCGTCGAGGTTATGCACGCCCTGAACTATGCCGTCGCCGCTGAATGAATGTATGAGCTGGCGGCTGACCTCCTTGCCGTCCTTGTCGGTTATGACGAGGTAGGCGTTCTGACCGCCCTCAACCCTGCTTTCCACCGAATTATAAATATCGCCGTAGGCGTGCCTGCCGATGACTATCGGCTTCTTCCAGCCGGGTACGTAGGGGGTTATGCCCTTTACGAGTATGGGTGCGCGGAATACCGTTCCGTCGAGTATGCGCCTTATCGTGCCATTGGGGCTTTTCCACATCTTTTTGAGGTTATATTCCTCCACCCTCTGCGCGTTGGGCGTAATGGTGGCGCACTTGACGGCGACGCCCAGCCGCTTGGTAGCCTCCGCACTGTCGACCGTCACCTTGTCGTCGGTCGCGTCGCGCTCGGGCAGCCCGAGGTCGTAATATTCGGTCTTCAAATCTACATACGGCTCTATGAGTATTTCCTTTATCCACTTCCAGAGCACGCGCGTCATCTCGTCGCCGTCCATCTCGACGATGGGCGTCTTCATCGCAATCTTTGCCATAAAAAGGTATAACCTCCGCTTAGTCTTACGTAACTTATTTTACACTAAAATCACTTGATCTTGCAAGCGTTTGACGGGAGGTTATTGAGTATTCCCGTACGGATTATGCGCTGCGACGCCTTTTCGGCATAGTCCGCCGCAGCCGCCGCGACGACCTTTTCGAGCAACCGCGCGAACCCTGAATAGCCCTCCGACAGCAGATATTGCGACAACGAGCCCGGCACGGTGTTTATCTCGCTTATGTAGATTTCGCCGCCGCTCATTATATAGTCGAAGCGCACTATGCCGCGCATATTGAGGGCGGAATAGACGCGGGCGGTGCTGTTTTCGATGAATTTTTCGGCATCGGCGGGAATGTCTGCGGGAAAAGCCCGCCTGCCGCCGCCCGAATATTTATCCGAATAGGACAGCAGATCGCCGTCGGTGAAGACCTCCTCGGGCGGGGAAGTTATGACCTTTTCGCCGTCGTAGCAGGCGGCGCAGTTGATCTCCCTGCGCGGCGACAGATATTTTTCGATTATGACCGCGCTGTCGAGCTCGAAAGCCGTATCGAGCGCGGCGGCGAGCTCCGCTTCGTCCGCCGCGCGGGCAATGCCTATGCTTGAACCCAGCCTGCACGGTTTGACGATTACGGGATAGCCGAGCGTTGCCGCCGATGCGAGCGCTTCGCCGCGTTCGGCGGCATATATGTAGGGGGCAACGCCCACTCCCAGCCCCGACAGCACGAGCTTTGTGAGGTATTTATCCATGAAAGCCGCGCTCTCGAACATACCCGCCGAGGCGATGGGTACGCCGACTATCGCCGCCAGCCCCGCAACCGCGCCGCCCTCGCAGTCGCCGCCGTGACAGCAGTTGACAATCGTGCCGAAACTTACGCGCCGCTTTGCCCTGCCTCGGCCATTGAGAATGAGCGCGCCGCCCCGCGCGAACGCCACTTCGTCGCCCTTCGGCTCGCCCGCGGCGAATACGCCCACCTCTTTGAGGCGGGGCGAGGTGATTATCTTTCCCGACTGCCCTATATACACGGGCAGCACCGTCTTTCCGCCCTTTTCGAGCACGTTGCACACCATCGTGCCCGTTATGACGGAGATCTCGTTTTCGGAGGATACGCCCCCGAATATGACGCAGATATCGCTATAATTTTTCATAAAAAAACACCTCCGAGGAAATACTCTGCGCCGTACGCGCCTTCATCGGAAGTGTCTTATATTTCAGGGTTAAAATCAGATATAAATGTCGGGCAGGTCGTTCAGAAACAGCACCGTGTCGCCCTTTGCAAGCTGACCGCGAAGCTCCTCCTGCGCGTCGACGAGGGTATGCACTATCGTCACACGGTCTTCGTCGCCGCCCGCCTCCTTATAGCCGTCGAATATGACGCTGACGAGCGTTTCGCCGACGAGAATTATTCTGTCGACGCCGACGAGCTTTGCGCCGAGCGCCTTATTTTCCTGCTCCTCCAATATGCCGAGCTCGACAAGCCCGGGGGTTACGACAATCTTTCTGCCGCCGAAGGTCGACAGCACTTTGAGCGCCGCCTCCGCGCCGACTATGTTGGAATTATAGCCGTCGTCAATAATATTGACGCCGTTGCTCTGTATGGGTTGTAGCCTGTGTTCGATATATTCGAGCGAGGATATGCGGCGGGCAATGTCCTCCGCGCTCACCCCGAGTTCGTAGGCGAGGCAGGCGCAGAGCCCGATATTGAGGGCGGAATGTTCGCCGAGCAGCGCGGTATGTACGCGGTGCGTTCTGCCGCCGAGCGTGAGGTCGAAAGAAGTTCCGTTGCAGTCGCTCTGAATATTTGCGACCGCCTCGGCAACCCTTACGCTGTCGCCCGAAAAATATTCCGCGCAGTCGGGCGCGATAAAGGTCAGCTTTTTTGCCGCCGAGATTATCTTTCCCTTTTCGGAAATTATGTTTTCAATCGAGCCGAAGCTTTCGAGGTGCTGGGGGCAGATGCCCGTAATCAGCGCATAGTCGGGGGTGAAATTGGCGCACAGCTCTGCAATGTCGCCGACGTGGCGCGCGCCCATTTCGGCTATGAACAAATCGAAGGGTTCATCGCATTCGTTGAGGGCGCGGGATATGCCGAGCGGCGTATTGTACGAGCGCGGCGTGGCGAGCACCCTGTAATTGTCGGCGAGCAGCTGGCTTAATATGCACTTTGCGCTGGTCTTGCCGTAGCTGCCCGTAATGCCGACGACGACCGCGCCCGACGAAGCGAGTTTTTCGCGCGCCGCCTTTATGTATTTCTTATTCTTCGGCACTTCGTAGACGAGGCATATAAGGTTGGTAAGACAAATAATCGGTATTATGAGACCTGGCACGAACGCCAGAACGAAGTACTTGCACGAGGTGAACAGCGCCGAGCCGAGAAGATAGTCGGCAAAGTTCATGAGCGTGACGATGAGGTAGATGATTATTACCAGCACCACCCACAACATTCTGTACAGCCTTTTGAGGCGGGGCGTGAGGGTGACGGGGCTCTTGACCGTGTGCGTGGCGTCCGCGTACAGATACAGCAGGCAGAATATGGCGTACGCCGCCAGACCTATGATCGCCGACCACTGCCCCGCAAACGAGAAGCAGAGCGACAGCACCGCGTAGGTGAGGAGCGACGAAAGCGACAGAAGCGACAGCCGCGACATGAGCATATTGTTCTTGCGCATCGTCCACCTGATGAGCTTTTTGCCCGAATAGGCGCAGGACTGCATCATGCCGAGCGGCTTGCCCGAGACCATGACGAGCAGCGCCGCGTAAATAACGGCGATGAGCACACATTCTATCGTCTTTCCGACGGATATGAAAATTCCCATTTAATTATTCTCCCTGAGAAAACCGAGCATGAGCGGGTTGAAGATCTCTGCGTGTTCCGAAAAACAGAAGTGCCCGCCCTGCATCTTTACAAGTCTGCTTTTGCTTATGGCGGAGCGGAAAATAACCCCCTCCTCCGAATAGGGCGTAACGCAGTCGTCCTCGCCGTAGACGAGCAGCGTAGGGGCTTCTATGCCCGCCGCAACCGTCCTCAGATCGGTATTGACTATCTTTTTGTAGCTCTCCCGCATTATCGGCGGGAGGGCGCGGTATTCGCCGCTGCCGAAGTGCCTTTCTGCAAACTTCGGAAAGAGCTTTTTTACCGCCCTGTATGCCTTTACCCGCCGCATATATTGCGGCGAACGCTGTCTGACAATGCCCGCGCCGCCGACGATTATAAGCCTATCCACCCTCTCTCCGTGCCGCGAAAAGGCGCACAGCGCCACCCGCGCGCCGAACGAATGGGCGACCACCGAAGGGCGCTTAATGCCCTCCGCGTCCATGAAGGATATCAGCCAGTCGGCATAGTCGCAGACCGACCACGCCTCATCGAGCGTCTGGCTTCTGCCGAAGCCGGGAAAATCGGGCGCGACCGCCCTGAAATGCGCGGCGGCGAGCGCCTCGCTCTGATAGTAAAAACTCTCTTTGCAGGACATATAGCCGTGCAGAAGCAGGACTTCCCGTCCCGTTCCCCTGCGCGACACGCTGACCGCTCTGCCGTCGACTATTATATCATTCCCTCCCAACGCGCCGCAAGGCGGTTAAACGAGCGATTTTTGCATTACGAGGCAGTCCTCGCTGTCGGGATAGTAGCGCGTCCGCGCGTGCAGCCCCGAAAAGCCCGCCGAAAGATACAGGCTGAGCGCCGCCGAATTGGACACCCTTACTTCGAGAAACATCTTCTCCGCCCCGCGCGAGCGACATTCGCCGATGAGTTCGGCAAGCAGCCGCCTGCCCCGCCCGCCGCGCCTGTACTGCTCGACTATGAGGATATTTTCAAGGTCGGCGTTCTCGAATACGCAGGTTGCGCAGCCATAGCCGATTATTTCGCCGTATTCCTCGGCGACCAGCCCGACGGTATTGGCGTTTTCAAACGCCTTGGCGAGCACGGCATAGCTCCATTCCTCGCCGTGAAAACACTCCTTTTCGAGCTGGGATATGACGAGGATATCCTCGAACTTCCACTTCCTTATGATCATGACGCGCCTGCCCTCTTTGCGCGCTCCTCCTCTGCCTGCGACTTGCGCACGTACAGCGCGGCAAGCCCGCCCTCGCGCCCTTTAAGCGTCGGGGCAACCCTTTCGAGACACTCGGAGACGTCCAGACGGGTATAGCGGGGAAGCGCAAGCTCCTCAAACCCGTAGATCGGACGGTCAAGCGCGACCAGCTCCTCCTCGGCGAGATAGCGGGGAGAGATATCCTCCCGCCCGTCGGGGGCGTAGCCGCAGACGTAGTAATGAGAGTGCGCCGCGTCTATCGCAACGACGTAATTGCAATCGCTGTTGACATTATATGAAAGCATTTCAAATGAGGTTACGCCCTTGCAGGGCTTGTCCAGCGCACAGCCGAAGCCCTTTATCGTCGAAATGCCTATCCTTATGCCCGTGAACGAGCCGGGGCCCGTGACGGCGGCGAAGAAGTCGCACCCGGCGGGGGAAAGCCCCGCTTCGTCAAAGGCGCGGTCGATCTCGTCCATGAGTATTACCGAATGGTTGAGCGCACAGTCGGAAATAAACCGCTTTACCGTCCGCCCGTTTTTGCAGGCTATTACCGTGAGATAGCGCGACGAAGTGTCGACGCAAAGATAATTATCCAACTCTTATCACCCTGTTGACTTTGCCGAGTTTGCCTATCGTCACCTTAATGCAGTCGTCGGGCAACACGTCGGCGATATTCTGCGCCCATTCGAGCACGCATATCCCGTCGCCCGAAAAGTATTCTGTAAGCCCGAGCGCCTCTGCCTGAGCGCCGCACGAAAGGCGGTAACAGTCATAGTGATACAGCCTGCCGCCGCCGTATTCGTTCATATAGGCATAAGTGGGGCTCAACACTTCGTCGTCGATGCCCAGCCCCTTTGCCAGCCCCTTGACGAATACCGTCTTGCCCGCGCCCATCTCGCCTTCGAGAAGGACGACGTCGCCGCCTCTGAGCGAGGACGCAAACTTCTGCGCAAATTGTTCGGTAGCCTCCGCGCTACCAGATAAAAAAACTGCCATACGCCTATATTATATATCGTATGGCAGAGTTTTGCAATTGTTTTTTGTTTCAAATATTTACCCGCAGGCGGCGGAGCGACCGTCGTCAGTCGGCAAACCAGATGGGGATATAGTACCTGAGAATTACGCCGACGACGAGCAGGACGATGAGAACGCCCACCACTACGGCGAGCACTATCGTGCGCGTGTTGTCGGTCTTTGCGCACTCGCCGTCAGCGCCTTCGACGCGCTTGGGCTCTAACTTGCTGCCGATGCGGTTGATCGCGCGGGAGATGTGCTTATAGACGGGCAGGGTGACGATTACGGCGACGAGACAGCGCATAAGGTTGAAGGGCAGAACCGAGAACCAGAGATAGAACGTATAGAAGGTGTCTACCGTGCAGCCCTCGCCGAATATTGCCTGCATGGTGCCCACGAGGGGATCCCAGCTGCCGCCGAAGAACAGCTCCTTATAGAAGGGAACGAGTATGAGCCAGTTGGCGAGCACGGAGAACGCAATCGAGCATACCGTACCGACGAGCATTCCGAGCAGTGCGCCGCCGAAAGTGCGCTTCTTCTTGTAGATGAACCCTGCGGGAACGACGAACGCGATGCCGATTATGAGGTCGGCAAGTTCACCGACGAACAGCGTCGTAGTACCCTTGATTATGAGCTTGACAAGTATCTTGACGACGACGATTATCGTGCCGGACACGGGGCCGAGCGCGAATGTGCCGATGAGCGCGGGAATGTCGGAGAAGTTGAGTTCGAGCCACGACGGGAAGATTGCCGCCATAGGGAAGCCGAACACGTACAGAACGCCCGCGATAGCGCCGAAGATGGCGATTACCGCAACCCTCGTGGCGCTGAAATAGTTTTGCTTTGCAGTTACCATTTTGAGAAACTCCTTAAAAGATATTTAATTTAAGTCGTTCTCTGAAAAAAACGCCCCGAAAAACAGAGTTTTCGGGGCGGTAAGCGCACAATATGTTCGCCTTTTAAGCCGATACGGCAGCACGCAAAAATTCCGCGCGCGTCGCCGCGTCGAGTTCTTTTTCCGTCCGGACTATACCGTCGGTACGGGAATTGCACCCGTTCGGGGTTGCAGGCTTGCAACCTTCGCAGACTTTACTGCCGGTGGGGAATTGCACCCCGCCCCAAAGAATAACTTAAATTTTGTAGCATCATTATATTTTAACTTTTATGCGTTGTCAATCGTTTGAACGCGCTTTTCTGACTTTTTTTCGCCGCGCACCCTTTCCCCGCCCCTCGGCTGTTTACAAAGGGCGGGCGGCGTGGTATAATACGCCTGACGGGGCGTTCCCGCCGCAGACACACATTTACGGACAGACAGGATGAAAAAGACGATTATTGCGCTGAGCGTTGCGCTTTTCGCCGCGCTGATTGCGGCGACGGCGACGCAGGCATGCGGGGTTGCCCTGACGGGCGACGGAACTATTGACAAGCTGATATATTCACTCATACAGACGACGATTGCCGCCGCGCTGTCGCTGCTTCTCATAATGCTTCTAACCCTCGGCGGACAGCTAAGGCTGAGAAAGTGCGGGGCGCGGGCGCTGCTCTGGTGCCTGCCCTGCTTTGCCGTCGCGCTTGCCAACTTCCCCTACTCCGCACTCATAAGCGGCGCGGCGACGATAGACCGCGCCGAACTTCTGCCGCTGTTCGCCCTGACCTGCATTGCGACGGGCGTATTTGAGGAACTCGCCTTCCGCGGGCTGATATTCAACCTCATGGAAATGCGGCTGTCGGACAGAAAATGCGGCACGCTCATCGCCGCGCTCGGCTCCTCCGCGCTGTTCGGGGCGATGCACATATTCAATATCCTCGGCGGGGCGGACGTCGGCGCGACCTTGTTGCAGACGGGATACGCATTCCTGCTCGGAATGATGTTTTCGGCAATGCTTTTAAAGACGGGCAACGTGTGGCTGTGCGCCGCCACCCACGCGGTATTCAACATCGGCGGACAGCTTATCCCCACGCTCGGCACGGGCGCGTTTCAGGACACGGCGTTCTGGGTTGTCACGGCGGTATGCGGCGCGATATGCGCCCTGCACGTCGGCTTCTACCTCGTAAGGCACAGGACCAGCCCGAATTGCCCGACAGACGAACTAAGCTGAATATTCCGACACTAAAAAAGCCCCGAAAGACGGGGCGGGAAATAAACAGCGCAAAACAGTGCAAAGAGCCCCGCGATCGCGGGGCTCTTATAATATCTTAAATCAGTCGTGAATGAACAGCACGCCGAGCGTGTTCCTGCCGCAGTGCGAGGTTATTATGCTGCCCGCAACCGTGACGATGACCTCCTTGAAGTCGAACAGTTCGGAGACCATCTTCTTGGCGAGTTCGACGAGCGATTCGTCCGCAGAGCTGTGCGTTATGAAACAGCGCGTCTTGTCGTAGGTGCGGTATTCCTCGTGCAGGTCGGTGATATACGTCCTGACGCAGCGCTCTATGCTGCCCGCATACTTCTTCTTGGCGATGAGCTGACCGTCGGCATTTTCGGCGATGAGCGGGTGCAGTTTGAGCACCTTTGCGCCGAGCAGCGCGGCGAGCGAGCACCTGCCGCCCTTGTGCAGATAGTCGAGCGAGTCGGGCACGAACGAGGTATTGACGAACGGGCGGAGCGCGTTGACCGTCTTGACTATGTCCGCCGCGTTATGCCCCTCCGCCGCGAGGTCGCAGGCTTTGAGCACGAGCAAGCCCTGCCCCGTCGAGAGCGCGTGGCTGTCTACGACGAATACCTTGCCCTTGAACGCCTCCGCCGCCTTGCTTGCCGCGTTGTACGAGGAGGACGCGAGCGAGGATATGTTGAAGTGAATGAGCGCGTCATACCCTTCGAGATTTTCGGTAAAGAACGAGGTATATCCGTCGACCGAGCCCGCCGCCGTCTTGGGGAGGTTGCCCGTCTGACTTACGTAGTCGAATATGTCCTGCGGCACGATCTCTATGCCGTCCTTGAAGCTCTTTTCGCCGAGCACCACCGTAAGGGGGAATATGCCCACATTGTACTTGGCTATGAGTTCGTCGCCGAGGTCGCAGGTAGAATCTGCCGTAATTTTTATCTTCATTTTTCTCACCTTCCGCAATTTTCTTGCGTTTATTTTAGTAGCTTCTACATTATAACATTATTTTCCGACAATTGCAAGAGCCTGAACGAAATGTATGGACAGCAAAAAGGGGGCGTATTACACGCCCCGCATATAAAAAATTATTCTTCGTACTGTGCGCACGGCGTGAACCTGACGCACCCGCCTGCGGGCACTTTGTAGGTTTCGCCGCGTATTTCCAGCCAGACGTCGAGCGCCGAGGGGTTGAATACCCTTTCGCCGTCGACCGAAAAGACGAGCTTTCTGTACGCCTCGGTATAGGCGCATATCTCGCCGTTGGTCGCAAACCAGATATCCTCGCGCCCCGAAAGGCTTTGGGCAAGCTTTTCGATTATCTGCCAGTTGTCGTTATCGTCGAACTCGTAGGAGTGCCCCCATACGTAAAGCAGCCACGGCTCTCTGTTCTTGAACTCGTCAAGCGGCGATTTCTTAATAAACGCCTCCGCAAGTTCGTTCAGCCGCGCGTCGGCGTGGTGGCAGGTCGGGTGCCATTCGAGGAAGTCCGAGGGTATGCCAAAGTCGTAAGTCGGCGTCGTCGCCCGCGCGTAGCTTATGCCGAGCGTTTTTAAAAGCGACTTTATCTCCTCGTTATAGCCGTTATAAGCGTAAGCCATGCCCGTGACTATGCGGCCGAACTTTTCTTCGAGATAGGCGCGGCAGGAGAGTATTTCGCTTGCCGCCTCGGGCAGGCTGACCTTGTTTAAAAAGACGTGGCGCGCGCCGTGGACGGCTATTTCCTGCCCGCAGCCTGCAAAGGTTTCCGCCGTCTGCTCCTCGTCCATCCGATCGTGCCAGTTGGCGCAGTCGAACAGCTGAGAGTTGAGGTTGAAAGTGCCTTTGAGCGCGTACTTTTCAAATATCTTCAACAGCTTCTTATCCGCCTTGACGCCGTCGTCGTAGCTGAAAGTTACGGCTTTGGCGCGGCCTTCGGGGAAGCGCATATATTTTTCCTTAAACATCTGACGGAATATCATCTCTTTCCTCCGCGCCGTCTTCGCAAGACGAAGCGCCGTCGTCGCCGCCAGCAGGTGCGCTCTCGGACGCAACTATCGTCTGTCCGTCGCCGCCAGCGCCTGCCAAAGCGGGCTGTTCGGCGGGTTCGCGTATGAGCCCCGAAGCCTTCTTCCACCTGCCCGTCAGAAGCCTTGCGTTAAAGAGTATCGAGCGCAGTACCCAGTCGGCGCACATACCTATCCAATAGCCCATCGCGCCCAGCTGAGGCAGTCCGGGGATCTTGTCGGTGGTCAGAAGGAAGCACAGCCCCACCCTCATTAAGATCATCGAGGTTATCGCGCTGTACATTACGTACTTGACGTCGCTCGTCGCCTTCAGTATCGAAGGGCTGGTGAAGGACAGCGGATATGTAAAGAACTGGAAGCTCAGGCAGAAATACAGGCAGTGCAGACCTATTCTCTGTGCCTCGGCGCTGTACCCGAACAGCTGCACGAGCCAGTGCGCGGTGCTCATTATGAGCCCGACGCATATAGCGTTGGAGAGGTAGGATATTATAAACATCTTCTTCATATAATACCTTACCTGATCGGCGTCGCCCGTGCCGACCGCCTGACCGATTACCGTCAGACAGGACGTGCCTACGCCGCTGCCGACGACCGAAGCTATGTTGTTTATCTGGTTGGCAATCGAGTTGCCGTTACCCTGATAGTTTATCTTCATTATCTCGCCGCCGACTTCGACTTCCTGAACATAGCAGCCGACGTTGACGAAGGACACCGTCATGAGCTTGCCGAGCTGGAAAAGACAGCTCTCTATGCCGCTCGGTATGGCGAGATGGAGTATCTTTTTGAGCATCGGCCAGTCGAAGCGGAATTTGCCGAACAGCCCGACGCATACGACGTTCTTCTTCTGCCCCAAGAGACAGAGCATGAATATCGCGGGTATGGCGCGGCAGATGAGCGTTGCAAGCCCCGCGCCGAGTATGCCCATATTGAGCGCGAACAGGAATATTGCGTTCATTCCGGCGTTCAGAAGGCAGCTTATAGCCGCGCTCATCATCGTCGAGAAACTGCGCCGCTGAACCCTTAAAAGCGAAGCGCAGGCATTGAAAAGACCAATGAACGGGAACGACGCAGCCGTCACATAGAAATATATGCGCTGACTTGCGAAGGCGTTTTCGCTTACTTCGCCGAAAAAGAGCTTTAAAATGGGATAGTTGAGCGCAAGGCACAGAGCTGCTATGACGAGCGAGGCAATGACGACGAGCATGAGCATCTGCTTTGCGCTCTTGTTGGCGTTCTCCTTTTCGCCCGCGCCGAGGTATTGCGAAGTGATAATCGCGCCGCCCGTCGCAAACGCCGAGAACAGCTGAATTATCAGGTTGTTTACCTGGTCGACGTTGGACACCGCAAGCCCCGCGTTGCCGTCCGCGTCTATCCACGAAACCATCATATTGTCGATAAGACCGAGCGAAGTAGAGAAAATCTGCTCGATTACTATCGGCAATACCAGCCACAGAAGTTGCTTGCCCGTAAAGAGCGTATACTTCTTTCTGATTTTTACGTTTTGTTGCATTTCACACCCCACACTGTATGCCATATTATATAATATAATACTAAAAATGTAAAGAATGCGGCGGCATTGGTTGACACTTTTTCTATTAGTATTTATAATGTATCCGTCAGCAACGCACAAAATAAACGAATAACAGGAAACCGCAGAATGAAGAACGCACCCGCAAAAAAAGTTGCCCCGCCCGACAAGAGGGCGGCGGTATTCTACCAGATTAAAAAATATGCGATAATCACGCTCGGGTGCATAATCTACTCGCTCGGCATCTCGCTTTTCATCGAGCCCGCAAACCTCTCCTCGGGCGGCATGACGGGTATTTCGCTAATCATAAACGCCCTGACCGACATTCCCACGGGCTACCTCCTCATCATGCTGAATATTCCCGTGTTCATAATCGGCTTTATCTGCTTCGGCTGGGCGTTCCTGCTGTCGACGGGCTACGCGACGACCGTATCTTCGCTCCTCATGGCGCTGTGGTCGCAATTATTCGGCGAAAAGGGCTATAACCTGCTGCCCTTTACCGACAACATAATCGTCAACACCGTGACGGGCGGCGTGCTGTTCGGCATAGGAATGGGGCTGATTTTCAGAATGGGCGCGTCGACGGGCGGCACGGACATATTCGTCAAGCTTTTAAGGCGGCGCTTCCGCTATATGAAGACGGGCATGATTTCGCTTTTCAGCGACATGACGATAGTGCTCTGCTCGCTGTTCGTTCACCCCGACATAGAGACGCTGTTCTACACCGCGCTTTCGGTGGTCATATTCACGCTCGTTTTCGACTGGGTGCTGTACGGCGGCAATACCGCCAAGATGGTATTCGTCATCTCGTCGGGCGAACGCGCCGAAAAGATCTGCGAGAGGGTACTTAACGAAGTAGACAGCGGCGCGACCTTCATAGACGCGCAGGGCGCGTACAGCAGGGAGAACAAGCGCATACTGCTGTGCGTCATAAAGCCCATACTCTACCCCCGCCTGCGCGACGTCGTCAAGGAGGAGGACAAGAGCGCGTTTATGATAGTCTCCTCCGCAAAGGAGATTTACGGGCAGGGCTATAAGAACCAGGACGACGCCGAACTTTAATCAAAGACGTAATGCGGCGCGCGCCGATTTCTCGGCGCGCGCCGTTTTTTTATTATCTAAGGCATATATGCGGGGCAACCGTAAAAAACGCTCCGACTGACCGAAAAGTGCGAAAAGCGCATCGGCGCGGCATATATGCGGGCGAATAGTGCGATATATGCGCGGGCGAAGCGCGAAAAAAGCGCCTGCGGCAGGAAGTGCCGCAGGCGCGGATAATCTTTAATCTTTGGGGGCGAACGAACGCCGCCCGAGGGGGAGCATCAGAGCGCGGCCTTATAAATTTCGTACATATCGCGCTCTTTGAGGCGCATGCAGCTGCCCTTCACGCCGCCGCAGTTTTCGGCACAGCGGCGCGCCATCTCTCTGAGCTGCGCGTCGTCGAGCGTTATGCCCAGCTCACCTATCGAAGTGGGCAGACCTATCGAGCGGAACCACTCCTCCGTCGCCTCTATGCCCTTCATGGCTATTTCTTCGCGCGTGCCGCTCGGGCGGACGCCCATTGCCTGAATGGCGAACGAATAGAACCTGCCGAGCGCGTCCTTGCAGACGTATCTCGCCCACGCGCCCCAGAGCGCGGTAAGCGCCGCGCCGTGCGCCACGTCGTAGAGCGCGGACAGCTCGTGCCCGAGCGTATGCGTCGCCCAGTCGCCCCCGTCGCCGCCGCAGCCCGTAAGCCCGTTGTGCGAGAGGCTGCCCGCCCACATTACGTTGGCGCGCGCCTCATAGTCCTCGGGGTTTTTAAGCAGCCGCTTGGAGCAGGCGACGACCGTGCGCACTATGTCCTCGCCGATAGCGTCGGTAACTTTCATGGTCTCGCCGCCCGTCAGATAGCGCTCCATGGTGTGCATTGCTATGTCCGCGCAGCCGCAAGCCGTAGGATAGGGCGGCACGGAGAAGGTCAGAACGGGGTTCATTATGGCGAATACGGGGCGGGAAATTTCCGCCGTGCAGCCCTTCTTGACCTGTATTCTGTCGTTGGTTATCACCGAGGAATTGCTCATTTCGCTGCCCGACGCGGCGAGGGTTAAGATGACGCCGACGGGCACGGTTGCGACGGGCTTTACCTTGCCGCTGTATATATCCCACGGCTGACCGTCGATTTTCAAAGCCATGCCTATCGCCTTGGCGCTGTCTATGACGCTGCCTCCGCCCACGGCTACGATGAAGTCTACGCCCTCCGCCTTGCAGAGCGCGACGCCCTCCTCGACGAGCGACAGACGGGGATTGGGCTTTACGCCGCCGAGTTCTACCGCGGCAACGCCCGCCTCCTCCAGCGACCAGCGCACCCTCGTCAGAAGTTCGCCTTTGAGCGCGCTGCCTCCGCCGTAATGAATGAGCGCCTTGGTTGCGCCGTATTGTTTCAGAAGCTCGCCCAGCCTGCCCTCGGAATTCTTGCCGAACACGACCTTAGTGGGCGCGCAATATACAAAATCGTACATATATATCCCCCTGAGTATGGTTGTGCAATTGCTTGCTAATCCATTATACACCAATGCCGCGCAATAATCAATACCCACTTTACTCATCTGCGTTGACTTTTTTTGCTCATTGTTCTATAATCTTAATGCTTTTTGCAGGGAGGTGACTTTTTTGACAAGCAGAATACTCGTCATTTTCACTGGCGGCACGATAGGCAGCGAACAGTCGGGAAGAACTGTCGGACTGAGCGAGTCCCGCCGCAGAATGTTGCTCGACAGCTATACTTCGACGGCGGGCAACGAGGTTGCGTTCGATCAGGTCGCGCCCATAAACGTGCTCAGCGAGAATATGCAGAAGGAAGACCTCAAACGCCTTTACGACTGCGTCAAGGCGACCGACTGCGCGAAATACGACGGCGTAATAATAACCCACGGCACGGACACGCTGTGCTTTACTGTCAATTGGTTCAGCCAGGTGTTCTGCGACTTCCCCCTGCCGATAGTCTTCGTCTCGGCGCTCTATCCGCTCGCCGACAGCCGCAGCAACGGGCTTAAAAACTTCCGAGGGGCGGTCGACTTCATCGAAAGGGCGCAGCTCAAAGGCGTGTACTGCTCGTTCGCCAACGACAACGAGAACGTCAGGATTTACCTTGCCTCCCGCCTCATCTATCCCGAGGAGGTAAACGGCTTCTACCACAGCGTCAAGGGCGCGCACCTTGCCGAGATAGTCGGCGACGAAGTGGTGTTCAACAGCTCGCACGACATTCCCACTCCCGAGGAAATAGCCGCGAATAATCCCGTCGCGCTCGGCCCGGCGCTGTCCGACAGGGTTATGCTCATAACCATGCGCTCGCTATTGAACTTCGACGTGTACGACTTCTTCCGCAACCGCCCGCTCGCCATAATCATAGAGCTGTCGCACAGCGGAACTATCTGCACGGTCGGTGACGAACTCAACTTCCTCAACTTCGCCGCGCGGTGCGAAAAACAGCACATACCCGTCATAATTTCGCCCGTGATGAGCAGGGCGGGCGTGTATGCGTCGATGTCCTCGCTGCCCGAAAGCGTCAGGATAGCCTACGATATGACGATAGAGATGACGATAGTCAAGGTGATGTGCGCGCTCGGCGCGGGGCTGCCCGCCGACGCCTACCTCGACACCAACCTGTTTTTCGAGAAGCTATAACCGACAAAACCCCATTTTTGAAAAGATATTCAGCTATGCTTATACCGCCCGCGTCCTGCGGGCGGTTTATACATTTATGCTGCATAATATCGCCCTTTTTGCGCCCTTTTCCGCATAAAAAACGGGGGTTATGCGGCTAAATATTTGACTTTTACCAAACTATATAATATAATAGCTTTCGAGTTCAAATCTATAAAACAACTCCGCGGGCGCACGACGCGCGGCTGCGGAAAGAGGAAAAACATGAAGAAACTTGCGAAATTCTTAACGGTGGCGATCGCCTGCGTACTCTGCGCGAACATCGCCGCCTGCACGAAGGAGACGAAAACCTACGATCCCTACATCAACAATCCCGATTATGTAGGCGACGACACGACCTCGTCCTCCAACAAGTACGTCGTCAACGTCACTTCGGCGGGCTCACTGCCGCTCAGCGACGTAAAGATCTCACTCAAAAAGTCCGACGGTTCGCTGGTTAAGGCGGGTATTTCCAAGGACGGCAAGATAGAGTTCAACGTCGCGCTGGGCGAATACACGCTCGAAATCGACGAGGACTCGCTGCCCGACGGATATTACCTCGACGGCACCGTCTACAAGACCAACCCCGAGGCGAGAGACGAGGTGAACGTAAAGATACCCTCCAAGGTAATAAGCCAGACGGCTACCTCGACGACCTCTTACGCCGTCGGCGACATTATGAGAGATTTCGTCTTTACCGACTGCTACGGCACGACCTACAAGCTGAGCGAGACGCTCGAAGAAAAGAAGGTCGTCGTGCTCAACTTCTGGTACACCGGCTGCGCACCCTGCAAGAGCGAGTTCCCCGCCATTCAGAAGTCCTACTCCAACTATTCGGACGTTGCAGAATTCTTCGGAATGTGCTACACGGGCTACGGAGATACCAATAAGGCTGTAAGCTCTTATAAGGACAGCAATAACCTCTCTCTTCTGAAACTCGGCACAGATAACATAAACCTCGGCAATAACTTCGGCGTTACGGCATACCCCACCACCGTCGTTATAGACAGGTACGGTCTCATCGCGTACAGGTCGACGGGCAGCGAACCCGCAGAATCGTTCTGGAACGCGCTGTTCGCCAACTATACGTCGGATAACTATTCGCAGAACCCCTCGACGGACGACGGCGGCAATGACGACGGCACCGAGCAGGCAAAACCCGACGTAACCATGCCCGAATCTTCGGCTATCGAGAGCGCGCTCAACGACGATTCCGTAAAGGCGACTTACTATGCCGATCCCTCGGAATACAGCTGGCCCTTCCTCGTCGGCTCTGACGGTTCGCCCTACGTGTATGCATCCAACGAAAACGTCGACAACTCTTACTCTATGCTCATCGCCGACGTGCCCATGAAGACAGGACAGCTTCTGAGTTTTGAATACAATATCAATACCGAATCGGGCGCGGACATACTGTACGTCATAATCGACGACGAATCGATCATTCCCGACGGTCTTTCGGGTAACAGCGACGGCTGGCAGACATATAACCTCTATGTCGCCGACAGGGACAAGACGATAAACCTGATATTCGCATATATCAAGGATTCGGCAGATCCCGACGCCGACGGAGAGGAAACGGAGGACATAGTCAGGCTGAGAAACCTGCGCCTTTCGGACGCAAGCAAGACGGAAGAGTCCATAGACATAGTTCGTCCCGCGGCCTCCGGTATTACGGGCGAATCCGCAACTCACTATGACTACTATGCCAGCGTAGTCTATAACGAGAGCGACGGCTTCTACCACGTGGGCAAAGCCGACGGTCCCCTCCTGTATATGACCATCGACCAGCTGACGCCCTGGAGCGACCTGCATACCGACGGCAACACGACGACGAGCGGCTCGCTCACCTACTATAACACGCTGTACTATATAACCTATTACGAATATTCCAACAGGCTTGAAGGCGACGCCTTTGCCGTCAATATTGCAGGCAAGGACATCACCAAGGAGCTCATTCAGTATAAGTCGGTGTCCAACTACATCGACATGCCCAACAACCTCATGCCCGTAAGCAAGGAGTTGCAGGCGTGGGCGGAACTGTTCTGCACGACCAAGGCAAGCGAACAGGGACGCGCCACCTACGATCAGGAGTGGTTGGAGTTCTGCTACTATTACGACCACTACGGTAACGAGCACGACGACTGCCTCGTATATGAGGACAGGTCGAAGGGGCTCAGCATGTACAACAGCTATACGGCGCAGCTTGACACCTACGATACCGACACCGAGACCTACAACGCCTCGACGGGGCTCAACCGAGTATATATCGACTATATGACCAACGAGGCTTCGAGAGGCGACTACTATGCGTTCACCGCTCCCTATACGGGCGTTTACAGCATAAGGTCAAGCTATATCAAGGATACGACGGGCATGACCGAGGACGAGATTGCGCTCACCAAGGACGTCACCCCCTACCTCTTCCTCTATGACGAAGACCTCAACATACTCAATTCGCCGGGCGAGGAGGTTCGCGACTTCGACCAGTTCTTCACCGACGAGGAGGGCAACTACCTCGTAACCTATGAGGGATACAACGACTATATCGCGCTCGAAGCAGGCGAAACCGTATATCTGAGGGTTGCCGTCTACTTCAACACGCTGGGAATGTACGACTTCCGCGTACACTATGAGGGCGAAACCTTTGAAAAGCTGTACACCACCGCCACGGCGGCAGGCGCAGAGACTTACTATGAGGAAACCGGTCAGTTCTACTTCCTCGCTATGGACGTCGTATACAATTCGGCAGACGACTGCTACTATATCAAGAAGGCCAACGGCGAACCCGACCTCACCGAACCCATCTATATCGATATGATTCACGGCAGCTATTTTGTAAGCAGCTTTGAAGATACTGCGGGCAACTATCATTCGTTGCAATGGCTTATGTCGCGCGGCGCATTCACGGGAACGGCGCTCGGCAAGATGAACGGCTACCTCGGGGAGGCGCTTGACAAAGATCCTGACGATCCCTACTATGGAATGGTGCTTGCCGACGCAGAGATAGTTCTGCTGTTGCAGGACTTCATAGCGCAGTACAGCGAACTGCCCTATCACGAGGGCAACGGCTGGCTTGCGTTCGGCGTATATAACGAGCATTTCGGCATAGGACTTTGATTAAACCAACGGAGATTTCAAGATGAAAAAATTTATTAAAATACTTGCGGCGACGGTAGCCGCAACGGCAATGGTATTCGTCGGCGCACTCTTTGCAGGGTGCAACGACGACAACGGCGGCGACGATAAGGCCGACTACGTCATCACCGTCATGGGCAGCGACAATAAGCCTATAAACGGTCAGACGGGCGGCGTTGACGGCGGCCTCGTAAGTATTCAGATATGTCTTCCCTCTGGCGCTTGTTATCGCCTGTCGCCGGAAATAACGCTCAGCGAGGACGGCAAGGTCGGGCTCACCCAGGCACAGGTAGACGAGGGCTTCGCAGACATTGAAGGCGTTGAAGGCCCGGTAACCGAGTTTGAGTTCCACGCACTCTACGTGCCCGGCTACGAGAACGACTGCTCCATTCCCGTCAACGGCCCCGGCGAATATACGCTCGTGCTTACGGAGAAGGAGCCCGAAGCTCCCCACGTATGCGAGAGCAAGTGCCCCTTCTGCGGCAAGTGCACGGACGCCGACTGCACCGAGAGCGTATGCGCCGACAAGTGCGAAGGCCACGTCTATAACCTGACCATAACCCTGCCCGACGGCAACGCGGCGAGCGGCGCGAAGGTCAAAGTCGTCGCTTCCTTCAACGCCACGCTTACGGCAGGTACCGACGGCAAGCTTGCCCTCGACCTCGTCACGACGAGCGCGACCGCAGGCGTAGCCGAGAGCTACACGCTGACCGTGACTTGCGGCGACTATTCCAAGACCTTGACCATTCAGGCAGTAACCGACAACTATGACCTTGCGATAGTGCTTGAATAATTTTAATACGGAAAGCTTAAAGGGCGACTGCTTCGGCAGTCGCCCTTTTGCGCGCCCACGAATGCGGGCGATACGGCGGTATGAAAAAAGTCTGCGCGGCAATAATGCAGGCGGGCAGGACAGGAGCGCGTTAAGCGCGATATGGCGGTGAAATGAGCCCTGCGCCGTGAAGGATATTGCGGATATAATGCGCCCGTGCGGGAGCGTTGTCGGGCATAGAGACGGCGCCGCGCGGGGGATGAATTCAATGCCGCCGCGCGGACAAGTTTACGAAAGCCCGCCCGCACCCCGTTAAACGCCGCATATATGCCGCCCCTGCGGCAAAATAAGCCTAATCGCAGGCAACGCGCCGCAGACAGATTTAAGCGACGCGCGGGCAAGGTCGGCAGCCCTCCCCTTTGCCGCAGAAGCAATGACTGAGATAGCCAAAGCCCCCCGCGCTCACGATGAGCGCGGGGGCTTAATTGAATGCGATAGGTTTTGCAATTCGCGCGGCAATATGCCGCGTTTATACGCCTTTTAAGAGTTGATTGCGTCGATTATAGCCTGCCTGAGGTCTGCCTCCTCAAACGTGCTCTGGTGGACGTCGGTGATTATGCCGTCGGCGTTGACGATTATGGTTATGGGGTACGCCTTTTTGCCGCCGAGCATAGAGTACGTGCAGGTCTCCTCGGTATCCTGCGCGAAGGTCAGCGTATAGCTGTTCCACTTCTTGCCGTTGTCGTCGACGTTGCCGTCGAGCCAAGCCTGAACGCCGCCCGAGGGCACGGCCGAATAGCTGTGCACGGCAAACATATTTATTTCGCCGCCGTATTCTTCATATATCTTCTCGAAGTAGGGCAGTTCGTGTTTGCAGGGATCGCAGTCGGTGTACCAATAGTTGATGACCGTCACCTTGCCGAGAATACTCGTATTGCTGAACTCGGTGACCGTCGACTGAGAGTTATAGGTGCTGAGCGAGAATACGGGCAGAGCGTCGCCCTCTCCGTAGACCATTTTCGACTGGGCGGACGCGAGATTTGCGCCGAGCGCCTCTATGCCCTCCGCCCCATCGGTCTGCGAGACTATTGCGGCATTTTTGCCGACGACGACGGTTATCGTACGGGGCACGGAGATGTCGCCGCCGAAATGCGAATAGGCGTTGACCTGCGCGTCGTCCTGCGCAAAGATAATGTCGCTGTCGTTCCAGCCCTTTTCGTCTATGAACGCCTGTACGTCGCGGCCGTCCTTATATATGCCGTGCACGGCGATAATGTTGACGTTCACGCCGTATTTCTCTTTCTGGGCGATGAGCTCGTCCATTCCCTCGACGCTCTCCGCAAGGTCGGTGCGCCAGAAATAGAGCACCTCCATCTTGTTGTCGGTGAAGTCGGTCTGATATTCCTCGCCCTCCTCTGCCGCCGCCGAACCGTAGGTCGTAAAGGTCATTGACGACAGCGTGACCTGGGGTTCTTCGGGATAGTTATAGTAGACCAGCGCGGCAACGAGCACGGCGGTTGCAAGCACCCACGCGGTAAACTGCAATACGAAATTGCGGTTTCTGAACTTCGCGCCTACGGAGGAAAGCACCGCCCTGAATTTGGAGGGCTTTGCGCTGCTTTCGCCCGCATTCTCCTCAACGCCCGCATTTTCAGCCGTTTGCGTTGCAATATTTTCATCAGCCTGAGGCGCGACAGCCGCAAGGCTCTGCGCGGGGGCTGCCATGACCGCCTCGGCATTGTTTTTGGACAGCGAGAGCAGATCTATCTTGCCTGCGGGCGCGGCGGCGGGCTGCGCGACGGGCAGGGTATTTCTGAGGAATATCTTGCTGCCCTTCCAGCTTATCGCCTCGACGGGGCAGACGGGAATACACTCGCCGCACTGAATACACTCGTGATCGCCGACGTGCTTAATGTCCATCTTACAGCTCTCTATGCACAGTCCGCAGTCGATACACTTATTCTTGTCGAGCTTTACGCCGAGCAGGGCGACCTTGCAGAAAAGACCGTATATCGCGCCGAGCGGGCAGATAAAGCGGCAGAACGCCCTGTATATGAATATGCAGGCGACGACTATTACGACGAGCAGCAGGAACTTCCACGTGAACAGATAGCCGAGCATTTCAAAGAAGCTTGAATTCTGTATGTTTGCAAGCAGGCTTATCGCGCCTTCAAGAGTGCCCGACGGGCAGACGTACTTGCAGAACGCGGGTATGCCCGCATAGATGAGCGGTATGGCTATCGCCATGGCGAGCATGACGTACTTGAAGTAGGAAAGTACGCGCGTAAATCTGTTCTTCCTAAGCTTGGGCGAACGGATTTTATAGAGCAGCTCCTGAATGAGCCCGAACGGGCACAGAAAGCCGCATATCACCCTGCCGAGCAACAGCCCGAACAGTACGAGTATGCCGAGGATATATGCGGGGAAGCGCGTCTTGCTGCCTGCGAGCGAATCCTGCAACGCGCCAAGCGGACAGGCGCCGACCGCGCCGGGGCAGGAATAGCAGTTGAGCCCGGGTACGCAGGCCGTCTTGGTTTCGCCCGTGTAGATCTGACCGCTGAAAAAGCCCTTGATGTTTGCGTTATAGAGGAGCGCGGCGTACAGCTGAATTATGCGGCGCTTGGAGGGCAGGTGATTTACAAACCAATCTTTTACCTTGACAAAAAACTTCTTCATATCAGCCCAACCCTATGCACTCCGTGCAGATATTTATTGCCTTGATCATGACCGCGCGAGCGTTGCCGTTGAGTGAACCCCAGATTATGAACGCCACGGCGAGCACGGCGAGCGCAATTCTCACGCCCGTAAGAAAGCGCGCGTCCGTGACTATTCTCCCGATCGCCGTCTTCTGCCGCTCGATCGGCTTTAAGCCGAAAGTCACCTTCTTTACGGAGGGGAGCATACTCCTTATTGCGTATTTTTCATATATTCCCGCGCCCGCTATGACGAGAAACCCTGCGAATATTGCGGGGAATACGCACTTGACGAAGTTCAGCACTTCGCCCGTCACGTCGTCCTTGGGGAAGTTGGCGGGTATTGCGAGGTAGACTATGCCGTAGATTGCCGCGACGCCGAAAAGCGACCACGCCGCAATTTTGAGCGCGGCGATTACCTTTCTGCGCGAGACGATGAGCGCGAACTCCTCCTCTCTGCCCTCGGGCGCGGTGGCGGGCATGCGCTTGATGAGGCGGGCGTATTGCAGATCGTCCGAGACCTTGCCCCTTTTCTGACTGACGGGGAACACCTCCCACAGCACGAACCCGACGATTACGGCGGCTATCCACAGCCAGAACGCGAGGGAGATCTGCGAAAGCGCCTCGACAACCCGCTCCCGCGTGAACGGGGTTGAACCTGTATAGTCGGGCGCGGTGCCGCTTATATACAGTTCCAGCACTTTCCATATAAACAGTGCGCCGACGACCAGCGTGAACGCGCCGAATATCCACCCGTAACATGACCTTACGAGCTTGGGTGTCCTTTCCTTCATATATTCCTCTTTATTGCGGCAATGCCGCAGTTTATTTGCATATTTCATTATAACAAATGCCGCCCGTCAAAGTCAAGAAGTATTGGCTTAAATAGGCTTGACAAAGCGCGCGGCGGACATTTATAATTTAACGGTAAGCATAACAATATTTTACAGCGGAGAAACCATGGAAGACAAGCTTTACGCCGATTACGCCAACATACTCAAAGAGGAGCTTCTGCCCGCAATGGGCTGTACCGAACCGATCGCCGTGGCATACGCCGCCGCGCTCGCGAAAAAGACGCTGGGTAAACTCCCCGAAAGCGTCGAAATTGCCGTGTCGGGCAATATCCTCAAAAACGTAAAGAGCGTCATAGTGCCCTGCACTGGCGGGCTAAAAGGCGTGGCTTCGGCAGCCGCCGCGGGCATAATCTCGGGCAGAGCCGAGGACAAGCTCGAGGTGCTCTCCCACCTCGGCGACGACGACAGAAAGGCCATACGCGAATACCTCAAAACGGCGCAGATAACCGTGCGTCAGAGCAGCAGCGGCTGCATTTTCGACATAGGCATAAAGCTTACGAGCGGCGACGACAGCGCCTACGCCCGCATAGAGGGGCATCACACCAACGTCGTCGAGTTGACCAAAAACGGCGAAAAGCTCATCTCCCGCGAGATCGCTCGCGAGAACGCTGACGAGGGCTTTACCGACAGAAGCGTGCTGTCCGTGCGCGGAATAATAGAGTTTGCCGATACCGTCGACCTCAAAGACATCGAGGAGGTCATCACCCGACAGATAGATTACAATACGGCGATTGCCGAGGAGGGGCTGAAAGGCGATTACGGCGCGAACGTCGGCAAGGTGCTCTTATCCTCCTTCGGCGACAGCGTGCATAACCTTGCGAGGGCGACCGCCGCGGCAGGCTCCGACGCGCGCATGAACGGCTGTTCCCTGCCCGTCGTCATCGTTTCGGGCAGCGGCAATCAGGGAATGTGCGCCTCCCTGCCCGTCGTGGTATATGCAAAGCACCTCGGCGCAAGCCGCGAAAAACTGCTCCGCGCGGTCGCGCTCAGCGACCTTCTGACCGTCCACCTCAAGACGGGCATAGGCAGACTTTCGGCGTACTGCGGCGCGGTCAGCGCGGGCGCAGGCGCGGGCGCGGGCATCGCCTACCTCTCTGGCGGCGGCTTCGAGGAGATTGCGCATACGCTCGTCAACGCGCTGGCGATAACCTCCGGGCTCATCTGCGACGGCGCAAAATCGAGCTGCGCGGCGAAGATCGCCTCCGCCGTCGACGCGGGCATAATAGGCTATGAGATGTACAAGCGCGGCAGCCAGTTCTACGGCGGGGACGGCATACTCGACCACGGCGTGGAGAACACCATTGAAAACGTCGGCGACCTTGCAAGGATAGGGATGAAGGAGACCGACGAGGAAATTATAAGGCTGATGATAAAAGATTTATAACAGATTTTACGGGGCGGCGACCGCATTACCTTGCGGTCGCCGCCCTTTTTTTGCGCCCTTTCCCCCTATCCGTCGCCGCTCTTTTTACGCCCCGCCGAAGGCATACGAGCATTCGGCGGGGCAAAACCTGCATACAATATGCGTATTTGCGGCATATTGCCGCGCCAATTTCAGAAATTTGCGGCAAAAAATATTAAAAGCCCTATTGAAAAAGGCGGCAATTCATATTATAATGGTAGAAAAGCGGATTTTTTTCCGAAGATAAAGGGGAACACTAAAATGAGCATTACAGCAAACCAAATACGAAACATTGCCGTAATAGGGCACAGCGGCGAGGGCAAGACCACGCTGTGCGAGGCAATGCTGTTCAATGCGGGCGTCATAGACAGAATGGGCTCGGTTGAGCAGGGAACGACCGTAATGGACTTCGACGACGCGGAGAAAGCCAAGAAGATGTCGGTCTATACCTCCGTCGCGCACCTCGACTGGAAGGGCATTAAGATAAATCTTCTCGACCTTCCCGGCTTCTACGACTTCGAGGGCGAAAGGCACGAGGGGCTTGCGGCCTGCGGCGGCGCGGTGCTGGTAATAGGCGCGAACGGCGCGTTGCCCATCGGCGCGGAGAGCGTAGTCGACTATTGCCTGCGCCTCGGCAAACCGCTCATAATATTCATAAACGGCATGGATAAGCCGACCGCCGACTATGCGGGGACGATAGAGGCGCTCCGCGAAAAGTACGCGGGCAAGATTGCGCCCATACAGATACCCATAATGAAGGACGGCAAGATGACCGGCTACATAAACGCCTTACAGCAAAAGGCGTACGAGTTCTCGACCAAGGGCAGAATGGACATAGCCATACCCGAGGAATATGCAAAACAGCTTGACGACATGGAAAACAGGCTGGTCGAGACGGCGGCGGAGAACGACGACGTACTACTCGATAAGTTCTTCGAGCAGGGCGGACTGACGCGCGAAGACGCGATTTTCGGCATAAGAAAGGGCATTGCCATGGGCAACGTCATACCCGTCATGGCGGGCAGCGCGCTCACTAACCGCGGCGTCATCAACCTCATGGACGAAATAGTCACCTATATGCCCACCGCCGACGAGAGAAGAAATACCATTGCCACCGACCTGCTCGCCGACGAAGTGGTCAATATCAACCGCGAGGAAAACGGCCCGCTCGCCGCGCTCGTGTTCAAGACGACCAACGACGCCTACACGGGCAAGCTCAACTACGTCAAGATATTCCGCGGCAAGCTGAGGTCGGGCGACATTGTGCTAAACGTCAATACGGGCAAAGAGGAGAGAATAGGTCAGATATTCATGCTGTGCGGCAAGAAGACCGAGCTTGTAACCGAGCTCACCGCGGGCGACATAGGCGCGGTCAATAAGCTGAGCGCGACGGACACCAACCACACGCTGTGCGCGACGGGTACGCAGATAAAGTTCGATCCCATACGCTTCCCCCGTCCCTCCCTTCCCCGCGCCGTCAAGGCCTCCGACAAGGGCGACGAGGACAAGATATGGGCGGGGCTCAACCGCATGAAGGAAGAAGATTACACCTTCTCGGCAGAGAAGAACGCCGAGACGGGCGAACTTATATTGAGCGGGCAGGGCGAAACCCACCTTGAACTTATCGTCGGCAAGTTAAAGAGCCGCTACGGCATAACCGCGCTGCTCTCCAAGCCCAAGACGCCTTACAGAGAGACCATAAAGGGCACGGCGACAGCCGAAGGCAAGCACAAGAAACAGTCGGGCGGACACGGACAGTACGGACACTGCAAAGTGCGCTTCGAGCCGTGCGACAGCGATTTCGAGTTCGGCGACGAAGTAGTCGGCGGCGCAGTGCCCAAGCAGTACATACCCGCCGTCGAAAAGGGACTTAAAGAGTGCATGGTCAGGGGCGTACTTGCGGGATACCCCGTCACGGGCGTAAAGGCGACGCTGTTCGACGGCAGCTATCACGACGTCGACAGCTCTGAAATGGCGTTCAAGGCGGCCGCCGCGATAGCCTATAAGGAGGGCATGAAGAACGCCAACCCCGTCCTCTTGGAGCCGATAGTCAAGTTGAAGGTAGCCGCACCCAACGACTATCAGGGCGCGGTCATGGGCGACATCTCCAAGCGCAGGGGCAGGATATGCGACAGCATAACCGACGGCGACGTCACGACGGTAATTGCCGAAGTGCCGCTCGCCGAGACCTACGACTACACCACCGACCTCCGCGGAATGACGAGGGGCAGGGGCAAGTTCTCTACCGAGTTCCTCCGCTATGAGGAAGTGCCCTACGTGCTCGCCGAAAAGATCATCGCCGAGGCAAACAAGGACTGACGCAATTCAAAGACAGGTAAATACGGCTTAAAAATATCGCCGCCGCCCCGTAACGGGGCGGCGGCAATTATCGTTTTCCCGCACGCTGAATTATTATTTTTTTAGCTTTGTTCATTATTTTACGGACTTGATTTGTGCCGTAAACCGCTTATAGTTTTTCAGGTTTTTCAATTTTCGCCGCGGCATATCCCGCGGGCAATCGCATTTTTGTGAAAATTTCAGCCCCTGCCGAACACCCCGCGCTTTAAGCTTTTCAGCCGATAAGTTTGTCTGCCTCTCTCACCTTTTCGAGCAAAAATTCATACGCCTTGGGCGTACCGCAGACGAAGGACGAGGAGCGGTCGAAGGGCACGGGGTTGCCCTGCCAGTCGCTGCACACCGCACCGCATTCTTCGAGCATGAGCGTCGCCGCGGCATAGTCCCACGGCTTTAACACCTTTTCAAAATAGCCGTTGAGCCTGCCCGCCGCAACGTAGGCGACGGCGAGCGCGGACGAGCATATACGCCTTATGTCCAGACAGTTTTTGAATATCTCCTTGGCGACCGAAAAGGCTATGTCGGCGTACTGCTTTCGCGTAGAGCCCGCGCCGAACTCTATGAGGCAATTTTTAAGCTCTCTGTCGGGCGCTTTATCAAGCTTATCGCCGTTGAGCGTCACGCCCTTGCCGCGCTCGGCGACGAACGTATCGCCGTTGAACGGGTTATGTATGACGCCGAACACTATCTGTCCGCCCAAGCAGAGCGCGAGCGAGACCGAACTCATGTTATATCCGTAGACGAGATTGGTCGTGCCGTCTATGGGATCGAGTATCCAGCGGTTTTCGGCTATTTCCCCCGCCTCCTCCTCGCTCATGAACCCTATTTCGGGGAAGCGGGCGGAGAGCTCGGCTTTGAGATATTGGCTTATCCTCAGATCGACGGCGGTGACGAAGTCAGCCTCGCCCTTGAGATTTACCGACGCGCGCAGCTTTTCGTCGTACACGAACGCGCCCGCCTCTTTGACAAGTTCTATGACTTCCTGATAATCCATTGCGTTCACCTCATTTATTATTTTCAAGCACTTCGGCAAAGTTCTGCCTGAGATATTCGTCCCTGTCCTCGCGGTTGCGGAAGACGTAGATGACGCCTATTTTGGGCGAGGGCGCTTCGTCGTGGAATTCGCCCTGAAAACTCTGCGTCGCTCCTTCGACGTCCGTCGGCACGGTAAAGTCGTGTATTCCCCGCCGCGTACCCTTATTGACCGTCTGCTCGTTGAATTTGCCCGAAAATTCGCGCTTGGCGGTGAATATGCCGAACATTACGCCGTTCTCGTCCATGTCATAGTCGCCCCGCCAGTGCGTCCGCATAAGCATCTTTTCGGAAATTTCGCCCGTCGCCGCGTCGTAGCGGATATTATAGTTGAGCCCGTCAAAAGACAGCTTGCCGTAATTTTCGGGATCGAACCGCTGCGTTATCTTGATGACGCCCGTCCTTATGTACTTGTCGTCGTCGGCGGAAAGGTGCGCGTGGTACCAAGTGCCTTCGAGCGACAGACAGCGGTGCGCGGCGCGCCATTCTTCAAGTTCCGTTCGGCTTAAAACGCAATTTCTGCTCCAACCGACGCACTTCGAGAAGTCGTAACCCGAAAAAAACTGCGTCATTATCTTCGATATGGGCATATCCTCTGTAACCGAACGGGCAAAGGTTATCTTGTCGCTGAATGCAAGCTGCGCCCTCTCGTCCTCGGTAAGGTCGTCGCAGCCGCGCCGCCTACGAAGCGCATTGAGTTCGTCGCAGAACAGCGCAACCATGGGCTTGGACTGCGCGGAGGCGTAATTGTATTCGCGTTCCGTCCAGCTTATGCCGTTCTCGTCGCGCGAACCGTATACCGCGCCGAGTATTAAAATTACGAAGTCAGATTCGTCAATTCTCTGCTCTATGTCCTTGAACTTGCCGCTTAAAGACGCAGTGAAATGTTCCATGCAGACGGGGAACACGTTGAAGTCGAGCAGGCTGTCTATGACCGCGCCGCGCTCGTCGCGCAGGCTTTCATAGACAGACGAAATGAATGCCGAATACATCTTTCTTTGCGCCATATTGCCCCCTCTTTTCCCTTTCGGAACACAGATTAACTTCTTATTCAATTATAACAGATAGCCGCGCGGCTGTCAATGCCGACTGCAAAAAACCGAAAAGGCAGGGGCTGAGCCCTGCCTTTTTTGATAATTGAACTATTCTGCGGGATCGAGCACTATCGTTTCGGTCAGATCGCCGAAGCCGGCAGAGTGCGTTACCGTCAGTCTGTACGCCTCATTTATGGAGAACGAGAAGTCGAACGTGTCGCCGTGGTTACCCGACAGATATCCGGACGTGAGCTTGCCCGTCGCACTGTCGTATTCATAGCTGTAAACCGCGGTATTGTCGCCAATCGTCACGTTGATTTTGCCCGACATCCAGTTGTTCTCGTTAGAGATTACGACAGAAATGTCCGCCCTCTGAGGTCTGGTACCGTCGACGTTGACGTATTGAAGCGTTCCCTCGTAAGTCGTGCCGTTGATGAGCATCTGGCTGACCGAAGGCTGCTGCTGTACGGTGACGAGGAATGTAACCCTCGCCTGACTGTTGCGCGTCGAAACGAGCGTTACGCCGTAGCTTCCCGCCTTGTTACAGGTCAGCGTCATTGTGCCGTCGGCATTGCTTTCGGCAATAAAGTTTTCCGAAGCGTCGACGAGCGCGGTCGCATCATAAATCTCGAATACCTTAAAACTCGTATCTATGAACGCCTTGCCCGCGTCGGATACCGTCGCCCTTACATCGAAGGACTGATTGGCGTAGACGGTAAACGTCTTGCTCGTCGAGTAATCTATCCAATCGTAAGAGACGTTGCCGTTACTCTCCTGATAGGTGTTGACCTGCGCTATGAGCGGGTATTCGCCCGATGCATTCGTCGGCGCCGACTTCTGGAAGCTGAGGGTTATGGCCTTTTCGGCAAGCCCGCCCTTTGTCTTGAAAACGATCGTGACGTCGCCCGCATACCTTGCGTTGACCGTCGCCTGCCGCGTGGTCTTATTGAAGAAACCTGTAACGGCATATTCGTTGTCAGTGTATTCCATAGTCAGCTCGATATCCCTCGTCGCCGTGCGCAAATAGAGCGAAAGCGGATCGTTGTCGAGGTTTGCCGTCGTAGGCAGGATATTGGAGAACGAGAAGACAATGGCAGTATTGCTGGGAACTTCCACGGGTTCGTCACCGATGACAGTGCCCTGATAGGAGACGTCGAAACTGCTTATATAGAGCGACGTGCTGGGGTATTGGTTGGGAATAACCTCATCGTCGGGCGATTTGAGCGTCTGTTCTTCAAACACTATGCTGCGGTTGTTGACATCCTCGTGCGTGTCGGAATAGTAGGTATTCGTATATGCGCCCGCCTTCTTTCTGACGGGGTTGCCGTCCTTGCCGATGAGCACGTTGCCCTCGCTGTCGGTGGCATACACGGGGTTGCCGTCTTCATCGGTGAGATAGACGACGTTGCCGTCCTCGTCGTATTCGTATATGGGGTTATTGTTGCTGTCATATTCGTAGATTTCGGCGAATATGACGTCGCCGTTTTCCTTGAAGAGCTTGTTGCCCTGCTCGTCCTCGGCAATCATATAGGGGTGAATTATCGAGGTGTACTGCGTGAGCGACTTTATCGCGCCCGAGGCATAGAGCTGCGCTTCGACGGAGTAGCGAACAAAGTAAGGATTTTCGTATCTGCTGTAAGAGAACGACAGGTAGAAATAGTCGCCCGCCTGATAGAATTCCTCTGCGCCTTTGAGCACGGCTTCGGGCAGAATGTAGCCCGCATAAGCATTTTCAAGCACGCCCTCCGCGCCGTAAACGCGCCTCGAACCGCCGCCCGCCTGATAGCTGAAACCGTTCATATTTGCATCAACCGCGCTTTCGTCCCTGACGGGATCGGATATTGCCGCGCCCGTACTGTCAACCTGCCTGGTAATGCCGAATATCTTGCCCTCGTCGTCGTAAGAATACCACGTCTCGGTGAAGTTACCCAATTCCTTGACATAGACATAGTCGTCGCCGAAATAGACGTTGAAGGGTATCTTTGAACCTATGCCCTCTCTGTCGTCGCCCGAAGCCTCAGTATAATATCCCGTCGAAGCGCGGAGCGTATTGCCGAGCGAGATTGCCATTGTTATGCCGTCTTCAAGCGTTTCAAGCTCGCGCCTCGGCACGGTTACCGTGAACTCGATATTGCCCTTCTCGTGTTCGAGCATGAGCGTCAGGCTGCCCTCGGTCGTAGCCGTCGGCGCACTGTTTATGATGTGTTCGTCATAAGTGCCGTCGTCGACAAGCGTATATGCGGGGAGTTCGACCGTAAGCGTATGGCTTGCATCGCGGGAGCAGGTCTTGACCGCCTGCCCTTCCTCGCTCTCTGTCGGGGGCGTTACCTTCCACTCGCCGTAGTCGTGCGCCGTATTGTCAACGGGAATGACCTCCTGGACGGAATAGCCGCACACGGGACAATGCCCCGTCTGCGAACCTTCGCTGATACAGGTAGCCTCTTTGGTAACATTCCAGATTATCGAATGTTCTCCGCCGTCTATGCACTTGTCGTCGTCCTTTGCACAGCCCGCAAGCATTGTCATGCCGACGGCGACGACGCAGCCAAGCGCCGCAATTTTCTTAAAAAAACTATTTTTCATCTCTGTGTCCTTAAATTTTCTGCGCCTTTCCGCTTAAAGGAACGCGGGACGCGCTTTATTGCTTATAGAAGCCGCAGGCATACATCCACATGCTGTCTTCGTCAGAATTGTAACCGCCTAATTCCGCCAGACCGTTGCCGTCATCGAACAGCGCCTGCGACGTGGCGTAATCCTGCAAAAATTGCCGCAATTCCTCCGTCACGGGATAACAGCCGTCCAGATTGACGTGCAGGGCATAGCCCTGATGAATGAAGTTAAAATAGTTCTTGCCGTTGAGATACCTTATATTCATATAGGTGGTATCCGTGAAGGGCAGGTCGACTATTTCCGTCGGCTCTGTAATCTTTGCGAACAGCATATCGCCGTATTCGCCCGTCACTTCGTCATAATAATAGTAGAAGCCGTCCTCGGGGTTGAGCTTGACCATCGTCTGGTCGAGCAGGTTATGCTCTATTCCGTCCCTGTACGCCGAGTATGTGAAAGTGCCCTTGGGCGTAGACTGCCAGTTCCACGTTGAGAAATCGTGCGTCGGATTGACCGTCACGGCGGGTTCCATGCCGCCCGTGAAGTCGCCGTCCCTGTCGTAGATGAAGTCGATATTTATGGGATACGCCGTCGGATCGTTGTTGGTCGTCCTTATGACGAACAGGAAGGGCGCGCCGACCTCGCCTGTCGAAAGCGTGAATTCCCAGCGGAAGTTCTTGGTAAAAGAGCTCTCGTAGCCGCCGCCGTCGATTATCTCGGCAGGATCGGGGTTGACATAAGCGTCGGAACCGTAATATCTGTACAGCGTGGGGTTTATCTTGTTCGCCGTCACGTCGACGAGAGATTCGATGGAATATATGCCGTTTCCGCTCGGTCTTACCTTGAACCATATTTCCTGTTCGGGACTGTTCAGGGTTACCCTGTACGCGCCCGTCGTGGCTATGGTTATTATCTGATGGAAGGGATCTGCGCCCGTGCCGCTTGTCGGAGTGATTGCGTAGAGCATTATCGCCACTTCCTTCGCGGTGTTGGTCGCCCTGTAAATGTTGGGGTTATAGGTATAGCCGTCGGGCAACTTGTCAAGCGTGACCTGATAGTCGCCGTCCAGCCCCGTTATGGAGGCTATACCGTCCTCGTCGAAATACGCGCGGTGCTTTTCGCCCGTGTCGAGGTTGGTCCACTGCGCCTGAATGAGGTCGACGTTGGGATATATAGCCGAAGTGAAGTTGTCGCCGCTCAACAGGAGCGTGACGGTGAATGCGTCCCCCGTCGCAGGCGGATTATCCCCGCCTGGATCGGGATTTACCGTACTGCCCCCGCCTCCCGACGGCGGAGTGTAAGTTCCGCACGCCGCAAAGCAAAAGGCAAGGCAGAGGGCGAGCATTACAAATAAAATTTTACTTATTTTCTTCATAAGCCGCCTCCCTTACTTGTTTACCTTTTTAAAAAGACTTCTTATATCGTCCCATTTGAGCTTGCGGACGCCTATATCGACGGCATAGAGCGCAACCGCCGCTATGAGCAGAGGCAACGCGAGTGACATATTATAAGTGCCTGCTTCGCCCTCCCCGTTCTCTATGGTGAGGTTGCCGTCCTCGCTTACCGTGCCGTTGGAGCCAACCATCTTGTGCAGCACCGCCGCGTCGAACAGCGCGAAGCTGTCGTATTCCGAACCGTAGGAGACGCAATAACTTCTCGTCGCGACAAATACCTTGTCGCTCTGCCCATCGTTGCCTCCCGAATAGTCGTAGGTTATGGTTATGTCATATACGCCGACCTGATCGGTCACGAACTCATAGTCGTAAGTCTTAGAGCCGAACGCCATGGCGCTTTGAAGCACCGTGCCGTCGGGAAGCGATACCGAAATATTCGCCTTTACGTCCATATCGACGACGGCTGGCGTGAGCGTTATATGCACGTAGCCGCCCTGCGCGGTCATATCGACGACAAAGGGATAACTTACCTTTTCGTCAGGCACGCAGCTGTCGAATATGTTGAATATAAGCGTGTCTTTGATTTGTTCATCCCAATATCTCAGCCAGTCATACTCGTCGGCAAAGGAACTGGAAAACGACGCGACCTTGCCGTTGCCGTAAGCCCAGTACGCATACAGCGGTGACTTGACCGTTCCCGAAGTCTTGCCGTAGTCGACGGTAAGGACGGTTGTCGCGCTCGCCTTTGCCGTGCCGTAGTAATAGTCGGTGACGAAGCAACTGCTTTCAAGTACAGTCTGGTCTATGCCTTCGAGCACGTCGTCGACCTTACGGTTGACCGTGACGTAGCTGTAACCGCCCTGAGGGTTATTGACGTCGGAGGGCAGCTCGTTGTCGATTACCGCTTCGAGATTGTCCTCGGTCGATATATCGAGATACTGTCCGCCGCCGTAGTTGACTATGCGGGTGAGAAGTTCCTTTGCCTGCGTCGCCTCAGTACCCGTATCGCCGCCCCTGCCCACGTCGAGCACCGAGGTATAGATATCATAGTCGCGCATTTCCTTGACTATTTCGGCGGGTTCGTAGGTATCGTAGGTGAAGTTAAGACCGTCGGTTATGAGCATTACGCGCTTTTCGCCGTAGACCGTGTCGCCGCGCATCATGTCGAGCGCCGCCTTTAAGCCCGAGCCTATGCTCGTGCCCTGGCTGACCGTCAGGTTTTCTATGGTTTCGAGCACCTCCTCCCTGCTGTACGAGAGCAATGCGGAGTTGTGCAGCGTATATGCGTTGCCGTTGAATTCTATGAGGTTGACGTAGTCGCTGTCGGAGAGCAGCCCGATTATTTCCGTAGCCGCATCCTTAGCCCTCTGGAATTTGCTTGCAGAGAACATACTTCTCGACGTATCCATTACTATGGTATAAAGTCTGGGAGCGTCGTCGCTCTTGCCGTATTCGACAGGCAGCATATTGCCGAGCTGTCTGAGATCGCCAGAGGGGTAATTCTGCACCGAAGTATTGCCGAGAGTTATGAGGCTCTTGCCAAACATCGAGACGACGGTATCGAGACTTTCGAGGAACATAGTGCTGTTGGTGAGCTTCGTAGCGTCTATGTCCGAGAGCACTATTTCGTCGTACTTGCACAGTTCCTCCACCGTGTAGGGGACGTTGGCATAGTTGATATACGCGTCTATCTCGGCGTCCTCGCCGAACATCGCCCTTACCGTGTCATAGTCGCTGTCGTTTGTCGAAACGAGCAGCACGGACAGCTTGTCCGAGACGGTCTGCGTAAACTGCGCCTTGTTGTTGTAGGGGTTGGTGTCGGAGGCAGAAACTATTTCAAAATAGTAGTCGAACGTACCAGCCTCCGAAGTCGTCAGAGTAAACCGCTCATAGTTGTCGCCGTTGTTGAGATATATCGTGCGTTCTCCTATCTGCGCGCCCTCGCGGTAGAGCTTCAAAATGGCCTCTGCGGAATAGGGTGTGACGCTGCCGTCGTTGTTCAGGGTGTCGGGACCGTTGCACTTGATGTTTACGGTCACTTCCTGCAATCTGTTGAGATAGGCGTTGTCGCCTATTTCCACCGCAGACAACTGTACTTCCTTCACGTCGGCGGGCAGATTGTCGTCGAGGAATATCGCGCTTACGTGCACTTTCTTGTCGGCGAGCGCGTCTACCTGGCGTTTGAGCGCGCCCGAGTCGCTCTCGTCCGACTGTTTGCCGTCGGTTATGACGACGATGTGTTTGATAACTCCCTCGCGGAAAAGCGAACCCGCGAAGTCGAGCGCGTTGACGATGTCGGTGCCGCTGTCGTCGACCGCCGTGGCGGTTGAAACGCTGGCAGGCCTTTCGCCCAGGCGGCTTAACAGCTGACAGTCGTTGCCGAAGCAGATTACGCCCAGGCGGGAGTTGTTGGGCAGCGAGCCGCGCAGCCTTTCGATATAGTCGTCGATGAGGTCGTAGTTCCTGCTTGCCGAATAGGATACGTCGGCGAGGACGTATACGTCCGTTTCGGTGACGGTGGTTATGACGCTCGTACCCGCCGCGGCAAACGCCACGATGAGCGCCATTATTACGTGAATTATCGCCGAGGCAATGTTGTGACCGTTGGCGTTATCCTTTCTTATCGCAATGAAGAAGGGTACGGCGAAAAGGATGACGAGCGGTATTGCCAACAGCAACAGATAGGGATTATCGAAGTTGATACTGCTCATAACAATATACCATCCAGTCCGCAACCACGAGAATTGCGAGTAATATAAATATGAATATGAGGTCGTCGTACAGTCCGTCGCGCCGTTCGGTGCTCGGCTCGCCGGATACCGAGAAGCTGACCTCCTCGTCCTTTACCTTGCGTTCGCTTTCGGGCAGCGAGCAATAGACGTTGACCGACTGCATGACGTTGTTTATCGTCGCGGTGACGGTGTATTCGCCCACTTCGGTCATCTCGTATTCGACGGACGCCTCGGCGGTGTCGAGATATTCGACCTCGCCCGACGGGCTCTCCACCCTTATCGCCGTGCAACCCGTAAGCACGTTGACCGTCAGTTCGTCGCCGCAGTAGAAAGTGCCGTCGTCGACGAGCGCGGGGAACGTATAGTTTATGAGGTTGCGCATCAGTACGGTATAGTTATACGACAATACGAAGTCAGTATCCTCCTGCAGGCGGAACGCCAGCACTACCTCTCTGTTGCCGTAGCTGTTGGAACCGGCGAAGATTATGGGATCGCCGTTGCAGCTTACGAGCGTAGTGAACGTGCTGTAAAGCCCGCACTTGACGTATTGCGTTATGGAAATTCTTTCGCCGCTGACGGTGTCTTTGAGGAGGTTCTGCACCTTGGTGGACGAGGAAGTGTTCAATTCCATCTCGTACGCCTTGCCCAGCACCTCGTCGCCCCTGCGCGAGAAGCCCGAACCGTCGAGACTTGCCGTGGGGTTGACGAACCAGACCGCGCCGTCCGACGGCATTGCCGCGGGCGTATAGCTGTCGAAGACGTACAGCCCGTAGCCCGTGTCGCTTATCGGATCGTAAGAGTCGGGAGAGACGACGTAAATCTGCGTATTGCCGAACGTGGCGAATATGGCTTTCAGGAAGTAGGGCGTCTCGCTGACGATGAGCATCTTATACGACGAAGCGCTCTCCCTGTGGTAGAGCTTGACCTCGTTGTCGAGCGGGAGCGCGTCCTGCTCCCTCACGCGGACCGTGACGGACGAGAACGACAGTTCCTCGTCTGCGATGTCGAGCGAGAAGGTCTTGCCCTCGCCCTTTACGACCTCGAACTTGCCCGTAGCCGCGGGAGCTTCCGCGTCGTCGAGATAGACGTCGACGTTGAGTTCGGCGTCGCCCTCGTAGGAATAGAGCGTGCCGCCGACGGTCAGCCCCGCCTGCGTAATGGCGTATTCGGCGTCGGTGACGGCATAGTTGATCTCGCCGCCCGAGACGTTGACGAGCTCTACGTTTGTATGCACCTCGAAGTCCTTGTCGGTGACGAGCACTATTTCGAGCGAAGGATTGAGCGTGAACGCCTCCTGTGCGGCGGTGAGCGCCGAAGTATAGCCCGAGGCGACGTAGGAGGGCGCAAGCCCTTCCAGCTTTTCAATCGCCGCGTCCTTTTCGGATACGTCGCTGAACACCACCTCGGTCACTTCGCCCGTGACTATAAGCGTGTAATAGCTGCCGTCCGCCGTCGCGCGTATGCGATTCTCTATTTCGGAGAGCCCCTTTTCAAAGCGCGTCACGCCGTTGGTCGAGATATTCATGCTGCCCGAGCCGTCGAGCACGTAACAATAGTCGTTGGCTGCGCCGGGGAGCACGAACACGGGGTGAGCTATGGCGAGCGAAATGCAGACGACGGCGAGTATTTGCAGAATGAGGCTTATTATGCCCGTAATACGCGAAATGGGGTTCTTCTTTTTGAGGAACCGCTCGCTGAGCGTCCACAGATAGGTCGAAGCTATTACCTGCTCGGTGTACTTGCGTTTGAGAATGTATATGAGAATGAGTACGGGAACGGCGATAAGCCCCAGAAGCCCGAGGGGATATAAAAAGCTCATTTAAGTACCCCCATTCCGACCAGTTTATTGAAGAATATCTCCGCCACGTTCTCCTCCGAGGGAACGAGCATATAGTCGGCGTTTCTGACCGCGCAGAAGCCCGAAATGTGCGAAGTGACGTAGTGCACAGCCTGCCTGTACGCCTTGATTATATCCCTCGTGATATTCTTGCGGTACTCGCGCGAGACGTCCTCCGCGTCGAAGAAGTGCATCTTGCCGCGCGCCTTGGGCGAAAGTTCTTCCCTGGACAGCACCTGCACGCAGAGCACGTGCCTCTTTTTGGAGGCGAGGTGGTCAATCGCCCTGTCATAGTCGTTCTCGGTCAGAAAGTCCGAGATGATGACGGACATTCCGTCGCCGTAGCCGACCGTCGAGGGAATGATTGCGTCGGTCATGCGGCAATCGCCCGAAAACTCTATGTCGTTGAGCTTGCCGATAGAACTTATATATGCGTCCTTGCCGAGCATTCCGACGATTACTTCTTCGAGGCGGTTGTCGCGCACGGCGTATATGGATACCTTATCCATCTGGCATACCGAAAGATAGGCGAGCGTCGCCGCTATGCGCAGCGCCTGTTCGTCCTTTCTGCCCTTGCCGTAGCCCATCGAGCGGCTTGCGTCGATATATATGCGGGTGTGCATCTGGCGTTCGTCGAGGTAGAGCTTGGTATACAGGTTCTCGAAACGGGCGTAGGCGTTCCAATCTATCTTGGTTATGTCGTCGCCCGCCATATACTCCCGATAGTCCGAAAACTCGCAGGAGGAGCCGTAAGACTTGCTCTTATGATTGCCGCCGAACATACCCGCGACATTGTTTTTAACGAGCATCTGCAGCGTTTCGACGCGGCTGAGAAACTCGTCGTCAATTACCTTTTTTCCCATCGTTAAAACTCAGTACAGATTACTTGGCGTATTTCTTGTATTCGTTGAGCAGCATGCCGATGACGCCGTCAACCGTGACGTTGTCGCTGACCGCGTTATAATTGACCTTTATTCTGTGCCTTAAAACGGGGTATGCCAGCGCGTTGATGTCCTCGTAGGAGACGTTATAGTTGCCGTTCATAAGCGCCCTTACCTTAGCGGCGGTGATGAGCGCCTGCGCCGCACGGGGAGACGCGCCGTACTTGACGTATTTTTTCGCCGTGTCGGAGGTATCGGCAAGTTCGGGATGCGTGCCCGATACGAGCTTGACGGCATAGTTGAGCACTTCGCCGATGACGGGAACGGTCTTTGCAAGCTCCCTCATTTCAAGCACGGTAGGGCCGTCGATGACAGCCGTAGCCGTCTCGTCCATGGTTATCTGCGTCATGTTGACTATGTCGGCGAGTTCTTCTATCGAGGGGAAGTCGACGATGAGCTTGAACATGAACCTGTCCATCTGCGCTTCGGGCAGAGGATAGGTGCCGTCCTGCTCTATGGGGTTTTCGGTCGCCATTACGAAGAAGGGCTCGCTGAGAACGTAGGTCTGCTTTGCGACGGTGACCTTATGCTCCTGCATGACTTCGAGCATCGCCGACTGCGTCTTGGGCGTGGCGCGGTTGATTTCGTCCGCCAGCACGAGGTTGGCGAATATGGGGCCCTTGTTGAACACCATCTTCATGTTGCCGTCGGCTTCCTTGGTTATGACGTTCGTACCCGTGACGTCCGAAGGCATCAAATCGGGCGTGAACTGAATACGCGAGAACGGCAGTTCGAGCGCCTTGCCGAGCGACCTTACGAGACGAGTCTTGCCGACGCCGGGCACGCCTTCGAGCAGCACGTTGCCGCCTGCGACTATCGCAATGAGCACGTTATCGATAATCTCTTTCTGGCCGACGACGTCCTTTGCAAGTTCTTCCTTGACCTTTGCTATGGACGCGCTGAAAGCCTTGACCTTTTCGACGTTGTCGCCGCTTACCTTGATCTGTTCCTTGTTTTTCATAATATTCTCCGTTTGTATCTATGGATTATTTTTTTATATTGTCGCAGTTATTTCCGACGCAGACGGTCGCCCGCCGCGCCGACTTATTAGGGTTTCCCCTCACTCGTCCTCGCCCAGACCGCCGTAGAGCTTGTCGAAGTAACTTCTTATGTACTTTGCCAGCTCCTCGGGGGTGTCGCCCGCGTTTATGCGCTCCTGAATGGCGGCGTTATACTGGTTGATGAGTTGACCGTAGGGCACTTTTTCGAGCGTGTCGGGGTTGAGCACGAGGTCGTCGCTGCCGAACTCGACGTCGCCCGGACCGAAGCCGCCGCTGTGGGTGGGGCCGTCGTCATCGTCGCCGCCGAAGTCGGGTACTACCGACTCGTTAGAGCCTATCTCGCCGCGGGTGAGCCCGAATATCTTAGCGAGGCTGTTTCGCACGTAGTCGTCCATCATGCAGTTATAGGACTGAACGCAGAGGTCCGAAGTGACCGCGCTTACCGCCTTGTCCACCGCCTTGTCGACCTCCGCCCTGAATATGGCTACGCCCACGCCGTCCTGCGAGGACGAGCTGAGCTTTATCATGTCCGAAATGAAAGTGCGCAATGCATCGTACAGCGCCGAATCGCCCATGTCGGGGGCGGCGGTATTGTCGGTTATGAGCTTGGCATAGAGCGTATTGGCATAGTTCCTGATTATCCTGCCCGTCTCCGAAATGGTCGTAGCCTCGCCGTAGAGCGCCTTGACCTCGTCCGCCCAGACGGTGATGCAGTCGAATATCTCCTGCGGGGCGTTCTTGTAGAACTGCGTGACCGTCTCCATCGCCTGAATGTCCGTGCCGCTCGCCTTGTAGAACGCCGCGCCGTCGACCACCGCGTCGGCGAGCGTTTTGAGCGTTTCCTCGGCGGCAATGGCGCTGTAAACGCCGAGATAGTTGTTGATCATCGAGACGTGGCCGTCGATCGCCTTGACCGCCGATATGACCTCCGCCTTCATCTCGGTCTGCGTTTCGGTAGTTTCAAGCTTGCCGAGCAGGTCGTTGAGCACGGCGAGCACGGGCGTCTTTACCGTTTCGGTAAGTTCGCTCCCCTCGACGTCCGCAATGAGGCTTAAAAGCGCCGTCCTCTGCGTTTCGGTTATGTCGTAGGGCGGATCCTGCGGGCCGACGTCGACCTGCTTGTCGAGCGGTACGACCATGCCCGCGACGAACATTGCCGCCGCCAGCACGGGTATGAATACGAATTTCCACAGCCCGCCGAGCTTAATGCGCTTCTTTGCGACTGCGCCCAGCGCCTCGTCGGCCTGCTCGCGCTGCAAGAGCACCATCTCGTCGGGGTTTTCAGCCGCCGAATAGGCGACCATGGTCTGCACCTTTTCGCCGAGCGCGAAGTCACGGTCGAGCTTTTTTGCAATGCGCTTGTCGGAGGGCAGGGCGATGAAGAACGCCGCAGCGCCCGAAAGCAGCGCAACGCCGACGCCGATGGCGACGTATATCGCCCAATGCAGCTCTATGCCCGAGAGTTTGAGCGCGAGCAGCACGGCGCCCGTCGCAAGCAGCCCGAGGCATATCCCCGCGACGGCGCCGACGACGGCGGCGATAATTATAAACTTTTTCTTAACGGTTCTGAAATTGCCCGTCATCGGTTTTTACCTCCCTCGGCGGATCTCTCCGCCAGGTGTATAAATTTGCCTTTTTATTCATGTATAAATGAATATAATTCCATTATCCAATGTATTTTATCACATTCCTATACAAAACGCAAACATTATTTATTATAGATTTATCCGACGGGCGATAAGCATTTCTAATATTTCCGCAAAACTGCGCTTAACCTTTGGGTTTTTATGACATTTTTTATGTATAAAACCGCCCGAAGGGCCGCAAAACTGCGCCCCTCGGACGGTCAATATCGTAAAAATTATCAAGATTTGCCTGTCGTCAGGCGCGTCCGCCCCGAAAAAAATTTCACAAAAGGGCGGGCGGAAAACGCCCCTTAAAGCCGCGAAGTCACGTCGGCAAGCTCGCCGACTGGCAGGCGCGAACAGCAGGCGACAAAGTACCCCTCCCCCGCCCGAAAGGTCGAAACGATCGCGTCGAGCGGCTCGCCGCGGTACGAAAGCCCGCCGCATTTATCGTAGGTCACGGCGTTCAGCCCGCCCGAAAGCCCCGCGCCCGTCATTTTAAGAAAGCTCTCGGCGACCGTCCACGCGGTGAAGAAGAAGTCACAAGCCGCCTCCCCGCCGAGCGAGCGGTAGAGCGCGTAATTTTCGGCGGACAGCACCCTCTTTGCCAGCCCGTCGCTTATTTTCCGTCTTTTCTGCACGTCGCAGCCCACTTCACTTTCCGACAGCGCGCACAGCGCGTATCTGCCCGAATGGGAAAGACTGAAATAAGGCGCGCCGACGATATGCGGCTTGCCGAGCGCGTCGTATATCCACTCGCCGTCCTCCGCGCCGACGTCCGAAAGGGCGATTTTAAGCGCGGCGAACGCGCCGACGGAGCGCCGCCTGTCCGCCTCGCGCCCGAGCGCGTCGGTCTTTGCCCGCCGCACGGGGTTTAAAAGCGCATAATATTTGTCGTACAGCCGTCTGTCGGCAAGCGCGTCGCAGTCGACGAGATAGAGCACCTCCGCCCCTCCTTTAAAGTATTTTCGCGGCGCAGAAACCGCAATTGCCCCGCATATATGTGCCGATTAACGGCATTTTGCGTCGGCGATCGCCGCCGCCCGACCGCCCGTCTGCGGCTTATCTTACGCCCATTATATGCCCCGTTCGCCGCAATGTCAACCCCGAGGGGCAATTTTACCGCTTTCTCTTGAATTCGCCGCAGAATATGTTATAATGAATACAAGTCAGTTTCATCGGGGGAGAGAAAGATGAAGATAGGAAAGAGAACGATAAAGACGTTCGTCGCCGTGCTGCTGGCGCTGGGGCTGTACATAGTGCTGTACGCCCTCAACTTTGCCTGCGGCATAGACCTTACGCCGCGCGAACTGTCCGTGACGGACGATCTGTGGTACGCGCCCACCAACTTCTACACGCCCTTTTTCGCGGGCATAGCCGCCGTGTACGCAATGCAGCAGAATATCGCCTCGTCGAGAAAGCAGGCGAAAATACGCTCGGTCGGCACGATTGTCGGGGGATATTACGGCTTCATAATAGTGCAGGCGTTCGAGTGGATTACGCTCGACCTTATTAAGATGGAGAACGGCAGCATAGCATATAATTCGGCGCTGTACGCCGTCGCGTCGGCGGGAATAATATTCCTCATAGTGCTGACCGTAAAGCTTAAAGTCACCTCGGCGACCTTTGTTTCCTGCCTTACATATCTTTCGGTCACGGTGAGCATAAGAAACGGCGGAATGAACCCCTTTCTGTTTGCGACCAACCGCATACTTTCGACGCTGATAGGCGTGCTCATCGCGCTGTTCGTCAACACCTTCCCGCAGTATTTTACCAAAAACCGCAACATACTGTTCGTATCGTCGCTCGACAACGCCATGCTCAACGCCAAGCACGAGCTGTCGCCGTTCATGGAATACAAGCTCAACGCGCTGACGGGCGAACGCTGCAACTTCACGTTCATGACCACCCGCGCGATGACCTCGCTCAAAAGCATATTCCGCAACGTCGAATTGCAGAACCCCATAATAGTAATGACGGGCTGTGCCGTCTATAACCCCGTCGACCGCACTTACGGCGCGGTCGTGTCGATAGACAGAGAGCTGAGGAGAGAGCCCGAGGCGCTGTTTGCGCGTTACGGCGTAAACGTCTTCTCCTACCTCATCAACGAGAACTATCTGCACTGCTACTACGACAGCGTAGAGGGCGAGGGCGCGAACGCCTATTACGAAAAGCGCAAGCGTTCGTCGGCGTACACCTTCGTCAAGGCAAAAGTGCCGCCCGACCTCGACATAGAGCAGTACGTCATAATCGAGCGGGACGACATTGTAAAAGCCATAATTTCCGACTTTGCCAAGCTGCCGTCGGCGGGCGAATTCAACGTGATATGCTATCCCTTCCAGGGCATGGCGGGGTACAGCTTCCTCAAAATAAACTTCAAGGACGCGCTCAAAGAAAAGGCGCTCGAAAACCTGTACAGCGACAAGTTCAACTTCATCGTCTGCTTCGGTTCGGGGCATACGGACGTCGAGGCGATGCGCAGGGCGGACTTCTCGTTCTGCCTGTCGAGCGCGCCCGACTACGTCAAGGAGGCCGCCGACTACGTCATTCCCTCCGACGAGCCCGAGGAGATAGTCAAGCAGATTGCCCGCATTTTCCACACCAAAAATTACAGAAAATACCTCGACGGACTGCGCCTGCGCGGCGCGGAAAACCCCGTTGGTTGAGGCATATATGCCGCTCAATTGAAAAAAAGGCAGGCGACCGCCCGCAGATTGCGGGCGGTCGCCTGCCTTTCAGCATTTTATGAATTGCAGCACGTCGACGAGCACGGCGAACGCCAGAATGAGCACCAGCCCGACGGCGTGTATCGCCGCCTCCACCTTGCGCGGAACGGGCTTGCGGAATATCCACTCTATGAGGCAGAACACCACCTTGCTTCCGTCGAGCGCGGGTATGGGCAAGAGGTTGAACACGGCGAGGTTTACGCCGATATACGCGGCTATCGTCAGAAAGCTCTGCATTCCCTGCGCCGCCGCCTCGCTCGTCACTTTTATGGTGGTTATCGGGCCGCCCATGCTGTCGAGGCTGAGCCTGCCCGTCAGAAGCTCGCCGAGCACCCTGAATATCGTGCCCGCCATTCGCGAAGTATAGCCGAAAGAGCGGCCTATCGTGCCGAAAAAGCCGTAGCGGCACTGTTCGGCGGACAGATCCCAGTAGAGATTGCCGTCCTCGCCCCCGTAAGTGCCGGCGCCCAGCGCCCGCCAGACCTTGCTCGTCTCCGAAAAGTTTTCAAAGTCGCAGTCGGCGCGGAGGCGCACGGTGCGCGTCGCGCTCTGCCCGTCGCCGCAGATGACGGCTATCTGTACCTCGTCGCCCGCGCTCCTGCCCTGCAATGCGGAGATGAGATCGGTGCCGAGATATATGCGCACGCCGTCGACTTCGGTTATAATATCGCCCGCCTGCAAGCTGTATTCGGCGGGATATGCCGCGTTCTCCTCGACCGAATTAACCCTGTACGCCGCCAGCCCGAAGCAGCCGACGCAGATTATGACTATTACGAGGGCGGTCAGATAGTTCATGAACGCGCCCGCAATCAGCACGATTATCCGCCTCCACGGCGCGCGGTTGTTGAACGCCGCGGGATCGTCCTCCTCCCCCTCCTCGTCCTCGCCCGCAAAGGCGCAGAACCCGCCGAGCGGTATGGCGCGAAGCGTAAAGAGAGTGCCGCGCTTTTTGCCGCGCACTTTTAAAAGCTTTGGGCCGAAGCCGATGGCGAACTCGTTTACCTTGAAGCCGAGCGCCCTGCCCGCGACGAAATGCCCGAACTCGTGCACGGTTATCATGGCGAGCAGTATGACTATCGCAAGTATGACCGACCAGACGGTGTTTAATACGCCCGAGGCAAGCAGTTGTGACATTATTCCCCTTTGATTATCTTTGTTGCAAGCCGCCTTGCTTCAAGGTCGGCGTCCGCCAGCGCGTCATAGTCCGAAGCTACGGCGTTTTTACTTCGTTCGACCGTCCGCGCCGCCACCGAATATATGTCGGTAAAGGCTATCTTGCCGCCGAGAAAGGCGGCAACGGCAACCTCGCTCGCCGCGTTGAGCACGGTCGGCAGTATCCCCCCCGCCTCGCCGCAGGACAGCGCGAGGTCGTAGAGCGGATATTCCTTTCTTTCGAGCGGCAGAAAGTCGAGCGAGAACGCCCGCGAAAAGTCGAGCGGGGCGAGATTGCAGTCCAGCCGCTTAGGATAGGTCAGCGCGAGCTGAATGGGCAGCTCCATAGTCGGGTTGGACATCTGCGCGAGTATCGCGCCGTCGGCAAACTGCACCATCGAATGTACTATGCTCTGCGGCTGTATGACCGTCTGTATTCTGTCGTAGGGCGCACCGTAGAGGTGATGCGCCTCGATTACTTCATAGCCCTTGTTCAGCAGCGTCGCGCTGTCGACGGTTATCTTCGCGCCCATCTTCCACGTCGGGTGGCGGAGCGCCTCGGCGGGCGTGACGGCTTTGAGGCTTTCAAACTTCCTGCCCCTGAACGGGCCGCCGCTCGCCGTGATAATAAGCTTGTCGAAGGGCGCGCGCCGCTCGAAATTGAGGCATTGCCAGATAGCCGAATGTTCGCTGTCGACGGGCACGAGCGTCTTTGCCCGCGGCATGACAATGTCGCCGCCGCAGACGAGCGTCTCCTTGTTGGCGAGCGCGAGCGTTGCGCCCATTTCTATGGCTTTGAGGCTGTATTTGAGCCCCGCAAACCCGCCGCAGGCGACGAATACGACGTCGGGGCGGCATTGCTCTATCGCCGCGAGCGCCCCCTCCTCGCCAAAGTATTGACGGGTATTAGTCGGCGCGATTACGCCATTTGCGGCGTTCCGGTCGACGAGCACGGCATAGTCGGGCGCGAACTCGGCAAGCTGAGCGTTGAAAATTTCGACCGAACCGCGCGAGACGAGCGCGGACAGTTTAAGCTCCCCGCGCGAACGCCTGACTACCTCGGCAACCTGTCTGCCTATCGAGCCGCAGCTCCCGATCAATGCGATTTTCTTCATTTATATTATACCCCGTAAAAAGCCAATAATGTCTGTTTCAAGTAAAAAGCCCCGTAATTCGGGGCTGATTTGCACTTTATATCAATAGATGAGCATAAAGCATACCGCGACGGAGACCGACGCGAACAGCATACTGTCGAACCTGTCGAGCACGCCGCCGTGACCGGGCAGAATATTGCCCATATCCTTTATGTTACAACCGCGCTTTATCGCGCTCTCGAACAGATCGCCGAGCTGGGCAAGTATCGCAGTGGGCACGGCAAAGAGCATAAGAAGCACGACGTGCGGAACCGAGCCGTTATAGTTGACTATCTGCACGCTGTCGAGGGGCACGTATTCGCAGACCGCCCAGACGGCTACCGCCGCGATAAGTCCGCCGATTATGCCGCCGACCGAACCGATTATCGTCTTATTCGGGCTGGTGTGCGGGGCGAGCTTATACGGCAGTTTCTTGCCGAACAGCTTGCCGAAGAAATAGGCGAACGTGTCGACCATGGGGACGAGCACGAAAAGCAACATTATGGCTGGCGTCGAGTTGTACGCGAGGTGCGCGACGTTCGGTCCGACGCAGGCGAGCACTCCGCAATAGAGTATGCACAGCTCCGAGAGCGCCGTACTCCTCAGCGTGCTCTCCTCGAAGTTGAACACCATCATCGACGCATTGACCATCATGCCTATGCTCGTCACGGCGAGCAGGGCGAGCAGCGCGACGAAGACGTCGGCGAACAGCTTGCCGAGAATGAACGTCGGGATTATGAGCGTACAGGTGAGCATTGAAAGCCACCACTGCACCTGCGATATGCCGCCGACCGCGCGCATGAACTCGTACGCGCCGAACATTGAAACCAGCCAGAACAGCACGTCTACGCCCAGACTGCCGAACGAAAACACCGCGCCGTCGGCAAATTCGACGTCGGGCACGAGCATTTTCATGACGACAATGCCGAGCATTACGCCGATATAAAATATTGAGGTGATTATTCTCTGTTTCATTCAAACGCTCCTTAGACCTTTCCGAACCGCCTCGTCCTGCGGGAATATTCCGCTACGGCGCTGTCGAGGCACTCGTCCGTGAAGTCGGGGAACAGGGTATCGGTAAAATACAGCTCGGCATAGGCCGCCTGCCACAGGAGGAAGTTGGACAGCCTGACCTCGCCGCCCGTGCGGATGATGAGGTCGGGATCGGGCATATCGCCCGTGTACATGAGCGAGCCGAGCGTCTCCTCGGTCACTTCTTCGTCCTTTGCCGCAGCCGCCTTGCAGGCATTGACTATTTCCCGCCGCGCGCCGTAAGCGAGGGCTATGCAGAAGGTGAACTCCGCATCCTTGTAGGAGCGGGCAACGCCCTCCTCGACCACCGCCCTGACGTCGTCGGGCAACAGCGTCAGGTCGCCGATTACCCTCAGCGCCGCGCCGTCTTTTATAAGTTTGTCTGCATTTTTGAGAAAATATTTCTTTATCAGGGAATACAGTCCGTCGAGCTCATCCTTGGGACGGGCAAGATTTTCGGTGGAGAGCGCGTACACGGTCATATAATTTATGCCCAGCGCCTTGGCGTGCTCGGCAAGCGCAATCATGCGGTTCATTCCCGCGCTGTGCCCTGCCGAACGCGGCATAAGCCGCTTTTTCGCCCACCTGCCGTTGCCGTCCATGATAAGCGCGACGTGACGGGGTATTCTCAAAGCCTGATCGTCGCCCATAACAGCCGACCGTCAGACGGTCATTATTTCCTTTTCCTTGGCGGAAACGGTCGCCTCTACCTTGGAAACCGCGTCGGAGACCAGCTTTTCGACTTCCTTTTCGCCTGCCGAGAACTCGTCCTCGGAAATAGCCTTGTCGTTTTTGAGCTTTTTGAGCGAGTCCATTGCGTCCCTTCTGACGTTGCGCTGTGCAACCTTGGTATCCTCGCCCATCTTCTTTATCTGCTTGACGAGGTCGCGCCTTCTCTCCTCGGTGAGTTCGGGGAATACGAGCCTTATGACCTTGCCGTCGTTGGTGGGCGTAATGCCGATATTGGACACCTGAATTGCCTTTTCGATCGCCTTTAAAATGGATATATCCCAGGGCGAAATGACGAGACACCTGCCCTCCTGCACGGAGATGTTGGAAGTCTGCGTCACGGGCGTGGGCGCACCGTAGTAGTCGACCATTACCTTGTCGAGAATGTGGGGGTTAGCCCTGCCTGCGCGGATTGCGGAATAGTCCTCTTTGAGGACGCTTAACGCCTTATCCAGCTTTTCGTCGAGCACGAGCAAAATTTCTTCTATCTGTTCGTTTTCCATTTTAAATACTCCTAAATGAATTTTTATTGTTTATTGTCTGCGGCTTTCCCCGCTTGTCGATTTATCTTAACCCGCCCGCCAACACTTTCTAAAAATGATTTTTGGCGCAAGGTCGGTAGCCGACTGCTATACTTAAAAACTGTTTCCCCAAAATACTATATGGCGCAAGCAAAACCACGCTTTTGCGCAAGCGCACCACATTTGTGGCTCCGACACCTCAGCGGTGTGAATTGCCGCG
>CALVHL010000011.1 GCA_944327625.1 uncultured Clostridia bacterium
CTTCACGGACTCGAACCGCGGACCGATCGGTTATGAGCCGACTGCTCTAACCAACTGAGCTAAAGGCCCTTAAAAGCTTGCGCTTCATCGCGCTCGGTGTTTACCGCCGCAACGCTTGTATATAATAATATACCTGAAATATTTTGTCAAGCATTTTTTATAATTTTTAATTATTTTTTTATCGACTTTTTTAAGCCTTTAAAATGCCCGAAAATGCCGCGCCGCCCGTCGCGCCGTCCGCCGAAAATAAGGGGATAAACGCGCTTGCTCGCCGCATATATGCGGGTTGAGCGGGCTTTGACTTTCGACGGTATAATACAATATTTTACAAGCTCTGTCAAATTATTCCGCCCTCCGTATAGTAATATTTTATAAAAACGAAGGTAGAGGAAAATGTTGGTCAAATACGGCGTTGCGGGCGGGAGCCTGCACATAAAACTCATCGGCGAAATGGATGAATGTTCGGCGTCCGCCGTAAGGGAAAAGTGCGATGCCATAATCGAGAGCAACCTGACGGTAAGAAGCATAGTCATAAATCTTTCGGAAGTTGCCTTCATGGATTCCACGGGCATAGGCTTTCTCATCGGCAGATACAAAAAGGCACAGAAACTACATATACCGCTGTATGTAAGTTCGCCCAATACCGCGGCGGACAAAATACTCAATATAAGCGGCATATACACATTGATACCCAAGGCGGAATGATATGACAAAGAACTATTTGAAACTTCAATTCTATTCACTTGCGCGCAATCAGGCGTTTGCGAGGGACGCGGTTGCGGCGTTCTGTCTGGAACTCAACCCCACGCTGTCCGATCTGTCCGACGTCAAGACGGCGGTGTCCGAGGCGGTGACAAACTGCACCGTCCACGCATACAGGGGCAATCTCGGCATAATCACCGTCGAGTGCGAGATAGAGGACAACAGTCTACATATAAAAATCAGCGACACGGGCAAGGGCATAGCCAACGTAGAGGAGGCAATTCAGCCCTTTTTCACGACGTCGCCCGACGACGAGCGCTCCGGCATGGGGTTTACCATAATGCAGACCTTTATGGACGAATTCAGGGTAAATTCCGTTCAGGGTGAGGGCACGGTAGTCTATATGGTAAAAAGCTTCAGGTCGGAAGTGGAGAATGTTTGATGCAGAAAAGACCAATCAACTGATACGGCTTGCCAAGGCGGGCGACAGCGCCGCCAAGGAGAGTATGCTCAGGGAAAACACCAATCTCATGAAGTCGATAGTCAAGCGCTATCTCAATAAGGGCGTCGAATACGACGACCTTTTTCAGCTTGCGAGCATAGGGCTTTTAAAGGCGATAAACGGCTTCGACGAGAGTTACGGCGTGAGGTTTTCGACTTACGCCGTGCCGATGATTTCGGGCGAGATAAAGCGCTTCATGCGCGACGACGGGAGCATTAAAGTCTCCCGCGCGATAAAGGCGGCGGCAAAGGAAATAAATGCGTTCGTCGAGGAATATTCCGCGTCCAACGGCTGTCAGCCGACGATCAAAATGATCTCCGAAAAGTTTTCAATTCCCGAAAGCGAAGTCGTATTTACCATGGGCTCGTCGCGAATGCCCGTGTCCATCTACGCGCGCAGCGACTATAAGGACGAGAAGTCGCAATATCTTCTCGACAAGCTTCCCGTCGAGGACGGGCAGGAGGATATGATAGACCGCCTCGAACTGCGCTCGGCGATAGGCGAGCTCGGCGAGCGCGACAAGAAGGTCATAATGCTGCGCTATTTCAGGGATATGACGCAGAGCGAGGTCGCCTCGATGATGGGCATATCGCAGGTGCAGGTCAGCCGTATAGAAAACCGCATAGTCCAATCTTTCCGCAAAAAGCTCACGGGATAAATAAGTGCTTTACAAACCCGCCGCGCGGTGCTATAATTTCGGGTATACAAGCGAGGTGGAATATGTTGAACCTGACAAACGTAAAACTCGGCAAAGTGCGCTCGGCGATAAGGGAGCTCTTTGAATATGGCAGAAAGCGCAAGGCGGAAATAGGCGAGGAGAACGTCTTTGACTTCTCGCTCGGCAACCCTTCCGTGCCCGCGCCCGAAAAGGTAAGAACGGAGCTTTTGAAGCTCGTCGGGGAGGGCGATCCCGTATTCCTGCACGGCTACACGTCGGCGCAGGGCGACTATTCGGTGAGAAAGGCTGTCGCCGACGACATCAACGCACGGTTTTCGGTCGGGCTCGATGCCGACTGCATCTATATGACCTGCGGCGCGGCGGCTTCGCTTACGATAACGCTCAACGCGCTCGTCAACGACGGCGACGAAGTCATTACTTTCGCGCCCTTCTTCCCCGAATATTCGGTATTTGCCGCCCACGCGGGCGCAAAGCTCGTCGCGGTAAAGAGCGATCCCCGCACTTTCGCGCCCGACATTGCGGCGTTTAAGGAAGCGCTCGGCGCAAAGACCAAGGCGGTCATAATAAATTCGCCCAACAACCCCAGCGGAGTGGTGTACGGCGAGGAAGTCATTTCGGCGCTTGCCGCCGCCCTCGACGAACATTGCCGCGCGACGGGCAACGCGGTCTATCTCGTCTCGGACGAGCCGTACAGAGAGCTCGTGTTCGACGACTGCACCAAAGTGCCTTACATAATGAATTACTATAAGAGGAGCATTGTCTGCTACTCGTTCAGCAAGAGCCTTTCGCTCCCCGGCGAGAGAATAGGCTATATTGCCGTCAACCGCGCCATGGACGAATTTTCCGACGTGTATGCGGGCGTGTGCGGTGCGGGCAGGGCTCTCGGCTACGTGTGCGCGCCCAACCTCTTTCAGCAGCTCGTCGCCCGCGTGCTCGGCTGCACTTCGGATATTTCGGTGTACAAGAGAAACAGGGATATGCTGTGTTCGGCGCTCACCGAATACGGCTACGAGGTGGTCAGGCCCGACGGCGCATTCTATCTCTTTGTCAGGGCAATGGAGGAGGATGCCGAAAAATTTGCCGAACGCGCCAAGGACTATGAGCTGTTGCTCGTTCCGTCCGACTCGTTCGGGGTAAAGGGCTACGTGCGCATAAGCTATTGCGTCGATACCGCCATGATAGAACGCGCCCTGCCCGCATTTAAAAAACTTGCCGAAAGCTATAAGAAATAAAATAAGTCCCCTCCGCGGAGGGGACTTGAATTTTATTGTAAACTTTAATCTTACTGTGCGCCGTATTTTTTCATGCGCTTTTTAAGGCTCTTTATGTTTTCCTTAACGCTCGCAGACGATGCGCCGCCGTAGGAAGTACGCGCGTCTGCGCAGGCCTTGCCCTTGACTACCGAGGTTATGTCGTCGCCGAATTCGGGCGAGAACGTGCGGTAATCGTCGGCTGTCATGCTCTGCAAGGTCTTGCCGTTTTCGATGCAGCTCCTTACGATCTTGCCGGTAATCGCGTGCGCGTTGCGGAATGGAACGCCCTTCTTCGCGAGGTAGTCGGCGACGTCGGTCGCGCAACAGAATTCGCTCTCTGCGGCCTTTGCCATCTTCCTCGGCTTGTAAGAGATGTGAAGGAGCATTTCCGCCATAATGTCGAGGCAGTTTATTACCTGCTTTTCGGCGTCGAAGAAGCCCTCTTTGTCCTCCTGCAGGTCCTTGTCGTAGGCGAGGGGAATGCCTTTGACGGTCGTGAGCAGCGCCATGAGATGACCGTAAACCCTGCCCGTCTTGCCCCTCATCAGCTCTGCAATGTCGGGGTTTTTCTTCTGCGGCATTATCGACGAACCCGTCGAATATGCGTCGGAAATCTCGAAATAGCCGAATTCTTCGGTGGTATAGAGAATTATATCCTCGCATAGCCTCGAAAGGTGCGCCATTACGAGCGATGCGTCAAAGAGGTATTCAAGTATGAAATCTCTGTCCGACACGCCGTCGAGCGAGTTCTCGCACGGTCTGTCGAATTCGAGGAGGGAGCAGGTAATATCCCTGTCGATGGGATAGGAAGTGCCCGCCAGCGCGCCGCTGCCGAGCGGCATTACGTTGGAGCGCTGTCTGCTCGAAACCACCCTGTCGATATCCCTCATGAACATTTCGGCGTATGCGTTGAAGAAATGCCCCGCGCACATCGGCTGAGCCTTTCTGAGGTGGGTATATCCGGGCATGATATACTTCACGCCCTCGCTTGCCTTTTCCGTGAGCGAGTTGACGATATTCAGAAGGCTGTATTTAAGCTGATCGTAAGCGCCCCTTACGTACAGTCTCATATCGGTTGCGACCTGGTCGTTGCGGCTTCTCGCGGTGTGCAGTTTCTTGCCCGCGTCGCCTATCCTTGCGACCAGCTCGTTTTCGACGAAGGAGTGTATGTCCTCCGCGCCGACGATTTCCAGCTTGCCCTCGTTGATGTCGGAGGCGATGGCGCTCAGTCCGTCGCATATCAGCCTTGCCTCGTCGAGCGAGATAATGCCGCAGTTGCCAAGCATGGAGGCGTGAGCGAGCGAGGCGGTAATATCCACCGCCCAGAGCTGCCTGTCGAAGGGCAGCGAGTCGTTGAACAGATCTGCATTCTTAGCAGTAGGCGCGTCGAAGCGTCCTTCCCAGAGTTTCATAGTTATTTTATTCCTTATAATAAATTGACTTGTATGCGTAAATTATAGTATAATTATAAGAGTTAATCAAGTCAATTGCGGATATTTGGTCAAATTTATGGCTCGCCGCTTGATTGCGGCGGCTGTTTTTTCTGTTTTATGATTATTTTAGGCATCGATCCCGGTTTCGGCACCATGGGCTACGGGGTAATAGAAAAGAAGAATAACGGCGATTGCGTACCCGTCGACTACGGCGTAGTCACCACCCCGAGGGACGAGACCTTTCCCGTGCGCCTCGCCATGCTCGAAGAAGGGCTCAACCGCATCTATGCGAAGTACAAGCCCGAGGAGATAGCCGTCGAGGAGCTGTTCTTCTCCAAAAACGTCACTACGGGCATTCAGGTTGCCCATGCGAGGGGGGTAATACTCGTCTCCGCCGTCAAGTACTGCGGCAGGCTGTTTGAATATACTCCCAACGAGATAAAGCAGGCGCTGACGGGTTACGGTAAGGCGGACAAAGTGCAGATGATGCACGTCGTGACATCGCTTCTCCGCCTCGACAAAATTCCCCGTCCCGACGACGCCGCAGACGCGCTCGCCGTCGCGCTCTGCCACGCGCACACCTCGCGCTTCGGCAGGCTCTACGGCATAAAGTAAGGTTTTTCGACCGCCGCTTTAAAATTGCGCGGTTTGAAAAAATGCCCCAAAAACTCGTCAAATTTGTTTTCGTCACCAGAAAACAAATTTACGAAAGTAAAACAACTCAACAGCGCAAGCAGGGTTTCCCTGCGCCAGCGCACTCAATTTGCGCATACCTGCGCCTAAGCGGAGGGAATTGCCGCGACTTCTCATAATTGAGAGCCCTTAAAGGTCGCGGCAAAGGAGGCAGAGCCTCCCAAAACTCGTCAAATTTGTTTTCGTCACCAGAAAACAAATTTACGAAAGTAAAACAACTCAACGGCGCAAGCAGGGTTTCCCTGCGCCAGCGCACTCAATTTGCGCATACCTGCGCCTAAGCGGAGGGAATTGCCGCGACTTCTCATAATTGAGAGCCCTTAAAGGTCGCGGCAAAGGAGGCAGAGCCTCCCAAAACTCGTCAAATTTGTTTTCGTCACCAGAAAACAAATTTACGAAAGAGGATACTATGATAGGTTATTTAAAAGGTAAAGTTTTAAAAATATATGCCGACAGCGCGCTGATAGTCGTCGGCGGTGTCGGCTATGAGGTCAACTGTTCGGGCTCGGCATTTTCCAAGATGACCGAGGGCGGTGAAGTTGAACTCTACACCTATATGCAGGTCAGCGAGGCGAACGGCATTTCGCTCTACGGCTTTTCCTCCGAGCAGGAGAAGTCGGCGTTTTTGAAGCTCATCTCGGTTTCGGGCGTAGGTCCTAAGATGGGCATAGCCGTACTCACCTATATGAACGTCAACGACTTCGCGGCGGCGGTTGCGACGGGCGACGTCAAGCGCCTTTCGTCCGTAAAGGGTTTGGGCAAAAAGACCGCCGAACGAATAATCTTAGAGCTCCGCGAAAAGGTCTCGCCCGTCGAAGCGTATTCGGGTGCGGCTTCGGGCGCATTGCCCGCGGCGGCTGCGGCAACTTCGGGCGACGAGGACGCGATAGTCGCGCTCATGAGCCTCGGCTATAACCGTGCGGAGGCGGAAAAGGCAATAATAAGGGCAAAATCGGCGGGGGCAACTTCGCTCGAAAACATAATTTTTGCGGCAATCAAGGGAATGTAAACTATGTTTTTTGATGATTTCGACGGCGACGAGCAGGGCGAGGACAGGCTTGTAAAGAGTACGCGCGGAGAATACGACGCGGAGGAAAACGCCCTTCGTCCCAAGACGCTCGACGGCTACGTCGGGCAGTCCAAGGTCAAGGAAAATTTAACCGTCTATATGAACGCCGCCAAAAAGAGGGGCGAAGCGCTCGAACACGTGCTTCTGTACGGCGCGCCCGGCCTCGGCAAGACGACGCTCGCGCATATCATAGCCAACGAAATGGGTGGTCAGTTGCGCCTTACCAGCGCGCCCGCGATAGAGCGGAGCGGCGACCTTGCGGCGATACTCACCAATCTCGAAGAAGGCGACGTGCTGTTCATAGACGAAATACACAGGCTCAACCACAGCGTCGAGGAGATACTCTACTCGGCGATGGAGGACTATGCGCTCGACATCATCGTCGGCAAGGGCCCCAGCGCGCGCAATATCCGCTTTTCGCTCAAAAAATTCACGTTAATCGGCGCAACTACCCGCGCGGGCATGATAGCCAACCCTCTGCGCGACAGGTTCGGCATAGTCTGCCGTCTCGAAATGTACACCCCCGCAGAGCTCGAGGAGATAGTCACCCGCAGCGCAAAGACGCTCAATATCGCCATAGACGCCGACGCCGCCCGCGAAATTTCCACACGTTCGCGCGGCACTCCCCGTATTGCCAACAGACTTTTGAAGCGCGTGAGAGATTTCTCGACGGTCAACGGCAATCCGTCGGTCACTAAGGCGGACGCGCAGTACGCCCTCGCCCGAATGGAGATTGACGAGCTTGGGCTTGACGAAACCGACCGCAACCTGCTCCGCGCGATGATAGAGAAGTTCGACGGCAAGCCCGTCGGGCTCGATACGCTCGCGGCGACGGTCAACGAGGACGCGGGCACGATAGAGGACGTGTACGAGCCCTATCTTCTGCAACTCGGCTTCATTGCGAGAACGCCGAGGGGCAGAATAATTCTGCGCGGCGGCTACGAACATCTCGGCTATAAGATTTCCGAGGCGCAGAAAAAACAGATTTCCATGTTTGACAAGGACGAAAACTGAAAGATGTCGGATATACAGTATAAAAAGAGCGATTTTTATTACGATTTGCCCGAGGAGCTCATTGCGCAGACTCCTGCAGAGCCGAGGGACAGCTCCCGCCTGCTCGTCTACGACAGGGCGAACGACAAAGTAGAACACAGAATATTCCGCGACGTCACCGACTACCTTAAAAAGGGCGACGTGCTGGTAATAAACAATACCAAGGTATTGCCCGCCAGAATGTACGCGCATACCGAGCACGGCGGGGTGGTAGAAATACTGCTTTTGCGGCGGCTTGAAAAGGATAAGTGGGAGGTGCTCGCAAAGCCGGGCAAAAAGTGCGCGATAGGCAAGAGCTTTAAAATAGGCGACAAGCTTTCTTTCGTCGTCGACGGCATAACCGACAGCGGCGAAAGGATAGTCACTTTCACCTACGACGGCGTGTTCGAGAACATTCTCGAAGAAGTCGGCACTATGCCGCTTCCCCCGTATATAAAGAAAAAACTTGAAGATCAGGGCAGATACCAGACGGTGTACGCCAAGACCGACGGTTCGGCGGCTGCGCCCACGGCGGGGCTGCATTTTACGCCCGAACTGCTCGAAAAAATCCGCGCAATGGGCGTGGAGATAGTCGAGGTATTGCTTCACGTCGGGCTGGGCACTTTCCGCCCCGTCAAAGAGGACATAATAACCGACCACAAGATGCACGGCGAGCATTACGAAGTCTCCGAACAGGCGGCGGAAGCTATCAACAGGGCAAAGGCGGAGGGCAGGCGCATAATAGCCGTCGGCACGACCTCCGTCAGAACGCTCGAGAGCGCGACGGGCGACGACGGAATAGTCCGCGCGGGCAGCGGCGAAACCTTCATCTTCATCTATCCGCCCTATAAATTCAAGTGCGTCGACGCGCTCATCACCAACTTCCACCTGCCCGAAAGCACGCTCGTCATGCTCGTAGCCGCTCTCGTCGGCAGGGAAAAGATATTAAGTCTTTACAAGACGGCGGTGGAGGAGAGGTATCGGTTCTTTTCATTCGGGGATGCGATGTTTTTAATATAGGTTGTTTTTAATATAATCTTCGCATAACTGCGTTGCGCTGCGGTAACCCTCAGTCATTTACTATTGAGTAAACTCCTTCGGGCTGTCCTCGCGCGCCTTGTTCTGCTCGGTTCTATTAAAAACACCACCGCACGGGAGGGGCTTTTCCATAAGTCTGGCAGGCTACCGCAATTTTGTCCTCCTTGTCTTGTTCGGTTCTGTTAAAAACATATCACCTTTGACGAGGTGAACGGAAATCCGACAGCTCCCGCAATATTTCAAAGGGGCTTTGCCTAAGACGGGCAAGCTCCCGCAATTTAAAAAATTTATCTCAAAAAAGATAAATAAGTAAACAATGTCAAAAAATTTTTCGTTTGAATTACAGCACGTAGAAAAATACACGGGTGCGCGGGCGGGCGTGTTTCACACCCCTCACGGCGACATACTCACGCCCGTATATATGCCCGTAGGCACTCAGGCGACCGTCAAGGGCGTCTACCCCAAGGAGCTCAATGAGGCGGGCAGTCAGATAATACTCGCCAACACCTATCACCTTTACGAGCGGCCGGGCGACGAACTCATAAGGGCTGCCGGCGGGCTTCACAAGTTCATGAATTGGGATCGCCCCATATTGACCGACAGCGGCGGCTTTCAGGTCTTTTCGCTCGCAAAACTCAACAAGATAACCGACGAGGGGGTATATTTCAACTCCTCGATAGACGGCAGAAAGCACTTCTTCACGCCCGAAAAGGCGATAGCGATCGAGGAAAATCTCGGCGCGGACATAATAATGGCGTTTGACGAGTGCAGCGAATACGGCTTCACCCACGCTCAGGCGGAGGATGCCATGAACCGCACTTCCAAGTGGCTCGAACGCTGTTTCAGGGCAAAGACGCGCGAAGATCAGGCGCTTTTCCCGATAGTGCAGGGCAATTTCTATCCAGACCTGCGCCTCGAAAGCGCAAGGCGCACGCGGCAGTACGCCGTCGACGGCATAGCAATCGGCGGGCTCTCGGTCGGCGAACCCAAGGAACTCATGTACGAAATGCTCGACCTCATCCGCCCCGAACTGCCCGAAGATATGCCGAGATATCTCATGGGCGTCGGCTCTCCCGACTGCCTCATAGAGGGCGTAAAGCGCGGGGTTGATATGTTCGACTGCGTACTCGCAACGCGCATAGCCCGCAACGGCACGGCGCTCACCTCCAAGGGCAAAGTAGTCGTCAGAAACGGCAAATACAAGCAGGATTTCACCCCGCTCGACGACGAGTGTTCGTGCTATTGCTGTAAAAATTACACCAAGGCATATTTAAGACACCTCATAAACGTCGGCGAAATGCTGTCGTCCATGCTTTTAAGCCTGCACAACATAACTTTCCTGCACAAGCTCATGGCGGATATGCGCCGCGCGATATTTGACGATTGCCTCACCGATTTCGCCCGCGAATTCTATCTTAAATACGGCAATGCGGAAAATAAGTGAAAATCGCGTGGAAAGTTGAGCCATTCTTAAAAATTGCTTGCCAAGCAGAAGTTTAAATGTTATACTTTTAACAAGTAATTTTTGCTTGAACAGTAAAAAATAACGGAGATTATTCAAAATGTCATCTATTCTTTCATTATTGTTGGAAACTGAGGGACAGACGGGCGAACCCAATAACTGGGCGTCCTACATTCTCATGGGCGTTGTCGTCGTCATCCTCATCGGCGCAATGATAATCATCAGCCGCCGCAACAAGAAGCGCCAGCAGGAGGCGGAAGACCTCATCAACGCCGTAAAGCCCGGCAATAAGGTCAAGACCATCGGCGGCGTATGCGGCATAGTCGTTGAAGTCGACGACGAGGAAAACACCTTCGTGCTCGAAACGGGCAGCGAAACGAGCGGTAAGTGCTACATGAAGTTCGACCGTCAGGCAATTCTGCAGAGCGACGCCGTGGTAGAGAAGAAGGACGATTCCAAGAAGTTCAAGGACGAAAAGGGCGAAAAAGAGGAAGAAAAGCCCGCCGCTCCCGCAGAAGAAGCGACCGCGGAAAAGCCTGAAGCTCCCGCCGAAGAAACCAAGGAAAACTGAGCGAGCTTGCACCCGCGCATAAGTTATAAAAATTCAACCCTTCGCATATATGTATTTCACAGGCGGAGGGTTTTTTCTATGCGCAAAGAGGCAATATTTCAGATAATAAAGGCTGTCGCGGCGACCGTCGCGGCGGCGCTGTTGTACGCGCTCGCGTTCACTTTCATCATTCAGCTGTGTTCGCTCGGCGGTGCGGCGATTAAAATCGTCAACCAGATCTTCAAGGTCGTATGCGTCGCGCTCGGCTGTCTCATCTTCATAAAGGGCGAAAAGGGGCTTGTAAAGGGCGCGGTTGCGGGCGCGGTCGGAACGACCGTCGCCTACCTGTTGTTTTCGGCAATCGGCGGGGCGTGGCAGTTCACGCTTTTACAGCTTGCCGAGCTGCTCGTCGGCGCAATCGCGGGCGGCATTTCGGGAATAATAGCCGTCAACATAAAAAAAGTTTAAAAACGCTTGATTTTTGTGCGTTTGTATTCTATAATTAAAGAAAATAACAGTACGCAAGGAGAATGATATTATGATAAAGACCATTGCTAAACCTGCAGAAAAGAAAGTTACGGGCTGCGGCGAATGCAGAAGCACCTGCCAGTCGGCCTGCAAGACCAGCTGCACCGTCGGCAACCAGAGCTGCGAAAGAATAACCAGGGAAGAAAACCCCGAAAAGTCGGCAAAGTAATTTTCTTTCCGATATAATTTGATTTAAAGGAGCAGGCGTTTGTTTCTGCTCCTTAATTACTGTCATTATGGTTCATATTTTCAAATACAAGAATTACAATTACATATACGATTCGGGCAGCGGAAGCCTGCACGAATGTGACGACAAGACCTACGGCTATCTTGCCGTTAAGTTGGGCATATCCGCGCCCCGATTGAACCTCACGGAGGCGGAAAAGGCGGAGATAGAGGGCGATCTTGCCGCTCTCGAAAAGGAGGGGCTGTTATTTGCGCCCGAAACCTGCGCGCGCCCCGCAAAGTCTGACGAGGTCAAGGCGCTCTGCATACATATCTGTCACGACTGTAACCTGCGTTGCCGCTATTGTTTCGCCGACGAGGGCGCATATCATTCGACGAGGGAGTTCATGAGCGAGAAGACCGCCAAAAAGGCTATCGATTTCCTCATCTCCAACAGCGGCAAGCGTAAGGTGCTCGAAGTCGATTTCTTCGGCGGCGAACCGCTTATGTGCCTCGATACCATTAAGAACGTCGTCTACTACGCCAAGGCGGAGGCGGCTAAGGTCGGCAAGAAATTCCTCTTTACGACGACGACCAACGCCCTGCTTTTAAACGACGATGCGATAGACTTTTTCAACGCCGAAATGGAGAACGTCGTTCTCTCGCTCGACGGCAGAAAGGAAGTGCACGACGCGATAAGAAAGACGATAAACGGCAAGGGCAGTTTCGACTACGTCATTGACAACATAAAGAAATTCGTCAGGTCGAGGGGGGACAAGCACTACTACGTGCGCGGCACCTTCACGGCGAAAAATCTCGACTTTGCCGAGGACGTATTGTTCCTCGCCGACAACGGCTTCGACAGCATTTCCATGGAGCCCGTCGTCACCGACATCGACGACCTCGCGATTAAGGAGGAGCACCTTCCCGCAATACTCGCCGAATATGAGCGGCTGTGCGACGAATATCTTGCCCGCTACGAGCGCGGCGAGGGCTTCAATTTCTTCCACTTCAACGTCGACCTCGAAGGCGGTCCCTGCCTTTCCAAGCGCGTTTCGGCGTGCGGCGCGGGCAACGAATACTTCTCCGTCGCGCCCAACGGCGACATATATCCCTGCCACCAGTTCGTCGGCGACGAAAAGTTCCTTATGGGCAACGTGTACGAGGGCAGGCTCGACAAGGGCATAAGGTCGACCTTTGCCCAAAATTGCCTCTTTACGCGCGAAAAGTGCGACGGGTGTTTTGCAAAGTATATCTGCAGCGGCGGTTGCAGCGCCAATAATTACCATTTCGAGGGCGACATGAATAAGCCCTACGGCGTAACCTGCGAGATGATGAAAAAGCGCATAGAGTGCGGTATGCACGTGCTTGCGCGCAAAAAGGCGCTCAAAAAGGACTGAGGCAAAAAATTTCATATTCGGGCGGAGTAAAATATATTTCTTTTGCGGAAAATTATTTGACTACTCCGCTTATTTTCTATATAATTGTAAGAGTTATTATATCTGAGGGCGAAGTGCGCCTCGGCGCGCGCCCGTACCAACATTAAGGAGGGTTAGGATGAGCAAAGTAAAATCGACCGTGATAACCGTGCTTGTTGTGCTTGCTATCCTGGTTGCGGCGTTTTTTGCCACCATCTCGTTCCCCGTAGGAGAAATTCAAAGGTACAATTCTATAGCCAGCGATATTCATCTGGGCGCGGACTTTACGGGCTACGCTTATACCACGATATATCCGAAGGGCGTAGTAACGGCGGAAGATTACAACGGTCTTTCCGAAGCGGAAGCCGAGAATTATACGGCCGTCGGCGGACTGTATGTCGACATGGCGGAACACGAAGACATCGACGAACTCAAAGCGGCAGTGGAAAAGGACGCCGAAATTCTCGCCGAGAGGTTCGGCAGGAAGGGCTATTCTTCCTATTCCGTATCCGTCGAGGACGGCATATCCATAAAGATCTGCGTCCCCACCAACTATTCGTATGCAGAGTATAAGGGCAACGATTCCGACGGAGCGAGCTCCGACCTGTCGGTTGCCACCGCGTCGATAACCAATCTTGCGGCAGACGGCAAGATAACGCTGAGGACGGTAGATTCCTCTATTGAGCTGACCGATTCGAGCGGCAACAGCACGACGTATTCGCCAAGAAAGGACGACCTCTACGAGACGGCTCTCGTCGACGGTTCGCACACCTATTCGCTTGCGGGTACGGACGACGTCTCCGAATATTTTGAAAGCGTCACCACGACGACTTTCGGCGCTACGACGGCGATAAACTTCAATTTCACCGAAGAAGGGCAGGAGAGCTTCTCTGACGTCACCACCAGGGCGGCTTCTTCGGACAGCCAGACGATCTATTTCTTCGTCGGCGACACCGAAATTATGAGCTTCACCTGCGAATCGACCATAAATATGCGCTCTTTGAGCCTGGTTGCCGACTCTAAGTCGGCGGGCGAAAATGCCGCAATAACCATGAGTTCGGTGCTCGAAGGCAAGGACCTGACGGTTGACTATGAACAGATTTCGACGGTTATCTCGTCGACCGCCGCAGCGGGCGACAGCGCCGCAATGTGGCTGGGCATAGGCTGTCTCGTCGTGCTTGCGCTGCTCATAATCGCAACCGTAATTAGGTATAAAAAGCTTGGCGCGGTCAATACGATAATCATACTCATATTCTCGCTCGTAATAACCTACGCGCTCTCGCTGCTCTCCGTACAGACGACTTTTGCTGTAGTGCTCTGCGCGTTCGCAGGTCTCGGCATACTGCTCGTCTCCAATTCGATAGTATTCTCCGAGGTAAAGCGCCTCGTCGGAACGGGCAGAACTATGCAGGCTTCGGTCAAGGAAGGCTATAAGAAAGTGCTTATGTCGGTCACCGATCTGCACATCGTGCTCTTTGTCGTCGCCGTGCTGCTTGCGACGGTAGGCGTCGGCGAAGTTGCCACCTGCGGCCTCGTGCTCGTCGTCTCTACCATAGCTTCTTACGTGCTTTACTGGTTCACAAGGCTTATGTGGTACGTGCTCAGCGCACCCGTAAGAGATAAATTTGGCTTTGCCGGCTTAAAGAGGGTGGTGTACGAAGATGACTAAGAATAAGCTTGTAAACATCGTATCTCTGATAATCTGTACGGTAATCATCGTCGCAGGCATGGCGATAGGAACTGTCTGCCATTTCCTCGCGGGCGGCTTCTTCAACTACGGCGAGGAATTCAGCTCGTACAACAGCGTAGTCATCAACTATTCGACGGCGGAATATCCCGGCGACAAGAAGGTTGAAGAACTCAAAGCAATCTGCGACGAAAAGCTCTCCGCGTTCAACGCCTACGAATACAGCATAGGCGAAAAGACAACGGGCGGCGAAATAGTCTATAAGTATTCCGCATCTACCGACGTCGAGGCGCTTTCGGATGCCGTAGACGCCATAAATGCGGCAATCGATTCGGGCGACAGCGGTCTCAGCTATGCAGTCCTGCACGAGGCAAAGACCTTTGTCGGCGGCTCTAAGGCGATAACCTTCGCGGCAATCGCGCTCGCGTCGGCGGCGGGCTTCCAGCTCATCTATTTCGCCATCCGCTATAAGCTTCGTTGCGGCATATCCGCGCTCGTATCGCTGCTTGCGGCGGTCGGCGTGTTCGTCTCGCTCGCGGCTATAACCCGCATACCCGTCGGCACTTCGTTCATCGCGCTCGTCGCAATCGTCGGCGTGTTGACGATGATAGCCTCCTGCGTACTCTTTGACAGGGTGAGAAAGAACTTCAAAAACGACGCAAATGCCAAGGCCGCAAGAAGCGAAGTCATAGCTACTTCGGCGGCCCAGAGCAAAAAAATCAACCTCGTAACGGTAATCGCCCTTGCTGTGGCAGTCGTCGTTCTGGCTGTATTCGCCGTAATATCTTCGCTCGGCATAGCGACGCTTGCGCCCTACGCGCTCGCGCTCATGGGACTTATATCCTGCGCGTTTGCGACGGTGCTTGTAATGCCCGCCGTACACTACGGCTCGGACGCGCTCTGCGAAAAGAGCAACGCAAACGCTGCCAAGGCGGATGTCCGCCCCGAGGCAAAGACGGCGGAAAACTCTTAATAATCACAAAAACCAGGGCGGGTTTTACCCGCCCGTTTTGCTATTTTTTAAAGGTATGAAAAAGATCAAGCGTGAGGCCGAACTGACGGCAGAACAACTTAATACCGTCAGATCGCTCGCGCGGAGTACGGGGCTGTGTTTCCAGACGGTCGCCATACTTTACGGCAGAGGGGTGGACACCGTCGAAAAGATCTCGGCGTTCATGCACCCTTCTGGCAGGCGCCTGCTCGATCCCTTCCTCATGAGCGGCATGGCGGAGGCAAAGCGCCTCATAACGAGGGCGCGCGACGAGGAGTGGGAAGTCGTCGTCTACGGCGACTACGACGCCGACGGCGTCTCTGCGAGCACGATAATGATCCGCTCGCTCGCCGATTTCGGCATAAACGCGCGCGTGTTTATTCCCGAGCGGCGCAACGGCTACGGGCTGAACATACCCTCGATCGACGAGATTTTCGAGGAGTATTGCCCCCAGCTTTTCATCACCGTCGACTGCGGAATATCCAACGCGACGGAGGTAGAATACATCAAGGAACAGGGCGCGGAGGTCATAATCACCGACCACCACGAGCTGCCCGACGAGCTGCCCGACTGCATCTGCATAAATCCCAAGATAAAGGACGACTATCCCTACGACAACCTGTGCGGCGCGGGCGTCGCGTTCAAGGTCGGCTGTGCGCTCAACGGCAGAAGCGCGTATAAATATCTCGATTTCGCCGCAATCGCCACTGTCGCCGACAGCGTTCCGCTGACGGGCGAGAACAGGGACATCGTCGCCGAGGGGCTGCGCATCATAAACGCTTCGCCGAGGAAGAACTATTCTGGCTTCCTTTCGGGCAACGAAAAGGTCACAGCGCAGACGCTTGCCTTCTCCGTCGCGCCCAAGATCAACGCGGCGGGCAGAATGGGCGACGCGGGTTCGGCGCTTACGCTCTTTCTCTCGGAGGACGACGAGGAGATCTACGAATATTCCGTAAAACTTACGGCTTACAATATCGAGCGGCAGAAGTGCTGCGACGAACTGTACGCCTCCGCCAAGCAGAAGCTCCGCGAAAAGGGAGTGGGCGGCAGGGTGATAGTGCTGTGGGACGAGAGCTGGAATTCGGGCTTCGTCGGCATAGTCGCCGCGCGGTTGTGCGAGGAATATTGCCGTCCCGCCCTGCTGTTCGTCAGAAACGGCGATATGCTCAAAGGCAGCGCGAGGTGCATAGAGGGCGTAAATATCTTTGAAGCGCTCAAATCCTGCGAGGACGTAATTGCCGAATTCGGCGGCCATTCGCAGGCGGCGGGCGTCAACATTTCGCTTGAAAATCTCGACGTGCTCGAACGCAGGCTGGACGAATATCTCAGGGCTAACTATTCGGCAGACGCCTTTGCCCCGACGGCTTATGTCAGCGGCGGGTTCGAGCCGAACGAAGTCAATAAACTCGTCAGGGAGTTGGAGATGTTAGAGCCCTACGGCGTGGGCAACAAGCGCCCGCTGTTCGTAATGGAGGCGACCGCGCTGTCGGTAAGGCCTATCAAGGCGGGCTCGCCGCACCTCACCATGCGCGCGGGCGGGCTCGACATGATGTATTTCTCGGGCGCGAGACAGTCGGCAATTCTTTCAAGCAATATCCCCAAGCGCCTCATCTTTGAATATAATCTCTCCCAGTTCAGGGGCAGGGAATATATCAAGGGCTTCGTGCGGGACGTTGTGTACGACGGCAATCCGTCTGTGCCAGTCGGCGAATACGCCGCGATGATAACGCTCTCAACGCTCGCTCTGCCCCTTACCGATTGCAGGGTTATCGAGGTCACGCACCGCGCCGTACAGCAGGCAATCGACGGCTGCGGGGAGTACGGCACGGTATTCATTGCCTACGACAAGGCGACGCTCGGCAGGTACGATTTGCACGGCATGGAGGTCAACGTGTTCTATCCCGCCGATGGCAAGCTCAGCTGCATAGTGCTGCTCGCTCCGTGTGCCGACTGCGACCTGTCGGGCTACGGCAGGGTAATATATCTCGACAACGTCTGCGCGGTCAGGCTGCCCTCGCTTGCGGGCAAGGACGTCTACGTCTGCTCGGAGATAAGCGGGGCAAAGCAATTGACTGCGCTCGACGCCGACCGCAACACCATGCTCTCGGTATTCAGATCGATAAGCGCCAACGCGCCGAGGTTTGTCGGCGAAAGTATGTTGGAGATGGCGGTTTCCGTCGACGTCGGTTTCAGCGACTGTCAGACGCTTTTCGCGCTGATGGTATTCGAGGAGCTGGGGCTCATCGTCGCCGACGGCGGAAGGCTGAGAATATCGAGGGGCGTAAAGACGCAGCTCAACAATTCAGACCTGTATAATTTTATCCTCTCCGTCAAGTGAAGAATATGAAAACAGTAACCGATAAGATAAACGAATTGTACGGCGAAGCGGACAGAAATTTTCTCATCAAGGCTTACCGCTACGCCGAAAAAATGCACGAAAATCAGAAAAGGGCTTCGGGCGAGCCCTATTTTACGCACCCCTGCGCCGTTGCGGAAATACTCGTCGACCTCGGTCTGGACGCGCCTACCGTCGCGGCGGCGTTTCTGCACGACGTAATCGAGGACACGCCCGCCACGCCCGACGATATCCGTCGGGAATTCGGCGACGAAGTGTATAACCTCGTCGACGGCGTCACCAAGCTCGACAAGATAAAGTTCCAGTCGCACGAGGAAGAGGACGCCGAAAACTTCCGCAAGATCTTCGTCGCAATGGCAAAGGACGTCAGGGTAATAATCATCAAGCTCGCCGACCGCCTTCACAATATGCGTTCCTTGAATTTCCTCTCCAACGAACGCCAGCAGAGAATTGCGCGCGAAACGCTTGAAATCTTCACGCCGCTCGCGGGCAGGCTGGGTATTTCGCAGATCAAGTGCGAACTCGAAGACCTCTGCCTCAAATATCTCGATCCCGAAGCCTACGAATACCTCGTCACCAACATTCACCAGAAGGTCGAGGAGCGCAGGAAGTTCGTCGATACCGTCGTCGCCAAGCTGACGGCAATGCTCAGGGAAAACAATATACGCGGCGAAGTGTTCGGCAGACCTAAGCACTTCTATTCCATCTACCGCAAGATGAAGAACAAGGGGCTTACGCTCGACCAGATTTACGATTTAACGGCGGTCAGGGTAATCGTCGACAAGATAGAGGAATGTTATGAAGTGCTCGGCATAATCCACAAGCAGTGGAAGCCCGTGCCGGGCAGAATAAAAGACTATATCGCCACCCCCAAGCGCAATATGTACCAGTCGCTGCACACGACGGTCGTCACCGACTTCGGACAGTATTTTGAAATACAGATCCGCACGGTCGAAATGCACAAGATGGCGGAATACGGCATCGCGGCGCACTGGAAGTATAAAGAGCAGAAATCGGGCGAGAGCAACTTCGACCAGAGGCTGAGCTGGATAAGGGACGTAATGGACTGGCAGGGCAGCCTCGACACCTCGAAGGAGTTTGTCGATTCGCTCAAAAACGACCTCTACACCTCCGAACTGCTCGTATTCACCCCGCACGGCAAGGTCATAAGCCTGCCGCTCGGCGCAACGCCCGTCGACTTCGCCTACGCCATTCATTCGGAAGTCGGCAACAAGTGCGTCGGCGCAAAGGTCAACGGCAAGATGGTGCCGCTTTCCAGTGTGCTCAAAACGGGCGACGTCATCGAGGTGCTCACTTCGGCTAACGCCAAAGGTCCGTCGTGGGATTGGCTCAAATTCGTAAAATCGGGCTCTGCCAAGGCAAAGATAAGGCAGTTCTTCAAACACGCCATGAAGGAGGAGAACCGCCAGACGGGCAAGGCAATGCTCGAAGCCGAGGCAAAGCGCAGGGGCTATACGCTCGGCGAACTGCTCACCGACGACGCATTCAAGAAACTCAGCGAAAAACTCGTATATACGTCCGTCGACGAAATGCTCGCGTCCGTCGGCTACGGCGCGGTCAGCGTCAACCAGATAATCTATAAACTCATCGACTACCGCCGCAGGGAACAGCCCCTGCAACTTCCCAAGGTGGAGGCGGAAAAGTTGAAGCACACCCCCGCGGGCAGCGTATCCGTAAAGGGCATGGAGGGGCTTTTGGTGCGTTTCGCGCACTGCTGCAACCCCGTTCCGGGCGACGACATAGTCGGCTTCGTTTCGCGCGGCAGGGGCGTAATCGTCCACCGCAAAGACTGTCCCAACTTAAAGGACTACGACGCCGAGCGCATACAGCCCGCCAGCTGGACGGGCGACGCCGAGCAGGGTTTCCTCGCGGGCATTAAGATAATAGCCACCGATGACAGCGGACTTACGGCGTTCATAACCATGGAAATTTCCTCCATGCAGCTGTATATGACGCAGATCAACGGCAGGGTAGGCAAGGACGGCAAGGCGGTATTCGACATATCCGTCAAGCTCAACAAGCTCTCCGACCTCGACCTTCTCATCAAGCACCTCAAAAAGGACAAACGCATAATCGACGTATTCAGGACGACCAACTGATGAAAGTATATAAAATCTATCCGAAAGGATTTGCCAGCAATACCTACGCCGTGACCGAGGACGGTAAAACTTGCGTACTCATAGACTGCGCCCAGCCCCGCGTCCTTGCGGAGTGCGAAAAACTCGGCTTAACCCCGCAGGCGGTGCTGCTCACCCACGGACACTACGACCATATAGGCGGCTGCGGCGAACTGTGGAAGTCGGGCGCGAAGATATATTGCGGCAGGGGCGAGGACAAGCTCATCTTTTCGGACGCCAACCGCGCAATATTCCACGACATAGTCATTCCCCATTTTGAAATCGAACGTACGCTTGCCGACGGCGAGAGCATAACGCTCTGCGGCACAGAGTTTAAAGTTTTGTCCACCCCCGGGCATACGGCGGGCGGCGTCAGCTATCTCGCGGGCGACAGCCTGTTCACGGGCGACACACTCTTTTTCGAGAGCGTCGGCAGGTGGGATCTCGAAACGGGCAGCGCGACCGAACTCGTCGCGTCGATAAAAAAGCTCTATTCCTTAGAGGGCGACCGCAAGGCGTATTGCGGCCACGGCGAGGATACTTCGCTCGCTCACGAGCGCGCGTTCAACCCCTACGTGAGGCAGTGATGTTTGAATATATCAATTGCCCCTGGCTCGAACCCGAGATAATGGACGTGGTGCGCCTTTTCGGTGCGCAGGACGAAAAATTCGGGCATTATTTCGACTATTCGGGCGGAAAATATTATAACTGCATAGAATACGGCGGCGAATTTTATGACTTTGAAAATTATGCCGACACCTTCGACGAGGTAGAGTTCAGGCGCTACGCCAAGAGGTTTTCAAAACTCTCTTTCTACAAAGTGCTGTCGGCGGCAAAGGGTGTAAACTATCCCTACGGCGCGCTGACGGGCATAAGGCCGACAAAGCTCGCCTATCAGGAAATGACTGCGGGGCGCGACTTTGAAAAGCTATTCAAGGAGCTGTGCGTTTCGGAGGAAAACATAGCGCACGTCGGAAACGTCATTATGACGCAGAAGAATATCTACGACGATTTCGGCGGGCAGGACTTGTTCGTCAGCCTGCCGTTCTGTCCGACCAAGTGCGAATACTGCTCGTTCATAACCGCGCCCATAACAAAGACGGCGCACCTCGTCGACGACTATATAGGCTGTCTCGAACGCGAGATAGCCTCGCTTGCGCCCATTATTTCCCGTCCCAAGAGCATTTACGTCGGCGGAGGAACGCCCTTCGCAATCTCCGCGCCTCAGCTCGAAAGGGTACTGAGGGCGATAAGCGCGTTAAACCTGCCCGCCGTCGAATACACCGTCGAGGCGGGGCGGCCAGACACTTTCACCGACGAAAAGCTATCGCTACTCAAAGACTTCGGCGTGACGCGCGTCTGCGTCAATCCCCAGTCGTTCATCGACGCAACGCTCGAAAAGATAGGCAGAAAGCACACAGCCGCCGAGACCTTCGCCGCCTACGAAATGGCGGCAAAGTACGGCTTCGACATAAATATCGACCTCATAGCGGGGCTTGCGGACGAGGGGGCGGAGCAGTTCGGCTATTCGCTCGACTGCGCAATCTCCTTAAACCCCGCAAACATAACCGTGCACACGCTCTCGCTCAAATCGGGAGCAAAGCTCAAAGAGGAGTGTTCCCGCCTCGACGTTCGCGGAATAGGCGAGATGATATCGCTCTCGCGCTGCCGACTTACAAAAGCGGGTTATTCGCCCTACTATATGTACAGGCAGAAATATCAGGCGGGCGGCTGGGAAAACTGCGGCTGGTGCAAGGACGGCAAGGCGAGCGTCTACAACGTCGACGTAATGGAGGAGCGGGCGGATAACGTCGCCGTCGGCGCGAACGCCATCTCCAAGAGGGTATTCGGCGGGGGTGAACGCATAGAGCGGTACGCTTCGCCCAAGGACATTCCCTCATATATCGCCAAGCTCGATAAAATAATTGAAGAAAGGCGCAAACTTTTTGAATAAATGCGCTCAATTTTATTGCTATTTTCAAACGCTTATGATAAAATGATTGTGTTACGGGTACAAAGTCTGCGCGACAACTCTACGGCTCACTTTGTTCGCCGCATATAAATAATTCCATAGTGGAGGATAAACGTAAATGGAAAAGTCAGAAATCATTGCAAAGTACGCAACCAAGCCCGGCGACACGGGTTCCCCCGAAGTGCAGATCGCGCTTCTCACCGAGAGGATCAATCACCTCAACGCACACCTTCAGGAGCATATCCACGACAATCATTCGAGACGCGGACTTCTGAAAATGGTAGGTCGCCGTCGCGGTCTTTTAGACTATCTCAAAGAAAAGGATATCGAAAGATACCGTGCAATCGTTGCGGCTCTCGGATTAAGAAAGTAATGTAATAAGAGCGGGCATAGTATAACTTTGCGCGCTCTTTTTTTCATATTTTACCCTGCGACGGCGTTGCGGGGAAGAAAGGAAGTTAAGGAGTAGTAAGTTAAATGGCACAAAACGCAAATTACAGACAGTTTTCCCTTGAAATCGGCGGCAGAGAAGTCGTAATCGAGACGGGAAAATATGCAGAACAGGCAAACGGCGCGTGCGTCGTCCGTTGCGGCGAAACGGCGGTAATGGTTACGGTATGTATGTCCGCCACGCCCAGAGAGGGTATGGATTTCTTCCCCCTGCAGGTAGACTATGAGGAGAAGATGTATTCCATCGGCAAAATCCCCGGCGGCTTCAAAAAGAGAGAGGGCAGGGCAAGCGACAAGGCGATACTCACCAGCCGTCTCATCGACCGTCCCCTTCGTCCCCTTTTCCCCAAGGGACTTTTCAACGACGTCGTAGTCATCGCGCAGGCTATGTCGGTTGAACCCGACGTATCCCCCGAACCCCTCGCAATGATAGGTTCGTCGGTAGCTCTCGCAATTTCCGACATCCCCTGGGCAGGTCCTACGGGCTCGGTTGTCGTCGGCATGGTAGACGGCAAATACGTCATCAATCCCGACCTCAAAGAGAGGGCAAAGAGCGATATTCACCTCAACCTTGCCGGCACTAAGGACGCCATTCTCATGATCGAGGCAGGCGCAAACGAAGTCTCCAACGAGCAGATGGTCGGCGCAATAATGTACGGCCACGAAGAAATCAAAAAGATCTGCGCCTTCATCGAGGACGTAATCGTTCCCGCAGTCGGCAAGACCAAGCTTGAAATCGAGCTCTATCACGTTCCCGAGGAGCTTGACAAGGAAGTCAGGGCTTACGCTTCCGAAAAGATCGACTGGGCAATCGACACCTTCGACCGTCAGGAGAGGGAGGCTCGTCAGGCTCAGGCAGAGCAGGAAGTTCTCGACCATTTCGCCGAGATCTATCCCGACAACAAGAGAGAGATAAAGGACAGCATCTATTACCTCACCAAGGAAAAGGTGCGCGCAAAGATATTCGACAAGGGCATCCGTCCCGACGGCAGAGGTCTCAAAGACGTCCGCCCGATTTGGTGCGAGAGGGGCGTACTTCCCCGCGTTCACGGTTCGGCGGTATTCACGAGAGGTCAGACGCAGACGCTCACCACCTGTACGCTCGGCATGCTCGGCGAAGTACAGAAGCTCGAGGGCCTCGACGAGGAGACCTACAAGAGATATATGCACCAGTACAACTTCCCCGGCTACTGCACGGGCGAAGCTAAGGCGCTCCGCTCCCCCGGCAGGAGAGAGATAGGCCACGGCGCGCTTGCCGAAAGGGCGCTCGTTCCCGTCATTCCTTCGGAGGAAGAATTCCCCTACGCTATAAGAGTTGTCAACGATATAATGAGCTCCAACGGCTCGTCCTCGATGGCTTCAGTGTGCGGCTCTACCATGGCGCTCATGGATGCGGGCGTTCCCATCAAAGCGCCCGTCGCAGGCGTCGCAATGGGACTTATCAAGAACCAGGAAACGGGCGAATTCAGGGTAATGACCGACATTCAGGGACTTGAAGACTTCCTCGGCGATATGGACTTCAAGGTAGCAGGTACCATGAAGGGCATCACCGCCATTCAGATGGATATAAAGATCAAGGGCATTTCCGAGGAGATAATGCACACGGCAATCGACCAGGCGAACGAGGGCAGACAGTTCATACTGTCCAAGATGCTCGAATGTGTGCCCGAGGTCGCTCCTCAGCTCTCCGTCTACGCACCCAAGATCATCAGCTTTGAAATCGATCCCGAAAAGATCGGCGACGTCATCGGCAAGCAGGGCTGCGTAATCAAGAAGATAATGGAAGAAACCGGCACGGAAATCGAATTCAACGACGACGACAGCGGCAGAGGATATATCTCCACGACCGGCCCCATCGAGAACGCAGAGCGCGCTAAGGGCATCATCCTTTCGATCGCTCACGATCCCGAGGTCGGCGATATGTTCGTCGGCACGGTCGTAAGGACGATCGCCATCGGCGCATTCGTCGAATTTGCTCCCGGCAAGGACGGCATGATCCACATCTCCAAGCTCTCCAATAAGAGGGTTGAAAAGGTAGAGGACGTCGTCAAGGTCGGCGACACCGTCAAGGTAGAGATAATCAAGATCGGCGACAAGGGCGTAGATCTCAAACTTCTCGAAAAGATCTCCTGAGCGCGTTAATCAAGGCATATTGCCGCCCCGATTGAAAAATCGGGGCGGTTTTTGCGTATTTTGCCAAAGAGTGCGATTTTCGGGCGTGAGAATTCAATTGCTCCCGTAATATGTGCCGTTCAACGCATATTTCAGCCCGCGCAGGACAGATAATTGACCGCGCCCTTGAACACGGCGTAGGCAAGCGCCCGCTGAAAGCTCTCGTCGTTTAAAAGCGCGTCGTCCTCGGCGTTGGAGAGAAAGCCGCACTCGACTATTACCGAGGGGCTGTCGGTGCATTTCAGCATGAAATAATCGCCTTTCAGCGGCTGGTTGCTCGCCCCCGCCTCGGGCATTAAGTTCAGCTGTTCCTGAATACACGCGGCAAGCGCCTCTCCGCTCTCGCTCGACGGGTTGAAGAACACCGTTCCGCCCCTTCTCGACGGCAGCGGGCAGTAATTCTGGTGTATGCTTATGACCATATCGGCGGCGCAGTCCTCGATTATCTGCTTGCGCGCCTGCATATCCCGCTTCTTGAACCCGGGCGCGGTAGTGCCGTACAGTCCCGACTGCGTCGTCCTCGTCATCACGCAGTTGAAGCCCGCGGCGGTAAACTGCCCTTTAAGGTATCGCGAAATTGCAAGGTTAATGTCCGCCTCGTCGCTGCCCGACTTTACGCCCGTCACGCCGTTGTCAATGCCGCCGTGCCCCGCGTCGACGACTATCGTCGGCATATCGGGGTTGAGCGCCGTCTGCCTTGCGGCGGCGAAACCCGCGAACAATCCGAGGGATATCGCGGCGCACAGAATAAGCGTCGTTCCCGCCAAAAAACTTTTCTTCAAAAACAAGGTTTTCACGGTATAGTGTATTGAATTCTTGATTTTTTTATGCCTTGGTGATATAATAGACTAAATAATAATGTTTAAAAACAGGCGGTAAAAATTGTTCGGATTGTTCAGTCTGATGGATAGTCAGCAGGCAAAACAGCTCAGCCCCGTGACGCTGGCTTTCGTCGGCGACGCGGTATATTCGCTCTACATACGCTCGCGCGAGGTGCAGGGCTCGGATAAGCGCCCTGCCGAATTGCAGAAACATACCTCGGAGCTCGTGTCGGCAAAGGGGCAGAGCGAGCTCTTGTCCCGCATAGAGCAGGCGTTCACCGAGGAGGAAGCGGCAATCTTTCACCGCGGCAGGAACGCAAAGAAAGCGACAAAGAGCAAGAACGCTTCGGTAGTCGACTATAACCGCTCGACGGGGTTCGAGGCGGTGCTCGGCTATCTCTATCTTACCGGGCGCTACGACAGAATATCTCAGCTTATAGAGGGTGATAATTTATGAAGACCGAAGGCAGAAACGCCGTCCTCGAACTTCTCAAAACGGATAAGACGATAGAAAAGCTTATGCTCGAAAAGGGCGCGCAGGGCAGCCTCGGCAGGCTGTTCGCCGAAGCCCGCGCAAAGGGCGTGAGGGTGCAGTTCGTCGACAGAAAGGTGCTCGACAAGGAGAGCGTGACGGGGCATCATCAGGGCTGCATAGCCGTCACTACCGATTATAAATATTCCTCGCTCGACGAGATAATTGCCTCCCGCGGCGCAGACGGCGGCTTCGTCGTGCTGTGCGACGGAATAGAGGACGTGCACAATCTCGGCTCGATCATAAGGGTGGCGGAGTGTACGGGCGCAGACGGCGTGGTCATTCCCTCGACCAACTCGGCAAGCGTGACCGAGGCGGTCATGCGCATATCTGCGGGCGCGGCAAACCACGTAAAGGTGGCAAAGGTCAACTCGCTCAACCGCGCCGTGGATGAACTCAAAAAGGCGGGCTATTGGCTGTACGCGCTCGAAGCCGACGGACAGAGCATATATTCCGCCGACCTCAAAGGCAACGTCGCGCTCGTCGTCGGCGGCGAGGACAGCGGCGTCAAGCACCTCACGCGCGAGAAGTGCGATTTCGTGCTGTCCCTTCCCATGCGCGGCAAGGTAAATTCTCTCAACGCGTCCGTCGCTCTCGGCGTAGCGGCTTACGAAGTGCTCCGCGCAAGGCAGGCGAAATGACGGCGGCGCTCACCGACGAACAGCTCGTCGCGGCTTTTCACGACGGCGACAAGACGGCGTGCGAACAGATACTTTCCCGCTACAAGAACAGGGTATTGTCCATTGCCAGGCGGTTTTTCCTCTCTGGCGGCGATACCGAAGACCTCGTTCAGGAGGGAATGTGCGGGCTGTATTCGGCGATAGTCGGGTTCAGCGGTCAGACGGGCTTTTCGGCTTACGCCAACGCCTGCATAAAAAACCGTATACTCGACGCGGTCAAGCGCTCGTCCAACAGCAAAAATCTCGCCATGAACGGCTTTCTGTCGTTCGACGACGGCGAGGAGGCAATCTCCGACAACGCCAGCCCCGAGGAACAGATCATAGACCGCGAGGCGGGGCGGGAGATGATGGAGCGCATAAAGGGCGCCCTTTCGGAACTCGAATACAGGGCGATAACCATGTACATAGAGGGCGCGACGATGAACGAAATTTCCGCCGCGCTCGGCAAGACTTATAAACAGACAGACAACGCGATAGCCCGCGCCAAGAACAAATTGCGCACTGTGCTAAATAAATAATATAAGGGGGCAGAGATGGCGTATCTCGCATATTACCGCACTTTCCGTCCGACTACTTTCGACGAAGTAGTCAGGCAGGAACACATAGTCAGAATACTGAGAAACCAGATAGAGAGCGGCAAGATAGGTCACGCCTATCTTTTCTGCGGACCGAGGGGCACGGGCAAGACGACGCTTGCCAAGATATTTGCGCGGGCGATTAACTGCGAAAGCCCCGTGAACGGTTCGCCCTGCGGCAAGTGCGCAACCTGCAAGGCGCTTTCGGGCGGCGCGGCGCTCGACATCTCCGAAATAGACGCGGCGTCGAATAACGGCGTCGACGAGATGAGGGACCTGCGCGAAAAGGTGCAGTATCCGCCCGTCAACGGCAGATATAAGGTCTATATCATCGACGAAGTGCACATGCTCACCCAGTCGGCGTTCAACGCCGTGCTCAAAACTCTCGAAGAACCGCCCGCACACGCCGTGTTCATACTCGCCACTACCGAGCCGCAGAAAATCCCCGCAACCATACTTTCGCGCTGTATGCGCTTCGACTTCAAGCTCATACCGCAGTCCGACCTCGAAGGGCTCATAAGGAGCGTATTCGACCGTACGGGCAAGCAGTACGAGGACGAGGCGGTTGCGGCGATAGCCCGCGCTGGCAACGGCAGTGCGAGGGACAGCTTGTCCATAGCCGATATGTGCGCGTCCTATTCGCAGGGCAAACTCACCTACGACGACGTCAATACCGTGCTCGGCAAGGCGGACTTCGAGGCTGTCGGGGAAATTGCCGCCGCCATGGTCGGCCACGACGCGGGCAGGGCGCTGTCTGCTTGCGAGAGAGTGCTCTCGACGGGCAAGGGCGTTGGCGTATTGCTCAAAGATTTATTAAGCTATTTCAACAGTCTCGCCATCGCTAAGATGTGCAGGGATGCGGATAAAATTCTCAATCTGCCCGCGGCGAAGTATTCGGCGCTCAAAGCCGTAGCCGACGGAGCGGACGGTCACGCCATACTCCGCGCGACCGAAATACTCGCCTCGGCGGAGGGCAGCCTCCGCTATGCCGCAGACGGCGCGGTCACGCTCGAAAATGCCGTACTTAAAGCGGCTATGCCCGGCGCGGACTATGACATAGAGGCGTTGCTCGCCCGCGTCGCTGCGCTCGAAAAGGCGGTCAAAGAGGGCGTAAAAGTCGCGGCGGCTCAGCCCGTCGCACCCGTTCGCACCGAACGCGCGGAACGCCCGCAGGCAGAAACGGCGGCCCATTTCAAGCCTCAGCCCGAGCTCAGTCAGCCCGCACAGCCGAAGCATGAGGAAAAGCCGCTGGCTTCTCCCGCCGCAGAGCGTAAGGAGGACGACGGGGTGCAGGGGCAGCTCTTTGAAAGCGCAATGCCCGCACAGCCGCAAAACGTCGGCTCGCTTTCGGGCGGCGACAAGGCGACGCTGTTCGGCAGGTTCATAAAGATGTTCCGCACCACGCGGCGCAACGCCGTGCTGTTCGCGCTGTGCAGCGATCTCGAAAGCTCTTTCGAGGGCGACGCGTTCATACTCTCGACGACGAGCGACACGGTATATAAGTCGCTTAACAGGGCGGATAATAAGGCGTTCATAGCCGAAACGCTCCAACAGCTCGGCGTGTTCGAGTTCGACATCCGCCTCAAACCCAAGGGCGAAGATAAGTACGAAAAGGCGGTGGAGGAACTCCGTCGCAATTTCGGCGGAACGGACGTAACCATAAAATAAGGCAAATAACCATCATTAAGGAGACGATATTATGGCAGGATTTAAGGGCGGCGCAGGCGGAATGCAGAACATGATGAAGCAGGCGCAGAAGATACAGGAGCAGATGACCAAGGCGGAGGCGGAGCTCGAAGAAATGGAAGTGCTCGGCTTTTCGGGCGGCGGCGAGGAGGGCGACGAGACGGTCGTCGTCTACATGAACGGCAAGAAGGTCATCAACGGCATAGAATTCGGCAGCAAAATTTCCGAAATGGTCGACCTCACCGACGAGGACGACGTCGAAATGCTCGAAGACCTCATAATGGCGGCAATCAACGACGGCTACAAGAAAGCCGACGAAGCATATCAGCAGAAGATGGGGCCTCTCGGTAATTTCGGTGCGCTGAACGGGCTTATCTAAGGGGCGCGGAAGGTTCGGATGGATACTTTTATAGAGCCGATAGGCAGGCTCATCAACCAGTTCACCAAGCTCCCCGGCGTCGGTAAAAAGACGGCCCAGCGCTATGCCTACAAGATAATCGATATGTCCAAGGAGGAGGCTGCGGCGTTTGCCGAGAGCATAACCGAATGTAAGCGCAGGGTGCGCTATTGCTCGGTCTGCGGCAACTTCTCCGAGGAGGAGACCTGCGAAATCTGCAATAGCAGGGAAGCGTCGGTAATCTGCGTCGTCAAAGAGCCCAAGGACGTCGTCGCAATGGAGAAACTGCGCGAATACAAGGGCGTGTATCACGTCCTGCACGGCGTAATATCGCCCATGGACGGCATAGGCCCCAACGACATAAGGATAAAGGAGCTTTTGGCGCGCATTGACGAAAAGGTGACGGAGGTAATAATAGCCACCAATCCCGACGTCGAGGGCGACGCCACCGCGCTGTATATAGCAAAGCTATTGAAACCGCTGGGCGTCAAGGTCACGCGCCTTGCGCACGGCATACCCATCGGGGGCGAGATAGAGTACACCGACGAGGTAACTCTCTCCCGCGCGTTCCTCGAAAGAAAGCAGATTTAAAGGGGGCAGTTTATGAAAATTACCGTACTCGGATGCGGCAGATGGGGCTCATTCATAGCGTGGTATCACGCCACGGTGCTCAATAACGAGGTCACGCTCTACGGCGAGGAGGGCAGACCTGCATACGACGTGCTCAAAAACACGGGCAGGAACGAATACGTCGCCCTCGCCGACGGCATAACGCTGACTTCCGACCTCGGCGCGGCGCTCGACGCAAGCGAGATAATAATAATCTCCATAAGCTCGCAGGCCCTGCGCGAATTTATGGCAAAGGTGACGAAATTCGACGTCTCCGCCAAGACCTTCGTGCTGTGCATGAAGGGCATAGAGGAGGGTACGGGCAAGCGCCTTTCGGAGGTCATGACCGAAAGCGGCATAGCGCAGGACAATATTGCCGTCTGGGTTGGTCCCGGGCATATTCAGTCCTTCCTTGCGGGCATACCCAACTGCATGATCATCGACAGCACCAATCAGGAGCTCAAAGAACGTCTGGCGTCGTCCTTCAAGTCCAACCTCATCCGCTTCTATTACGGCAACGACCTCATCGGCACGGAAGTCGGCGCGGCGGCGAAGAACGTCTTAGGCATTGCCGCGGGCGTGCTCGACGGCAGCGGCTATACCAGCCTCAAAGGTCCGCTCATGGCGCGCGGCGCGTTCGAGGTGGCTTCGCTCATCAGGGCGATGGGCGGAAGCTTCAATTCGGCTTACGGGCTTGCGCATCTGGGCGACTACGAGACGACGCTCTTTTCGCCCTATTCTCACAACAAGGCATACGGCGAAAGCCTTGCCCGCGGCGAGAAGTTTGAAAAGCTTGCCGAGGGCGTTATGACGTCAAAGGCGATGAAGGAGCTCGGCGAAAAATACGGCGTCGAACTGCCCATAACCGAAGCGGTGTACGAGGCTTGTTTCTCGGGCGACGAGCTCGGCGGTCCCGAGGGCTGCATGAGCGTTATTCTCAGGCTTTTTGAACGGCAAACAAAGTCAGAGTTCTACAAAAAATAACGCATAACTGATTGATTTTTTCCGTCCGCGGTATTAAAATTTACGGGTAAAGTTATTGTCAGATTTTATACTTTAAAGAGGTTCAGGTTTTGATAAGAGAAGATTTAAGAAACGTAGCCATAATTGCGCACGTCGACCACGGCAAGACGACGCTCGTCGACGCGATGCTCAAACAGAGCCACACTTTCAGGGACAACCAGGCGGTTGAAGACAGGGTTATGGACAGCGGCGACATCGAGAGGGAGCGCGGCATAACCATACTCGCAAAGAACACTTCCCTGCACTATAAGGGCGTAAAGATAAACGTCGTCGACACCCCGGGACACGCCGACTTTTCGGGCGAAGTCGAAAGGGTAATGATGATGGTTAACGGTGTGCTCGTGCTCGTCGACGCGGCGGAAGGCCCTATGCCCCAGACGCGCTTCGTCATGCAGAAAGCGCTCGAAATGGGACACAGGCTGATAATAGTCGTCAACAAGATTGACCGCCCCGACGCTCGTCTCAGCGAAGTTCAGGACGAGATTTTAGAGCTTCTCTTAGAGCTCAACGCTACCGACGAACAGCTCATGTCGCCCGTCGTATGGTGCTCGGGCAGGAGCGGCACGGCAACCCTCGACCTCAGCGAGGAGGGCAAGGATTTAACGCCGCTTTTCGAGACGATTTTAAGCCATATCCAGCCGATGGAAGTCGACGCGGAGGGCCCCACGCAGATACTCTGCTCGTCGATAGACTATAACGACTACGTCGGCAGAATAGGCATAGGCAGAATAGAGAGGGGCGTAGCCACCGCAGGCCAGACGGTCGTCGTCACCAACTATAACAATCCCGACCTTAAAGCGGCGGGCAAGATAGTCAATCTCTACCAGATAGAGGGACTTCAGCGTTCGCCCGTGGACAAGGCGATTGCGGGCGACATAGTCTGCTTCTCGGGGCTTGAAAAGATAAATATCGGCGACACGGTGTGCGCGGCGGGCTTCCCCGAACCGCATAAGTTCGTCAAGATAACCGAACCGACCGTCGAAATGACCTTCTCGGTCAACGATTCGCCGTTCGCGGGCAAGGAGGGCAAGTTCGTAACCACCCGCCACCTGCACGACAGGCTGTTCAGGGAGCTCCTCCGCGACGTCTCTCTGCGCGTCGAGGAGACGGGTTCTGCCGACTCTTACAGGGTATGCGGCAGGGGCGAAATGCACCTTTCGATACTCATCGAGGAAATGCGCAGGGACGGCTACGAGTTCCAGGTTTCCACCCCCAAGGTAATGTATAAGGAGATCGACGGCGTTTTGTGCGAGCCCGTCGAAAGACTTATCGTCGACGTGCCCGACGACGCTACGGGCGCGGTATTCCAGAGCATGGGCAACCGCAAGGGCGAACTGCTGCACATGAGCGCGATCGGCACGAGGACGAGGCTCGAATTCCTCATCCCCGCGAGAGGACTTTTCGGCTACAAGTCAGAGTTCCTGACCTCGACCAAGGGCGAGGGCGTAATGAGCAGCGTATTCTTTGAATATCAGCCGTATAAGGGCGACCTTACGCGCCGCAATACGGGCTCTCTCGTCGCATTCGAGACGGGCGAAGCCGTAACCTACGGGCTTTTCAACGCGCAGGGCAGGGGCACTCTGTTCATCGGCGCGGGCACGCCCGTATACGAGGGCATGGTAATAGGCGAAAGCCCCAAGAGCGACGACATAAACGTCAACGTCTGCAAGACCAAGCACCTCACCAATACCCGTTCCTCGGCGTCCGACGACGCTCTGAGGCTCATAACCCCCAAGAAGATGAGCCTCGAAGAATGTCTCGAATTCATCGCCGACGACGAACTTCTCGAAATCACCCCCAAGAACATCCGCATCCGCAAGCGCATACTCGACAGCGAGCTCAGGGCAAAGGCTGCGGCTAAGGCAAGAAAGGGGCTTCAATAAGCGCTATTCGGGCGGCAACGGACGTTGCCGCCTTACGTTTTGCCCGTCATAATCGCGCCGCCGCGCAAATATATTATAACAGTAAATTAGGCGGTGACGGTATGGAACAGAGCGAACAGCATCATCTCACGATAGAAAACTGCAAAAAGGTGACGGCGACGAGGATAGACAGCGTGGACAGTTTTTCGCCCTCGCAGCTCGTGCTGTCCTATTCGGGCGGGCGCATAGTCGTCACGGGCTCGGACATGAAGATAACGGCGTTTTCCCGCCAGAGCGGGCAGTTTGCGGCAAACGGCGCGATCGTCGGCGTAAAGTATATCGGCAAGGGCGGCTCGCTCAGGCAAAAGCTGTTCAGATAGGCAATGCAGTTTTTCATATTCATGACCTGCATGCTGACGGGCGTCGCGTCGGGCATAGTATACGACGCGCTGTACATAGCGCGCATATTCGTCTGCGGCACGGGCAGAAAGTACGGCGTAAAGGACAGAATATTCGTCGCGGCGTGCGACCTCATCTATTTCGCCGTATTCGCCGCGCTGTTTATTTTTGTCTCGGTTTTATTTGAATTTTACGCTTTAAGGCTGTATATGCTCGTCGGATGTGCGCTTGGCGCCATAATTTATTTAAAAAGTGTGCATATTCTTATTGCTTTTTCTGTTAAAAAAGTGTATAATGGTATCGCTGAAAGAATAAAGCGGAGGAAAAAGCATGAATGATCAGAAACGTAATCGCATAATCGCGGCTGTCACGGTCAATGCGGTCATTTTCGTCTTCATCATCGTTTCCGTCGTCATATATCAGATCGTTCAGATCTGTGTGCTTTCCAACCGTAAGAAGGAGCTGATGGAGGAGTATAAGCAACTCGTCGAACAGCTCGACGAGGAGAGCGATTTCCTCACCCGCCTCGAAACCGAGGAGGAGTTCAGGGAGCTCATAATCGAGCTCGGCAAGCTGGAAGGCGGTTACGAATGGGGATACGTCGTATCCCAGGCTGAGGACGAGGAGGAGTTCTATGCCCGCCTCGAAAACGACGAGGAATTCAGGGAGCTCGTGATAGGGCTCGGCAGAAACGCGGAAACCGCATAAAGATGAAAATCTGTGCAATAGATATAGGATCGAATTCCGTTCGCCTTTTAATGTGGGCGGACGGAAAAACTTTATATAAGAAGATGCAGACCACCCGCCTCGGGGAAGGGCTGGACGCAAGCGGGGCAATTCTCCCCGCCGCGGCGGAGCGCACGGCGCTCGCCGTCGCCGCCTTTGCAGAGGAGGGAAAACTCGGCGGAGCGGACGAGGTGTGTGCGTTCGGCACGGCGGCCGTCCGTTCGGCTGCCAACGCCGATATTTTAATCGACAGGGTGCGCGAACTCTGCGGAGTTGAGGTCGACGTCGTCAGCGGCGAAAGGGAGGCGGCCCTCGGTCTTTCGGGCGCGCTCGGCGGGCGCGACGGCGGAATAATCGACGTCGGCGGCGCAAGTACCGAAATATCCGTTCGCTCGGGCAGGGAAACTGTATTCTCCCGCAGCTACCCCGTCGGAACGGTGCGTATTTTCGACGCTGCGGGGCGAAATCTGTCGGCAATAAACGACTTCATAGCCTCGCGCTTTGCGCCCGATTTGGGCGATAAATTCGCAAAATGCCCGTTCTTTGCGATAGGCGGCACGGCTTCGCGGCTGGGTGCAATCAAAAACGGGCTCAAAGTCTACGACAGCTCGCGCATACACGGCACGGCGCTGACGCTCGGAGAGGTCGAAAACTTCGCAAAAACGCTTACTTCCATGCCCGTCGAAGAAATAGTCGCAACGACTGTCTGCGGCAAGTCGGCAGAGGTCGTGGGCGGCGGCGCGGCGCTTCTCTCTGCGGCTATGCGGGCGGTCGGCGTCGACCGCATTGTCGTGTCGGAGAGCGACAATCTCGAGGGCTATATCGCCGAAAAATTCGGCTTGAAATAAAAAATAAATACAGAGCTTACGGATAAAATCATGAAAAGGACAATAACTCTGACGGTTGCCGCCGTCGTCGCGCTCGCGCTCGCGGGCTATTGCGGCTACGCTTTCTGTACGCGCATAACCGCCGACGGGTTAGAGCTCTACGCGCTCATTCCTGTCTATATAATCTCGCTGTTCATCGGCGCGTTTGCCTGCGACCTCATTCACGAGGGCGGACATCTCCTCGTCGGGCTGTGTTGCAGAATGGGCATGAAAGTGCCCAAAATAAGGCTGTTCCGCTCGTCGTCTGTCGAGGTGTTCCCCTACAGCAGTCGGGCAATGCGGCTGAGAATGTCGCTGACCACCGCGGCGGGGCTGTTTTTCACGCTGCTCCTCATAATCGTCGGCATAATCGCGCTCTCCGTGCCGCAGGTCTCCATAATATTCTGCGTCCAGCTGCCCTACGCGGCGTATTCCTTCATCGTCAACGCCGCCCCCGTCGAGTATGCGGCGGGCAAGACCGACGGCCTGGTGCTGTGGGAGCTCATAACGCGCGATCCCAGCGCGCAGGTAATGCTCACCGTGCTGAGAATACAGGGGCTCATCCGTTCGGGAACGCGCCTCGAAGACATAGACGAGGCGATGTTCTTTGAAGTGCCTCAGCTGCCCGAAGACGACATAAATTTCATCATTTTAACCCAGCTCCGCTACGAGTACTATCTCGCAAAGGGCAACGATTCCGAGGCATACAAGTACTTTGCCCGCTATAAAGATCTCATCGTCTATCTCCCGTCGGAATACGGCGTTTCCTACCGCCGCAAGAGCGAGGGAGAGGCGGAGGAATAAAAACTCAATATTTTCGGGGGCGACCTCTTTCAACGGGGCTCGCCCCTATTTTTTTGCCTCAAAATTCTCATTATTTCCCCGATTATCCCACCCCGAAATCTCCGCCCTAACCGAGCATATTAAGCCATAATTTCCCCGATTATTCGCCGTGCCGCCCTGCGTTTATTTCTCCGATCGACCGCCTCGAAACTCCCATACTTTAAGGCAAAAAGGCACTTTTGGCATATCGCCGCCCCGCTCTGCGCAAAGCCTTGGCGCGGGCTTGAAAATATGCGCTCGAATGGCGCAAAAACGCCCCCGAAAACGAGGTTTTTTTCGTCAAATCATTGCGTTATTTCTAATAATATGGTATAATAAAATAAATAATTATCGAGAGGTGAAAATATGCCCGATAAAGTGCAAGTCGATTACGACGCAAACAGCCTTAAAGCATTGAAAGGACTTGAACCCGTCAGGGAACATCCGGGAATGTATATAGGCCCCACCGATGAAAAGGGATTGCACTGTCTCGTCAGGGAAGTCATAGATAATTCGATAGACGAAGCGCTGGCAGGCTATTGCAACAGAATAGACGTTACCATATCCGCAGAGGGCTACTGCACGGTCAAGGACAACGGCAGAGGCATACCCACGGGTATAAATAAGGAGGAGGGTATTTCAGGCGTAGAGCTTGCGCTTACCAACCTCAACGCGGGCGGCAAGTTCGGCGGCGGCAACAAGGCAGGCGGCTATAAAATTTCGTCAGGTCTGCACGGCGTCGGCGTGTCGTGCGTCAACGCGCTTTCCGATACGCTCATTGCCGAGGTATGCCAGCGCGGTCACAGGTTCCGCCAGGTGTATCACTGCGGCGTGCCCGAAAAGCCGCTCGAAATAATCGGCGACACCGACGAGACGGGAACTTCCATCTGTTTCCATCCCGATCCCACCATGTTCGAGACGATAGATTTCAACTACGAAACGCTCAAAACGCTGCTTCGCGAGCTGTCGTACCTCAATAAAGGTCTGACGCTTACGCTCACCGACTACCGCGACGGCAAGGAAAGGCAGGACACCTTCTGCTACGAGGGCGGCGTCGTCCACTTCATTCAGGACATAAACGAGGGCAAGAACGTGCTCTTTGCCCAGCCCGTGTACTTTGAGGAGAACGAGGGCGACGACAAATTCCTCGAAGTCGCCATTCAGTACAACGACGGCTATTCAGAGCAGATTTTCCCCTTCTCCAACAACATACGCCAGCCCGACGGCGGCACTCATCTCGACGGCTTCAAGCAGGCGCTCACCAAGGTAATAAACGACTGCGGACATAAGCTCAACATACTCAAAGAAAACGACAAGCTCTCGGGCGAGGACGTCAGGGAGGGCATAACCGCCGTCGTCTCCGTCAAGATAGCCGACGCGCAGTACGAAAGCCAGACCAAGGCAAAGCTCTGCTCGACCTACGTCAGGGGCTTCGTGTACAAGGCGGTTGTCGACAAGTTCGGCACCTACCTCGAAGAACACCCCGCCGAGACGAGAGAACTCGTCATGCGCTGCATAACCGCGCAGAGGGCGAGGGACGCGGCAAGGCTGGCAAGAGAGGAGACGAGGAGAAAGGGCGTACTCGAAAGCACCAAACTCCCCGGCAAACTTGCCGACTGTTCGGATAAGCGTCCGGAGCTGTGCGAAATATACATCGTCGAGGGCGACTCGGCAGGCGGCACGGCAAAGCAGGGCAGGGACAGGCGCTTCCAGGCAATACTTCCTTTGAGGGGCAAAATTCTCAACGTCGAAAAGGTCAGGATTAATCGCGTGCTCGAAAACGAGGAAATCAAGGCGATGATCACGGCGTTCGGCTGCGGCATACAGGAAAACTTTGACGAGAGCAAGCTCCGCTACGACCGCATAATCATAATGACCGATGCCGACGTCGACGGCTCTCACATAAGAATACTGCTTTTGACGTTCTTCTTCCGCTATATGCGTCCGCTCGTCGAAAACGGGCACGTCTATGCCGCTCAGCCGCCCCTCTACAAGGTCTCAGGCAAGGGCATTGAGGACACCTATCTCTATGACGACAAGGCGCTTGAAAACTTCCGCGCCGCACACCCCGACGGCAAGTTCGAGTTGCAGAGATATAAGGGCCTCGGCGAGATGAACAAGGAACAGCTGTGGGAAACGACTATGGATCCCGCAAAGCGCACGCTCGTAAGGATAAACGTCGAGGACGCAGTCGAGGCGGACAAGATGTTCGCGCTTCTCATGGGCGAACAGCCCGAACTTCGGCGTCAGTTCATAGAAGATAACGCAAAGCTCGTCGAAGAATTGGACGTATAAGGGGGAACAGACAAAATGGCAAAAAAGCAAACCAGCCCCGAGCTCACAGAGGAGTTCGTCAAAACCCTCGCAATGACCAAGATGCTCGAAGTCGAGGTCGATGAGGAGCTCAAAAAATCATTCATAGCTTACGCGATGGCGGTCAACGTGTCGAGGGCGATTCCCGACATCAGGGACGGTCTCAAACCCGTGCACAGAAGAATACTCTATTCCATGCACGAGCTCGGGCTCTACAACGACAAGGCGTTCAGAAAGTGCGCGAGGATTGTCGGCGACTGCCTCGGTAAATATCACCCTCACGGCGACAGTTCGGTGTATGACGCGCTCGTAAGGCTCGCGCAGGACTTCACCATAAATATGCCGCTCGTCGAAGGACACGGCAACTTCGGCTCGGTCGACGGCGATCCCGCCGCGGCGATGAGGTACACGGAGGCAAGGCTCTCCAAGATATCCGCCGAAATGCTGCGCGACCTCGACAAGGAAACGGTCGACTTCTACCCGACGTTCGACGATACGGGTATGCAGCCCACCGTGCTTCCCTCGCGCTTCCCCAATATGCTCGTCAACGGCTCGGACGGCATAGCCGTCGGCATGGCTACCAATATTCCCCCGCACAACCTCGGCGAAGTCATCGACGGCGTGTGCGCGATGATCGACAACCCCGACATAGACATAGACGAGCTCATGCAGTACATTCCCGCCCCCGATTTCCCCACGGGCGCGCTCATAATGGGCAGGGGCGGCATCAGAAAGGCGTATAAGACGGGCAGGGGCAGCATAGTGCTCCGTTCGCGCTGCGAGATAGAGGACTATCAGAGCGGCAACCAGACGCGCCAGCGCATAATCGTCACTGAAATACCCTATCAGGTCAACAAGGCAAAGCTCATCGAGACTATGGCAAATCTCGTCAAGGATAAGCGCATAGAGGGCATTTCCGACATCCGCGAAGAATCTGACAGGGACGGTATGCGCATAGTCATAGAGGTCAAAAAGGACGCGAACGCGCAGGTCGTACTTAACCTTTTATACAAGCACACCAACCTGCAGATTTCGGACGGGCTCATCATGCTCGCGCTCGTCGACGGAACGCCCAAGATGTGCAACCTCAAAGACTTCATCTATTACTACCTCGAACACCAGAAGGACGTCATCAAGCGCAGGACGCGCTACGACCTCGCCAAGACCGAGGAGAGGGCGCATATCTTAAAGGGTTTGGTAATCGCGCAGGCGTCGATCGACGAGGTGGTAGAGGTCTGCCGCAACGCCGTCGACAAGAACGACTGCGTCAGAAAGCTCACCGAGCGCTTCGTACTCGACGAGCGTCAGGCTACGGCTGTTGCCGAACTCAGGCTTTACAGGCTCTCTCATCTCGAAGTCGACAAGCTCACGAGCGAACTCGAAGACCTCGAAAGGCAGATTGCCGACTTCAAGGATATTCTCGCTAACGAGAGCAGGGTTTACGAGATAATCAAGACCGACCTCCTCGAAATCAAGCGCAAGTATCCGTCGGAGCGCAAGACCGAAATAGCCGTCGACTTCGGCGACATAGACGACGCCGACCTCATTCCCGAGGAGCAGGTAGTCATTTCGCTCACCCATTCGGGCTACGTAAAGAGATTGCCCGTCAGCGAATACAAGGCGCAGCACCGCGGCGGAATGGGCATAACCGCCCACAAGCCCAAGGAGGAGGACTTTGTCGAGAATATGTTTGTCTGCTCGACGCACGACGACATATTGCTGTTCTCCAACCTCGGCAAGGTATATTCGATTAAGGGCTATCACATACCCGAGGCGGCGAGAAACGCGCGCGGCAGGGCGATCGTCAATATTGTTCAGCTCGCGCAGGACGAAAAGATATCGGCGATTATTCCCTACAATGCCGAAAAGAGCCACATCGTCTTTGCCACCCGTCAGGGTATGATTAAAAAGACGCCCCTTTCGGAGTTTGAGAATATCAACCGCAACGGCAAGATTGCAATTAGCCTCCACGAGGGCGACGGGCTTATCTCCGTGCAGTATTGCTCGGAGGGCGACGAAGTCATGGTCGCAAGCAGCGCGGGCAAGTGCATAACCTTCGACCAGTCGCTCGTCCGCTCTATGGGCAGAAATACCTCTGGCGTCAGGGCGATGAAGCTCGGCGAGGGCGACGAACTCGTCGATATGCTCGTCGTAGACAAGTCGAAAGACGTCCTGACGGTCAGCGCCAACGGCTACGGCAAGCGCACCGACATAAGCGCGTACCGCGTTCAGGGCAGAGCAGGCAAGGGCATAAAGGCGGGTACTTTCAACGAACTTACGGGCAAGCTCGTCTGCCTCAAACAGGTCTCCGACAGCGACGACGCGATGATCATCTCCGACGGCGGCACGATAATAAGAATGCACTGTTCGGACATCTCGAAGTTCGGCAGGGCTTCGAGGGGCGTTCGCCTCATGAGATTGAAGGAAGGTTCGGTCGCAACCGTCGCCCTCACCGAGCGCGACGACGAAGCCGAAACGCAGGCGCCCGTCGAAAATGCGGCTGACGTCGTAGACGAGCCCTCTAACGACGAATGATAAGCTTTCCGTATAAAGAATAACGGCAGATATTAAATCGCGCACAGACGCGCGTTAAACGCAAAATTCAAAGCATTGCCGCGGCGGAATTTTCCGCCGCGGCTGTAATTTTGTATTCCCCGAATATATCGCCCTTTTCGCCGCGTATATTCCCGCTGTTTGCCCGCACGACCACGGCATACTTTAAAGCGTTTTACAAATCGTCTATTTGCGCCTTACAGCGCCGTTTTCACGCGCTCCGCATAGTTCTTCAAGGCGCTTTATTTTTCCCTCGTCAGCGCGCTCAAATCATTCCGAAAAATGCAATTGCCCCGCATATATGCCGCAACCAACGCACTTTTCACGCCCGACGCGCATAATCTTTTCCGCACGTAAATACAGCCCCGACGGTTCAACCGTCGGGGCTGCTTATCGCTACTTTAAAATTATTTCAAATCGCCTGCTTTTCAGCTGCGTTCGGCTTGCTTGTGCGCCGTCGACGACGGCATTATGATCTCCATAATCTTGATAAGCGACTTGGAGAGAGGGAACGCCGCTTCGATGACGACGGCAATGATGAGCAGTTTGGAATAATCCCATTCAAGCTCGCTCCAACCGGCGTACAGGTGCTCGGCGATCGACGGTACGCACAGCGCAATCGCGCAAATCGCCACGTTCGCGAGGAACAGCACAAGCCTGTAAGCGTTGAACGGCTGGCACACCCTGAACAGCATTACAAGTCCCGAAAGCGTCATTGCAATCATGCACATCGCGCCGTAGTGCTGCCCGAACGTCGCCTCGTCTATGACGTATGTGAGGTACATCGACATTACGCACAGCACCATGACTATCGCGCCTGGGATACTTCGGCTCATGACGTGTGTTATAAACTTGCCCTCAACCCTCGCATTGTTGGGTTGCAGCGAGAGGAAGAACGAGGGGCAGCCGATAATGCAGATTTCAAGCAGAAGCATATTGCTCGGCATAAAGAGGTATGGCGATGTCATAGCGCAGCAGATCGTCGCAAGTATTGCCGTGAACAGCGTCTTCATCAGGTACAGCGAGGATGAGTTCTTGATGTTGTTGATAACCCTTCTGCCCTCGGCGACGACCTTGGGCATATTGCCGAAGTTGTTGTCCGTCAGCACGAGGTGGCTGACGTTTCTCGCCGCCTCGCTGCCCGAAGCGACGGAGATGGCACAGTCAGATTCTTTAAGCGCAAGTATGTCGTTTACGCCGTCGCCCGTCATCGCAACCGTGTTGCCCTCGGTCTTTATCGCCCTGACGAGTATGGCTTTCTGTTCGGGCGTAACTCTGCCGAATACGGTGTATTTATTCGCTACGTTTGCGACTTCCTTGTCGTTGAGCCCTTCAAGCGAGATGAATTTATCCGCCTTTTCAATGCCCGCGCGCTTGGCGACTTCCGAAACGGTAATGGGGTTGTCGCCCGAAATAACCTTGACCTGAACGTCGTTTTCCTTGAACCACTTGATGGTATCTATGGCGTCCTCGCGGATATTGTCGGCAATAGAAATTATGGCAATCGGCTTTAACAGCGCGGGCAGTTTGTCGCCGACTATGGGCGCGGAGGAGTGCGCAAGCACTATAACCCTCAGTCCCATCTGCGCGTATTGCTTGACAATCTTGTCGACCTTTACGGGCAGCGGTTTAAGCACGAATTCGGGCGCACCCATTACGAACGTGCCGACGTCGTCGAACGAAACCGCCGACAGCTTTCTCTTTGACGAGAAGGGTATTTTGGCAATCGGCGACAGCGCGTCGCTGTGCCCGAAGTGGTTGTAAAGCGCAATCGAAGTCTGGTTATTGTCGTCCAGCGAGGCGAGTATGCTGCCCATTATGTCGTTGAGCGAATATTCGCCGACGGTATTTAGAATGACCGTGTCGTTGACCTTCATTCTGCCGTCGGTAATCGTGCCCGTCTTGTCGAGGCACAGCACGTTTACCCTTGCCAGCATTTCAAGCGAATACAGGTCTCTGACGAGCGTATTGTTCTTCGACAGCCTTATAACGCCGACGGCGAGCGCGACGGAGGTGAGAAGCAACATTCCCGAGGGGATCATTCCTATGACTACCGTACACATTCTCTGCAAGCCGTAGCTGACTTCCTTGCTGAAAATGAACTGCTCAAACTCGAAGCTCGAAGGCACGTTGTTCTTCGACACGAAGAAAATGCCTATCGCAATGGGAATGATGAGCACGCTGACCGCCTTGATGATATAGGTGGTGGAGTTCATCAGTTCAGAGTTGGGACGCTTATACTTCTTTGCCTTGGCAGTAAGCTTTTCGAGGTAAGTATCCCTGCCGACCTTTTCGACGCGGAACTTGCCGCTGCCGCTCGCAATGAAACTGCCCGCGTACAGCGTATCGCCGACCTGCTTTTTGATTGCCACCGACTCGCCCGTGAGCAGGCTCTCGTTGACCTCGACGGAACCTTCGGCAAGTATGCAGTCCGCGGGGACCTGATTGCCGAGTTCGAGTATTATTACGTCGTCGAGCACTATTTCGGTCGTCGGGATTTCGCAGACCTCGCCGCCCCGCACGACCTTGGTCATCGACAGCGTCAGTATCGACAGCTTATCTATCGCGAGTTTGGAGCGGATCTCCTGAAATATGCCGATAAAGATATTGGCGGTCGTGATGAAGATTACGAGATAGTTGGTTATGCCCTTAGTGCCCGCCAGCAGCAGGAAAATGAATGCGATAAGGCACAGCAGGTTGAAGAAGGTAAATATATTGCCGATGAATATGCTCGCGTAGGACTTGGAATAGCTCTTGTTGGTGTCGTTAAAGAGGTATTGCGAAAACCTCGTGTCGACCTGATTCGAGGTAAGTCCGCGCGTCAGCGGCGGCGTAAATCTCTTGACCTTAGTATCGGCTTTGGTATTGGGGTGCCGCTTGAAAGTGCGTATTATCTGTTCCTTGTTGAAGCCGGGCACCGGCGGCACGTCCTCGTCCGAAACTTCGCGCAGTTTATCCGTCGCGGCGCTTTCGGCAGTAGGTCTGTCGCTCTCGGGCTCCGCGCTCGGCTCAGCTGCGGCAATTGCGGGCTCGTCAAGGCCGTCGCGCATGCCGTCGGTTGCAACGGTAGTCGCGGCGATTTCATCTGTCGGCTTGTCGCTCTCGGGCGAAGCCGCAGCCTTTTTGGCTGCGTCCGCGGCGGTCGACGCACTCTTTTTGCCTTTATAATAAATTTTACTCATAAAACTCCCTGCGACAGTATGTCGCCAAGTTCGATAACTATTCATATTATATCATATTTGAGATTTTTTTTCAATAGAATAAAGCTCAATTTAATTGCTTTTGCCCGATATTTGCCGTATAATATTTACGAATTTCAAAGGTCGAGGGAGAATAATTCAGCATGATAGACATTAACCTCATAAGGACAAACCCCGAACTTGTCAGAGAAAACATAAGAAAGAAGTTTCAGGACAAAAAGCTTCCGCTCGTGGACGAAATTCTCGCCCTTGACGAGCAGAACAGAGCGCTCCAGCGCGAAGGCGACGAGAGAAGGGCAAAGCGCAACGAGTACGCGAAGAAGATAGGCGCGCTCATGCGCGAGGGAAAGAAGCAGGAGGCGGAGGAAGTCAAGGCGCTCTCCAAGCAGAACAACGACGCCGTCGCCGAAATAGAGGCAAAGACGCAGGAAGTTGCCGAAAAGCTCAAAAAGGCAATGATGATGATCCCCAACATTATCGCCGACGACGTGCCAATCGGCAAGGACGACAGCGAGAACGTGCAGTGGAACACCTATCTCGAAGCCAAGGAAAAGCCCTTCGACGTACCCTATCATCTCGACATTCTCGAAAGTCTTGACGGCATCGACCTCGACAGCGCGAGGAGGACGAGCGGCAACGGCTTCTACTATCTCACGGGCGACATCGCAAGGCTTCATTCGGCGGTGCTCACCTATGCCCGCGACTTCATGATAGACAAGGGCTTCACCTATTGCATACCACCCTTCATGATAAGGAGCAACGTCGTCTCGGGCGTCATGAGCTTCGAGGAAATGGAGGGAATGATGTACAAGATAGAGGGCGAAGATCTCTATCTCATCGGCACCAGCGAACACTCCATGATAGGCAGGTTCATGAACACCACTCTCGACGAGGCGCAGCTCCCCCTTACGCTGACTTCCTATTCGCCCTGTTTCAGAAAGGAAAAGGGCGCTCACGGCATAGAGGAGAGGGGTATCTACCGTATTCACCAGTTTGAAAAGCAGGAGATGATCGTCGTCTGCAAGCCCGAAGAAAGCGACTATTGGTACGAAAAACTGTGGTCGTACACCGTCGAGCTGTTCGTCTCCATGGAAATTCCCGTCCGTACGCTCGTCTGCTGCTCCGGCGACCTCGCCGACCTCAAATACAAGAGCCTCGACGTCGAGGCGTGGAGCCCCCGCCAGAAGAAGTATTTTGAAGTAGGCAGCTGCTCCAACCTGACCGACGCGCAGGCAAGGCGGCTGGGCATAAGGTACAAGGACTCAAAGACGGGCAAAAACGTGTATGCGCATACGCTCAACAATACCGTCGTCGCTCCTCCCAGAATGCTCATCGCATTCCTCGAAAATCACCTTCAGCCCGACGGCAGCGTGTACATTCCCGAAGTATTGAGGAAGTACATGGGCGGCAAGGAATATATCACCCCCAAAAAGAAATAAAAAAATAAAAAAATCAGGCCGACCGCATTTCAAGCGGTCGGCTGTCTTTATGTCTAATGTAATTTTAAGGCGTAAATTTGAATTTGAGCGCCGTCATTATGGGTATTTTGGTGAACCTGTCCGCGCGTATCTTTTTGAGCGGGGCCTGTTTATAGTGCCTTTCGGCGTATTCGTACATCTTCGCGTCGGCGGCTTTGAGCGCGTCGTCGAACTCGGCGGCTTTGGCGGCAAAGTTCTTGTCGGCTACCGTCTTTCTTATGGCGGCGGAGTACGCCGCAGAAACCGAAGCGTAAATGGCGTCGAATGCAGACTTGTACATAAGCGAAGATATGCGCTTTCTCGGCGAATTGAACGTCCTGACGGCGATGATGAGCGAGGCGACGTAGTCGTCCCACCTGTCGCTTGCAAGCACGTTCTGTATTTCGTTGCCCGTCACGAAGGGCACAATCGTCACCTTTTTGACGCTCTTTGCGGCGACGAAGCAGTGGAGCGGTATGTCCGTATACTGCACTTCCGCAGACGATTTGCAGATATTCTTGAAAAGCTTGGCGTCTATTGCCGAGCAGAGCGCGAGGTCGCTGCGCATAAAGTGAATTATGCTGTCCTCGGCGTTCTCTATCATGCCGAGCAGCTTTTCAAACGCCTCGGCGTTCAGCCTCGTCTCGGGCGGCACGAGCACGATGAATTTGCCCTTCGCAAGCTGCGCGCTCACCTTGATGAACCGCGCATAGTCACTGAACGAAAGGTTGGTAAGTTCAAACGGCGCGGATTCGCAGTCGAGGTGACAGATTACCTCTATTCTGTCCGAATAGGGTTTGAGCGCTTCGAGGAGCGGTCGGCTCTTGTCCGTATTATCTCTGCTGAAAGTTAAAATTGAAAGTAATTTCTTCTGCATAGTTATATTATACGACCGACTTTGTCAAAAGTCAATAGGCAATCGCACTCGCGCGCTTGCCATTTTTCATGGGCTTTGATATAATATAGCTTATGAACCTGTTATTTTTCGATATCGAGTGCGCCAGCGTCTACAAGACGAGCGCCAAGATATGCGCATTCGGCTACGTTCTCTGCGACGAAAATTTCAACATAATAAAGAAAGAGGATATTCTCATCAACCCCAAGGGCAAGTTTCACCTTACCGATGCCCGCGGCAATCGCGGCATAACGCTGCCTTACGAATACGACAAATTCAAGGAATATCCGCCCTTCACGCAGGTCTATCCCAAGATACGCGGGCTGCTCGAAGACAGAAATAATCTCGTCTACGGCCACGCGACGCACAACGACGTCAAGTATCTCGAATTGGAGACCAACCGCTTCCGCCTGCCGCCGCTGTCGTTCTCGTTTTCGGACAGTCAGCTCATGTATATGACGGCAATTGACGATTTCTCGCGGCAGTTCGGGCTGGAATACATAACCGAAAGTCTTGAAGTCGATTTCACGCCGCACCGCGCGGCGGACGATGCCTATGCGACTATGCGCGTCACCGAGGCGCTCTGCAAGAAATATTCCTGTGCCTGCAAAGAGCTTGACGCCGTGCTCGGCATTAAGCGCGGCAAGGTGGGCAATCACCGCATAACCCAGCCCGTCTCGGATAAATATATCGCCTATAAGGAGCGCGTCGAGCGCGAGAAAAAGGAGCGGTCGGAGCGCAGGGTAGAATTTTACGTTCATCTCAGCCGCTGCCGCAAAAAGAAGGGCGGCAGGCTTGCAGGCAGGACGTTCAATTTCTCCCGTCCGCTCGAAGACGACATAGCTAATTCCCTGCCGCTCGTCGACAGAATTTATGCGCTCGGCGGCGCTTACACCCAGCGCCAGTCGCAGTGCAACGTATACGTCAGGGAGGACGGCGACGATACCGTCCGCACCCGCAATGCCGAAAAGAGCGTCGGCGTGGAGATAATCTCCCCCGACGAACTGAGGGAGCTTCTGCATGATTGAACTTCCCGAAAGCTTTAAAGAGCGAATGAAATTGCAACTCGGCGAACGGTACTACGATTTCATTGCGTCCTACGACCGCCCGCCCTGCAAGGCGATAAGGGTAAATACGCTTAAAATAAATGCGGACGACTTCGCCCGCATTTCGCCTTTTGCCCTGCGGCAGGTCGCGTGGGAGAGTGACGGCTTCTACGTCGACGAGGAGAAGGCGGGCAAGACCGTGCTCCACGCCGCTGGCGCGTACTACGTGCAGGAACCGTCTGCAATGTGCGCCGCGCCCCTTCTGGACGTGCGCGAGGGCGAGCGCGTGCTCGATCTCTGTTCCGCACCAGGCGGCAAGGGTACGCAGATGGCGCAGAAAATGCGCGGCAAGGGCATAATAGTGCTCAACGAAATAAACGACCGCCGCGCGAAAATACTCTCGTCCAACGTCGAACGGCTGGGCATAACCAACGCCGTCGTCACCTGCGCCTCGCCCGAAGAAATTTCGCGTGAATTTGCCGAATACTTCGACAAAGTACTCGTCGACGCGCCTTGCTCAGGCGAGGGAATGTTCAAGAAAGAGCCCAACGCCATACCCGAATGGAGCGAGGCAAACGTCGCCGCCTGCGCTATAAGACAGCGCGGCATACTCGACTGCGCCGCAAAGTGCCTAAGGTCGGGCGGCAGGCTGGTATATTCGACCTGCACTTTCTCCCCCGAGGAGGACGAGTTGCAGACGGCAGATTTCCTCGCCCGTCATAAGGAATTTACCCTCATAACCCAAAAGAAGCTCTATCCGCACGAGATCGAGGGCGAGGGACACTATGCCGCTCTGTTTGAAAAGCAGGGCGGCGAGACGGGCGAAATGCGCCCCATAAAACGCAAATCGCCGCCGAACAAGTCGGCGGCGGAATACGCTCTTTTCGAGCGTAACGCGCTTAAAACAAATTTTAAAAACCTGCACCTCAACGACAGCGTGCTTTACAGCCTGCCCGACGACTGCCCGCAGATTTCCCTGCATATATTGAGGGCGGGCGTGCGCCTCGGCGAGTTCAGGGGCGACAGGTTCGAGCCTGCTCACGCCCTCGCAATGTGCCTTGATGCCGATACGGCGCAATGCATAGCCGTAGACGAGCGCACGGCGCTTGCCTATCTCGGCGGCAACACCTTCGGCTGCGGCGACGAGACGGGGTGGAGGGTAGTCACCTACCTCGGCTTTCCGCTCGGCTGGTGCAAGTGTGTAGGCGGCACGGCAAAAAATCACCTTCCCAAGGGGCTGAGAATTTAAAGCTTCAAGCCCTTGTAAAAACTCTCGTACAGCGTCCTTTTGAGGTCGGCGAACTCGTCTTCGCCGACCTTTTTGCCGCTCGTCATAATCATAAGCCTCAGGGACTGTCTGCCCTCGCCGAGGGCGGGCTGGCGATATTCGTATTCGTTGAGGAAGAAGCCGTTTCGCGTATAGAAATTTATCCGCCTTATCGCCTGCTCGGTAACAGGTGGCTCGACTTCTAGACAAATCGTCATATCCCTGCGGATCGCCCTCAGTTCTTCAAGTATGCGCCCGCCGAGCCCGCGGCTGCGCAGCGATTTATCCACCGCCAGGTGCTCGATAAAGGCTATTTTATCGTTCTCCCAGAAGCAGACGAAGGCGATTACGCCCCCGTCGTCGCCGTTGACTACCGAGATGTTGTAAAGGTCGTTTTCAAGCAGCGCTTTCTGTCCCTCGTAACTTCTGTATTCGTCGACGGGGAAGCTGTCCCGCATGAGCGCGAACACCTCGTCGAACTGACTTTCTTTCATTACTTCAAGCATATTTTTTCCTTCCGCCGCACAAAGATAATGCGCGAAAAACTTACAAAAAGCGCCCCGCTGCAATCAAGCAGCAGGGCGTCCTCTGTCTTTAAGGTTTATTCCTTATCTTCCCCGTCGGAGGTTTCGCCGTCGCCGCCCTTGTCGGTCTCGGACTCGTCCCCTGCGGGCTCTGCCTCGCTCTCTGCGTGCGTTTCGGCTTCGCCGCCTTCTTCCGAAGTCGTTTCTTCAACCGCGCCGTCGGTTACGACGTCGTCGGAGGGAGCGGTTGCGCCCTCGTCTTTGAGCTCGGGCATTTCGCCGTTTGCCTTGACGTACTTCCTTACATAGCGCTTGTTCTTGTTGAAGTTATAGCTGTTCTTGCCGGCGGTCTTCTTGCGCCTGTGCTTCTTTACGAGGTCTCTTACGACTATGCCGATGATGGCGATGAGTATTGCGATGACGATAGCGATGGAAGCCGCAAGCAGCCAGATATTGGTATCGCTGTCGTCGGTATCCTCGTCGGTATCTTCCTCGACGTCCGTCGAACCCGAAAGCTCAATCGACTTGTCGACTACCGAATAGTCTATGAATGCCGACATGAGTATTTCGTCGCCGCCGATCGTGTCGTCCTCAATTTTGAGGAAGCCGAGGCTCTCGGTGTAGTCGCTGTAAGTGTAAGCGTAGCCGGTTGCGTCCTCGTCGGCGGTCTCTGCGTTGAAGGGAACGTAGGTTGCCGAATCGTAGAGGGTGTAGGTGTAGTAGGTTGCCGAGTAGTTGTAGATGTCGCTCTTGGTACCTGCAAGCTTCTCATAATCGGCAATCGTACCGTCGTTGTCTGCAAGCTGAGTATCGATTACGCTCTTGTACTCGTCTATGATGTTGTTCGTGTAGTGCGAAACGAGCGAGTTATACGTCGTCTCGTCGACGCTTGCCACGCTGTGGTCGAACAGTACGTAGCTGCCGTCTGCCTGTCCGCTCGTCTCCTCGTCGCGGAAACCGCTCCAGAGTTCGAGCCTGTAGCTCGTCGCAGTGCTGCCGCCGTGTACGTAGAAGGTAACGGTTACCCACTTGCCGGCGTACTTGGCTGCGCCTTCGCTCGTCCTTGCGTCTATCGTGAAGTGGTATGCGTCGGGCGTCGTCGAAGTATTGTCGTATCTAAGCTCTGCAACCGAAGTATCTATGCCGTAAACGATATTTTCTTCGTCCGCAACGCCGTCTACCATATAGTAGTAGGTTGCCTTTTCGCCTATGCCTGCATTGTACTTGTAGACCTTGGCGGTATTCTCGCCTGCAATGAGGTAGTGGGGTGCGTAATTGGTCTGCTGAGCGTCTGCGTAATAGGTCTCGCCCTGAACGAGGTCGTTGAAGTTGACCTTATTGCCTTCTGCATCGTAGAAGTCTTCGTGCTCGAATTCAGAGTCGTAGTACTTTTCGAGGTTGTAGAAGTTAGCGTAGAGCTTGCCGTCGGTGCCGTTCTCGTACAGACCGTCGTCGCGGAGCTTGTAAGCGATATTTGCCCTCAGTTCTGCAACGCTTGCGCCTTCCGCGGGTTCGCCCTTGAGGATATTGCCGTCGTCGTCATACCAGAAGGTATATGCGGGCAGGTCATAGCTGAGTACCTGCTTGGAGGCAGGATCGGTATCTACGAGGTAGATATTTGCAACCGCGCCTGCGCTTACCTTGACTCTTACGCTTATAGCCGTATATCCGCTCGACGAAACGCTGCCGCTCGTGCCGATGTAACCATAGTTATATATCGCCTCGGCTTTGTCTGCAAAGCTTCTCAACGTGTTGACGATGATGAGGGGCTGTACGGAATATCTGCCCGCAAGCGTGTTCCATATCTCGTCGTTGTCGTTGAGGTTTTTGAGCGCCGTTATTGCACTGTACCACTCGCAGCCCTTGTATGCGTCGAGGTATTCCTTATTTATAAGACCTGCATAGGGGTTTCTGTTGCTCTCGTCGTAATCGGGCTGAGGATTGTTGAGGTTTACCACCTCGGCGCTCGCGCCGTTTACGCCCGTATAGTTGGAAGGAATTGCAACCGTCTCCTTGATGGCGTTCGCGTCGGCCTGCTCGCTGTCGAAGTAGGAGGAGGAGAAGTCCTCGCTGTCGCTGAGCGAAAGCGTTGCGACGTAGCTGCCCGAGGAAGTATAGCCGTAGACGTCCTCGTCGAGCTCTATTACCGACATATTGGCAACTGCCAGCCAGCCTGCCTTATAGGAAGAAGAAGTTGTGCCCTGAATGGTCGTCTCGCCGAAGTTTACGACGATTTTGAACGAGCTCTCGTTCTCGGTGGTGTTTGCAACCCTGACGAAGCACTGAACCCAGCCGTTGTAGACGTCTTCTTCGTCGTTTATCGTCGTCGTGCCGACGGTCGTCGTATCTATCGTGAAGTTGGAGAGGTTGTCCTCGTCGTTAATGTCCTTGACGGATACGGTAGCGGCGGTACTGCCGTTCATATCGAAGGTCTTTACCCAGAAGGATACGAGCACGTATTCGTCCTCGCCGAGGGTGAATGCGTCGTTGGTTATCTCCGCCTGGTAAGCCGCGCCGTCCGCGCTGAGCATTACGAGCGCTTCGGTGCTGCCGTCCTCAACTCCGGGCAGGGTAGCCGCCGTTTTGAGCGCGTCGGTGAGTATGGTCGAATATTTGCCGCCGAGCGTCGTCGACCAGTTCTCCGCGTCGGTTATGCCGAGCGTTGCAAGCAGGTCGTCTTTCGTGGTCAGACCGTTGTTTGTAAGTTTGGAGGGGAGGTATGCGCTCGATGCGCCGCTCGACGTGTTGAGGTCGGAAACTCCCGACGTTGCATAGTCGATGTTATGCGAGGAGACGTAGCTTCCCGTGTTGTTCTTATCGACCGTAAGTCCTGCCGTCACGCTGTCGCTTCCGAAGGGAATGAACGTCTTGGTCGAATAGCTTGCAAGGTCGATATAGAAATATCTGTCTGCGAAATTGTTTTCTTTTACGTTCTCGACGAGTTCGCCGTCCGCGCCGTTTGTCTGCGAGACTTCCCTGTCAACCCTGAACTCGCTCTTTCCGTCGGGCGAGAGGGGAAGATAGGTAGAGTTCTTGACGAGGCCGTCGAAATAGTCGTCGCCGTTATCGCCGTTTACGGCTTCCCTCAAAAGCGTGCCGTTCTTGTACTTGGTCATCGTCACGTCGTCGAAGAAGGCATAGCCCTCGACGGTGTAGATGTCGTCCTCGCCGAGGCCGAGGGTGATGGTCACCGTCGTCTCCGCAAAGCTCGACGCTTCGACGTAGATGGTATATTCAACCCAGCCGTTGTTTTCGCCGTCGGGGTTAAGTTTTTCGGTGTCGATGTTCCTTATCTTGAAGCTGTCGAGGTCGTTGCCGCCTACCGTCGTGGCAACCTCGATATAGGCGCCTCTCTCGCCGTTGACGGGCGTTCTCGAATTGTCCGAACCGTCGAAGTAGAGGTCGCTCGTCTTAACCCATACGGAAATCTCCGCCGCCGTGCTCGCTTCGAGCGTCACCGTCGTGGAGGAGCTGTAATAGCTCTCCGTGCCCGTGTAATAGCTCTTGCGGTAGTTGTGCAGCATGAGCACCGAGGTTTCGAGCGGCGTTTTAAGCTCCTCGTCGAGATAGAGGTTGCCGTCCTCGTCCTCGTAGGTCGTGACTTTATTGCCGTCGAGGTCCAGCACGTTGCCCTCGTCGTCATAGCTGTAAAGGTGGGTTAAGGGGTTATCGATGTACTGATAATCGTCGGTCGTCGCGTCGCTGTCCGTAGCGTCGTGAGGGTTGGAGAAGGGCAGATCGTCCGTCAGGGCGTTGTTGTAATCGACCTTGTCCTCATCGTCGCTGTCGAGGTCGTCGTTATTTTCCAGCTTTTCGGGCATGGATGTATCGGTCATGTAGTCCCAACTCTTTTTGCTCGTGTCGATTATGCCCGACATCGAGTTGGAGGAGTTGCCCGTCGTGCCGCCCGACCAGTTATCCGGCGAGCTTATGAAATAAATGCCGTCATTGTCGTCGTAAAATTCAAAGTTGCCGTTCTTGATGAGCTGGGTATCCTGTCTCGTGCTTGTGTTCTCGTCCTCGTCGTCTTCATCGGTTGTCGAGCAAGCGGGGGTAAAGACGAGCGCGCAAGTGGTCGCTACCGCAGCCGCGCCGGTCAGCAATTTTCTGAATTTTGCCTTGTTCTTTTCGTTCATATAACACCTTACTGAATTGTTAGTTGCAGAGATTACGGTAATGCGTTGCGCGTGACGCGCGCGCCCTGCGCCGCATTTCCTTTCATACCCTATCATTTTAATATAAAACCATATTTTTGGCAACTGATTATCGCCTTCAAAGTTCTAAAAAAATTCATTATTAAAAATTTTTTGCAGAAAATATAGTCAGGAATGTCTGTTTTACACAAAATTTTCACTAAGAGGCGGTTATGGGCGATAAGATGAGGCGGATACTGTGCGGTCTCGGCACGGGCGCGGCGAACGGACTGTTCGGCGGAGGCGGGGGAATGATAGCCGTTCCCCTGCTCAAATCGGCGGCAAAATATTCTGAAAAGGAGGCGCACGCGACGGCAATACTCGTCATCGCGCCGCTCTGCGCGATAAGCGCGGCGATATACTCTTTCGGCGGGTTCTTCGACAAGTCGGTCGTCATTCCCGCGGCGATTGGCAATATTTTCGGCGGGCTCGTCGGCGCGGCTCTGCTCGACAAACTTCCCGCCGTCTGGGTAAAGGCGGCTTTCGTCGCCCTCATGCTCGCGGCGGGCATAAGGATGCTCGTCGGCTGATATGTCGTTCATATTATATCTTCTCGCGGGCTTTGTTTCGGGTATGCTCGGCGGAATGGGCATGGGCGGCGGAACGGTGCTCATACCCGTTCTTACAATCTTTCTCGGCGTCAGCCAGCACGTCGCGCAGGCGACCAACGTCATCGCCTTTCTGCCGATGGCGGCGTTCGCCCTGCCCAGACACAAAAAGAGCGGGTATTTAAGGTCCGACGGCCTCGCCCTCGTCATAATACCCGCTCTCATCTCGTCCGTAATTTTCAGTTTTTTGGCTACGATAGTCGGCGGCGACGCTTTAAGACAGCTTTTCGGCGCGTTCCTCGTCGCGCTCGCCGTGCGCGGCGCGCTCTCGCTCAAAGACGACATAGTCGCCCGCAAAAAGGGCAAAACAAAGTCGTCATCTGCCGAATAACAGCTTTTTTACGGGCTTTGCCGACGCCATTTCCATTCCGAAAAAGGCGACGCAGGCAAAGACGAATACCAGCCCGCCGCACACTATAATTCTCCATAGCGGCGAAAGCACGCAGGCGAACAGGTTGTCGGTAAGCCGCCCGAATATGCAAGCCGCGGCGGCTATGACAAGGCTCTTTAAGGTATATCCCGCATAGTTTATCCCCGGGCAGTTCCTGTGCAAAAGCCGCAGATTTAGCGCCGCCGTGACCGTCACGTCGAGCACCTCGCCGACCATGTATGCGTATATTCCCAGGCGGGGCGTAAGTATTAAAATACAGCCCATCAGCACCAATGCGCCGATGAAGAAGTGTATGAGCGTTCTCACCTCGAAATTCATGGAATTGAGTATGGTCGTCGTTATCATCGAAAGGCTTACGGGCAGCATCATAAAGGAAAATCTCGTTATTATCACGCCGCTGAATTGGTTGTCGAAGAAGAAAATGCCCAGGCTTTCGCCGAGCGTGAACATTACGGGGATGAGTATTGTTGCAATCAGTACCGAAGCCCTCAGCGTCCGCTCTATGTCGCGTTTGAGGCTTTCCGTCCTGTGCGCATAGAAATCTTCGCTCAGTTCGGGCGCGACGACGACGGCTATCGAGCCAATCAGCGAGTTGGGCGTGAACAGCATCGGCAGGCTCATTCCCATGACTATGCCGTACAGAGCCACGGCTTCCGCGTCGGTGTATCCGCAGGCGGAGACGAGCAGGGCGGGCAGAAACATCGCTATGACCGAATTGAGCAGCGAAGTCGACGTGCGCATGACGGTTATCGGCATGGACGCGCCGAGCAGCGGGCGCAGCTGCGGCAGGGGGTTGACGAACTTCCCGCCCCGCAGTTTATACCAGAGGATCGAAACGCAGAAAGAGAATATGTAAGAGATTAGCACGGCTATTATCGCCGCCCTCGCGCCGCCCTCGGGGGTGGATGTAAAGCTTATGAGAATACAGCCGAGTACGACCATCACGCTGTTTTCTGCAAGTTCTATCGCGCTGTACGGCAAAAATTGTTTATTTCCCCAGAACGCGCCGCGCATGACGGCATAGACCGAGGTTAAGACCAGCCCGGGGAGCAGCCACAGAAAGATATTCAGGCAATTTTCGTCGGGAAAGAGAAAGCCGTAGAGGTTTCTCGCGAGATATAGCACGGTTGCGACGGGAACGGTGAACATCAGCGTCAGCGCAATTCCCGACGAGACCGCCCCGTGCCTCGCGCGCAGATTGCCCTCCGCGCCGTGCTTTGCCATCACGCGCGAAACGGTTATGGGTATTCCGCTCGACGCTGCGGTCAGAAATACGGCGAAAACCGAAAGGCAGATCTGATAAATGCCCATGCCCTGCGCCCCGATGGTGTGGGAGAGTATTATTCTGTACACGAAACTCAGCGTCTTTTCGATTGTCGAAAACACCGTGACCAGCGCGGCGGATCTGTAAATATTGTTCTTCATCACATATAGTTTACTTGTACTATCCGACAAATATGAACAAAAAAGGTCGCAAAACCATATATTATACAGTATGTTGACGCTTGAACGGGAAAAATGCGCTCTCATGCGCATAAAGCGCGGAATGGACGAGGAGAGCGTAAAAAAGTTTATCGCCGCCCCTTACCGCGGCGAAATCTATGAGGGCGGCATAATCCGCGTACTTTCCGCGGGCGGAGCGTATGTCGCAAAGGTAGGCGACAGCTATGCGTCGGTTGCCCGCCGCTTTTCGTGCGACGAAGCCGCGCTCAGGGAACTAAACGGCAATTCCCCGATATATCCGACCAAAAAACTCTGGCTTCCCTGACGCAGACAAAACTTATTCGGCAAAATCACTGCGCCTTGCCGCGCCGTAACTAAAAGGCGCAAAAAAACATATAGTAAAGTAACGGAAACATACGCATAACTAAGGCGTAACAACGGAGGTTAAAATGTCATTCTTTTCAAATTTTCAGTCGGATAAATGCCCCGGCACGATAACGGGCAATCCGCTCAACGGGATGTGCGAAAAGGTGTGTATTCAGGCGCAGAAAATTTTTGACGCCTGCATTAAACAGGTGCAGATCGAAAACTATACTTTGACGCTTACCGATATGGTACCCGCAAATCCTACATATCCTCTGACCTTCATAAGTGCGCGCTCGGTGACTTCGCAGGTAACCGTGTCCGACCTCAGCGTCGACCGCCTTGCCGACAAGCCCGGCTGCGCCCGCGTTCAGGCGAAGGTCGCCATTCCCGTGGAGGTAGTGTACACCGACGCCAACGGCACGGAGGGCGTGGCAAACGCCACGATAACCGTTTCGGAGGACGTGTTGCTGTTCGTGCCCGCGCCCTCGATAATGCCTTACACGGTGCTCGCGCAGGCTTCGGCGGTCTGCACGGAGGGGGTATTCAACACCCAGACGAACACCTTTACGGTAAACGTCTGCGTGACGGTAATTCTGAAGGTTGCAATCGAGGTAGAGTTGCTCGTGCCCAGCTACGGCTATTGCGCAATACCTCCCGCACAGGACTATTCCAAGGAAGTCTGCGCGGGCTTTTTCGAGCTGCCGCTCTATCCCCAGGGCAAGAATTGTTCGTGCAAATAGCATAAAAAAAGGCGGAGGAAGCGCGATGCCGCGTACTCCGCGAAAATCTGTCGGGTGGTTAATTTTTGCGATTAACCGCCCGATTTTTGCTGTGTTTTAATGTTTGAATAGTACTATGTCAGACATAAACACCCCAAAATTAGTCAATACAAACATAAATTTGTCGATTTTGTAAAACGCTTTCAAAAGCCGCCCGATTGTGCTATAATAGTGCCATGAAAGTTTTTGCGATAAGCGATCTGCACCTTTCGGGCAAGTGCGACAAGCCTATGGACATTTTCGGCGCGGGCTGGGAGGGGCATCTCGACAAGATAAAAGTCGACTGGAACGATAAGGTTTCCGACGAGGACGTCGTGCTTCTCTGCGGTGATACGAGCTGGGGTACAACGCTCGACGAGGGCGTTTTCGACCTCTGTCGGCTGAGCGATCTCAAAGGCAGAAAGGTGTTCATACGCGGCAATCACGACTATTGGTGGAACGGCATAACCAAGCTCCGCCGCGCCGCCCCCGACGACACCTTTTACTTCCTCCAGAACGACTGCATAAAGTTCGACAACGTCGTCATCTGCGGTTCGCGCGGGTGGAGCTGCCCGGGCAGCGCGGACTATACCGAGCACGACGAAAAGCTCTATCTTCGCGAGGCGGAGCGGTTCAGGCTGGGGTTCAGGCAGGTTCAGACCGTCCGCGAGGAGGGCGACGTTCTGCTTGCCATGATACACTATCCCCCGATGGGGCTGAGGCTGCAACCGACGCTCTTTACTCAGCTCTTTGAAGAAAACAAGGTCGACAAGGTCATCTTCGGCCACATTCACGGCGAGGCGTATTTCCCCTTCCGCACCGTGAGAGGCGGGATAGAGTATATCCTCACCTCGTGCGACAAAGTCGGCTTTACCCTGCAAAAAATTCTCTGATTTTTTCCCGCAATTCTCCGCTTGAAATTTTAATTTTTTTATCAGCTCGGTTAATTGCGCCCGCATAAAAATTCGGGTTGCCCGTCGCGCACCCGCGCATATAAAATTTTGCGTAAATTTTCGGGCATTTCTCTTTACTTTAACCGACGGCTGTGGTATAATTTTTAAAAATCAAGGTGTTTGAAGAAATGGGGACATTAAATTTCCCCAAAGCCGACGAAATGGCTTTGGATAAATTTTAAAATTTTGGTTTGCAAGCGGAATTATTACCGTAAATACTCTCCGTATTTATCGGTACTGTTTCCGCTTTTTTAACGCCCCGCTTCGAAAAGTAATAAGGTAATACTAATGCTCAGACAAAAGGATTTATTGGGACTTCGCGACATTACCGCAGAGGAGATAACGCTCATTCTCGACAATGCGGAGGAGATGAAAAGGCTTGTAAACAGCGGCAAAAAGAGCTTCGACCTCCTCAAAGGCAAGACGCTCGTCACGCTTTTCTACGAGAACAGCACCCGAACCCGCACCTCGTTCGAGCTTGCGGGTAAGTACCTCGGCGCGACGGAGGTCAACATTTCGGCTGCGTCCAGCTCGGTGCAGAAGGGCGAAACGCTCATCGACACGGGCAAGACCTTGCAGGCGCTCAAAGCCGATTTCATAGCCATCCGTCACCCTATGGGCGGTGCGCCTCATCTGCTTGCAAAGACCGTCGGCTGCTCGGTTCTCAACGGCGGCGACGGCATGAACGAGCACCCCACGCAGGCGCTTCTGGATATGCTCACCATGCGCGAAACTTTCGGCACGCTCAAGGGGCTGAAAGTCGCCATTCTCGGCGATATCAAACATTCGAGGGTGGCAAAGTCCAACCTCCTCGGCCTCAGCAAAATGGGCGCGGAAGTCTGGGTTTACGCTCCTAAAACGCTCATTCCCAAGGGATTTGACGAGCTGGGGGCGCATATCGCAACCTCCCGCGAGCAGTGCGTCGACGGCGCGGAAGCCGTAATGGGGCTGAGAATTCAGCTCGAAAGACAGTCGGGCGGGCTGTTCCCTTCGCTTTCGGAGTACTCGAAATTCTACGGCGTGAACGACGAAGTATTGAGCCGTGCGGCAAAGAACGCCGTCGTGCTTCATCCCGGCCCCGTCAACAGGGGCGTAGAGCTCACCACTCAGGTAATCGACGGGCAAAAGAGCAGGATAGAAGACCAGGTAACCAGCGGACTTGCCGTCAGAATGGCGGCGCTTAAACTTCTCAACGAATACAGGGAGGCACACGCATGAATAAACTCATAAAGGGCGGCGAAGTAGTATTCCCCGACAGATGCGAGCGGGCTGACATACTCATCGACGGCACGAAGATAGTAAAAATAGCTAAAAATATATCTGCTGAGGGCTGCGAAGTCATAGACGCGACGGGCAAGACGGTATTCCCCGGAATAATCGATATGCACGCTCACCTGCGCGAGCCCGGGTTCGAGGGCAAGGAAGACATCGAAAGCGGCAGCAAGGCGGCGGTAGCTGGCGGCGTTACGCAGGTCTGCTGTATGCCCAATACCAACCCCGTCTGCGACAACGCGGTGGTCGTAAGGTACATCAAATCCCGCGCGCAGGAAGTGGGGCTCTGCAAAGTTCACCCCATCGGCGCGATAACCAAGGGCGAAAAGGGCGAGGCGCTCGCAGATATAGGCAAAATGGCAAAGGAAGGCGCGGTTGCGCTCTCCGACGACGGCAGATCGGTAATGAATTCGCTCATCATGCGCCTCGGAATGGAGTACGCGAGCGGCTTTAACCTCAAATGCCTCTGCCATTGCGAAGATCTCGATCTCGTCGACGGCGGCGTAGTCAACGAGGGCAAAAATTCGACGCTGACGGGGCTCAAAGGCAGCCCCCGCGCGGCGGAGGACATAATGATAGCAAGGGACATTTCGCTTGCCGAAAGCCTCGACGTGCCCGTCCATATCTGCCACGTCTCGACTTACAGCGGCGTCGACATAATCCGTTCGGCAAAGGCGAGGGGCGTAAAAGTCACCGCCGAGACCTGCCCTCATTACTTTATACTTACGGACGACATAATCACAGATTTCGACACTTTCACCAAGGTAAATCCCCCCGTAAGAGAGGAGAAAGACAGGCTGGCGATAATAGAGGGGCTCAAAGACGGCACGCTCGACTGCATAGTCACCGACCACGCGCCTCATTCCAAAAAGGATAAGGAAGTAGAGTACAACCTCGCCGCGTTCGGCATGAGCGGCATAGAGACGAGTTTTTCGCTGTCCTATACCTATCTCGTAAAGAGCGGCATAATGACCATTTCCGAACTCTCCCGCCTTATGGCGGGCAATCCCGCCGAAGTTTTAGGGCTCGAAGGCGGAGAAATAAAGGTTGGCGCACCAGCCGATCTTGCCATCGTCGACCTCAACGCAAAGTATGTAATCGACGGCAATAAATTCATATCCAAGGGCAAGAATACGCCTTTCAACGGCTATGAAGTGTACGGCAAAGTCGTAAAGACGCTCGTCGACGGCGACGTAAAATACAGTGCATAAAAAAAGCAAAAAATTCCGTGAGGGAGAATTATGATAGATAAACTCATTGACAGGATAATAGAATTGCAGAACCCCACCTGCGTGGGACTTGACACCGATTTCGGGTATCTTCCCGAATATATGCGCAACGACATGGCTACTTTCGAAGGCGTCGCCGAGCAGATTATCGAGTTCAACATGAACATAGTCGATAAAGTCTGCGACATCGTTCCCGCCGTAAAGGTGCAGGTCGCGTATTACGAGCAGTACGGCTTCGAGGGACTTCGCGCGTTCGACTATACCGTAAACTACGCAAAGGGCAGGGGAATGTTTGTCATTGCCGACTGCAAGCGCAACGACATCGGTTCGACCGCAAAGTGCTATTCGACGGCATACCTCGGCGAGACGGACATCAACGGCAAGAAGATCTCCGCATTCCCCGCCGATATGCTTACCGTCAACGGCTATCTCGGCACGGACGGCATCGCGCCCTTCGTCGAGGACGTCAAGGCGCACGACAAGGGTATTTTCGCGCTCGTAAAGACTTCCAATCCGTCGAGCGGCGAATTGCAGAACTTAAAGCTTGAAAGCGGCGAATATCTCTACGAGCGCATGGGAAAGCTCGTCGAGGAGTGGGGCAAGGATACGGTCGGTAAGTACGGCTATTCCGACGTCGGCGCGGTCGTCGGCGCAACCCACCCCGAAGAAGCCGAAAGACTGAGAAAGCAGCTCAAAAATACCTTCTTCCTCATTCCCGGCTACGGCGCGCAGGGCGGAAACGCTCAGATGCTCAAATGCTGCTTCGACGAGAGAGGTCTCGGCGGCATAGTCAACAATTCGAGGGGCATAATCTGCGCCTACAAGAAACCCGCATACAGCGGAATGAGCTATGCGGAAGCTGCAAGGGCGGCGTGCATAGATATGCAGCAGGATCTTGCAAGCACTCTGGGTAAAATGGGCAGATGAAAGAAGTAATTTCGACGGTAAAAGAGGTAAAACTCATTGCCGACAACGTATATTCTCTGACCGTCACCCTGCCGGAGCCCGTCGGCGAAGTCAGGGGCGGTCAGTTCCTCAATATTTCGACGGGCGACAGCTCCCGCCTTCTCAAACGACCTTTCGGCATAGTAAAGGCAGAGGGCTGCGACGTCACGGTATGTTTTCAGGTCAAGGGCGGGGGCACTCTGGCGCTTGCCGATGCCCGCGTCGGGGATAAACTCTCGGTATTATTGCCCCTCGGCAACGGCTTTATCCTGTCCGAAAATGCCAAAAATATCGTCGTAATCGGCGGCGGCGTGGGTATTTTCCCGCTCGTTCCCGTAATCTGCGGCAATAAAGACAAGAAATTCTATACATATATCGGTTTCCGCAACAAGGGCTGCGCCTGCCTCCTCGACGAGTTTGAAAAGAGCGAGAAATTTACCGTCGTAACCGACGACGGCAGCATAGGCGAAAAGGACAATGCGGTAAACGCCTACCTCAAAGACAGGGAGAACGTCAGGGCGGATATGATTATCGCCTGCGGCCCTCCCGTAATGCTCCGCGCGCTCAAAACACAGCTCAAAGATAAGGGCATAACCACGCCCTGCCTCGTCTCGCTTGAAGAGAGAATGGGTTGCGGAATAGGCGCTTGCCTCGTCTGCGTGTGCGGAAAGACCGACGGCAGCAGGGCAAGGGTATGCAAGGACGGCCCCGTATTCGACATAAACGAGGTCGAGCTTTAATGGACGAAGTCGGGGAAAGTAAAGAGGTCGTTGCCGTAAAGAGCAACGCCTTGCTCGTACTGTCCGTCATCGGAGCGATTTTTGTCGCCTGTATGCTTATATGGGTTATATCCGTGGCGAGGAAATTTTCGTCGGAAGCCGGCGGTATGCCGTATTTGGTCATTATGGGCTGGACGCTCGTAATAGTCACCGCGGCTATGCTGTGCTTTGTAGTTTATCTGATGATTATCGCCATAATAACTCCCAACGAAATAGTCATAGTTTCGGGCGATTAATTTACATTTTGCGGCAAAATTCACAATCTTTCGGACATAGAGGCGGTAGAATACCGCAGGAGCAGGGTAAGGGGCATTTCATACCCGTACGGCTTGCTTAAAATCAGACTGAATGACGGTACATTGCTGAAATGTCGTTTCGTCGCCGACGTCGAAAAGGTGCATAACAGGCTCTATAAAATCATTGACCAATTCAAGGAGCGTAAATATACGGAGAAAATACATACAGATGGCTAATTTAGGTGTAAAAATATGTGGGGTAAGCTTCAAAAACCCTGTAATAGCCGCAAGCGGCACTTACGGTTTCGGCAGAGAATTTGACGAAATCTATGACATAAGCGCAATCGGCGGCATATCCACAAAGGGCATGACCAACCTTCCGAGGCTGGGAAATCCCGTGCCGAGAATTGCCGAAGCGCACGGCGTAATTTTGAACGCGGTCGGGCTGCAAAACCCCGGCGTGGAGCACTTCATAAAGGACGATCTGCCCTTTCTCAAAGAAAAAGGCATAGTAATCATCGCCAATGTCGCAGGTTCAACTTTGGAAGACTACGGCAAGATCTGCGCGCGCCTCGACGGGCTTGTCGACATGGTAGAGCTCAATATCTCCTGCCCCAACGTCAGGGCGGGCGGAATGGCTCTCGGCATTAAGCCCGAAAATATCGAGGAAGTCACCGCGCTCTCCAAGTCCAACCTTAAAAAGACGCCGCTTATCGTCAAGCTCTCGCCCAATGTGGAGAGTATACCGACCAACGCAAGGGCGGCTGAAAGGGGCGGCGCGGACTGCATATCGCTCGTCAACACCTTTACGGGAATGGTCATAGACCTTGAAAGGCGCAGACCGATAATCGCCAACAACACGGGCGGCGTTTCGGGCGCGGGCATAAAGCCAATCGCGCTCAGAATGGTCTATGAAGCCAGCCACGCGGTAGAGATACCCGTTATAGGTATGGGCGGCATAATGACGGGCAGGGACGCGCTCGAATTTATGACGGCGGGCGCAAAGGCGGTGCAGGTAGGCACGGCAAACTTTGCCGATGTAAACGCAATGCCGAGAATTATCAGGGAAATGGACGATTGGCTGACAAGCCACGGCATTTCCGACGTAAACGAAATAATTGATACGTTAAAACTTAACTGAGGAGAGATAAAAATGACTTACAAACAGCAGTTTATCAAGTTTATGGTTGACAACGGCGTGCTCCGCTTCGGCGAATTCACGTTAAAGAGCGGCAGAAAAGCGCCCTATTTCATCAATACGGGCAACTATAAGACGGGTTCGCAGCTCGCGCGCCTCGGCAAATATTACGCCGCCTGCATAAAGGAAAACAATCTCGAGGCAGATACACTCGTCGGTCCTGCGTACAAGGGTATTCCCCTTGCCGTAACGACGGCGGTTTCGCTTGCCAACGACTATGCAACCGACCTCAACTATTGCTTCGACAGAAAGGAAGTAAAGGACCACGGCGAAGGCGGGCTTTTCGTCGGCAAACAGCTTGAAGACGGCGAAAGGGTAATCATCATCGAGGACGTAATGACCAGCGGCAAGGCGCTCCGCGAAATGCTACCCAAGTTAAAGGCTGCGGCTGACGTAAAGGTTGCGGGCATGATCATTTCCGTCGACAGAATGGAAAAGGGGCTTGAAAGCGACCTCTCCGCCGTGCAGGAAGTGTATAAGGAATTCGGCGTCAAGGTCTATTCGATAGTCAACATGAACGATATTATCGAGGCTATCGAAGAAGGCATCATCGACGGCAAGGAATACCTCGACAAGATGAAGGAATACCGTAAGGTTTACGGCGTAGGCTGAAAATCAGATAAGTAAATCGCGGGTATGCGTTCAGAATTGCCTGAACTCATACCCGTTTTTCTTAAAATATGCGATAACGTCGCGCAGAGCGGCGGCGGTGGCGCTCTTGTCGGTCGAATCGTGCGCCAACATGACGACGCGGTTTTGCCCCGCGGCGGTCTCTATTGCCGCCTCGACAAGCTGCTGCGGCTCGGGGTTGACAAATTCGGCATCGCGGAAACTCGCGTTCCAGTCGACATAGCAGAAGCCCTTTTCCGTAACCGCCTCTTTAAGCCTGTCGCCCGCGAAAAAACTGCCCCCAGGGAAGCGGTAGAGGGTGGAAAAATTGCCCGTAACCTCGTAAATCAGGCGGTTGCACTTAATTATGTCGTCGATGATGCTCTCGCGGCTCGCGTAGATGTCGCTGTATCTGTGCGAATAGGAGTGCACGGCAACCGTATGCCCCTCGTCAGATTCCCTCTTTATCAGGTATTTCCGCGTTTCCGCGCGTTCGCCGACGATAAAAAAAGTCGCCTTAACGCCTTCCTCTTTTAAAATATCTAAAATGACGGGCGTAACCCTGTCGCTCGGTCCGTCGTCAAAGGTGAGATAAATGCACTTGGGTTGATCGTCGGCAAGCGCGAATGTGAAGGTGCTTATTGCCGAACGCATTGCAAATTGCAGCGACAGCGCGACGAGCAGCAGCAGGGCGGCGCAGATTGCGGTAAATTTTCTGTTCATACAGATATAATGTGCAAAACAGGTAAAATTAGGCGTGCAAAAGGCGTACAGTACAGAAAATTGCGCATAATTTTTTTGCGATATTTTGAAATTATCGCGGTAAATCGCTTGCAATTATTTTAAAATTATAATAATATATTTAAGCAATGCAGAAATACGTTTGCTACTGTGGCTCAGCCGGTAGAGCAGCTGATTCGTAATCAGCAGGTCACCAGTTCGAATCTGGTCAGTAGCTCCAAAAAAGCACTTAAACCTTTTGGTTTGAGTGCTTTTTTGTGTGTCACTAAGTATATTCGAACTGTACACCCTGCTTATTATTTTAACGGGGCCCCCGAAAAAGTTTTTTTGTGAAAGTCAAGGGGGAGAGTGTTTCAGAATATAAAAAAAGTTTTTTGGGGAGTACAAAAGGTCACCAGTTCGAATCTGGTCAGTAGCTCCAAAAAAGCACTTAAACCTTTTGGTTTGAGTGCTTTTTTGTGTGTCACTAAGTATATTCGAACTGTACACCCTGCTTATTATTTTAACGGGGCCCCCGAAAAAGTTTTTTTGTGAAAGTCAAGGGGAAAGAGTTTGAGAACATAAAAAAAGTTTTTTGGGGGGGGGAGTATCAAAGCGTGCGCACTGCCTTTGTGTACTTATATTATAACCTCTGAACTGAAAGAGCGCAAGAGAATTATCACAATTCAGAGGATAATAGATTGTAGAAAAAGGTCTGTTTTATGGTTAATTTGTCGAAACTATCTGAAAGCTTGAAAGAGCTTATGAACGAGCGCGGTCTTAATCAGTCTGCGCTTGCCGAAGCTATGGGAACGTGCAGTTCCAAGATGTCGTCCTATATTACGGGTAAACGCGCGCCCAACTACGATACGTTTGTCGCGCTTATCTCGTTCTTCAATTGCTCGGGCGATTTTCTGCTCGGGCTCAAAGAGTACCCCTGCGAGGACGTGCGTTATAACGCCGTTCAGCCCTTTGACGAGCGGCTTCGCGTCGTTTTAAAGGAGAGCGGGATAACGCAGTATGCGTTCATCAGACAGACAAAGATTTCGTGGGGAGTTTTCTATAACTGGCTTTCAGGCAAGAGCAAGCCCTCGATCGACAATCTTGTAAAAATAGCAACATATCTCGACTGTTCGGTAGACTATCTCCTCGGCAGAGTATAGATAATTCAATATGGTACAGGCGGGCGGCTTCTTGCGGGAAGCCGCCCGCCTTTAAAATTTCCGCCGAAAAAATGCCCCTTGAAAATATCGGCAAAGTAAACTATAATAAATCTGCGGATATGTGATATTGTCACAGACAACGCGCTATGCGGCGGGTATAATGGCATTGTAAAGACAAAAAGGAGGCATAAAATTATGTCAGCAATAAAGATCACAAGCGCAAATTTTGAAAGTGAAGTACTCAGATCGGATAAACCCGTTCTGCTCGATTTCTGGGCAAGCTGGTGCGGCCCCTGCCGCATGGTCAGCCCCGTCGTCGACAAGATAGCCGAAGAACGCCCCGATATTAAGGTGGGCAAGGTAAACGTCGACGAAGAAAGCGCGCTCGCCGCCGAATTCGGAATAATGAGCATTCCCACGCTCGTCGTAATCAAGGACGGCAAGATAGTCAACAGCGCGGTCGGCGCGCGTCCCAAGAGCGAAATTCTCGCCCTTCTTTAAAAAATTATGGGTATTTTCTCGTTTTTCCGCCAGTCGGATATAAATGACGGGGTAAAGGAATACAGCCGCACGGCGGGAGCGGTGCTCGTCGACGTGCGCACCCCCGACGAGTATTCCGACGGGCATATCCGCGGCAGCATTAACATTCCGCTTCAACGCATTTCCAAGGCGGAGGCCGAATTGCCCGACAAATCTGCGCCCATCTTCATCTATTGCAGGAGCGGCGCAAGGAGCGGTCGGGCTGCCGCCGTACTCGGAGGAATGGGCTATAAAAACGTGCGCAATATCGGCGGCATAATGTCGTACAGAGGGGAGGTCGTAAGATAATGAAAGTAGTTATCGTCGGAGGGGTTGCGGGCGGCGCAACGGCGGCGGCACGGCTGAGAAGGCTTGACGAGAGCGCGGAGATAACCGTCTATGAGAAGTCGGGCTATATCTCCTACGCCAATTGCGGACTGCCCTATTACATAGGCGGCGCGATAGAGGACGAGCGCGACCTGACTTTGCAGACGCCTGAAAGTTTTTACGCGCGTTTCCGCGTCAATATGCAGGTCAATCACGAGGTAATCGGCATTGATACGGCAAATAAAAAGGTAAAGGTGCGCGATCTTGCCTCGGGAAAGGTATTTGAAAAGGAATACGATAAACTTCTGCTGTCGACGGGCGCGCGCCCCATAAAGCCCGCATTTTCGGGCATAGACGACGGGCGGATATTCACCCTGCGCAACGTCGAGGACACGCTCGCCCTCAAAAAATACATAACGACGGTTCGCCCCCGTACGGCGGTAGTCGTGGGCGGCGGCTTCATAGGCGTGGAAGTTGCCGAAAATCTCAGAAAATCGGGCATGAACGTCACTATCGTGGAGGCCGCGCCCCAGCTTATGGCACCCTTCGACGGCGATATGGCTTCATTCATACACGCCGAAATGGTCAGAAACGGCGTAAAACTCGCCCTCGGCAGCATGGTCGACGGCTTCCGCGACGACGGAAATACGCTCAGCGTACTGCTCAAAGGCGGCAAGTCGCTCGCCTGCGAACTATGCGTGCTTGCGATAGGCGTTTCGCCCGATACTGCGCTCGCGCGCGAGGCTGGCTTGGAGCTCGGGCTCAAAGGCAGCATAGTCGTAAACGACAGAATGGAAACTTCCGCCAAGGATATCTACGCCGTCGGCGACGCGGTGGAAATCAGACACTTCGTCACGGGCAAGCGCACGCTCATTTCGCTTGCAGGCCCCGCCAACAGACAGGCGCGCATAGCCGCAGACAACATTGCGGGCGGCGACAGCCGCTATAACGGCGGTCAGGGCAGTTCAATAATCAAGGTATTTTCACTGACTGCGGCGAGCACGGGCATAAACGAGCGAACCGCGCGGGAGGCGGGCATTGAAACACAAAAGGTCATTCTCTCGCCGCTCAATCACGCGGGTTATTACCCCGGCGGCACGACTATGACGATGAAAGTGCTGTTCGAGAAGGGCAGCATGAAGCTCGTCGGGGCGCAGATTGTCGGCTTCGACGGGGTAGACAAGCGCATCGATGTGCTCGCTACGGCGATCAGGGCGGGAATGACCGCCGCAGACCTCGCCGAACTCGACCTCGCCTACGCGCCGCCCTATTCGTCGGCAAAAGATCCCGTCAATATGGCGGGCTTCATCGCCGAAAATTTAAGCCGCGGCATAGTCAGGCAGTGGTATGTCGAGCAGGTCGACGAACTGCCCCGCGACGGCAGCGTCGTGCTCTTGGATACGCGGACGGAGGAGGAGTTCGACCGCGGCCACATTGACGGTTTTATGAATATCCCCGTCGACGACCTGCGCGAGAGAATCGGCGAAATAGAAAGGGGCAAGCGCGTGTACGTAATATGCCAGAGCGGGCTGAGAAGCTATATCGCCTCGCGCATACTTGCGGGCTACGGCATAGAGGCGTACAATTTTGCGGGCGGTTACAGATTTTACGATACGGTCGTCAACGACCGCGCCTGCGCGGCAAGCGCTTCGGCGTGCGGCAGGGAATAAAAAAATTTCAGCCGACCGTTCGGTCGGCTGATGTCAGCTCTCTGCAAGTTTTTCAAGCGCACTCTCGTCCGTCAGTTCGACTACGCCTCTCGAAAGCCTGACCATGCCTTCGGCGGCGAAGTATTTGAGCATCCTCGTGACCACTTCGCGCGGGCTGCCGAGGTGATTTCCGATAACTTCGTGCGTTATTTTAAGTTTGTTTTCGCCGTCGATGTTGGCTTCGTTGACGAGGAACGCGGCAAGCCGCTTGTCAAAGCTTTTCCACATAATCTGCTCTATAAGCCACATCACGTCCGAAAATCTGCTCGCCATAACCTCGTTGGTGAAGTTGGCAAGCGGGGCGGAGGTGCTCATTACGCTCTTATATATCTCGGCGGGTATGACCATTACTTCCGTATCCTTCTCGGCGGACAGCGTCAGCTCGAACTGTATGCTGTTCATCATGCAGGACGCGGAAAACAGGCAGATATCCCGCTCGAAAAGCCGATAAAGCGTGATCTCCCTGCCGTCGGGCGAGGTGGTGTACGCGCGTATCTGCCCGCATTTTATGAGCATGAGCCCCGTACATTCTTCCGAGCCGTCATGTATAATGCTGCCCTTAAAGAATTTCTTAGGCAGGGCGGAGGCGGCGAGCTTTTGTCTGTCGCCCTCGCTCAGTTTGTCCCATACGGGCAGGAAATCGGCAAAATTCATTTCGTTGCGCTCCTTCATTCCGCATAAGTATACCACGGTTAATAAAAATTATCAATCTTTAAGAATAAATATTTTATTTTATTCTGCGTAACCCGCGCATAATCGTCAAAACTGTCGCGCGTTCTGTGATTTAGTCACGGAAAGGCGCGGAAAAAGCTGATATAATCATGTCAGAAAGGAGGGAAAAAGATGAAAGAATACATCTGTACCGTCTGCGGCTATATCCACAAGGGCGAACTGCCCGAAGACTTTGTCTGCCCCGTCTGCGGCGCGGGCAGGGAGGCGTTCAGGGAAGTCGGCGGTGCGGCTTCGGTAAGTAAAGCGCCCGCCCGCCACGTCGAGAGTGAACTTTCGGCAATGGAGATGAGCATAATCTGCTCAAACCTCGCGCGCGGCTGCGAAAAGAAATATCTGGTCGAACAGAGCGAACAGTTCGCCGCCCTCGCAAACTTCTTCCGCTCCGAGGCGGAGGAGAAGAACGCGTCCTTCGGCGAGCTTCTTAAACTCATTGAGGACGACCTTAACGGCGGCTATCCCTACGCCCGCGAAGTCGCGCAAAGCTGCCGCGACAGGGGCGCAATGCGCAGTCTCGTCTGGGGCGAAAAGGTGACTAATATGCTCAATTCTCTGCTCGCCCGCTATCTCAAAGAGGGCGAAAAGATGCTCAAAAATACGGGCGTATATCTGTGCACGGTCTGCGGATTTATCTATATCGGCGACGCCCCGCCCGAAATCTGCCCCGTCTGCAAAGTGCCCTCGTGGAAATTTGAAAGACAGCAAGGGAGGACGGAGTAATGGCTGAAAAATACGCGGTAAGAAATTTAAGACTTTGCACCAAGGACTGTCTATGTCTTTACGTCTGCCCGACGGGCGCGACGGATACGGAGAACAGCATAATCGACACCGCAAAATGTATAGGCTGCGGCGCGTGTGCGGACGCCTGCCCTTCTGCGGCAATATCAATGGTCCCCGCCGAATATCCGCCCCAGCAGCCCAAGGACGCTCAGGTCGTCGACGCGCTTCGGTCGCTCTTGCAGAGCAAGGCAAAGGCGGAGGGCATTGCCTCCCGTCTCAGCGGCGCGCTTGCCGTCGCGGCAGAAAAATCTTCAAGGCTGATGGCGGAAGACCTCTGTCGGGAGGCGGGTTATATGCTCCCGCAGAGTGGCAACGCCCGCGCTTTTCTCGAAAAAATAAAGGACTATCCGGGTATTCCCGCAGGCATCGTCGAAAGCCTTTTAAAGACGATAAAATTCAATGAAAATATAAAAACGGAGAATAAAACTATGGAAAAATGGAAATGTACGGTATGCGGCTATGTTCACGAAGGACCTCTGCCCGCAGATTTCAAATGCCCCGTCTGCAAACAGCCTGCAAGTAAGTTTGTAAAGATCGAGGACGCACCCGCAAAGAACCCCTATGCGGGCACCAAGACCGAAAAGAACCTCTGGGAGGCGTTTGCGGGCGAATCGCAGGCGAGAAATAAGTACACCTATTTCGCGTCCGTGGCAAAGAAAGCGGGCTACGAGCAGATTGCAGAGCTGTTCTTAAAGACCGCCGAGAACGAAAAGGAACACGCAAAACTGTGGTTCAAGGCGCTGGGCGAGCTGGGCGATACGGCTGAAAACCTGCTTCACGCCGCCGAAGGCGAGAATGCCGAGTGGACGGATATGTACGAGAGAATGGCTCGCGAAGCCGAGGAAGAAGGCTTTACCGAACTTGCGGCGCAGTTCCGCGGCGTTGCGGCAATAGAAAAGACGCATGAGGAGAGATACCGCGCACTTTTGAAAAACGTCGAAACAAAAGCCGTATTTGAAAAGAGCGGCGTGACGGTATGGGAGTGCCGCAACTGCGGACACATAGTCGTAGGCACGAAGGCGCCCGACGTCTGCCCCGTCTGCAACCACCCTCAGGCATACTTTGAAGTGCATAAGGAAAACTATTGATGAACTCTGTCCTTAATAAAAATCTTTAAAATATTGGGGCGCCCCGACTGTATGTCGGGGCGCCCCTTCGTTCGCCTCGGCGACGGGCGCGGGAGGGAGTGCATTCCGCACACAGCGTCAAAATGCGGGGTTTAGGCATATTTTTTGCATATTAACCGCCATTTTGCGCATTGTTCCCGCCTGCGTAAGTTGACAAGTTGAACAATAATTGGTATAATCATACTGTAAAAAATCTGCATGATTATGGTGGTAAAACATGAGAACAAAGAATTTAGGCGAAAGAGATAGGCTGTTGGAACTCTGCTTCGACTGTTTCTGCAAGAACGGTCTGGAAGATACTTCGTCGAGGAAACTTGCCGAAGCCTGCGGAATGAGCGCGGGCAATCTGTTTCATTATTTTGCGACTAAGGACGAAATAATCATCAGATCTACCGCCTATTGCATGGCAAAGGTAGAGGACGATTTTATGGCGAACGCCCCCAAGGACGTCAAAGATTTGGACAGATATTTGAAGGAAACGCCCTATTGGACGGCTGAAAAACACGGCGCGAAGTACCGCTTCATGTATCAGGTCTACACTTCGCCCCAGTACCACCAGTACGGCACTCAATTCTTTGAAGGCGTGCGCGAAAGGTATACCGACTACGCAAAGGAGCTCTCTCCCAAACTCGGTATTCCCTGGGAGGTATTGCAGCCGCTCATCTATACGTTCGTGCGCGCCTGCGTGCACTATGCGCTGTTCGGGGACGAGGAATATTTAAAGCCCCAGATCGCGCTCATAGAGGAAATTCTCCCGCTCATCATAGAAAAGTATTCCGGCAAACGCCAGCCCGAATAATTGCATTAAAAACGACTCATACCCGACGCGAAATTCCGCGTCGGGTATGTTTTTATTGCGCCATATTTCAGTCTGTTGCCTCGCAACGGGCTGCTGAATAAATCTGATTATTTAAAGAAAGCGGGCGGCAGGTAATGATATGCACCCCAAAAGTTGGACACTTTTGGAGGTGCATATTTTTATGTCAAGAGAAAAGAAATTTAACACAAAG